>JBLRWO010000047.1:0-24552 GCA_047921215.1 Cyclonatronaceae bacterium | reverse complement strand
GGTTCACCGGCTTTTTCAACAATGCCTCTGGCAATCGGATGCTCGGAGTTGACCTCAACCGCCGCTGCATAGTTTAAAAGCTCCTCATCACTAATTTGTTCTTTAAAGTTCAGGATGTCGGTTACAGTGAACGTACCTTCGGTCAGCGTTCCTGTTTTATCAAAAATGACGGCTCCCAGATTTCTGGCTTCTTCAAAAGCAGTGCGGTTACGAATTAAAAACCCGTTCGTAGCAGCCAGAGATGTGGATACGGCAACAACCAAAGGGATAGCCAGTCCAAGGGCGTGGGGACAAGCGATCACCATCACCGTTACGGTCCGGTTAATCGCAAAACTGAGATCCTGGCCGGTTAAGAGCGTCCAGGTAAAAAATGTGATAAGGCCACCGGTTATGGCCACGATGGTAAGCCAGAATGCCGCGCGGTTGGCCAGGTCCTGCGTGCGCGATTTACTATCCTGTGCCTGTCGCACCAGATTGATCACCTGTGAAAGGAACGACTCATCCCCGGTTTTGTGAATTTTCACTTTGATGGATCCCTCTTCATTGATCGAACCGCCAATCACTTCATCATCTGTTCCTTTTTCAACCGGTAGGGATTCTCCGGTAAGCATTGCCTCGTTGACATTGGTTTTACCCTCGATCACGATTCCGTCTGCGGGAATTTTCTCTCCGGGTTTGATCAGGATATGGTCTCCAACCTGTAACTCCTCCACCGGAACATCTTCGGTTGACCCGTCCTCTTTCACACGATGTGCCTTACCCGGCAGCAATTCCGCCAGTTTTTCCAGGGCCGCCGAAGCACTCATCACAGACCGCATCTCGATCCAGTGGCCCAGCAGCATGATACCGACAAGGGTAGACAGCTCCCAAAACAATAAATGTCCGTCAAGTCCGAAAACCACAAATACGCTGTAGATATAAGCAACTGAAATCGCCAGGCCGATCAGGGTCATCATGCCGGGCTGTTTTTTCTTCAGTTCATCAACCAGCCCGGTTAAAAACGGCCAGCCACCGAAGAAAAAGACCACGGTTGATAGTGCAGTCAATATCCACGTGTCGCCGGTAAACCGCCAATCCACACCCAGGAATTCCTGGATCATCGGGGAGAGGGCCAGAATTGGAATCGTCAGGGCTAATACCCACCAAAAACGGAATTTAAAATCCAGCACCATCATCTTGTGATGGTCGTGGTGGGAGTGGCTTTCTTCATCATGATTGTCATGAGTATTATCTTCGTGATCCTGCTCATTGTCATCTTTGTCATCCTTGTGATCTGTGTGATCTGTATGATCTGTATGATCCTTGTGTGAATGACTTTGATCGTGATTTTTCATCGTTCATCTCCTTTTATAATTGTGACTTCTCTTTATGATTTAAACTAATGATTTACAAAGACTTCAACATTATGAGTGGTGATAGTATATGTGATATATTTTTGCATTCATAACATTGATGCTTTTCTAAATCGCTTCAAAAGAAATCTGTCGTAACCGAAACGTTCCACTGCCTTTCAGTTTCAAACCGGTGTAGCCGGGTTCCATCTGCGAGGTATGTGTATGGACAACCTGATCACCGTTTATATGGCCATAGAAATGTCCGCCGGATGCCTGCACACGCATCTCAATCCAATCAGTCTGTGCGGTATTCCCACTGCCGAGAAGGTTATCTTCTCCGTTCAGCATTTGGCCTTGTTCCACCCTGCTTTGGTTGAAACGCAGATACTGATAATTTTCTGTATTTTTGTAATTGTGTATCAGGGAAATCTGCCCGTCGAAATCATCTGTCAACATGTATAAACGGCCTTCCACAGCTCCAGTTTCTTGCTCCAACACAAGAATAATCTTCTGGTCTTCTTCTAACGTGATTGAAAGGTCATGACGACCACCTTCTTCATTCCGTTGAATATGTACTGCATCCGGGTTGCCGGATAACCAGGTAAAATCTTTAAGAATTCTGGTTTCAGCACCGGCAACAATTCGCCAGGTCCAGGAGCCGTCTTCACCGATCTGCGGTCCTGCAGCACCTTCCAGTTCAGCAAGCCGGTCGCTTTTTTCATCCAAAACGCGTTGGAGTTCTTCAATTGCAACAACTCCTACTCCATGACCAAATACCAGTTCGCCTCCACGATCTCCTGTAATTGTAACCAGGCCCATTCCGATCAATCCCAAAACAACGGATGCCGCAGAAGTGGATTTTAGTGTATCGAGCTGATACCAGTAGGCGGCAAAACGAAGCCCGAAAAAGGCGATAAAAAAGATCATAGTGGCCAGCGCCCAATTTTCATGGGAAGCTAACACCGTAAATGCCTGGCCGGCCACCTCCACCGTTTCTGTTGCCTGACGGCCTGTAATAAATGCAACAATCAAACCGAGGGTACCCAGTCCGTACAGGATTTGGACAGAGAGGTTCAGGCCGGCAGGTTGGCGAACAGCAAGGCGAATGAAGTCGAGCAACACGGCAACAGCCAGTAAAGCAATTGGAAAATGAACCACAATGGGATGGATGTTGGGTGCCCATTCAGGAAGAATAGCCATAAAGCCTGAAGAGTTAATAATTGTGATTAACATAGGTTTTTCTTGATTTCCCGGGTTTTGGATCGCTTTGAATTATGTATCATGAATATTCAAGTTCAATTCTACTGTATCACGGTATTGCCGATTAACTTTAAGCTATTGATATCAGTTAAAGAACTGCTCTACCTTCTTCACCTGTTCTGATACTAATCGCCTTTTCATTGTCAGAACTGTAAATAATTCTGTCGCCTTTGTGATGAGTACAAGCTGCCTGTTGGATGATACTGACAACTTCATCTTGTTGTTCGTTGGCTACAACAATTTCAATTTTCACAATTTTGGAGTGAAAAAATGGAAATTCCAGACTTGCATTCAGTTTGTCGGGATCACCACGCCGCCCGATTCCCTCGCCGTGATAGACGGTGACACAGCAAAATCCATTGGACCTCAAACTTCTCGGGCCGGACCATCGCTTTAATTTCTTTCATATTGATCACCTTTAATTGATTTGAATTATTAGAAACCTTCAAGGTTTTCAAAAACTTGTCAGGTCTGTTTTTGTAACTCTCCAGGAGTACTAAACCCCTGGAGGATTTTTTTTGTTTTTTATGATTCCAATCTCTCAATCACCTCTCCACATCCCAGCATGGTGTCCGGTGTATAGGGATTTTGAACCTGTTCGTTACGGCTCAGCCACGTTGCCCCGGCACTGTCCATCACCAGAAAGCCCGTGTTCGCCGATCTCTTCCAGTTTGTTTTTAAAGGTTTCAAACTCCGCAAGCGAAGCATCCAAATCTGAATTTAGAAAAGCATCTTTACCGTTTAAATAGGCTTCTACCACCTGAGTCAGGTTTGCACGAAATGCATCAGAAACATCATTAAACTGTTCTACTTCTTCTGATTTGTGATGATGGCCTGTATGATCTTGTGCAACGGCAGGCTGCATAAACAGGGCCGCTATAATCAGTGTTCATATGAATGTTATAATTTGATTTTTCATGTTTTATTTAATCTGATTGTTAAAAGTTTTCTTTTAGTTTTTATACCGAAATTCACTGATCCTGATCAAGTGAATCAAAACCCACCGAATAACAGCCATTTACCGGCCATCATTAATACCATAGCTGATCCTGTTAAAATGGTTGTGGTCGTTAAGATCTTTCTGTTTCTTTGATTTTGATGTTCCTCAGCATTGTTCAAATTTTCAATGGAAAATTCATAACTGTGCAGACTACCCGATTCATTTTCCAGCGTCAATATCATTGGGTGACCAATGTTGTTATCTGGCATTCGAATGAGTGCTGTGTATTGTCCTTGATCAGGAAGGTCTGGCATCAGCTCAGATGAAATATTTGAATCCCTGACAGTTAAAAATCCGGATATATTTTGAGCAAATGTACCAGACCCTGTTTCAGATATGGTCAACAACATGAGCAGAGGGTCATCGGTTTTTTTTTGAATGTTAATATGAAATGCATCATCCATTAAATGAATGTAATCGTGGTCCATTTGATGATCATTTTCATGGCTGTTGTGTGTGCCTCCTCTGCCACTGTGCATGGACATGCAAGAGCTTAGAAACAGAGCAGCGAGGAGGATTATCAGGAAGAATGTTTTCATAATTCTATCCTTTCAATCACTTCACCACAACTTGGCATCGTATCAGGTGCATAGGGGTTTTGAATCTGTTCGTTGCGGCTAAGCCAGCTTGCATCTTCCATCGGGCAATATTGATGGTAAACAACACCGGGAACCCGGTAATTATTAACAGCCTCAACAAGCACCTGAGACAGCAGGGCAAATCCTTCATGTCGGCTTTCCATATTTTCGGATTCCAGAATGTGATTCAAATGCCTTTCAATCGCTTCATACTGTTCCATCCAGCGAACGTGTGCATCTCCGCCCATTCGATGCATGCCGATAGCTTCCAGTTTTTTTGATGCCTGTTGAAAGGCTTCGGTCACAGCATCCATATCGGATTCGAATAGAGCCTCTTTTCCATCCAGGTATTGAGCGAGTAGTGCTTTGAAATCCTCCCGAAAATCATCGGTAGCTCCATCTATTGCACCTGTATGGCCGTGGGTGTCTATCTCCTGCTGTGTTTCTATTTCATCCATATCCGTGTCATCCATTTCCATGTCACCATGGTCATGCAGCCGTATCGCACCTCTGCCGGGTTCCCGGTTCATCATACTGAAGCGGTCGGCCAGCTGCATTTCGCTATCGATCCGGAAGGCTCCGTGGAAGACTACCTCTTCTCCTTCGTCCACACCCTCTTCAATAACATAAAAGTCACCTGCCCGAACACCCAGTTCCACTTCCCGAACTTCAAACCGGGGTACTTCAGCCGATGTGTCTTTTATGTAAACCAGTGAACGCGGTCCGGTCCATAGCACCGAAGAGGCCGGAACCATCAGTTTTTCCGAATCCATAGCAGCATGCAGGTTGCCGCGGACCAGCATATCCGGTTTCAATTGGTTTTCGGGGTTAGCAAGATCGGCTCGAACTCCTACTGTACGTTTACGGGGGTCCACAACCGGATCAATCCAGTTTACAGTTGCTTCAAACTGCTGACCGGGATTATTTCGGGTCCGGAATGTAATCGTATGACCGGGTTGTATCCAGAAAACATCATCCTCATAGGCTTCCAAAACGACCCAAATCCGATCCAGGTTTGCCACTTCATAGATGACGGTTCCCTCCATCACATGCTGCTCTTCGGCTATATTACGGCTCAATACATATCCGTTTGCCGGTGACAGGATTTCAAGCTCATTTTGAACAGTGCCATGCTCTTCAATCGTCTGAATTTGCTCATCGGTAAACTCCCACAAGCGGAATTTCTGCCGGGCTGATTCATACAAACGCGGATTGCGATCCTTTTGCCTTGCCGCTTCCAGTAGTTCACGCTGTGCGGTAATCAGCTCGGGTGAATAGATCGTTGCCATCACTTCACCCTTGCGAATTGGAGCGCCGGTAAAGCCAACTCTCAAATCGCGGATCCGTCCCGGGAAATGAGTCGTAACCCGGGTGATCCGGCGTTCATCCACACGAATCCGTCCCGGGAGATCCAGCTCTTTTTGGGGAGTTTCCCGGATAACAGGCACAGTTTGAATATCGGCAAGCCGGGCGGCTGAGACCGTCATTACCATAGAATAGTCATCTTCACGTGCTTCAGCTCTCTGCGAACGTGCCGGAATTAATTCCATCCCGCAAATAGGGCAATTGCCCGGTTCACTTTCTCTTATTTGCGGGTGCATACTGCATGTCCATACGATCTCACCTTCGTCATCAGTGTGTGCATCCTGAACGTGCTGATCAATCTCATCAGGTCCGAGTAGATTATGGTCGGTATGTTCTTTGTCACCGGGGGATCCTGCAAACATAAACCAGCCGAGCAGAAGACCGGCCAGCAAGCTGACCATCAGAAGTCCTATACCGTATTGAAGTTGTTTTTTTGAAGTATTCATGTTGTTGTTCTTTTTAGGTTTAAAAATCAATTACAATGAGTATTGACCATGAGTTCACCGCTGTGCAAACCGGGTGTAAATACTTGATTAATCATTGGTGCCGGCAGGTCTTTGATAGGGAGCGATACCCCCAGCAAGTGTTTCAATTCTGATGATGGCTTTGTGCTGTTTTACAATAACTTCGATCTGTTCGAGTTCCAGTTTAAGCAGTTGCTCCTGCAGACGCAGCACTTCATCAAACCGCACGTTACCAGTAGCGTATTCCTCACTGAGAATCTCCAGTGCCTGTTCCGCCCGCGGAATCAGTTCGTGATCCAATAAAGCGATGGAGCGCACAGTTTCCCTGTATTGCTCGAGAGCCAGTTCCAGATCGGTAGTAAAGCGGTTTTCAGTTTCGGATCTGCGGTAATCCACAGATTGCAGTTGTTCCACGGCCTGTCTGAACTGTGCAGAATATCGGGCACGATACAGGGGGACACGGAAGGTGGCCATTGCTATGTACATGTCGTCTGAACCGGGAATCATCGACATGGCACCAGAGTTGCGCCCCATTAACTCTACGCCCAGGCCAAACGAGGGGCGGCCGTTCAGTCGTGCCAGATGTCGCTGTTCTATCAGCATCTGCTCGCGGGCATCCAGTTCATCAAAAGCCGGATTCAGTTCACGAATTCTGGCTCTGAGTTCATCCTCGGTATACAGTATATCGCGAGCTTCAATCCGTTCCGGGGTTTGCACTGCCATGTCCGGACTACGGTTCAGATATGCATTGAACTTTGCCCCGATTGGATTTAATTTGTCTTCAAGGTTATTGATCATGGTCAGAAGGCGCTGTTCTTCCATTTGAATGCGGAGCAGATCAGCCTGTCCGGCACGCGCTGTTTCGTAACGCACTTCTACCAGCGATTCGAGATCGCGGACCAGTTCGATGGTTTCCATGGCTATGGCAATTTTTCTGTTCAGCTCAGCAAGATCGAACCAGGTTGACTGTAAATCTCGGAAGATCGCAAGCTGCCGGCTGTTCAGCCTCTGATAACCGGCCTCGGCCGATGAACGTTGCATATTGCGCCGGGATTGAAGGGTTCCGAACCAGGGGAACATCTGCATGGCAGACACCGAAAAACGACCTAAAAAAGGATCCGACATCATCGGGTTCATGGTAAATCCCACATTGATTTGCGGGTCAGGCAAAGTCCCTACTTGCGGTATCTCTTCCAGTTCCGAGCGGTACTGATGCCAGAGCGATCGTAGTTCCGGGTTCTCTTCTGTTGCAATACGCAGGTACTCCTGAAGCAGTGGATAGGATGCGGCAACCGGATCGATATCCTGAGCCCGAATGGATTTTGTAATGGAAAATATGCTTATACTTGCAGCGATTAGTACAATTAGAAGGAGTTTACTGAGTGCCCTCTTGAGAGCGGATTTAGGGGTGTGTTCTGCAAAGGCAAGTCTTGCTTTCTCAATACTCATTACTTGATACTTATTACTCATCATTTCTTCTCCAATATATTTTCAAGCTTCAAACTGTTTTCTTTCCAGATTGCATAGAGCAAAGGGACCAATAAAAGGGTCAGAATCTGAACAAACATTCCGCCGAAGATCGGGATAGCCATGGGAATCATGATTTCAGACCCTTTGCCTGGCGATGTCAGAATAGGCAGCAGTGCCAGAATTGTTGTGCCGGTGGTCATCAGGCATGGGCGGACCCTTCTCATACCTGCCTCAATAGCTGCTGCATAAATGTTTTCGCGCCCCTCCGGTTTTTTTCGTTCAAAAAGCTGTTCCAGGTAGGTGGCCATCACCACGCCGTTGTCCACACCGATGCCAAACAGCGCCAGAAAGCCAACCCAGACCGCCACGCTGAGGTTGATTGTACCCATCTGGAAGAAATCCCGGATTTCTACTCCCAACACGGAGAAGTTGAAAAACCAGTTTTCTCCATAGAGCCAAAGCAGGATAAAGCCACCTGACCATACCATCGCGATTCCCGAAAAGACTATCAGGGAAACCTGTACTGACCGAAACTGAAAATAAATGATCAGGAAAATGATCAGCAGTGTAATCGGTAACACCACTGAGAGTCTTTCCGCCGCACGCTGCTGGTTTCTGAATTCTCCTTCAAACGTATAACTAATCCCATCGGGCACATGTAAAAAACCCTCTCGTATACTATGATCCAGTAGTTCACGGACACGGTTTACTACATCAACGGGCGCATGACCCGGAAGCCGATCAAAGATGACGTAAGCGCTCAGAAAAGTATTTTCGCTTCGAATGTTCATCGGACCGGGTTCAAAACGGATCTCGGCAAGCTGCCCCAGCGGAATTTGGCTGCCGTCAGGTGCAGGAACCAGAATGCGCCGAATCTCATCGGGGTTATTGCGATATTCCCTGGCATAGCGCACACGCAGTGGATAACGTTCCCGCCCCTCTACCGTCATGCCGAGCATCTGCCCGCCAATGGCGGTGCTGATTACCTGTTGAACATCTTGTATGGTGAGGCCGTGCCGGGCAATTTCCTTCCGGTCGATATCAATTTCCAGGTAAGGTTTACCCACAACCCGGTCAGCAAATACGGCAGAAGCCCGAACACCATCCACCTCACGCAATAAAGGTTCAAGGCTTGTTGCAAACTGATCGAGAGATTCAAGATCCGGGCCGCTTATACGGATTCCCATATTCCCGCGCATTCCGGTTTGCAGCATAATCAGCCTCGTTTCAATCGGCTGCAGCTTTGGTGCAGAGGTAATTCCCGGAAGGTCGGCAGCCTGAAGAATTTCATTCCAGATATCATCTTCACTTGTGATATGGTCTCTCCATTGTCGGTAAAATCTGCCACGGTTATCAGGGATCAAATCTCCGTTTCTGTCCCGTACAAATTCACCGTTTTCAACCTTGTACCTGACCCGCCGTCCGCGCTCATCCGATTTGTATTCGCTTTTATACATGATTGTGTTTTCGAACATCGAAACAGGTGCGGGGTCGAGAGCTGACTGAGCCCGTCCGATTTTCCCTACGACGGTCTCAATCTCCGGAATAGATGCTATTCGCATGTCCATCTCCCGGATTATTTCCAATGATTCTTCAAACCCGACATGCGGCATGGCCGTGGGCATCAGCAGGAAAGATCCTTCATTCAGTGTAGGCATGAATTCCTGTCCTAGTCCCGGAAATAGGCCATCAAGTGCCGACCACAATCTTGTTTCTTCGATTTCGACTCCTATTGTATGAAATCCGTTCGCAACATATCTGAAGGTTGTATCGAATCCGCGCCAGGTTACAAGTCCAGAGATGAGTATTAAAACCGGAAGAGATAGAAACAGGGTCTTGTGGCGAAGGGCCCAATCAAGGATCCTCTCATAATATTTCATAAACAGCCAGAAGAATCCAAAGACAATTCCGACCGTAAGAATGATGAAAATCAGGCTGAATGAAACCGGGTTTTGCGGCCCCAGGGGAAGCCAGGTGCCAGCCAGCAGCCAGGCTACGCCCAGCAGTATAATGGCGTTACTCACCCAGGGTGCCCAGGGCTGATACTCCTCACGATAGATCGCCACAAGATTGTTGATTCCGAGTGCAATCAGGACCAAACCGCCCCAGCCATAAAGGGTAAATGCGATGACCAATCCACCGGCGATCAACACACTGTTCCAGAAGATCTTCCATTTTCTCTTTTTAATATCTTGAGAGAAGAGCCAGTGTGCAAAACTTGGTATCAAAGTGACAACAATGACCAGTGTGGCAATCAGAATAAAGGTTTTGGTCCAGGCCAACGGACCAAACAGCCGCCCTTCCTGTGCTTCAAGCATAAAAACAGGCAGGAAACTTACAATGGTGGTCATCAGGGCGGTAATCACAGCAGGACTCACCTCGGCGGTAGCACGGTAAATGGTTTCAAGTAGATTCTCCGAGGGATCTTTCTCCTCCATATGCTTCAGCATATTTTCGGTAAGGATGATCCCCATATCCACCACCACGCCGATCGAGATGGCTATTCCCGCCAAAGCAACCACATTGGCATCCACTCCCACGTGTTTCATCATGATAAAACTCATCAGCACGGCCAGTGGAAGTAGAGCCGAAATAACAAGCGAGGTTCGCAGGTGCATCACCATGATGATGATGACAATGATGGTGATCAGGAGCTGCAGAGACAGTGCTTCTTCGAGTGTACCAAGTGTTTCATAAATGAGCCCGGTACGATCGTAAAACGGTACAATTTTTACCTGAGAAACCGTACCATCAGACAGCTCTTTTGTGGGAAGTCCCATTGAAATTCGTTCGATCTCTTCTTTTACATTGTTGATCACATTCAAGGGGTTTTCTCCAAAACGGGCAACAACCACACCACCAACAGCCTCTGCGCCGGCTTTGTCAAGTGCACCCCGGCGTTGTGCTGGCCCAAGTGCAACGTGTGCAACATCCTTAATCCGTATTGGAACATTATTGCGGGCAGTTATTACACTTTCCTCCAGATCTTCAACAGATTCAATGTACCCAAGACCCCTTACCAGGTATTCAACCCGGTTCATTTCAATGGTCCGGGCTCCCACATCAAGGTTGCTCTTTCGAACAGCATTGGCGATATCTGTCACCGTTACATTGGCTTCACGCATTGCAATCGGATCAATATCGACCTGATATTCTCTTACAAAGCCACCGATACTCGCAACTTCGGCCACGCCTTCAACTGCATTCAGGGCATATCGAACCTGGAAGTCCTGGATCGATCGCAATTCGTGCGGATCCCAGCCTCCGGTAGGGTTTCCATCAGAATCATACCCTTCAAGCGTATACCAGAAGATTTGTCCCAAGGCGGTGGCATCCGGGCCGAGTGCCGGCTGTACACCTGCCGGCAGCGTGCCACCGGATAAAGAGTTCAGTTTTTCCAGGATCCGGGACCGGCTCCAGTAAAATTCGATATCGTCTTCAAAAATGATGTTGATCGATGAAAACCCGAAAACGGAATTACTCCGAATGGTTTTGACACCGGGAATACCAAGAAGTTGTGTTGTTAGCGGATAGGTAATTTGATCCTCAATATCCTGCGGCGAACGGCCCGGCCAATCGGTAAAAACTATCTGCTGATTGTCGCCGATATCGGGGATGGCATCCACCGGAACTGGATTACGTGGAAGAAAATCGATATCCCAGTCAAACGGAGCCGTAGAAATTCCCCAACCCGTCAGTGCTAAAAATAGCAACAAGCCAATAAGTTTATTTTCTAAAAAAAAGCGAATAATTTTGTTTGTCATTTTTTGGACTCACCGTCTGTCTCCTTCACTACGTGTAGAGAAGGAGAACTCATTTTTAAATTCTGAGTTGGTTTTTGGTCTGGTGGTGTTGGGCGGAGGGAGGAATTACTCCACTGCTTGTGGCGTTCTATTTCACCGTATGGAGAGGGTCGGGGGTGGGCTTGTACGGTGCGATGATTCTAATTCATACTCTTCGCCAAATCAACACTCCGTCAACACATCCTGAATGAAACCGCTGTGCGCGTATTCATTTTTCCCCTTTCGAGCGGGAAGTAATATCCTTACCCAATAAAATAGAAAGGCTACATCAGAGGGTATCGTAGAAGAGCCAGAGGGGTGGGGAGTATTCGCCGATACGAGGTTGTCGGTCGTCGAAAATTTCATGCGAGAATGTGAAAAAAGGAGTGAGTTTTTCACTTTCCTGGTGAATTATCTCGGCATCTTTGTAGGTGGGCACCCAATCTTTGTCACCAAGTTGGCTCTGTCCAATACTGCAGGCACAGATATAGGCCCAGTCGCAATCATGATGTGAACGGTCATCGGTAGCAGGTTTGTTTCCATTTTCACAGCAACTGTGATCCGGTACCACCCGATCAACCGGCATGGTGGCTGAATGGGTAGCCGCGGAAGAAGCGAATTCCATTGTGCAGAAATCCACCAGCTGCTTGGCATGAAGTCCGGATGGTATAAAAAATGCCATCAGAAGCAGCACTGCAGTTGTTTTTGTGAGCCAATGATATGTCAATGAATATTTTCCCACATACTAAATATACCAATCAAGGGGATTGAATCCAATAGACCTACAATATTAGAAACAAGTTGAATGTTTTTTCCGTTGTGAGGGAAATCTTCATTCAGGAAGTCGAAAATAGCTGCTTCAACTACTATTTTCTTTTTCTGAAACTTCCAAAATTACCTGAAGTGCCGGAATTGGTTATGTCGGATAGCAGCGGTAATGCAACGTTTAAAGATTACATTCTTAAAGTGATGTGTAGCTGGTACCACTGCTCTACGCGATCTGGAAAGAGGCTGCATGGAAATATGAATGAAAACCGGAGAATGTCGAATGAAAAACCAAAACACTGATCCAATGATGAACCCAAAAGGCAGCATGAACAGAGGCACCTGCAACCGGTCGGATTCCGGGTGCCAAATTGGATCGACCCGCCTGCCCCGGGGAGTTGCTATTATTGTGATGGTTGTGCTCCTAATGACCGCCACACTTGCGGCACCGGCCATTTGCGGCGGAAATGCGATGGCACAGGACGCTTCGGCTGAGTTGTACCCCGAACTGGAGGTATATGTGCGAATGGCTCTCGAAAACAACTCCGAACTTAAAGCGCTCGATTTTCTCTACCGGTCGAAAGCAGAGAAATCACGCGAAACAGGGGTACTGCCCGATCCCGAACTGGGTATCAGTTATGACTTCAACCCGATGATGTCGGAGTCGGTAGCCGGCCGGTTTTCGGTATCGGTAATGCAGATGTTCCCGTGGTTCGGCACGCTTCAGGCACGCCGCGACATGCAGATGGCATTGGCCGGGGCAGAGCGTGCGGCCATCGACATCCGCCGGCTGGAACTGCTGAAGCAGGTGCGAATGACCTGGTTCGACATCGTTGAAATGCATCACCATATAGATGTAACCTGGGAGAACCTGCAGTTGTTGGGCGAACTTGAGAAACTCGTGGAGACGCGGTACGAAACGGCGCGGGCGGGTCAGGCCGACATCCTGCGCATACAGATGGAGGAGCAGCGCATACGCACCCGCCTGGCCGACCAGGAGGGCATGCTGAGTGCACTGACTGCCTCATTCAATGCACTGCTGAATCGGAATCCGGCGGCCGAGGTCCTGGTGCCTGATGACATCGTTCGCAGGGACTATACCTACAGTGTTGTTCAGGCCCGGTCGCTGGCCCGAAGCCGGAATCCCGTGTTTGAGAATCTGTCGGCCAAAGAAACAGAACTGCGGATGCGCGACCGGATTGCCCGCCTGGACGGCCGCCCATCGTTCGGCCTGGGCCTGGAGGTGATGGGCCGCGATTTTGGTCCGATGTCGATGAACCCTGAAGCAACCGAGAGTTTCATCGGCATGGCCACCGTCAGATTGCCGATATACCGGGGGCGGACCCGTTCCCAGCAGCGGCAGGTGGGCCAGGAGCTCAGCGCCATCAATCAGTTGCGCGGTCAGGCCGAAAACCGCCTGGATGCCGAACTTTCTGAGGCACTGGAGGATGCCCGGCGGTATGACCGTGCCATCCGGCTGATGGAAGTCGAGCTGATTCCGAGGGCGGAACAGGCACTGGAGATCCTCCGCGAGGAATACGCGTCGGGGAGTGTCCGGTTCGACGAGCTCCTGCAGATACAGCGCGAACTGCTGGACCTGGAAATGGACCTTTATGAGGCCATTGCCGGCCAAAACCGCGCGGTTATAAGAATGGAAACCCTTATGGGAAGCGACGGATTAACTGATGCAGCCGGATAATGAAAATACCGTAATGGTGAGCGGATAATTTTGCCCGGTTGCGGGCAACACTGTTTGGGATGTGACAAGCAACTTGTCATCGGTAGACTTTGAAGGACAAGGCGAGAGCGCCGCGTGTAATGGATGCCCTGCTGAAAATGGCGAAACTTGATATCGCCAAACAGCAGCAGGCTTAACTGAAAACCTGTGAATGTGACCTTGAATGTAACTTTGAATGGAGATACGGATCATGGATCCTTCCGTTACGGTATTTATTCCTGACAGGGAACAGTAAAACAGCGATATTTCAAAAAAAGTAACGCTTAAACGAATAAGCAATCTATATTGCATCCGCGCTGAATCCCTCGCGAAAACAGATGTTTCCATTGTTCATGCAAAAGCTTAACCTTGGGTTTGCGAAAACAGATGTATTCAGCCAGGGGGTGTTTTGCAACGGTATGAATCAATGAAATTACAACAAGTGATAAACAATAGGAGGGTCTCACAATGGCGTTTTCACCGACAGTCAAACGTATACTGATTGGCATTGCCGCTCTGATCGGTCTGGTGATAGTCATACCCCTGATTCTTGTACTTTTTGTGAAGAGTGATTACAGCGTAGAGCGGTCTGTGGTGATCGAAAGGCCAAAACAGGAGGTTTTTGATTATATCCGGTACCTGAAAAATCAGGACAATTACAGTGTCTGGGCAAGCATGGACCCGGATATGCGTCAGGAGTTCCGAGGGGTTGATGGTACCGTTGGTTTTGTCTCCGCATGGGAGGGGAATGATGACGTCGGCAAGGGCGAACAGGAAATTGTTGGCATCACCGAAGGGGAAAGGGTCGATTATGCCCTGCGGTTTATCGACCGTTCGAAGGCAACGCCGATACCAGCCTTTTCACAGAGAGTGCAGGCGAAAATCGGACCCGGGTAACCTGGACAATGGACAGCAGCATGCCATATCCCTTCAATCTGATGCTGCTATTTATGGACATGGAAGAGATGATCGGTAATGATCTGCAGACCGGGCTTGAAAACCTCAAACTAGTACTTGAACAGCAATAACACAGGAATAAATTGAAAACAATATCGATACTCGCCCTTAGAATTCTTATGGGCATCATATTTTTTACCCACGGGGCAGCGCGGCTGTATTACCAGTCGGTTCCAGAGTTCGGGGCCTTCCTGAACAGCAAGGGACTGGTTATAGGTGTGGCGTTGGCCTGGGTGGTAACAATCGGTGAGATTATTGGCGGCAGCATGCTCGCATCCGGGTACAAGGTTACCTATGCCATCATCTTCAATGCCGGTATAATCTTTGCCGGCATAATTCTGGTCCATTTTCCCAACGGATGGTTTACCGTAGGGCAAGGGACCGGTGGAGTTGAGTACAGCCTGCTCATTCTGGCCGTGCTTGCGGTTCTTTACAGCCATTACAAACCGTCGAAATTTTTCTGATCGCTTCGACCGGCCGGAACTCTGTCTCAAACAAATCCAGGTAAAGGAGAAGAATGATGAAAACAAAGAATAAACTGCAAGTGGAAAAAAAGACCGGGAGCTCATTCTGTCGCGGGTTTTTGAAGCGCCGGGGGAACTTGTCTTTGAAATGTATTCGAAATGCGAACACATCATGCATTGGTGGGGTCCCGGCGACTGGCCGGTCACATACTGTAAAATGGATTTCAGGGTGAATGGAAACTGGCACTATTGCATGAGTGGCCCCGATGGCCGGGAGTCCTGGGGCAAGGGTATATACCAGGAAATTGTTAGGCCCGAAAAGATTGCCTGGCAGGATTATTTCTCGGACAAATACGGCGTCGTGAATGAAAAGATGCCAGGAATGCTGAACATCGTGAAACTGGCCGACGAGAATGGGAAAACAAGAATGACAAGCCACACCCATTTCTCAAATCCCGAACAGATGAAACAGATCATTGATATGGGCGCAATTGAAGGCATAACCATTGCGCTTGATCAGCTTGAGGCCTATCTGGCCGAAGTTGCCTAAACCTGAGGTTAACACAAACTTCAAATGTGAAAGTCAAACCGGAGCAGCCCATGACTGATCCGGTTTGCCGTTTGTAAAAAAAGCCGATTATCACAAAAACACCGGCTTTTTAAGAGCAGTTTTTATCGAAAAAAACACCGGGTAAATCCGTCGTATTTGGCGGGGATCACCCTGGTCAAACATAGTAACTGCCTTTCGGAAACTGAATAAGTGCCGCCTGGTGGGAGGATTTGTTTAGAGTCAAATAGTTGTCAAATTTTCGTATCATCTCCCCGTTATAAGACACATTAGTGAGGTGCGCCCCGCTGCTGAATTGTATCGGAAGCTTTGCCTTTATATCCGTTTATTTTTTATCACTACAACTCCATGAAATCTATTCTTTTACCATTGCTTTTCTCCGCCCTCCTTATGGCAGGATGCGGACAGAGTGACCACCACAATCAAACCGGTACCGCTCCTGCTGAAGCCGGCGTTGTGCGTACTTACGACGCGCCCGAGGCGTTTAAAACAGGATATGCCGACGCCCTTGAAGCCTATTTTGACCTGAAAGACGCCCTCGTTCTCACCGATCCGGTTGTTGCGTCCGAAAAAGCGTCCGCACTGGTCACCGCGGTCAGCGCCGTGGAACACACCGGTCTGGAAGGCGAAGCCCACGATGTATGGATGATGCACCTGGAGGTTATGGTCACTGAAGCCACCAGAATTACTGGCGAGGGCAATGTGGAAGAGCAGCGCGTTCATTTCGACCCGCTGTCGCAGTCATTCATTGAAACGGTTAAAAGCTTCCAGCCGGTCGGTTTTACCGTCTATGAGCAGATGTGTCCCATGGTTCTCGGCGGATCAGCCAACTGGCTAAGCAAGGAAGAGCAGATCGCCAATCCTTACCACGGCGACCGGATGCTGAGATGCGGTTCGGTTGTTGCGAGGATTTAGAAGTATCAAACCGACCCAAATCCTGAGTGCAATATGAAAAATCCGCGCTTTATTCTGGCAACAGGTGCGGTACTGATGGCACTCGCGGTGGGGTTCGGGGCATTCGGGGCGCATATCGTTCAGGGCAGGCTCACGCCTGACCGGTTCGACGTATATCAGACCGGGGTTCAGTACCATTTTTACCATGCACTTGGTTTGCTCCTGCTGGGCCTCATCAGCATGACTGTAAGGGACTCCAAATGGCTTGCCTGGAGCGGCTGGTGTTTGTTAACAGGTGTAGTCATTTTTTCCGGCAGTCTCTACATCCTTACCCTTACCGATACCCCCTGGCTTGGAGCGGTAACACCCCTGGGCGGCGTGGCATTTATACTCGGGTGGCTGCTGCTTGCCACAGGTGTGCTGAAGAAATAAAATAACCGGGGTAAACTGCAGTCGGGAGATCCTGTAGTGAAAGCATAAGTGCTTAATAAATAATATATTATAGTATGCTGAAATAATAATTTATATAGGATACAAATAAGATACATATTAAAAAGTACTTAATACTTGCAATCGTGATACCGGGGTTGTTTCTGTTCTCCTGAACAGGTGAACAGACCCATCATGAGCAGATATATGATGAGCAGATGACCGAGATGCTTGGCAATCTCGATATGAGGGGCGTTGTGATGCAGCGCATGTACGAAAACCCTGAAATGCGCCGTGAAATGATCCGCCACATGATGTCCGATTCCGGTCACGACAATCATGACCATAACCATGATCGGCACCGGGAACATCAAGACGACGTGGAACATGACCATGACCATGATCACGGTCACGACCATCATGAGCACCACATGTCGATGGTCAGGGATTTCAAGACGCGCTTCTGGTGGTTCTGGGTCTGATCATTCCCGTTCTGGCCATGTCTCCCATGATACAGGATTTCCTGGGCGTCGACAGGCGCTATCAGGGCGACCTGTACGTCCTTTTTGCCCTTTCAACCGTCGTCTACCTTTACGATGGCTGGCCTTTCCTGTCGGGCCTCGTAAAGGAACTGCGCAACAGGGAGCCGGGCATGATGACCCTGATCGGCCTGGCCATATCCGAGGCTTATTTTTACAGTACGATGGTCGTTTTCGGGTTCGAAGGCCATATGTTGTACTGGGAACTGGCAACCCTGGTAGGCATCATGCTGCTGGTTCTGGCCGGGCTTGTCAGTTTGATGGTAACACATCGTTACCGTATGATTATTCATACTGCCAATATGTAATACTTTCCGGAATTCCGGAAAGATTACCCAACAGGCAGATATTCAGGTCCGTTTCACATCGATTGCTTATCGACAATGAATGAAATGTTGGCATTCACACCGAAGGATGTAATTTTGTTGTCCTTCACCTGGGCTTTCATCTCTTTCACATAGATGGATTGAATATTTTTTACAGATTTGGAAGCTTCTTCCAATGCGTTTCTCACAGCATCATCAAAACTCTTCTCCGAACCCGCAATAACTTCGATTACTTTTACAATTGCCATAACAGAGTTTGATTAGTTCATGTTTCCGTTTATCTAAGGTCAACGAAAAAGCTGGCTGATTCGTATGTTTCCGTCATAACATTCATTGCTTGTACCTGTTTATAAAGTAAGCCACCATGGAAAAATCCTGCCTGATGTACCCGCTAATTCTGGCTATACTGGTATCCTGCTCAAATACCGGCCATGAAACCCCTGATGATATGCAATCACCACCCGAACTGACCCGCGTTAGCTATATGAGTGAAGCTACCGGCTCCGAACGCGATTACTTCGTCTACCTGCCGGCCGGTTACCACAGCGATCCGGACAAAAAATGGCCGGTAATAATGTTTCTGCACGGTAACGGGGAACGCGGAAATGCGAAAGATGAACTCGATTACGTGATGGTTCACGGACCGCTTTCCGAGGCCTGGGCTCAAAAGAGGGACCTCCCGTTCATCATTGTGGTTCCCCAGCTCCCCATGTACGGAATGGATGAAAAGACCGATTATATAAGGAACCGGACACGGGATATCATCCCCCGGCGGCTCAATGAGGGTGTGCCGCCACGGCGTGAAATCTCTGTGCAAACCATTCCAATGACGACCGGGCCGGTTCCGGATACCCTTCCCCATCCACCCGAGGGGCCTGTTTATGGCTGGTTCATGCTTGAAAACGATCTGCTAACCATTCTGGATCAGGTCAATGCCGGATACGCCGTAGATGAAAACAGAGTGTACCTTACCGGTATCAGTTATGGCGGTTTCGGAACCTGGTATATGGCATCAAAACACCCCGAAAGATTTGCAGCCATAGCCCCGGTTGTCGGCTACGGGCATCCCGATGTTATGGAACCGATTGCCCGTCATCAGCTCCCTGCCTGGGCCTTCGCCGGTGGCCGCGATACCGGTGTACCGGCGAGCCATTTCTATGCCGCGCTGAATGCACTCGAATCGTCCGGGCATAACCATGTTCGGTTTACGATACATGCCGATATGGGCCACGATGCCTGGAAAAGAATCTACGCCGGCCAAGACCTGTACGACTGGATGCTGGAACAGCGGAGGGAGTAACCCCATGGAAAAAAGAGACCGATCCGGTCTGATCTTTCTGATCTTTCTGATCCTTCCGATCCTTCCGATCCTCTTCATATCGTGTTCATCTCCGGACCATGAACCGGATACCGGTATGGAATCTCACATTACAACCACTATGCAGATACCACCCGTTTTTGTCGAAAGCACCGATGTCGGCGACCCGAAGCAGACCGGTTCAACACACTATAACCCTGCCGGCCAGACCTATACGCTTACCGGCGGCGGGAGCAATATGTGGAACGACCGGGACGAGTTCCATTTTGCCTGGAAAAAAATGAGCGGTGATTTTCTGATCCGCGCCCATGTGGAATTCACCGGCGACGGTGGGGATCCGTACAGAAAAATGGGAGTGATCATCCGTTCGGGCCTTGATACGGATGCGGCCTGTGTGGATGTGGCAGTGCATGGAGATGGTCTTACATCCATGCAGTACCGCAGTGAGAAGGGTTCCATGACCGCAGAAATTACAAGTACGGTGACATCCCCCGATGTAATACAGCTGGAGCGGAAAGACGGAAAATTCATTATGTCGGCAGCCGTTTTTGGTGATGCATTCAGTACAGAGGCCCTGGATGGTACAGACCTGGGAGACGAGGTCTATGTGGGCCTTTTTGTATGTTCCCATAACGGGGATGTAACCGAAACAGCGGTGTTCAGCAATGTGCGGGTGGTAATACCTGCACCGGATACCCTCGTGCAATACCGCGATTATATAGGCAGTAACCTCGAGATTCTGGATGTGGCCACCGGGAAAAGGGAAATTCTCTATCAGTCGGATGGATCGGTACAGGCCCCGAACTGGACACCCGATGGTGAAGCACTCATTTACAATCAGGACGGACTTCTGTACCGGTTCGACCTGAAAACCGGTCTGCCGGAAGTCATCAATACCGGCTTTGCTACAAGAAACAATAACGATCATGTACTTTCGCCGGACGGCAGATATATCGGCATCAGCCATCACAGTGCAGATCACGGCGGCCAGTCAATCATCTACACCGTACCGATCGAAGGTGGCACACCCCGGCAGGTCACAGATCTGGGCCCGTCCTATCTGCACGGATGGTCGCCCGACGGCAACTTCCTCACCTACACCGGTGGTCGGAACGGGCAGTACGATATCTATGTGATCCCTGTTGAGGGAGGTGATGAAATCCGGCTTACCGATTTCCCGGCCCTCGACGACGGATCCGAATATTCACCTGACGGAACGTACATCTACTTCAACTCGGCCCGCTCCGGTTCCATGGAAATCTGGCGGATGAAACCCGATGGCAGCGATCAGGAGCAGCTCACAGATGATGAACTCAACAACTGGTTTCCGCATATCTCCCCCGATGGAAAGACGATGGTGTTTCTGAGCTTTCCTGCCGACGTGGATCCCGGCGATCATCCCTTTTACAAGCATGTAACCCTGCGGATGATGCCGGCTGATGGCGGGCGTCCTGAAATCGTTGCGTATCTCTATGGCGGGCAGGGTACCATCAATGTGCCATCATGGTCGCCCGACAGTAAAAGGATAGCGTTTGTGAGCAATACGAAATTTCATGATCCGGTCCGGGAATAATCCGGCCCGGATATATTATGGATGCGGCCGGGAATTATGCATGATTACCCTTCGCTAAAACACAACACAGCTCAACAGGGTAATGGCGAAATCAACCCGTCGCGGCTCACCTGAAAATGCGACTGTCGAACGGAAATTTCACCAGGTCAACAATCCTTATGCCTGAAAATTCCGGATGATGCGGATTGATAAGCAGGTTGTAATCGCCATAAGTAACGGCCGAGGGAATCTGAAGCACAGCATGGTCATTATCGGCAATAAAACGGTCGCCGATGGACCGGGTGGATGCAGGATGCGGAAAATCATTCCAGTTAGGAGGGAGGTCCGCAATGGTCATTTTTTTCAGTTTTATTGAATCCGGAATGAAAAGGGTCATCATTAAATAGTCGGAAGGCAGGGTGGCCAGCGTAAAATGGACTGCCACCTCTGCCATAGCAAGAGACCGGTTGGAGGCGGTATAGATCACTTCAACGCCGGCAGAGTTCCATCGTGCACCCTTTATGGCTGCACCTTTTCCGGAGAGGGAATGTGCATATTTCTCGCGTGTGAGCCGGTAAGCCTCCATGCTCAGACAAATATGCCATGATCAATACGGACCATTTCGCCGGTTACGAGCTCCAAGCCGTACGAATCTTTGATCAGATCGATCGGCTTCAGGGCGCCCAGAGCGAAATTCGGGGTGTTGAGCCAAAGCTTAAGTTCGGCCATGCTGCCAAATACATCAAGGCCGGTTTGGGTTACCTCGGCAAGCTCAATGATTTTTTCGGAATGTATCGGTTTAAACCGTTTTGCGGCCTGTTTGTAGCGTTGCAGGGATTTGGTGGATACATCCATAAACCCGGCCCATTCGGCTTCACTGAACGGTGTGTACTGTTGAATGAGATCGAACAGTGAGTAGGGGATACCGGCCCTGATTGCTGTGATTTTTAGCATTTTATCGGATAAAAAATCATCGAATGTACATTCGCGAACAGAATTGACCTGGGTAATCTGTTCCGGGAATTGGGAAAAACCGATCTCCGGCGAATTCAGGAGATTGGTTATTTCCTGATCTAACAACCGTTTTATATGCGTTTTTTCAGCCATAACCTCTAAATCCTTTCAACTAATGTCGTTCAATTTACGACAATTGTCGTAAATTATCAACAGCCGACAGCCAAAACTCATCGACTTCGCCGCCAAGGCGTGTACCGACCCGGTAGTCCGTTAGCCAATGCAATTATTCAAGTGACCCAATGCCAGGTTCATTGCCTTCACCCAAAAACAGTACATCCCGAGTGGCTCAGGCTCCTTCCATTGCCTCTTTCCGTGTAAAAATAGCGACTACAGCAGTCGTGATTATCCCCATTAGCGGGGCTCCGATAAGTCCCTGTATAATGTAACTGCTGAGGCTGAAATAGTTTTCCGCTTCCTGCTGCGTCATTTTCCCCTCATTTACGGCATAATTTTTCATGGATTTTCCTTTTAAGGTATTCAGGGCTTAAAATGCCCGTGGCCGATCAGCGTGGTTATACAAGTTTCAGTTAGAGCATATCTGACAAATACATACGGCTTATAGGTAACTAATTTTAATTAACTTCGCAATATCATGTGCAAAGCTGTTGTTTTCATTTCAGGCAGATGTTTAATGACATGGCAAAATGATATGTTAAATAGTTCACTTCAGATTGAATGTTTTTTCACTAAAAATCATTTCAGACTTCTTGTTCCGTTAACTATACCTGCATCTATTACGGACGTTGCTGACCGCGATGGTCCGGTACCAGATAGATCGTAAGCGATGTGCTGCTGCAGCGTAGTTACCCGAAACAGCACTGATAATTCATGCAATGATGATTATTTTGAATGTAGTTACAGCGGCAGTTGTACTGTTCGCCGGATTATTGAATCCATATCCGTGTATGGCAGACTCCGGTGAGTGTGCATCGGCGAGTGTAGAGCTGGCATTTTCCAAAACAGAGGGGTATGCGTTTTCAATGGCAGAAGCTGAATCCGGGATGGCCGCTGCTGCGGCCGTTGATACGGGGAATTCCGCAGGAAAATCAGAGATCACAACCGATATGGCAAAAAAATCGTCGCCGTCATCAGAGGATACATCACTCGAAGTTACCGGTCTGTGGCTGTCGGCCGACAAGCGCGGTATCATCCACATCTACGAGCAGGAAGGTCAGTTCTATGGCCGGCTGGTCTGGCTAAAGGAGCCGGAGGATGATCAGGGAAATGCCATTCTCGATTCGGAAAATCCGGATCCGGAAAAACGCGACCGACCCATTCTCGGCCTTCAGATGGTATTCGGACTGGAATACAGTGACGGGGAGTGGCGAAACGGCGAAATCTATGATCCGGAGAGCGGTAAAACCTACAGTGCCCGGCTGCGGCTGAATGGCAGCGACAACATGGATCTGCGGGGATACATCCGCCTGCCAATGTTCGGCCGCACGGAATCGTGGACCCGCGTCGATTCCTTCCCGGACGATGGCAAAGTCTGGCCCGGTTTTTCCGGTTCTTTCTGATAACGCGTTAATTAAGTCTGCTTTCCGTCTGCTCAGAAAGGTAAACACGGACATTATAAAGCAGCCGCATAAACAGTATTGCTGGTTATAAAAATCGAATATGAGATCATTCTAATATTCGTTTAACTTTAAAATATCTTTGAGGATACAAACAGTTATTTTTGCACGGGCCGGGCAGATGGCTACAGGTTGTTTTTTGTAAGTTTATGTTGCTTATATTTTTAACAATCTATTCATTAAATCAGGAACGCCGGCAACCGGGCAGAATCAGTTCTTGAACCGGGTAAGGAAAATGCACATGAAGAAGTATCTGTTTACAGTAGTGGTTGTCGTATCAGTAGTAATGTTCAGTTGCGATACGGTAGAAACCTCTTTCGATGAAGCACTTCCTGAGCGTTATACTCTGATCACCTCGGTATTTCCCACCGGAGCTGGTGAAGTTGTTCCCTCCGAGGGCCTCTTTGTAGCGGGTTCATCGGTAGCGATCGAAGCTGTACCGAATCCGGGATATGTGTTCCGTAATTGGGAAGGTGACCTGGCCGGAAACACAAATCCCCGATCCATTCTTTTTACAAGAGATAGAAATGTGATTGCCCATTTTCTGTTCAGGGACTATCCGCTGAATGTGGAGATCGTTGGAGAGGGAACCGTTGAGGAAGAGGTCATCAGCCAGACAGAGCAGAAACAGGCCGAACAAGGAACAGATACACAGACACCGGTACACGGTGGAATTTCCGGAATCCAGGATAATGTAGTTACTCCGGTACTGCCCGACAATGATCTGCTCCTGAGTCCGGATCGTCGTATAATTTCTGACGCTGATTCGGTCAGTGATCAGAATTCCATTTCTGAAACGGTGCAGGCGACCACAGTTACTGTCAGGCTGACCGCGCAACCGGCATCAGGCTGGATTTTTGACCGGTGGGAAAACGACTTGAGCGGAAGTGCAAATCCCGAGACGATCGTAGTCGACGAAGAAAAAAATGTGACGGCCGTCTTTGTTCAGGCTGATTCTGATATGTATACCCTTTCAGTACAGGTTGACGGTGAGGGCTCGGTAAGCGTGGATCCGGAGAAGGAACAGTACGAATCCGGCGAAGAGGTTACATTGACTGCCACGGCAGCTTTGGGCTGGCGCTTTACGGGCTGGCAGGGCGACCTGAGCGGCAACACGAATCCTGCCACGCTGGTGATGAATTCCGACAAGAGTGTTACGGCCAATTTCCGGCGGATCGG
>JBLRWO010000046.1:0-25093 GCA_047921215.1 Cyclonatronaceae bacterium | reverse complement strand
GTATAAAATCAGTACAGAGATACAAAGTGCTAATAGTTTTTTCATCATATGCTGGGTTTGTTTTGATGTATTGAGTGATAATATGAGATTCTCATTAAATCCAGTAACCTAACGTATATAAATGAACAATTCTCCTCTTGTTAATTCCGGATGGTAAAATGAGATCCGTAGCCCGGATAGCTAACAGCCAAGATAAAAAAAAACAATGTAAGTACGAATAATTACAAGCTATATGTTAAAAATTTCCCAGAATGGTTCACAGTGGCAATTATACATAATGCAGTTAATCAGCGTCATGTTTAAATATGTGTTAATTGAAGTCGATTGTTCGGTTTAGTAGCAATCTGACGGTGGTATGTGTTATTAATGTTATAATGGCAAAACAATCTTGAGTGTGAACTTTTCTATATTTGAATTAAACGAATACCAGTTAATGAATTTACTAGCAATTGAAACAGCAACCGACTTTTGCTCGGTGGCGGCCCTGACAAGTGAAGGGATTCAGGTTGATTTCCTTATAGCCGGTAAAGGAGTCCATTCCGAAGGAGTTTTTGCAGGCATTAAAGAAGTTCTGACAAAAACAGGCATCACAGCCTCAGAAATTGACGCGGTTCTGCTGAGTGGGGGTCCTGGATCATATACCGGTCTGCGTGTTGGTTACAGTGCTGTCAAGGGATTCCTGTTTGGGCATAGCGCCCGTCTTTATATCATTAATACGCTGTTGTCGGTAGCAGCCGGAGTAACGCAGGAAATAACAGGGCAAAAGGACATCCATATAGTTCTGAATGCCCGCCGGCAACACCTGATTCATCAGGCATTCCGGTATGAAAATGATCTGTTGGTTAAGACCTCTGAGAGCGAGATTATCCTGATTGAGGAATTTCAGAAAAAAATGGTACCCGGACAGATTTTGGCGGGATACGGTATCGAACGATTAGACAGTGCGAGTCTGCAGGGGTTTACGGTTGTCAGGAATATGCCATTAAAAGCTGAATATCTGTTCAGAATATGGCAGATGCAGGAACAGAATCCCGGGGTTGCCCTGATCGAGGAAACAGATGCTTCAATAGCTGAACCTGCCTATTTAACACCCGGTTTTTAAAAAAGAATCGGGAAAAAATTGTTATTATTACCCCTGAACGTACAAAAAAAACGAAGAAGTTAATATTATGCCCTGGTTTCAACGTAAGGATTCCAATATTCAAACCGACACACCCAAGGAGATGCCTGAAGGGGTTTGGGTTAAAGTACCCACAACCGGCGAAACACTGCACCGCAGAGAACTTGAAGATAACATGTGGGTTTGTCCGCAGAGTAACTACCATTTCCCTATAGGGAGCAAGGAGTATTTTTCGATTCTTTTTGATGAGGAAGAAATCACCGAACTGGGGCAGAACATTTTACCTACAGATCCCCTCAAGTTTGTAGACAGAAAAAAATACGATCAGCGTCTTATTGAAACACAAAAGAAAACCGGGTTAACTGATGCCGTACGGATAGGTGTCGGGAAAATGAAAGGTGTTGAAGTTGTAATTGCCTGCATGGATTTCCGTTTTATCGGCGGAAGCATGGGTTCTGTTGTTGGTGAGCGAATCGGAATTGCAATCGACCATGCCAGAAAACACAAAATTCCCTTAATCATTATTTCCCAGTCGGGCGGTGCCAGGATGATGGAAAGTGTGTTCTCTCTTATGCAGCTGGCAAAAACTTCGGGTAAACTTGCGTTGCTCAGCGAAGCGAAGGTCCCGTATATATCACTGATGACAAATCCTACCACAGGTGGGGTTACTGCTAGTTATGCCATGCTTGGAGATTTTAACATAGCCGAACCCGGAGCACTTATCGGATTTGCCGGGCCGCGGGTAATACGGCAGACCATCGGGCGGGATTTGCCTGAAGGTTTCCAGACATCAGAATACCTGCTTGAACACGGTTTTCTCGATTTCATTGTTGCACGGCCCTCTATGAAAAGCAAACTTGCCAGGTTGCTGAATGTGTTACAGCACAAATACGAGAAGTGAAATCCTGAACCTACTGTTTTTTATCAGAGTACACATCCATTCGGTTATCCGGATATAATTACCATTTAATTTTCAGTCGGAACCGGATCATGAATCTGAAAACAGATTATTTCTGAACTGGCTGTAAGTATTACATTAGTTTCATCTCTTAGTATATAATGCAATGAGATTTGCCGACTATGCCAAACTTTATCTGAAAGCCGGTGATGGCGGTGCCGGTTCCGTTCATTTCAGAAGGGAAAAATATGTGCCGAAAGGCGGCCCGGATGGCGGAGATGGCGGAAAAGGAGCCGATATCATACTGCGGGGAAACAGTCATATGAATACATTACTGGATCTGCGTTATCACAAATATGTAAAAGCCCCGAAAGGGGAGCCCGGGGCTGGTGCCTTGAAAACCGGTAAGGATGGGGAACATGTTGTAATGGATGTACCTCTTGGTACCGTTGCCTATGAGGCCGATACAAGGCGACGAATCGGAGAAGTGCTCTTCCACGGAGAAGAATTAATAATAGCCAAAGGAGGTATGGGTGGCAGGGGAAATACATTTTTTAAGTCACCCACAAACCAGACACCACGGGAAGCCCAGCCCGGAGAAACCGGCGAAGAAATTACCGTTGAAATTGAACTGAAACTGATTGCGGATGTCGGGCTTGTCGGATTCCCCAATGCCGGGAAAAGTACCCTTCTTTCCGTTTTATCAGCAGCTAAACCCAAGATTGCAGACTATCCCTTTACTACACTCGAACCCAACCTTGGCGTGGTAACCGTTGGTGATCATCGCAGCTTTGTGATGGCCGACATCCCTGGCATTATAGAAGATGCACATAAAGGAAAAGGGTTGGGTACCCGATTTCTCCGGCATATCGAAAGAAACAGAGTACTGTTGTTTGTAATCTCCTGTCTTAATCCTGACATAAAAAGAGAATACGAAATACTACTCGGTGAGCTAAAAGCATATCGGTCAGATCTTACAGACAAGCCCCGAATTGTTGTGGTAACCATGATGGATTTACATCCTGATCATGAACTGGACAAGGATATAAATCTGGATGTACCTATTGTACCGGTATCCGCTGTTTCAGGGTATAATCTAATTGATCTGAAAGAACAGATCTGGAAACTTTTGGGCAATGAAAATCCGTGAAAATGTCAGAGCAGTTATTGCACTGAGTTTGATTCCTACGGTTGGGGCTCAACGTACTAAATTGCTGCTGAACCACACGGCGAATGCGGATGATATTTTCAGAATGCATAAGCATGAACTGATGTCCCTGCAGGGCATCGGTCCGGGAACAGCAGCTGGTATCAGATCGTTCAGAGACTGGAATCGTGTGGACAGTATTCTCGAAAAAAGCCGGAAATCAGGTTATCAGCTGATTACTATAGATGATCCCGACTACTCAGGCAGGTTAAAAGAGATCTATGATCCTCCGTTATTATTATGGTGCCGTGGAAACACTAAAGCACTTGATTCTGATAGTATTGCCGTTGTTGGAACTCGTAATCCAAGCCATTATGGCCGGCAGATGGCCAGTAAAATAACCGGCGATCTGATAGACCAGGGTCTGTGTATAATAAGTGGTCTTGCCTACGGTATTGACAGCATCGCCCACCGCACAGCAGTCGAAAGAAGTAGTAGTACTATCGCTGTACTTGGATCGGGACTCGACAGAATATACCCGACTCAAAATATTCCCCTTGCCAATGCGATTATTGAACAGGGGGGTGCCATCATCACTGAATTTCCTCCTGGTACCAAACCCGATTCCGTCAATTTTCCGGTCCGGAACCGGATTGTATCGGGGTTGGCACTGGGTACACTTATTGTGGAAACAGCCAATGAAGGAGGCAGCATGATAACTGCAAATCTTGCCCTTGAACAAAATAGGGAGGTATTTGCGATTCCACATGTAATCGACTCAGGAAGAGGTGTGGGTTGCAATTCCCTTATAAAAAAAGGATGTGCCAAGCTTGTTCAGAATATTCAGGATATTATGGATGAAATTCCATTCCGAACGCCGGAAAAATCAACACCCGGTACAATAGTTGATTCCCGGGATCTATCTGCTCTGAACGAACAGCAAAAAAGATTATGTTCCTTATTGGAAAAAAATGGTGTTCTGCACGTTGATCAAATATCCCATATGATTGATGTACCTGTAAATAAATTACTTGCTGTTCTTCTGGAGCTCGAAATTTCGGGCTATATAAGATCGGTTTCCGGGAAACAGTTTCTGCTGATTTAAATTAAAGGGAGTATATTGTGACCTGAATTGGCTCCCGGAATTATTCATGACCTCCTCTGATCCTATGAAAAGCTGTGCCTCCTATATAATTATACCAGTCGTACTATTGCTGGTGATGTCTTTTTTGTCCAGATCAACCACAGTAGCATATAGCGTAAGTGTAGAAAATTCAGTGATTGATGAGCCAAGATATGCACCGGCATTCCCTTATATACTTGCTTATACCCGCGTTGTTAATCATAAAAGAACACTTCACCTTGTCAATCAGAAAACTACAATTGTTCATGATATTTCTCAGACTGAAATCGCAACTAATGGTACTCTGGATGCATATTTTGGGGATAAATTTGACAGCAACAAACTGAATCTTGATTTCTACAGCGGGGAACTTAGCTGGAGGCCTTTACTTGATTCTAAAGGAAGGCAGTGGTACACGTTTGTGTCGTCTACTGCCTCGGGAGATCTGGTACTCAATTTCAACTATATTGATCGTGATGGCGTACCTTCAGGGAACGATGCAATATCATTTTTTTTCCAGGGTGAAATCCGGTATCCAAAATGGTCGCCTGATGGAAAAATGCTCGTATTTTCATCCCGGAATCAATTATTTCTGTTACCCGACCTTTCAGAGTTTTTACACTCTGGCAACACATCGGGTCTTGTACCCGTACGATTAACGCAAATCGGCGAGAGCAATCTCTATCCCGATTGGTCACCTTCTGGCAGGCATATCGCCTACCAGTCTGCAAGCGTGGAGAGCGGGGTCAGAAATACGGGCATCAGTGTTATTACCATTGATAATGTAAATCCCCAGCGTGTTTCTGTACCCGTAAAGGTAACCCCTCATCTATACAACTTTAATGAATATCTGCCAAGCTGGTCACCTGACGCAAATTATATTGCATATTACATAAGTCGTGAGCCATTATACATGGCACAAACCACGGAAGAACTGGATATCGGATTTACACAGCTTTTTTCCAACCCCGGAACCGGAGAGATAATTGGCGGTCGAACCGGTCAGGCTTCCGCACAACGTATTGCTCATAATGTGATTCCGCGCGATTACAGAGGCCCGGAATGGATATACCTTGATGAAGGTAATCCTGGTTCTCTTTCACTGATTTTTGTTGGTAAAGACAGCGATGGAAATCAAAGGGTTCGTTACACAAGAGTTAATGAATTTACCTCTACCGGATCGGCAACACACTATTCACTTAATGAAGTTTCTACTTTGGGTTCAGTCTACTCGGTGAATAATTTTTCTTTGATAGCTATCGAACGAAAACTGCGGGTAACACAGGTCATTCAGGATAACCGCTCACATGGGTTACATTCTTTTGAACGATCAGGTAATTTCCCTGCTCAAACCATTTTGCAGGAACGAAGCAGACGCGAGGCGGTCTGGCGTTCATTGCTCATCCCGGGTTTTGGTCAGTATTATAAGGGGCAGCATGCAAAAGGGGCTGTTTTCTTCGGGGCGTCGGCAATAACAGCCGGTACCAATCTCTACCTCTTCTTTATTGAACGTCCGGCTCAGAAAGATGACAGAAACAGCCTGACAAGACAACTCTCGTCGCTGCCGGCAGGATCACCGGAAAGAACCATGTTACAATCCCGTTTGGACGATAAGAATTCAAGTATCAATAGTAACAAAAATATGATACTTGGCGGTACGGCACTTTTTGCCGGAATCTGGGCATTGAATGTAATTGACAGTTCGCTCGGGTTTCCTGTCACGGTAAAAAAGCAGGTTAACAGCGGAACCATTCAGGGCGAGTTCGGTCCCCGTTTTACACATGGCACGGGAGAGATCGGGTTTAACCTTCGGTATGAATTCTAATACCAGCCAGATGTGGATCTGGTGGTATCAATTCACAGTTTAACGGGGATAAACTACTATGCCGGCTGCAGATCCGCTACTATAGATTTATTACCCTCTAGCTGCTCGTAGTAGTATTAACAGGATCACATAAATTAGAGTTTATTTAGAAATCCGAACATTAATCGGGGATTTTAGTACTCTGTGTTATAATCATCTGCACAGAAAAATTATCTCGGTAAAACTCTATGAATGGTCAAGCTAACAAAATGGTAGATTTAGATGATCTGCACCTGGTATGGGACTCTCTTCTTTTCTTAATTGGCGAGGCCGATATTTTTCACGCCTCGGTTCTCGAAAGATTACACATCATTGAAACCACACTAAAAGGAACAGGCGGCGATGCTCACCAATTGGGAAGCGCCATAAACCGCCGTGCCGAAACCAGTGGACTGGCAAAAGGTCTGCTGTTACTGAATCAGGTACTTTCGAATCCGGATAAAAGATATCTGCTTGGTGAGCTTCAGGAAGCCCAGAATAGTATTCTCAAACGTTTGCAGGACCTGAGGAAAACCTTTGCCAACCAGGAAGAGAAAGTAACCGCACCAAGTCAGAGTGAATGTAATGCACTGGCAGATATGACTAATCCGGTACGGGAAGCCATCTCTGATCACTGTGATATTCTAAGAAGTGCGGTTTATACTCTGGTTGCCGATGCTGTCGGCCATAATATGAATGATGAACAAACCAGTGAAGTAAGACAGTATTACGAAGAATTACTGCGAATAAGAGAGAAACAAAACTATCGGCATGATGCAACAAGTGTACTCTACGAAGACTGGATAAACTACATCGACAGCAAAATGAAACCGTCTGATGCTGAGGAAATCAAGGAAATTGACCTGCAGGAAATGGGAGATAAATATGCCGCTTCAGTTAGTGAATCTGAAGATAACTATGAGGATGAAAGCGGAGATTACAACCGGGACTCCTATACGGAATCGCATGAACCGGAATTTGAGAGAGAAGAGGGTGTACTGATTGATGAAATCAGTAAAGCCGAAATCATGAACCGTGCGGATATTGCAGATTCTTACCTTTCATCAGCATCACCTGAAACGGCTCAGAAAAAAACGAGTGGTTCAGAACTTCAGGAAGCCATGAAGGAACTTGCCGGCAAGGTAGTTATGCTTGATCAGGATCTGTCCAAAACCCTCAACGATATTAATGTCCGTCTCGATATGATTACGTTCGGGGCTAAGGAAAAAAAGATCACTACGGTATACAGAAATGAATCGGAAGTGCTGGACAGGCTTAATACTTCTGAAAAACGACTCGATGATCGCCTGAAAAAAATGGAAAAGAAACTGGAAGAATATAATGCGGATCTTGAGTTTAAGATGAAACGCACTAATCGTCAGTTCGACAAACAGATTTCGGATGTTATAAAATCGGAAGTGCAGCTTACCGATAAAATACACCGGCTTGAAGAAATGATAAACACAGGGGTACTCGATGCAGAACAGAAGAAATTGCTTCAGACATCGGAAAGAAGATTTGCACTTCTTGAAAATCAGCTGAACCAGGTGGAAAAGAATTTCACAATTTTTAAAAACCTCCTTGAAGCCAAGTACAATCAAAGGCTTGAGCAATCCGAGCAGAAATACATAAGGATGAGAGAATCACTGAAAGAAGATGTGAATGAGCTTAAGGATCAGTTTGTTGATTCTGTGAGACGAACAGAATCCAAAAATTTTGAAATAGAAGAGCAAATCTCAAGAAAACTGGATGAGATAAAAGCGATATTTTCTGACAAGAAATAGTATCAGGCTCTTAATATTACCACCAGGCAGATAAAGTAAAGTGCTTAACTAACTTGTGAAAATAAGCCCCGTTTGTATCAGAAAATGATAGTAAACGTAAGAATATTACCCTTTTGGGAATAACTTACTTTGTCAGCGTATTGTCTGATCAGATAAACCCCACGGCCACTCGTTTTAAGCAGATTGTCGGTAGCAAGCGGGTCTGGTACCGAATCAGGATCGAATCCCTCTCCCTGGTCTTGAACGGTGACGACAATTTTATGATCAAAAACCTCGGATGCAATGATCACTTTTTTGGTTTCATCCATTTTATTGCCGTGCATGATGGCATTTGTACATGCCTCGGACATAACAAGTTGAAACCTGGAAGCAGTATCATCATCCAGACCGGCATGTTTGGTAATTTTATCGACAAATTGCTCCAGTTCAGCAAGACTGTCCAGAGATGATGTCAGGATTAATTCCTGCTTCACAATAAAGATGTATTAGTTTTCAAAAGCCAGGTTAGAATAGGGAAGTAAACAGAAAGAATCCAGCTACCCGTAAATACCACGCAGACGCAGCGTATCTGCGACCTTTCGTATAGCATACACGTAAGCCGCCTGTCGAAGGGTTATATTATACTGCTCTTTTACTTCAAATATAAGTTGAAATGCACTTCGCATCATACGGTTAAGTCTTCGGTTCACCCGTTCTTCTGTCCAGAAGTATCCCTGTCGGTCCTGTACCCATTCAAAGTATGATACGGTAACACCGCCGGCATTGGCCAGAATATCCGGAACAATAAGAATTCCCATGCTGTCAAGTATCTGATCAGCATTGGCAGTAATTGGGCCATTTGCACCTTCAGCAATAATTTTTGCTTTGATGTTCGGAGCATTGTGACGGTTTATCTGGTCTTCTTTAGCGGCAGGTACCAGTACATCGCACTGCAGTTCCAGAAGAGCTTCGTTTGTGATTCTGTCTGCATCAGTGAAACCTTCAAGGGAACCCTTATTGGCCAGGGAATATTCCATAGCTTTTGGTATATCGATGCCATCAGGATTGTAATAGCCTCCGGTTACATCACTGATCCCGATTATTTTTGAACCCTGTTCGTACAATAGTTTTGCAGAGATGGCACCTACATTTCCAAAACCCTGAATAACAACCCGGCACCCAACAGGCGACATCCCCAGTTTGTTGAGAGCCGCTAAAATCAGTGTCACAACACCACGGCCGGTAGCTTCCTTGCGTCCCCTGGACCCCCCAATGAGTATGGGCTTGCCGGTTACGACAGCCGTATCCGATTTTCTGGAGTGCATACTGTATGTATCCATAATCCATGCCATAACCTGTTCATTTGTATTCATGTCGGGCGCAGGAATATCCTGTTCCGGTCCGAAAACTTCGAGCATGTTGGCTGTATATCTGCGGGTTACCCGCTCAAGTTCTTTAAGAGACAGTTCTTTGGGATTGCATTTGATGGCTCCTTTAGCACCACCAAACGGAACATTCACCACCGCACACTTCCATGTCATCCACGCTGCGAGTGCATTTACCTCATCGAGGGTTACATCCGGGGAATAACGTAAGCCACCCTTGCTGGGGCCAAGCACATTATTATGAATAACTCTGTAGCCTTCAAAAACCCTGATCTCCCCATTGTCCATTTCTACAGGTATGGATGTTATAACCTGACGTGTTGGACATGACAGATACTGAAACATTCCATCCTCAAGCTTGAGAAGGTCGGCTGCAAACCTAAATCTCTCCATCATTGACTCAAAGGGACTTTCCTTATCGAGTTTAGGTCCCGGTTCCTTGTAGTAGGGGGTGCTGTACAGGTCTTTATTGTAAGGCATTATTGGTGGGAATAAATTGACAGTAAATATGATCAGTTAAGTGAGGCTACATACCGCTGCAAATATAAAAAGTATTTTCATCAACCTTTACATATTCTGAAAATCAGATACGAAAAAGCCCTTTCATAAAATATGGTGCACTGTCACACCTGTATTGTATCGCCAGATTTGCAGTTCATTTTATTGCACATGAAAGTGACAATCTCAAACTTCTGATGCAGTCGAAGTGCGGTCTGTGACAATGGCAATGAATTATAGCGAATGGAGAAAAGAACTATGGTTACGGGCGTTGCAGCATTCTGAAAGAAGGATCCGGCCCGTTGATTTTCATTATCCCTACCTTATCAATATCTGAAAGCTGTTTTATCTGATAACAATTTGATAACATAAGCAGAATCAGGGTGTACGTATTTTTTGTGTGTAATTTCTTGATATCAATCACCAACGTACCTAATGCTCAGCAAACCAGATTCGGAAGTCGCTGACGGGAATTCTCTGACCGAGAGCTTTTTTGACAGCAGCTTTTACAACATAATCCGGCAGGAACGGATATTCCTGATCATAATCGGAGTATCCTTTTTTGTTGCGGGTGTTGTATTCAACCGCCCCGACATCGCCATGTGGGTTGGTTTTATGTACGCGGGTTATTCAGCAATTGCCAACGACAGTATACAGACCATAGGTACCTTTCTGGCATCGAACAGCCAGAGAAGATGGTGGGTTTTGTGGCTCTTTATCGGTGGTATTTTCCTTGTAACAGTTACCTACAGCTGGATTGTCTACCAGGGAGACGTCTCATACGAACGCCTGACAGCAAGGGGGTTCCAGCAGGCACCCACCTCATTTTCTTTTTTACAGATTGCCGCACCTCTCTTTTTACTTATCATCACCCGGCTCAGGATGCCCGTATCCACCACATTCCTGATTCTGAGTTGCTTTTCAGCTAATCTGGAGGGTATTACCGGTATGCTTGTTAAAAGCATTTCGGGTTATTTTGTTGCTTTTTTTGTAGCCATAGTGGTCTGGATTCTTGTTTCAAGGTACATTACCCCATTGTTCAATCGTGAGGCAAGTAAAATATGGATAGTACTTCAATGGATAACCAGCGGTGGGCTTTGGGCCGTATGGATTATGCAGGATATAGCCAATATTGCAGTTTACCTGCCCAGATCACTCGGTACAGGACAATTCATCGGATTTGCAGGATTTATCTTCCTGGGGCTGGGAATACTGTTTTATCTGCGTGGTGACCGAATTCAGCAGATTGTTACGGAAAAGTCATTTATAACCGATATACGATCTGCCACGATAATAGATTTCGTCTATGCTTTTATTCTGTTCTATTTTAAGACGATCAGTGTTGTTCCGATGAGTACAACATGGGTATTTATCGGGTTACTCGCCGGCCGCGAACTGGCAATGACTGTTGCCGACAGGAACGGACACGGCAGGCCTATGAGAAAAACGCTCAGGCTGATTGGTAAGGATGTATCGTATGCAGGGATCGGACTTATAATTTCGATCATACTGGCAATTGCAATAAATCCTGTTATAAAGGAAGAATTACTGCAGCTGCTATTCTGATTTTTATTTGAATTTATGCCGGAAATAGTGCATTTTTTTTGGTCAGTAAACTATCGCCAGCCTGCCGGGCTCCCGATTGGCAATGGGCAGATTTCCGATGACAACACTACTGCAGGGTGACCCGAACCTGTAGTTAACTGAAGATTAGAAAACTATGCTGAATGGGAATGTATTGGTTCTGAATCAGGATTATCAGCCGCTCAGCGTATGTAATGTTAAGAAATCGATGTCACTGCTGTTGCTCGACAAGGCTGAACTGTTGCATCAGGACACTTCAAGAAAAATCAGGACTGTACGCCATAATTACGACTACCCATCTGTGATCAGATTGCGGCGTTATGCCCGGATACCATTCAAACATATCGTTCTTACCAGGAAAAATATCGTCAAGAGAGATGCAAATAAATGTCAGTATTGCGGTACTTCAGAAAACCTGACTATCGATCACGTAATACCCAAAAGCAAGGGGGGAAAAGATACCTGGGAAAACCTCGTTACTGCCTGCACTATCTGTAACCACAGGAAAGGCAACAGAACCCCCAGAGAGGCCGGTATGCCACTTCACAGAACCCCGTTCCGCCCGAATCACATCATCTTTTTAAGAGACTTCCATGGCCATGTCGATGAACACTGGAAGCCCTATCTCTATATGGCCTGATTCAATACTACGGCATCTTATCCGATACCAGAATCATTTACAGCTCGTTGAATTGTTTTGCCCGGCAATTCATACCAAAAATTCATAAATTTACAGGCTGTAATTTTTATAGCTAACAAGACCAGCTAATGAGCGAAAAAGGAAAAGTTTTAGTTGCGATGAGCGGCGGAGTTGACTCCTCGGTTGCTGCAGTAATGCTCAAAGAACAAGGCTATGATGTAATCGGTATCACCATGAAAACATGGGATTATTCAACAGCCGGAGGTAACACGGGGAAGGAAACGGGCTGTTGCTCTCTCGAATCGATGAATGATGCACGTCAGGTCGCAAATAAATACGGGTTCAGCCATTTTATTATTGATATACGCGAAGAATTCGGGGACTGGGTTATTGACCGGTTTGTTGATGAATATATGGCTGGTCGGACACCGAATCCCTGCGTACTCTGCAACACCCACATCAAGTGGGAAGCCCTGATGAAACGGGCCAACAACCTCGGATGTGATTTTATAGCTACCGGTCATTATGCAAAAGTTCGCGAAGAAAAAGGCCGGTATGTAATTTCCAGGGGGCGTGATCTGAACAAGGATCAATCATATGCGCTCTGGGGAGTATCGCAAAAAAATCTGGCAAGGACCAGGTTCCCGCTGGGTGGATACACCAAAACAGAGATACGGCAAATGGCCCATGATTTTGATCTGTTCAATGTGGCCAACAAGAAAGATTCCTACGAAATTTGTTTTGTACCCGACAATGATTATCGCAGATTCCTGAAAGACAGGGTTGATGGTCTTGAAGAAAAAGTGGATGGCGGCCTGTTTGTCGACAAAGACGGTAATATTGTGGGCAAGCACAAAGGGTACCCTTTTTATACGATTGGCCAGAGAAGGGGACTGCACCTGCCCATGGGAAAGCCGGTCTATGTAACCAATATCAACCCGGAAACGAATGTGATAACCATTGGTGGTGAAGAGGATCTGGAAAATACCTATTGCACGGCACGTCAGATTAACATGGTTAAGTACGAAAAGATTACTCAGGAAGAAATGCCCGTTACAGGCGCCATCCGGTACAACGATGACGGCGCTCCGGGTTTTCTGACTCAGTCCGGAGACGATGAACTTACCATCCGGTTTGCAGATGCCAGGCATGCTATAACACCTGGCCAGGCACTTGTCTGTTATGAAAATGACGATGTATTAGCCGGCGGCTGGATTTACAAGGTTAGCCTGAATCAGTAACGGAGTACTGTGATACGGGTATGTATAGATGTTCCGGCACACTACTTTCCCAAAGCGGAATATACGCTCAGGAATCTGCTCACTATTTTGCGACTGAAGATGGTGACAGTATCTGTTACCGAACTCGGTAGGGATGGTGGTTTATATTATGGAGTAAACACGCATCAGACAGCCGGTACCAATTATGTTTGCATTGCCGCATCAGAGCAGGCTATTAAGTATTTCAACGATCGCAAACCCTGCGATGTGTCGGCCGTAAAAACCATCACAGGGATTCATCAGGAGAGGGTACCTGTACTGTTCGGCAGTTTTAGAGAAGGAGATCAACAAAAATCTGCTGAGGTGTTCCGGCACGACCTGGTTGCATCCTCCTTCTTTTTCCTGAGTGACTGGCAAATCGGAATCCCGACAATGACCGATTGTCACGGAAGAATCCGGTATGATGACAGTATCCAAAAATTGCTGAACATTGATTATCCTGTTGTTAATGAATATGCACTGTTACTTGGTAAATTGCTGGATGAAGCCGGATTTAAGCCGGAAGCTATGAATTGGCAGGGATTTGATTTTGCATTGGGGCTCACCCATGACATTGATCGCCTGAGAAAAAAAACCACAGGAATATGGGTTAGAGAAACTGTTGATTTTTTGATACGTAACAAAAACAATACATCTTTACGGCAACGAGTTGCCCGCTGGAAATCTTCTGTTACCGACCTGTTGACACCGGGCGATTCCTATCAGGATTCCATACTGAAAATCATAGACTTCGCTGACCATACCAGTGTGAAACCAACATTTTTTGTCCAGTCTGGTATTCAAAAACATCCCAACGATTCGGTGAATTATCTTGATTACCCGTTCTTTACGCTAATGACAGACAGGATTTCCCGATGCGGTGGCGAAATCGGTTTCCACCCCGGATACGAGGCCGGGTATGACGATGAACTGTTTGATCTCGAACTCCATCAGCTTGAAAAGAAGCTGAATTTAAAGGTAAAGTCGGTACGTCACCACTACCTTCGCTACGATGCGAGAAAGTTTCCTGCCATGTTGTCACGCCATTCTATCGAGAATGATTCATCGATAGCCTGGGCAGAACAGGCCGGATCCCGAACAGGCTGTGTTTCGCCCCACACTGTTTTTGACCGAAACAAGAATTGCGATACGAACGTACTTGAATTTTCAATGATAGCCATGGATGTTCAATTATTGAATTATATGGGGCTGAATATTTCAGGGTCTGTTGATTTAATGAGAAAACAAGTAGATTTGGTTGAACGTTACCATGGGGTTATTGTCTGGAATTACCACCATCATACATTTGATCCGATCGATGCCCCAGGATGGCAGCAATTGTTCGGTCAGTCACTTAATTATGCAATTGAAAGGAAACCTTATCATGAAACATTTAAAGGCCTTGCTGAAACCTGGTTTGCGTTTTAGCCTGTTAGTACTACTGGCAAGCAGTCTTCTGCCCGTATCAAATGGCATGAGCCAGGAATATTTTGAGGGAACACTTGTTTTTAGAGGTTACGAACTGAATAATGGTGAAATGCAGGAATCCGGCTCATTTACTATGGTTTGTAATAGTGAAAGGATGCGTATTTATACTGACGGTGAAAAAACATCAACTGAAATGCTGCCCGGAGTTGAGTCGGATCAGATACTTATACGGCATGACAAAAAAGATTTTGTGATTTTCACCAGTGAAACCGAAGCTTTGAGTATCACAAAAACCGATATAGAAGGCATATTTGGCATGTTTAAAGCATTCATGAATAGTGATAATCAGTCACAAACTGCTGTTGAACCTTCCGGAGAACTTTTGAAAACCGGAAAATCCGAATCATTTAATGGAATAAGGGCCAGCCAATGGATATACACCTCGGATGATAATGAAGAGGTTCATCTGTGGATGTCAGAGAATTTAAAATTAAACTGGGGCATGTTTAAAGAACCCTGGTTTTCGGAACTTTCAACAGATTTTTCAGGTCCATTTGGAAAAATTATCGACGAAGGGTACGTTCCGCTAAAAGTGGAAGCCTATAAGGATGGTGAGCTTAACATGGTGCTTGAAACGGAAAAAGTTGACAGACATAAAATTAACAACAGTGATCTGGATGTACCAGCAGGTATGCAAATAAAGACCCTTCAACAGTTAATGATGGAGCAATTTCAGGGTCGTAATTAACGCGAAATGATTAAAAACCGGTTGTTGTCAGGCAGGATTATCCTGTACATATTAGCAGTATCTGTGGTCTCCTGTTCGGGTACCAGAAGTGTATCCGAGCAGGAGACCTATGATTTTACAGGTTATGAATTCTGGAATTATTCAGTTGCCGATAATATAGAGGCCGATGTCACTGTTGCTGCCATTATTGATCCTTTCAGATCTGATATAGAGGATCAGCTTAATACGGTACTAACCTACAGTGATGAAATAATCGAAAGAGGCAAGCCTGAGGGCGCTCTTGGAAATCTGACTGCAGATATACTGAGGAACCGGGCAACCCGCGAAATGAATGAAACGGTTCATATATCTGTACTGAACAATGGAGGACTCAGGGTTCCATTGCCGCGTGGCCAGATTACCGTAAGGCACATATTTGAGTTGATGCCTTTTGAGAATTATATAACGGTGCTAAAGCTTTCGGGCGAACAGGTGAAGCAGTTGGCCGATCAAATTGCAGCTGTTGGTGGTGAGCCTGTCAGTGGTTTGAGATTCCGGATAAACAACGGTAGAGCAGATGAGGTTCTTGTAGGGAGTAAGTCTGTCGATGATGAAAAGTCATACTGGGTTGCAACAAATAACTGGCTGGCTGACGGTGGTGGCGATATGCCGGTCTTATGGAAACCTGTTGAACGGCTTGACAAACAGGTTCTGATCAGAGACGCCTTTATCGAATATTTTAAACACATCCCGGCCTTGGAAGCATCAACAGATTCGAGAATCCGATAAAAATGGACAGAAAAAATTTCATCAAAACCCTGGGTGCACTTGGTTTGGGTGCCGGATTTATGGGATTCAGGCCGTTGGATACTTTTGCCAATCGAATCACAGATAAGAGGCTCGTTATATTGCACACTAATGATACACACGCCAGAATAGATCCGTTTCCAGAGGGCTCACGGTATGAGGGGCTCGGCGGTGCAGCCAGAAGAGCTGCTTTGGTAAGAAACTTGAAATCGTCGGCTGCCGGTACTACCCTGTTACTTGATGCCGGAGATGTTTTTCAGGGAACCCCTTATTTCAATTTCTATGGTGGCGCTCTCGATTTTCAGCTTATGTCAGAAATGGGTTATGATGCCGGTACCATAGGCAATCATGAGTTTGACAATGGAGTTGAAGGTTTTGCAAGAGTTGCGCATGCAGCAAATTTTCCATTCATCAATTCAAACTACGATTTTGGTGATTCGCCGATGGCGCCCTACGTGAAACCGAATCTTGTAAAGAGGCTTAATGGTATCACTGTTGGTATTTTTGGGTTAGGGGTCGCATTTGAGAATCTTGTGTTGCCACACCTGCATGAAGGTGTAGATTATACGGATCCGATAATAAAAGCCAACCAGATGGTAAATGTTCTGCGCAAAGGATACGATTGTGACATTATTATTTGCCTGAGCCATTTGGGTTACAGCTATTCAGATGACCGTGTAAGTGACAGGGTAATAGCACAAAATGTGGATGGAATTGACCTGATTATTGGCGGTCATACGCATACGTTTCTTGATGAACCTGAAGTTTTTGATAAAGCTGATGGGAGATCCACTATTGTTACACAGGTCGGATTTGCAGGTATAATCCTGGGTAGTGTAACGTTTGAAATGGACCGGAGAAACCGGCTTACATCAACCTATGCAGCCAGTACCCGTATCGATAATTCGATAATGACGGGGTAATCGGTTATAGCACACCGGCATGATGCTTCCTCCGGTCTTCGAGGTGATAAGCCTGGTAGGCAATAAATGCGATAAATGCCAGGGGCAGAAACAGGCCGAACCCAAATGTAGCCCAACCAAGCATGAGACCTGCCCACAAAACCAGCGGACTCAGCAGTAAAATGATGGCACCAAGCCAGAAGTGTCCTTTATAAATGTGACCCAGACCGGGTATAATACTTTGAATAGCTGCAATCCGATTCCGTCTTTCTTCAATTGATACTTTGTCGTTTGTCATAATGCCCTCCTTTTTGAGTGGCTGCATGTAAATAATATAATATTCATATCATAAACTTTAAATATGTACCGCAAACCTATGCTTAAGTTATAATCATTCAAAGTAACTGGGTATATAGATAATCTGTAATACAAAAACGGGCAGTCTGACAAACCTTCAGACAACGAGAATAAAATCATGTTTGGCACAGCATTTGCGGTTAAACTGTCATTTTAAAGAAATAATAATCATAAACACAGCCGGATTGCCATTAAAATATCAAACCCGGACCGGAAAAGATTTTGGAGATCATCTTCGTTACTGGTTCTTGGAATTCTATGGCAAAACTAAAATATACATCCCGAAAGCGTACATGGTAAGCACGGGATATTCCGGACAATCGCGTTGATGTACAATGTACCCTTTGGCCAGGATATCGTTAATTATTACAGTTTAACAAACTTTTCAGGAGGACACATATATGACCGGAAATAGGATAAAAACAGTATTTCTGATGGTTTTGGTAGCTGCACTGTTCATGTTTGTCGGGCAGGTGCTAGGTGGCCAGACCGGTCTCATTATTGCTTTCATTCTTGCATTTGGAATGAATTTCTTCAGCTACTGGTATTCCGATAAAATGGTTCTGAAGATGTATAAGGCGAAAGAAGTTACACGCGAGAATGCGCCGAAATTTTACAATATGGTAGAGGAGATTGCTGTAAAAGCCGGAATTCCGATTCCTAAAGTATACATCATACCTCAAATGCAGCCGAATGCTTTTGCTACGGGCCGGAATCCGTCAAATGCTGCGGTAGCCTGTACCCAGGGTATTCTTCAATCACTGAATGAGCAGGAACTCCGGGGAGTGATTGCACATGAAATAGCTCATATTGCAAACAAGGACATCCTCACACAGTCTGTTGTAACCACTGTTGTAAGTGCGATAACACTGCTTGCCCAATTCGCTATTTTTCTTCCGTTTGGTCGTTCTGATGACGGTCCAAATCCGGTTGCGATCATCCTTACGCTAATACTTGCCCCTGTAGCTGCCGCATTGCTTCAGGCTGCAGTGTCGCAGACCCGGGAATATGAAGCTGACAGAACGGCTGCCGAACTGACCGGCAATCCGTCGGGTCTGGCAAGTGCACTGCGCAGACTTGAAGCTGCTGCGCATCAAATACCCATGCAGGTGTCGGAATACCAGGCGAAATCAACATCACATATGTTTCCGGTAAACCCGTTTCGTGGTCGCAGTATCTCAAGAATGTTTTCAACCCACCCGCCAACTGAAAAAAGAATTACCAAACTGGAAAGCATGTCGTCGGCCGGGATTTATTCCTGATGAATATTTATTTGACAGATAATGTAAACGATTTTTTTTATCGCTGATATCTGCAAATACCATATTGAATTTTTCTGCAATAAATACCCTGATTACAGGGTGCATGTTGATTTAATGACCATATCCGATTCAAAAAATTGTGTAGTTAAGAACCAGATCAGGGTGTAAATATTCGTTGATTTCATCCCGCTCTTTGCTATTTTGCATATGTATTTACTATAAAAATGAAAAGCAGAAGAAAAAAGTGTAAGGATCGGTCATTTTTGTACTCCTTATTATCACACTAATAACATCAATTAACAGGATCGATTATGGCATCATTAAATAAAGTTATGATCATTGGTCATCTGGGAGCAGATCCTGATGTACGCTACTCACAAAATAACACGGCCATTGCAACACTTAGCGTGGCAACAAACGAGCGATATAAGGATCAAAATGGTGACTGGCAGGAAAGTACTGAATGGCACAGAATAGTTGCATTCGGCAGAATTGCTGAAATATGCCAGGAATACCTTAAAAAAGGTTCAAAAATCTATGTTGAAGGTTCACTTCAAACACGTTCCTGGGAAGATAAAGAGGGCGTCAAAAAGTACACGACTGAAATTAAAGCGCGTACACTCTTTATGCTGGATGGTAAAGGCGACAGTAATGTTATGGAAACTTCTGCCGCCGGCGCAACTGCTGTGCATGACAACAGCGATAATGATGATTTACCGTTTTAGACAGATCAATTATAAAGGCGGCTTCGGCCGCTTTTTTTGTAATTGAACCGGGAATTAATCGGCTTGATGCAAAATTCTTATCTGTGTAGCTTTGAACACACCTTAACCAAATCTGCTGATTGGAAACCTTTAGTTACAGTTCTTCAAAAACGTTGATGCATTTGATTGAATCTGCCGGGGTTTATGCTTCTGTACCCGGTGTTGCACTTGATCCGGCCAGCATTCTGGTACAACTGATAGTAATTCTGGCAGGACTGGTACTGTCGGCATTATTTTCAAGCAGTGAAGTTGCCTATTTTTCTCTTGCAGGTTCCATGCACAGGGGGAATATTCAGGAGGAGATAACAACACCCGGTAAATCAAGGGTTATGGCCATGTTGGAGAAGCCGCGAAGACTTCTTGTTACCATACTCATAGGAAATACATTTGCCAATATTTTAACCGCGGTATTCGCTGCCGTACTAACAGGTGCCATTATTGCATATTTCGGGTTGCCTGAATTAATTGTTTATACCATAGAGGTGTTGGTTTTAACCTTTGTGATAGCCATTCTCACAGAGATTACTCCCAAAATTCTGGCCATGAAGGATCCGATGAAAGTAGCATTAAAACTCAGTGGTTTTCTTTACATCTGGTTTGTCCTGCTTGCGCCTGTTACCGGAATGATTACTTTTTTTACCAGAAAAATTGAAAAAAGTCTCCCGACCCCGTTCAATCCCATCTCATCCCACGACATTAAAACCATTGCAGAGATGGGTGAGAAGCAGGGTACATTAAGGGGTGATGAAAGAGAGATCATCGAAAATGTGATTGAGTTTGGTAATACAACAGTCAAAGAGATTATGACATCGAGGGTAAACATTGTTGCTGTTTCGACCGAGGATACCATGAATGATGTGTTATCTCTTATCAGGGAAAAAAGTATTTCCAGAATGCCATTATATGAAGGAAACCTTGATCATATTGTTGGTATCATCCATTCAAAAGATCTGCTTCCCTATATCAGTTCCAGCAATAAGGATACCTCAATAAACTGGAAAGTAAATGCAAGACGTGCTTTCTTCATTCCTGCAACTAAAAAGATCGACGATCTGCTCAAAGATTTTCAAAGAGAAAAAACTCACATTGCCATTGTTGTTGATGAGTATGGAGGAACCGAAGGAATGGTTACTCTTGATGATGTTCTGGAGGAAATTCTTGGTGAACTTCAGGAGGAAAATGGCAGTATGGAAATGCTGTATACACGTCGCAAAGACGGAGATTACCTGTTTGATGCTCAGATTGATCTTGACGATATGGCTGATATTCTTGGAATGGAACTCACAACAGATCAGGACGAATATGAAACACTTGGCGGGCTCATTTATCATTTAACCGAAAGAATACCTGAGCCCGGAGAAAAGGCAAAATTCCGTGGACTTGAACTGACGGTGGCAAAAGTCGACAATAACAGGGTCAAAAAAGTCAGGGTGCACATCATCGAGGATGACGAACATTCCGATGATATCACAGGTTTGAATGAGTCAGATGATGATTCCAGTAACTCCGGACAATGAAACAAAACAAAGCGCATGAAATCCTGCTACCGGAATACAACAGGAACTTCTGTAAAACATGATCTGCCGGAACGCTGAACAGAATATTAAACCCACAAAATGTACCATATAAACAATCAGCTAATTATATGATTGCAAGATATTCAAGAGATGAAATGACGGCAATCTGGACTGAAGAAAATCAATTCAGGAGCTGGCTTGAAGTCGAACTAGCTGCATGTTATGCCTGGAGCAAACTCGGTCATATCCCGGAAAAGGATGTAGATGTTTTATATCGTGACGCCAGGTTTGATGTAGAACGAATCAGGGAGATTGAAGAAATTACCAGGCATGATGTGGTAGCATTTACCAGAGCTGTCTCGGAAAGTCTGGGAGAAGAAAAAAAATGGATTCACTATGGCCTTACATCCACCGATGTGGTGGATACCGCCTGGGGTTACCGCCTGAAACAGGCTAATACCATTTTGAGGCAGGGGCTGTCGGGTATGATTGATGTACTTGCGAAAAAAGCGATCCGGCACAAGTATACCGTAATGATGGGTCGTACCCATGGTATTCATGCGGAACCGACTACATTTGGTCTTAAATGTGCCCTTTGGTTTGCTGAAATGAACCGGAACCTGGAGCGTTTCAACAAGGCCGCCGAGGATGTGGAATACGGAAAACTCTCGGGTGCCGTTGGTACGTTTGCCAATATTCCACCCGAGGTAGAAAGTCTGACTTGCGAACGCCTTGGCTTAAGGGCTGCCCCTGTTTCAACCCAGACACTTCAACGTGACCGGCATGCATATTATATGGCCACACTTGCGCTAATTGGATCCACAATGGAGAAGATGGCCGTCGAGATAAGACACCTTCAAAAGAGTGAAACCCGTGAAGTGGAGGAACGCTTTTACGAGGGCCAGAAGGGTTCATCGGCTATGCCCCATAAAAGAAATCCGATTGGCTCTGAAAATATTACAGGTTGTGCCCGTGTACTGAGAGGATACATGGTTACCGCTTACGAAAATATACCTTTATGGCACGAGCGTGATATATCACATTCATCAGCTGAACGAATCATCCTTCCCGACGCAACGATTTTACTGGATTATATGCTCAACAGATTCACAAGGCTTGTCGACAACCTGGTTGTGTTTGAAGACAATATGCTCGAAAATATGAACCGTACTCACCGCCTTGTTTTCTCGCAACGCCTGTTGCTGAAGCTAATCGATAAGGGATTATCAAGAGAGAAAGCCTATGATCTGGTACAGCCGCTTGCCATGGAGGCCTGGAGTAAAAAAAACGACTATAAGGCAATCGTTGATAACGATAAAACGATAACAGAAATCCTGTCGCGGGAAGAAATTGAGGATGCTTTTGACCCGGATTATCACACGAGCCAGGTTGATACCATTTTTAAAAGAGCAGGCCTGCTGTAATACAGTGGATTGAAGTTTTCTGTTATTTAAGTCTGGCCGTATCTGGCTGTAAACATCAGCCTCTTCTGCAGATTCTGTTGTTCAATTTGATAGTATCCGCAAAACTGTCAATTTATCAGGTGATCAATATTCATACCGTGAACCTGGCCATTAAATCGCCCTTTTTAACTTTGCCAAGAGCTGTTTTCGGAAGTGAATCAACCACCTCGAGCCTGCGGGGTATCTTGTAATCAGACAGTTGTCCCTTTAAGATGTTTCTGACAGATTTTAGAGTAATATTATCGGTGGAACCGGTTACAACTACCGCGGTTACTAACTGTCCCCATTCCTCATCCGGGATTCCGATAACGGCTGCCTCACGGATGCCTGGTATTGCTGCAAGAACACTTTCGATCTCCCTCGGATCTACATTTTCGCCACCTGTCACGATCCTGTCTTCCCTTCTTGCTTCCATGAAAAGGAAGCCATCATTATCTGCGTACCCATAGTCTCCGGTATTAAACCAACCGCCGTCAAAGAATGGATCTGTATCATCATCGAGATAACCGTCAAAAATCTGCGGACCTTTCAGGCAAATCAATCCGGTTTGCCCGTTGGGAATTTCGTTTCCGGATTCATCACGTATGGTAAGAATATTTGGAGGCAGAATCCGTCCGGTACTCCCGGCTGGTGTTGATTTACCCGCAACTCCGGCAACGATCATCGCACATGATTCGGTCATTCCAAAGCTGTATATAACCGGCAACACTCCCACTGCTTTTGATTTAACCATTTCAGATATCCATCCACCACCTATTAGTGCAAAACGGAAGTCATTGTGCGGAAAAAAACCCGGATAACCCAACAACCGTGTCAGCTGAGTGGGAACAAGTGAAACTGCTTTTACATCCCGGTTCCGGCTCATAATTTCGGCAAGGTGGGGGATACCAAAATCTGTTGCGCAGTAAATACCCGAACCATACAACAGCGATCTCAATACAACAGATACACCTCCGACGTGATTTAATGGCAGGCAGTGCAGCCACTGCTCTCCGGTATTCAATCTGGTAAGTACCGATACGGAACGTGCTGCCGATACCAGCTGCCGACGTTTCAGGGGAACCGCTTTGGGCTTACCGGTTGAACCCGATGTAAAAAAAATTCCAAACAGTTGTTCATCATCACAAACAGCTGGTGAACTGGGCCCTGGAGAGGAATTGACCTTATCAATACTGACAAATTTTACATCAGGGAGCTTTATGAAATTCATGTGGGACGCATCACAAAACAGTGTATGAATTCCGGATCGTTTGATCTGGTCAGCGAGTTCCGGATTCGAAGAAGTGGCCGGCAGGGGTACGATTGTAATGCCGTTGATCCAGGCAGATGCAATAAGCAAGATGGCTTTCTGCCTGTCGGTTGTTAATAAGCCCACCGGTCTGGACGGGTCATGAACATTCTGAAGCATCGACGCCGCGAAACAGTGCAGCTCATGATAGGTTACTGACCTTACCGAGGATTTTAAAAAAACAGCTGATGGATCGGAAGGCTGGGAAATTGTATTCATGATTTCGCAAAATTACCGGGTGTACACACAACAGATACAACTCTTTTGATGTGTGTGGGTCATGAAATGAGTCAGCTTTGCCATACAGATAACAGATCTTTATGACGTTTCTTTTCCGGATGGACATTATAAAGGAGTCCCGTTTCAAAGCTGAGGTGTCCACCAGTGAATAGTGATGAATCATCAAACAGGTCATATTCAAACAGGTGCCCGGTTGCCAGGCCCATGGCATAGCCACTGTTAACCGTTGATGCCATTGCGTATACCCACGTTCTGCCAACAGCACTTTCAAGTGACGTGGTAATAATGATTTTAAGCCCTGCCTTTTGTGCCAGCTTGATGATACCGAAGAATTCGTTAAAGCCGCCAATCAGCGAAGGTTTGAGTATCAGGAAATCAACACCACCATTTTCTGTCAGTTTCCGGGCACTTTTACTATCCCTGACAGATTCATCGGCGGCAATCTTAATACCGGTTAATCGTCTGATCTCCGCAATATCTTCACAAATGCCACCTGTTACGGGTTCTTCACAATATTCCGGATTGAATCTCTTCCATTGAGAAAGAATCCGGAGAGCATCATCATAAGACCATGCACGGTTGGCATCCAGTCTGATCCTCGCGTCGGGCCATGCAGAATGTACTGCCGCCAGAATCTGATCTTCGCGGGTATAATCCAATCCGACTTTAAACTTAAATGTCCGGAACCCCATTTTGTAACAGCGTTTCACTTCATCCAGTATTTTGTCCGTGTTGCCGTTTCCAATTACTGCATTAACAGGTATGGTTCCGGTTATCGGGATAAATACATTTGCTTTATTGTTAATCCGGTGCGCTTGCGTTTTCAATGTGAAGATTCTCCATAAAAGACAATCCACAGCAAATGACAATGAAGGAAGATCGGGAACGAGATTTTTAAGCTCAGAAATACTCAGCAAAATGGAACCGGAAGTCTCAATAATATCGGTTAGGGATTCGGATGAGAATCCTGGCAGGGGAGAAGCTTCAGACCAGCATGAAATTTTTGACGATTCATCCCGATAGTGGATTAAAATGCCCTCCCGGTTTTGAATTACGACATTTGATGTTTTGAATGGGG
>JBLRWO010000045.1:0-26470 GCA_047921215.1 Cyclonatronaceae bacterium | reverse complement strand
CGAAATAAACAAATATTTGAGCGATCATACTGGGTTTACATTATTCCTGTACCCTGCCAAATGGCGAAACAGGTTATAACAAAACTAGGATAAAACAATGAATACAAAAATCTTAACAGGCGTTTTAAGCCGAAGTGAAATGAAATCGATTAAGGGTGGCGGAGGCAATATACTCTGTAATATTGGCGGTAATGTAACTGAATGCGGGTGTTGCGATTTATTATCCTGTACAGACACTTGTGTAATGCTCGGTGAATTGGATGGATCATATTGTGGGGGATGTGCTGAGTTTCCTGTTATGAATTAGTCACAGTACTAAGTAGATATTCAACGTATCCACCTCATCCTTTAAGGGGATGAGGTGGATAAAACTTGTTAAGGTACAGCTATGCCTTAAGGTCAGGTATAACGGAAAAAACAATTTTAAAGTTTCCTCTGATAAATACGGTGCTTTACAGTATTTTAAGCATATAAAAAGTCTTCCAAAACTTAACTCCGATAGGTAAAATTGAATGGTTCAGTGCAGTTGTAACAGCATCTAAATGAATATATTTCTAACATAATATGATATGGAAAAATGGATCTTTGCGGTATGTATGATCGTTATCTGGGGATGTTCCAATCCAAATCCGGATCCGGTTCCCATACAATTTCAGGAACTGGAAAACCTTACCGTCTTATCGTCGGATGCGAAACCCGCAGCAACCCTGTCGTTTACAAAAGACGCCGTTTATGGTGATACCGACGAGGTCTTAATTGGAATAATACAAGACGTTGCCGTGGATAATTCCGGACGGGTTTTTATCGCGGATGCACCGAGAATGGTTTTGTATGCTTTTGAACCGGACGGTCGGTTCATCACCCGAATTGGAAGAGATGGCCGGGGGCCGGGTGAATTTAATACAATTAAAAGTTTGCATATCCTTGGGGATCGTTTATATGTATACGATCCAGGTCAGTATCGAATACATGTATTTACGCTCAATGACCTGGCAGTTGAAAAATCGGTTTATCTGGCCGAAAACCGAAGCCGGTATCCGGCCCTGGCAAAAACGATGCCCTGGATAAGCGATGTGTATGTGAGAAATGATGATACCTACATAGCCAAATTTTTAGCGGAAGACAAGTCTCCGGCACTCCAACATTGGCAAAATTATGATGTAAGGGGCTTGTTCTACCTGTTGAACAATACCGGGATCATATCAGGTGAGTTGCTTGAATTCAGAAGCGAGATACGTACACGATTCCCTTTCATGCAAGCAGTATTTGATTTTCATTTTAAAGCCTTTTTCGGAAATGCATTGCCTGTGATTTCAAGTGACAATCGCATTCATATAGCAGAACCGGACTATTTTTTGATCAAAAGGTATGGTTCGGACGGGGTCTATGAAAAGGCGTTTTTTTACCCGATCGAAAAGATACCCCTCACGCAGGGTTCTGCGATTGAAGCCGGGGTTCCTGATGAATATGCAAGCAACATGCCATCCAAGGACCTTCCGGAATTTTGGCCGGTCCTGACCGAAATGAAAATCGATAATGAGGACCGGCTTTGGGTTGCCACAACGGTGGGAGATATGAGCGTGTATGAATGGTGGTTGCTTGAAAGCTCAGGAAATGTCTTTGCCCGGTTCGAATGGCCACGGAACAAACCGATCGTATTCGTGAAACACGACTACATCTACACCCGTGAAACCGATGATGAAACCGGTTTGATGCAGGTCGTGCGCTATAAGATTGATCCTGAGTAACTATTTAGATGCATTGCCTGAATGAAAAAATTTCACTTTTACCACCAACCCGATCAAATGGACTGTGGACCCACTTGTCTGCGGATGATCGCCAAACACCACGGGCGAAGCTATTCAATGGACAGCCTTCGTCGCAAGAGCGGCATCAATCGCGAGGGGGTGTCTCTTCTGGGCATCAGCGAGGCGGCCGAGGAGATCGGTTTTCGCACTGTGGGGGTAAAGCTGACCTGGGAACAGCTCAAAAAGGAGTCGACGTTGCCGTGTATCATCTACTGGAACCAGATCCATTTTGTGGTTATTTACAGGATAAAGGGGGATAAGGTCTATATCGCCGATCCGGCTAAGGGGAAGATGACCTACCCTAAAGAGGAATTCCTAAAACAGTGGCTGATCAAAAACTCTGTATCTGTTAAAGATCTATCTGTCGAATCTAACACCCTCATTAAAAGGGGGAATTTTGGAATCGCGATGTTATTGGAGCCTTCGCCGGCCTTTTACAACCTGGAGGGTGAAACCGGCAACCGTCTCAGTTTTGGCATCCTTCTGCGTTACATTTTGCCCTACAAAAACCTGTTGTTTCAGCTGGTTTTGGGTCTACTGGCCGGGAGCACCCTTCAGTTGATCTTCCCGTTCCTTACCCAGGCGGTAGTGGACATCGGCATTCAAAACCGGGATATCAACTTCATCTACCTGATCCTGATGGCGCAGCTCATGCTCTTTTTTGGGCGCACGGTGGTGGAATTTATCCGATCCTGGATTCTGCTTCATATGAGCACGCGTATCAATATCTCTATCCTGTCCGATTTTCTGATCAAGCTGATGAAATTGCCGATGCCCTTTTTCGATACAAAAATGGTGGGCGACATCATGCAGCGTATGGGCGACCACGCCCGTATCCAGAATTTTTTAACCGGCCAGACCCTCAGCACGCTCTTCTCCTTAGTCACCCTGATCGTCTTCTCGATGGTGCTGGCATACTACCACATGATGATTTTTACGGTATTTCTTGTTGCCAGTGTTCTCTATGTGGTCTGGATCATTCTCTTTTTGAAAAAGCGCCGGGAACTGGACCACCGACGATTCGGCATTTCCTCCAGCAACCAGAGCACGGTCATCCAACTCATACAGGGAATGCAGGAGATCAAACTCAATAACTGTGAAAAACAGAAACGGTGGGAGTGGGAGCACCTGCAGGCGCGGCTGTTCCACTATCAGGTGAAGAATCTTGCTTTGGAGCAGTACCAGCAGGGCGGTGCTTTTTTCATAAATGAAGGCAAGAATATTGGCATAACCTTTATCTCAGCTATTGCTGTAGTGAACGGGCAACTTACCCTGGGCGCTATGCTGGCTATACAGTACATCATTGGACAGCTCAACAGTCCGGTTCAGCAGTTGATCGGGTTTGTGCAGTCCACACAGGATGCCATCATCAGTATGGAGAGGTTGAACGAGGTGCACGAGATAGAAGATGAAGAATCGGCTGAAAAGATGTTTACGAACCGTCTGCCGAAGAGCAAAGAGATTTACATTAAGGGGCTTCACTTTACCTATCCAGGTGCAGGTAATGAGCCGGTCCTAAGCGATATCAACCTTGTGATCCCCGAAGGTAAAGTTACCGCTTTTGTAGGAATGAGCGGAAGCGGAAAAACAACCCTGCTAAAACTCCTGCTTAAATTCTATACACCCGATAAAGGTGAAATCAGGATTGGTAACACTAATTTTTTATACTTGAGCCCGCAGGTATGGAGAAGCCATTGCGGTGCGGTGATGCAGGATGGTTATATCTTTTCCGATACGATTGCCCGGAATATCGCAGTTGCAGATGAAGTATCGGACATTCAAAAACTGGAACATGCGGTGAATGTGGCCAACATACGTGAGTTTATCGAATCGCTACCGCTCGGGTTCAATACCAAGATCGGAGCCGAGGGAAACGGTATCAGCCAGGGGCAGCGCCAGCGCATTCTTATAGCACGCGCTGTGTATAAAGACCCAGAATTCTTATTATTTGACGAGGCCACCAATGCCCTGGACGGCAACAACGAGCGGACAATCATGGACAATATGAACGTTTTTTTTCAAAATCGAACGGTGGTAGTAGTCGCCCACCGACTAAGCACTGTCAAAAACGCCGATAACATCGTTGTACTCGACGAAGGCAGAATTATAGAACAGGGCTCACACGCCGAATTGACCCAAAAAGAAGGATCTTATTTTGATTTGGTGAAGAATCAATTGGAACTGGGAACGTAAGTGAAAGGTGAATTTAAAGCTCGTTTAGGGATGAGTCCGAGTAAAAGCTTCCCCTGTTTTAAGGGATACTTTTAACCTATTTCACAAAAAATGCCAGAAAACACCAACAACTTACCAACCCAACACGAACAGAAAAATCTCTTACCTGAATTGGATGTTTACAGTGAAGAAGTTCAGGAAATCATCGGGCGGCCGCCGCACTGGTTGGTAAGATGGGGAATTACGGCGTTTTTCGGAGTATTGGGGCTAGTGCTGTTATCCGCAGCCGTAATTAAGTATCCGGAGGTTGTTTATGCACCGCTGAAGATTACTGCCATACATGCACCGCAATCTCTTGAAAGCCGGATCAGCGGTAAAGTTGTTAGGCTCAATGTAGAAAATAACATGCTGGTTGAAGAAGGTGATATTCTAGCCTGGTTAGAGAGTACGGCCGATCACAAAGATGTACTTGAATTGTCTCAAATCATCAACTTGATCAGGTTGAAACTTTTGCATGGTGATGGTGAGTTCGGAGAATCAGTTCAAATATCCGGATTTGGGAACCTCGGTGAACTACAGAATACCTTTCAGGGATTTGAGCAAGTGTACAGGGAGTACCGTTCATTCAGGCCGGGAGAATACTACATCCGCCAGCGGGAGATTTTACTACGCGAACTTGACTATACCAGTCAATTGCTCGACAAGCTACACGAGCAGAAAATGATTCAGCAGGCCGATTACAGCCTTGCCAAGCGGGAATTTGAGATGCAAAAGCGGCTTGCAGAAGGAGACTTTATTTCACCGTTTGAACTTGCCCGGGCAGAACGCGAGCTGGCATCCCGGCAGATTCCACTTCAACAAACTGAATCGGGCATCATCAACAACCACATCAGCAAGGCTGCCAAGGAGAAGGAGATTATGGAGCTGGACCGGAGGATCGTTGAGCAGCGATACGTTTTTCAGCAGTCCCTAAATCTGATGAAAAGTGCTATCGATGATTGGAAACGAAACCATATGGTCATGGCACCGTTTAACGGACGGGTGGTGTATGCCGGAATTGTCCAGGAAAATCAAACCGTTGCGGCCGGGCAGGAACTATTCTACTTGCAGCCCGATAACACCACCTGGTTTGGCGAGCTCTTGTTATCACAGCAGTCATTCGGCCGGGTAGAAAAAGGGCAGCGAGTGCTGGTTAGGTTCAGTGGCTATCCCTACCATGAGTTTGGATCGGTGTATGGGGAAGTGGAATACTTTTCTCAGTTTCCGGTTCGTGACAGCCTATTTTTTGCCAAAGTACATTTTCCCGATGGGTTCCTTACAAATTACGGCCGTGAAATTCCACCGAGAAATGGGATGACGGGCCAAGCTGGGATTATTACACAAGATATGCGGCTGCTCGAGCGGGTCTATAATAATATTACAAAGGATTTGAGATGATGATGAAAAGTGGGACCTATCATAACAGGGGTTCAACTGTAGAGATTTTAAAAATTAGTACAGCAAAAAGATAAAATGTCATCTCCAGTTTCGTGGAATGCTTATCCGAATTGGCATCCCCCGCAGCACAAACCAAAAGCCGTTAGCTACATGGTTCAGGAACACTAAGAAAAGGATTCAGTAACGAAGATTAGCTGCGGGTATTAATTTGCCAAATCCGGCAGGTAACGCAGAACATCTACTAACCAATAAGAAGATTTATTAAATGATCTCAATTGTCGCAGTTCAAAATTAGGATAGGTTTCAAAGTTAAGTTAACAGAAATCATTGCAATAAATTGTTGGATGATGGCTGTGATATCTTCCACTAAAGCCAGCTCAGGGCGAAGTGGATCGGCCAATAGTTGAGTCACAATCCTGATTTGCAAGAGCTCAAAACAGGTTTGTACAGCAGCTACCTGCAGCTGCAGCACACTTTGGTGAAACAGCCCGGGCAGGGTGCGCTCATCGATCTGGATGCGATGATAATAGCAGATCATCATGCATCGAATGAACACCACGCTGTTACAGGCTACCAGGGCCGAATAGCTGCGTACCTGTAGCTGATGCAATCCAAGTTCTTGCTTGAGGGCTTTGAAGCAGACTTAGATATCCCAACGCTGGGCGTAGATTTGGCAGATTTTTCTGCTGTCTGCCAATAATGATCGTCATGGCCGCATTTGCGGCAGATTACGCCCTGTTTTTCCCGAAGCTGCTTAACAGACATTAAAGCGCTGAGTTCGTCGGGGGAGCGTTCATTAAATTCCATAAAATTAATGATATGTGCCGATTAGATGTGAGTAGTTGCAAAGTTTACACATGTAACGCACATGTATCCTGATTGTTATGAGTTGCGGACAGTCATTTAAAAATAAGACCGGCACCCCGATCCTGCGTGCCCGCATACAGCCTGTGAGGCTGTTCCGGATCAATGGCAAACCTTGTGACTGAAGATGTGAAGGAAAGGTACTCCGTTAACCCGTTACTTCGATCCGACCAGGTTTTGCCCCAATCGGTGCTTCGAATCATACCGCGGGGGTTGGCATAGACCACATTGGGTGATTTCGGATTAAAATGGATTTCATGTAGGGTACCCCCCTTCCAAAACCTGCTCCCAATTCTCCCCGCAATCGGTACTCATGAATATTTTACCCTGGGTTCCGTCACTAAAACTGCCTGAAGTGCCTGCAAGTATATGGCCTGCATTCAGGGGATTAATGGCTATGGATAAAATTATTTCCTCCGGAATACCGAGATAGCTCCAGGTGCCTGCACTGGCATTGGTGCATTCGAAATCGGGATCGATGTCAACGGAAAAATGATCATCCGACCCGAATATCGCACACGATACCATCAAACAGCCTGTGAAAAACACTGCAATGATCATTATTGTGAGGCGGTTGTATTGTTTCATTCCGGCCATTATTCTCATTTGGTGGTTTTGATATACTTTGATGCATCCAATGGTTTACAGGCAGATTTTTTTGCATTACTCTTACAACAAGAAACCAAACCGGCGGAATAAAGTCAACGTGTTTCATAACGGCCACCGTTTCTCCGAATCGACCGGCCCTCCCGTGCTGCTTCACCTGCTTTTCCTGACGCTCTTTCTCGGTACATCCATCAAGCGCATCACCATGATATTCCAGTACCGGAAAACGGCCTGACATGACACACTATCAGATTACGAACCGGATCCGGGTGTTGCGCTTCCAGCACGGGGAAATGACCCAGCATGAACTGGCCGACCGGGTCGGGGTAACGCGGCAGACCATCAACGCCATCGAGGCGGCGAAGTACCCGCCCTCGCTCGAGCTGGCGTTCAGGTTCGCAGGGGTGTTCGACGTGCCGGTTACGGAGGTTTTTCAGGTCGGGCCGGAGTGACGGGGTGATCCGGATTTTCTTTATGTTGGTGCCGGATTTTGCTACATTGACAGTCAGAAGATTACGTCAGATCAGCAATCCGAATAAGCCGGGGGTACTTTATGAAAAGGCTCAGCATCGCATTTTTCATCCTGATGGTTCCTCTTTTTCATCATCAGGCTTCAGCACAAAACGTAACGGAATTTGACCTTCAGGCCTATCAGAACTTCCTGAACATGAACCGGGACCTCTCTTTCACCGGCATCAATGAGCTCTTCCCGGTAGCCGGGGCTCTGGAAGAGGCGCCTGTTGTGTTTAATCACATCCTGTACGCCGATTCCATCAGGAAGTACTACGCCCTGAACGCCGGGGAGATGGACCTGCTGGAAAAGCACGGCTTCATGGTGACTGACCGGATCCGCTATAAAAGCTTCGGCGAGGCCCTGTTCACCATCTACAAGCGCGACCTGCCGGTCTACATCTCCAGCGATGCCATCCTGCATGCCCTGCATATGTCGTATTCGGAAATGCTGATCACGCTGGAGACCGAATTGCTTCTGCCGGCCTTTACGGGGCTGCTCAAAGGCCTGCACGCCGAATTGGACAACCTCATCAGCCGGTATGATGCCGACCCGGACCTCACGGAAAACCTGATGGATGTGGACCTGTACCTGAGCATACCGCTGATGCTGCTCGAAGAGCCGACCGAACCGCATTTTGCAGCCAACATCCCGGAAATCGAAACACTGATGGCCATGATCGGCAGGGAAAACATGGAGGACTACCCTCTGTTCTCCGATGTGCACAGGCTTATCGACTTCAGCCAGTTCATCCCCCGCGGTCACTATACCCAAAGCCCTGATCTGACCCGCTATTTCCGGGCGATGATGTGGATGGGGCGCACCGAATTCTACCTGATCGTGCCGGATGCCGACCCTTACAGCTCCATGAGCCAGGAGGAGAAGGACCTGATAGGCCAGCGGCAGACCATCGCATCCTATTTGCTAACGGAGGCATTTGAAGGCGACGGGAACCGGCAGGCGCTCGATGATATGGATCAGCTGCTGATGTTCCTGGTCGGGGAGTCGGATAACGTAACCCTCGATCACCTCGACGAACTCCGGCAGGAAACGGGCTTCGCGGATGCATCCGGCCTGGCCGACCTGGACGTGTACCGGGCTTTCCGGGATGTTCTTGAAACCAAGCCCTGGGCCGGACAGCGGATCCTGTCGCAAATCCTGAAAACCGACCCTATGTCGCCCAACGATATCGAGCCGGCATCGGCGTTCCTGCCGCTGGGCCAACGGTTCATCATCGATTCGTTCGTGATGGGCAATCTGGTGTACGACAAGGTAAGCAGCCCCAACCGGATGCTGCCGAAGAGCGCCGACGTGCTGTTTGCCCTGGGCAACAACGACGCGCTGCCGGTTCTGCAGGCCGAGCTGGACCATTACAACTACGCGCCCAACCTGGCGGCGCTACGGTACCTGGTCGACAGCTACGGCCCGGAATACTGGGACACCTCCTTCTTCAATCTGTGGCTGAACGCCATCCGGCAGCTGAACCCGCCCCAAGACCGGTCGCCCCTGCCTACGTTCATGCAGACAGGTGCCTGGGCGAACAAGACGATGACCACACAGCTCGCATCCTGGGCCCAACTGCGGCACGACAACCTGCTCTACGCCAAGCAATCGTACTCCGGCGGGCCGGTATGCAGCTATCCCCAGAGCTATGTGGAGCCGGTGCCCCATTTCTTCGGCGCGATTGTCCACCTTGCCCGCGAGGCCAAGCGCAATATGAACGACATCCGCATCATCGACGGATGGCCGCTGAACTGGATGACCGGCTATTTCAACAGGCTGGAGTCCATCGCTGAACAGCTCGAAACCATTGCCGGCAAACAGCTCGCCGGTGTGGACACATCACCCGAAGAGAAGGAGTTTCTGCAGGGGATGCTGCACGAGTCGCACATGTGCGGCGTTGAACTGACCGGCTGGTACAAGGACCTCTACATTACCGGCGATGATGGCGCCCTGAAGGAGGACTTTATCGTGGCCGATGTGCACACGTCCCCCTTCGATGAAATGGGCAATCAGGTCGGATGGGTGATGCATGTCGGTACCGGTCCGCTGAACCTGGCCGTGCTCACCGCCACGCTGGGCGACGGGCAGACGTACGCGTTCGTCGGCCCGGTGATGAGCTACTACGAGCACGTGAGCGTCAACTTTAAACGCCTCACCGACGAGGAGTGGGTCACCACCTTTGAGGAAGAGCCATCCATGCGTCCGGAATTTGTGAACAGCTACCTCTCCACGGCCGGCGAGCCCTATTACGACCACCGCGGCCTGATCATCACATCCATCGGCGATGACCCGACGGATGTACCCAACAGGATCGAACTGCAGCAGAACTACCCGAATCCGTTCAACGCGGGCACCATCATCAGCTTCACGATCCCGGCGGCCATGGGACAGAAACCCGTCGAGCTGACCGTCTACAACGTTCAGGGGCAGGTGGTCGAAACCCTGATCCAACAGCCCATGCCGGTCGGCAACTACACCGTGCGCTGGGGCGGAGCGGCCGCCAGCGGTACCTATTTCTACCGGCTGAATGTGGACGGGCAGGTGCAGTCGAGGAAGATGATTTTGATTAAGTAGGAGAAGCACATCCGACCTTCAGGAGTGCGTAACGCAGTCCTGAGCGCAGTCCTGAGCGCAACGCAGTGGAGCCGAAGGGCGGAGTCGAAGGGCGAAGTGAAGCTCCCTGAAGAGTCGAAACACACCAAGCGCATCAAATCCAGGTTAACCTCCATGAAGTGTCTGAATATGCCTAACGTAATAAATCGTAGTGCGCCTTCTGTTAATGCACTTATCACGCTGCCGGACTAATCGTAATGTGTCCACATTCTGATCACTTTTACAATTTTCTCTTTCTCATATACCTGATACACCAGGCGGTGTTGTATGTTGATTCTGCGGGAATACGCCCCCTCCAGATTACCGGCTAACTTTTCATAAGGGGGATATTTTTCAAACGGATTCTCTTTAATGATCTCAAGCAACTCTTCAATCTTCGGTTTTAATCCGGAAGAAACTGCTTTCCTGGCATCCTTCTTAGCTTGTTTGGTATAAACGAGTTTGTAGTTACTCACCAGTCAAGTTTTTCGTCGGTTTCATCGAGAGGTGTATTCAATCCTTCAATGATCGACTCCTGCATACCGGGAATGGAGGTGAGATAAAGCGTTTCCTGGATAGACCGCCAATCCTCTTCACCGATTAAAATCGCATTCGATCTTTTTCCGGTAATTTGAATAGGCTTGTGAGTTTCAGAAGCCTCATCCAGTAATCGATAAATGTCTTTGCGTGCCTGTGTGGCCGTAAGTGTTTTCATGGTTTCGGGACTTGAGTTCAATTCAATGGAAACGTACGTTATTTCGTACATATTGTCAATTCTTGAGATTATGCAGCTAACAACATGTTAACGGAACTTTACACCTGTATTATTCTGAAACCTGAATTCCTTTTACTTTTGTTATATTATGAATTGACTCAAAACCCGACATTATGAGTAACCTCGAAAAAATCAAATCGCAGATCAAACCGATTCTGAAAAAATACGGCATCAAAAAAGCCGGGATCTTCGGGTCATCTGCGCGAGGAGAATCTGTAGTAAACGATCTGGATTTGCTTGTCAAAATTGATAAAAAGATGAGCCTGCTTGAATTTATCGGGATTCAACAGGAACTGGAAGACGAATTGGGGATGAAAGTTGATCTTGTGGAATATAAAGCCATTAAGCCAGCCTTGAAGGAGGATATCCTCAGGGATGAAGAACCTGTGCTATGAGCAAAAGAAAACCTGATGTCTATCTTAAGGATATTTTAGAGAGCATTGAACATATCCAGAGATTTCTTGATGGTGTTTCCGAAGATGAATTTTATGAAAATATAGAGAAACAGGATGCTGTACTTCGAAGATTGGAAATTATCGGGGAAGCCGTAAAGCACCTGCCTGAAGAAATTCGAGAAGAACATCCCGATATCCCCTGGCGCCAAATTGCAGGGATGAGAGATATCATCATACATGAGTATTTTGGCATCACCCTTGAAATGGTGTGGATTGTGGCAACAGAAGATATTTTAGAACTCAAAACAAAAGTGGATGCGATCATCAAATCTAATTAATAATCCGATCGGCCCATTCACCTCCGAATGCGGTTAATCCGGGTAGCATCAAGGTGATCGGTATGAGTTTGCTGAAATCGAAGTGATTACTCCTCCTTAACGATGGTGAATTCAACCGGATACTCTGAATAACTCTTCGGTATCCCGACAATGTACTGTGCTCTGTCCGGCATCTGACATGCCATATCACCGATAATGACTTCGTAAACCAGGACCCCCTTCAACAGGTACACATCTATCTCTTTCACATATATGCAATGCGGCTGGCCGGTTGTCAGTCCGGCGAGTACAAAGGTTGAATCAATATCGGGCTCGTCCGTTTTTTCCTGGCAGCGGATATAGGTTTCGAAGCTGTCTAACGTATTTATAATCAGTTCGACATCACTCAGCCCCGCTATGTTTTGCCTGACATCCAGATTATGAGGGTTCAATCTGCACGTACCCGCAAAATCCGGATTCACAGACTGCACTGCACCTAAAACTTCAAACGGGACAGGAACCGGGTCATTATTTTCGATTTCAACAGCTCCTTCTTTGCATGATGCCAAAATTAGCATCAGTACAGTGAAATAAGCAAGAAAATTAGTTCTCATAACTACCTCCGGAATGGCTGCTGTAATCGTCGACGCTTCAAATTTTAACATATGACTATTTCACCAGCATTCACTTTCTGTGCCTATGATGTGATTGGTTAAAAACACAATATATATATATATATATTGATAATTGAATAGTCGTATTCGATTATAGTCAACTCGAAAACGCGCACAGATTTAGTTCGATTTTACTTTTAATGTTAAAGTAAACAGGGAGAAATAACCATGCTGTTCGTCAAACAACCCTCATCAACACACATAGCCTGTCTGGCCTTTGTTTTCAGCCTGCTGTGCCCATTTTTATTGTTCAGTCAGGAAAATCCGGACAGCCTGCTGGCCTATTATCCCCTGCACATCGGCAATATCTGGGAATATGAAGAGGTTGAATATGATGAATTCATGTTACCGGTTTCGACCGACTATAGCCGGATACGTGTGATCGGAGATACACTGATGCCGAACGCTCATACCTACCGTGTGTTGGAGTATCACAAACTTTTAAACCGGGAGACGGAGCTCAAATACGAGCGTGTGGATTCAACTACCGGCAATGTTTACCGGTTTTTACCAGATCTGGATTCGGATTTACTTATTGATAGCTTATTCGCCCAACCATTTGAATACAGTCTGGCAAATCGTTTTGAAAGGGTAATATTACGAACCGCGTATCGTGATGAGTTTGAATGCACGATATTTGAGCGTCTGCTTATGTGCAAAAGTTATCAGGTAGAAACAGCCATTCCGATATCATATGTTTTGACTAAAGATATTGGTCTTACTTATTATTCCGAAATAGAAAATTCTGGCAGTATAACAGAAATAATTTACGCTCGAGTCAACGACCAGGAGTACGGTGAACGGGCTCCTGTTTCGATTGATCAGGACCCCGGGAATATCCCGGTCGAATTCGGCCTGATTAGAAATTATCCCAACCCCTTCAACCCGGCAACACGCATCATCTACCGGCTGGACCAGTCCGGGCCGGTTACACTGGAACTTTTCGACATTCAAGGACGCCGGGTAGCCCGGCTCGTTGAAGACGGCAACCGTAGCGCAGGTACCCATACGGTGGAGTGGAACGCCAGAGGAATGGCAAGCGGGATGTACCTGGCCGTATTACGAAGCGGTACTGCTGTGGATACTATTAAGATTTTGCTGTTGAGATAGCACCGAACTAGCCTTAAGATCATCTGCTAACGCGACAAATTCACAATCACAGGATGATTGAGCATCGGGAAATGTTGACCAGTTGCAAAACTGAGTAGAATTCACCTCATAACCATGTGGTTCCATTATATGTTTTGCTTCCTGCATCGATAGCTAAAATGTTGAAAGCTCTAAAAATATTTCTCTGGGATAAAGGGCCAATACTTCATACAAACCGGAATTCTGATCGCCATAGCAGAGTATTCATACGAGCAACTGCATCATTACCAAGGGTGTGAACGGGTGTAATTTAGGTTTAAAAAATGATGGATACACCCAAACGCGAACGCATGTTCGACCTTGTCGAACAATGGAAGGCCAGTTCACTTTCGCAGAAAGCTTTCTGCGAGCACTATACCTAAAGGTGGCAACCTTTCAGTATTGGGTTGGCCGGTACCGTAAGGCCAGCAACGAGCCGGACATCGGCTTTGTGAAGGTAACGCCCCCCTCATCTGGTGCGGCCGAGATTATCTATCCCAATGTATCCATACTTATGGACAATAATAACCACAATATATTCGAATTTACTGCAAGGCTTACCAAAATTGGAAATAAAGCTGTTCGAAAAGTCCAGGAAGAAAATCGGAGATTGGGCATACCGAAGGTATATACTAAGCGGGGCCGAATTTACTATCAACTTCCTGATGGTACAATCACTGTGGAGAAACCAAAAGAGCTTGTAAATAACTAAGTGTGGTGCTAACAATGCATGCTGACCGGTTCATATTATTCATTCGGCCGGTAATTTTAAACACACGATCAAAAGCTACAAGCTCCCGAAGAATTCTTCCCATTTTTGCAAGGCTTCACCGGATATCTCAAATGTTCGTTCGGACTGAACCCTTGTTTCGCGGTGAATGCATTTGAGAAGGGATTGTTTTGAGCGTTCCATATCTCCGGCCAGAAAGTATAATTCTCCTAATAACAGATGTGGGGTCAACTGATCCGGGAAGGCTGCATGTGCCTTTTCAGCATATGTAAGAGCTTGATCGATTTCCCCTTCCTGCATATAAGCATGACTCAGAGACAAATACAAATTCCTGTCCCTGAATCGGTTTAACGCTTTGTTCATCAGGGTGATACCCTCCTTATAATTCCCGGACATCGCCCGGGCCGCCCCCATATGAAATTCCAGTTCTGATTTATCCGGCAACACGTTGTACGCCCTGTTATACCAAGTCACTGCATCATTCCACCGATGCTGTTCGGCATAGTGCAGGCCGCTTTGCCAGTGCCGGTACCCGGGATATTCGTCAATTGCTTTTGCTGATATACCGATCATACATAACAGAGCCGGAAAGATTATCATTGATTTACCCCATGATGAACGAATTGTGACTGTAAACCTCACTTTTTCAGGTATAAATCCCAGCATCAGATACAGCAGAACAGCTACAGGAAGCACATGGCAGGGATCGTCGACGAATGCATGTGTCAAAACCGCTGCAAGCATTCCCGAAAGGCCAAAATATAAAATGCTTGTCCGTGCATCTTTTGAACTCAGCGTTTCCCGGATGATCCTGATCATCGAATAGCTTAAAATCATAAGAAACAGTAGCCCGTTGACCACTCCACCTTCAATAAATGCGTTTAAATATTCATTATGTGGCTGATGCAGTGCGGCTGCCCTCCCGGACCAATGAAGATTTTCAGGGTTTGATAAAAAGGAAGATTGATAATCCAGGTAATAATATCCGAACCGGCCATGACCCACACCTGCAAACGGATAATCCGTAAACATCGGCCAGGATATCGCCCAGATCATGTATCGTCCATCCGCTGATACAGGGTTAATCAGATATAATGTCATACCACTGAAGATCAGCACCATCACCACAATTACAGCTATCAGAACAGGTCGTTTATAATTCCGGAAATACATTATTCCGGTCAGGCATCCCGCACAGATCAGCCCTGCCAGGGCACCGCGGCTCCCGTTCAGGAGCAGGGCAGTTATAATCAGACATACTGAAAAACCGGTGACCCATCTGATCGCTGAATTCTGGCTGTATCTGTTGTCTGCTATGCCGGCAATCACGCCAACCGCCAGAAAAATACCATACCCGTTTGGCGGACCGATAGTTCCAATGAGTACGGTCTTGTATACGTGTTCTACAGAATCAACAAATGCGAACCATTGAATCAATCCGAGCACTGCCTGGCCAAGGGCAAGAATCCAGATACATCGGATCAGGATGTTCAAAACGGATTGATTATCCGGTCCGGATCCTGACGAAACAGAGGTTTTTAGCCACAAATGAATCTGCCGGGCCAGAAGTGTTGTAAACGTAAGTCCCGCCAGCAGAAACAGGCCCAGATCACTGCCGGACGGCAGGATGGGCTGGTGTGACACTGCAAGCAAGAATAAACGCAGAACAAGAAGTAGTTCTATAAGGGTGAGCGATACATGTTCATCCCGATTAAGCCAAACAGAACAGGAAACATACACAAAGTACCCAATGGAAACCAGAATCAGGAAAACAAAGTATTTTGGCGCATGAAAAGAGCCATAGGCTGCGGGATCAAACACAAGAACTACAGCAGCAAGCAACAAGGGCGGGAAATATCGCATTATCCGCATATCAATCACCCCGGTCCGCTTTCAGGGCGAACCGGGGTAAAAAGTATTGTCATTTCAACAGTGTTACGGTTTGGGTGAACTGGCGGCGGTTGTAAATTACCTGTTGCGGCTCGATCACTGCCCGTATCAGGTACACCCCGCTGGCCGAGGCCCGGGCGTCCCACACAACCTGGTGTGCCCCCGCCTGATACATGTCATTCGACAGCGTGGTAACCAGGCGTCCAAGCAGGTCATATACCTCAATTTTCACCCGGCTGTCTCCCGGGAGTTCAAAGGGGATTACCGTTGTCGGATTGAAGGGGTTCGGGTAGTTCGATCCAAGAGAAAAGCCTCCACTTGCCACCGCAGATTCGGTACCTCCCTGATACTGAACCTGAGCCAGCAGGTCGGCTGTGCCACCGCCCGGCCGCTTCTGTTTTGACGCGTCGGTCAGCCATACTTCGACCGGACGAAGATTCGGCGCGTCATACCAGGCGGCAACCTCTTTCTCCGGTTCGATCGTCCGGACCTGGCGCAGCACATCAAGCGCCGCCTCGTGCTGACCGTGATACGCGTACACGGAGATGGCATTTTTCATCAGGGCCATGCGATGATCGGCATTCCCGATCAGGGGAGACGCCCCGGTGATCAGGGCCGCGGTCCGTGCATAATCGCCAGCCCTGAGAGCCTGCTTCACCCGGATCAGCAGCGCCGTTTCGATAGCCAGTTTCACCTGCTCTTCGTCCCTGTAGGTACTGTTCATGCCGCTGCCGCGTTCGGCCCAGGTGGTCAGGGTAACCTCAACATTGCCGGCTTCCTGCAGCAGATCTCCCGTGTCCAGCAGGCTCAGCGTGTAGAGTTCATTGAGCCGCCTTGCATTATGCGGGTGCCATTCATCGGAGGCCAGCAAATCGCGCAGTTCCATCATGCGCTGTTTCAGGGCCAGGGCCTGAACAGCATGTTCCGGGTTTTCGTACGAGGATGCCAGCGCCCCGCTCATGCCCGCCGACAGCACATTAACGATCGGACTCTGATGACCGGATTGTATGGACTGCTGCGGTGTCTGCCCCGAACCCGCCCCCGAACCGGTGGTCGGATCGCTGCCCCACAGGTAATTTGTATAATCCACCGGCCCGTGGAACATTCCGCTGGATGGGTATAAATCCCAGTAGGAATGTTGCGCCAGAATGTTGTAGGGTGTTCCGCTGTATCCGGGACCGGTTACCGCAAGGTTATAAATGTATTTTCGGTTTGTACCCGGCCCGCTTGTATGGAACACGCTGTTGTATCCGGCATTGGTGGTCGAGAACCAGGAATCGCCCAGGAAGGCCCGGGAGCTATGGGTAATATAGACCTGGTGGTTGTTGTTATTCCTGACCCGGTTCAGGCCTTTATCCTGGGGCGGATTGCCCAGGTATTCCTGCATGAACAGGTTCGATCCGGCCAGAACTTCCACTCCCCGGGTGTTGTTGGCCTCGATCACGTTGCCGTGGAAGTCCCGGATTTCACTGTTGTACAGGTACACCCCGGCCTGACCGTTGCCGGTAATGGTGTTGTAGGAGATGGAGTTGCCGCTGTGGCCCGAATCGAATACCAGCAGGCCTTCCCAGGTATTGTTTTCGATGACCGAGTTCGTCAGCGTTGTTCCAGATACCGAACTGAGCCACAGTCCGCGATTATTATACCGGAAAGCACTGTTTGTTATCTGATTATTTGATCCATGTAAGTGTAGCCCAGTATCACCTCCTCTAAACACAGACCATTCTATAAAACTGTTTCCAGCAAGTGAGACAATGTTGTTCCAGCGTGAAGAACCAATGTTATTTTTAAACACTATTGGATCGCTCTGTGTCCCAATTATACTAACAGAACCATTAAATTCAATACTGGTATTGTGTCCTAATATCCATTTACTTCCCTTATTTACTGTTACAGATTCATTAAAAATTACCTTTATTCCATCATCAATAATAACCCGTTGGTTTTCTTCAATAATAGTAGCATCGGCAATTGTAACATTTTGATTAAAAAATAGGGTAGGAGGACCAATCTCTTCCATAATAAAATCATAAATCTCCTGATTAACCCCCAAATGACTAAGATTCTCGACAGGATAATAATAGGCGTCAAATGGAGTTCTGCTACCTGGATTGGAATCCTGGTTGATATTATAAGTTAGATCCTGATCCCTGAAATTATTATTAATAAGTTCATAAAAAGACAAAGAAGTGGTATTCAAATCAAGTGAGCTAATTGTGGGTACAAAACTAGTCCTTGTAAAGTATATCGAGCCGTAAAAGTAAGCAGGAATCGGAACACTGATGTTACTTAATTGCTGCTTCATTAAACTATCGCTTAAAAATTCAGCATATCCACCTGGAGAGCTATCATATGGCAATGTATTACTCAGATTCCATGTTACTTGATGAAGACTGAATGAATATGGAATTCCCAAGAATTTTTTTATTTCTAATTTGGTAGGCGTTTTTAATATCGTCCCATATTGTTGATTACGCGCAGCGTATAATTCAAGTTTAATCTTTGCAAGGAGTGGAATACCCCCTTGGGCTTCAAATATTAAATCGCCTGGATTCATACGCGTAACGTAATCTGGATCCAGTTGTCTTAAGCCGTATCCGCTTCCTTTTGATATTGCAATTTTCCTTATATCTGTCGGATATCTACCCATGGAATGCAACTCAGAGTATAGATTTGCCCGTAACGGGTCTGCCTGAACAGTAAAAACATTAAATGTACTATACATTAGCAACTGGCGAGGTGCCGGCCTACTTAGTATCCGATGTGATTGTTTTGCCATAGCATGTTCCTCTTGCAACTCCATTATTGCAAGCTGAACACCGATCGGAAGATTTGCACCCTGATGTGCACCGTCAAATGAGATCATTAACCTGGTTTGGTGATCCAAATTATTATGAGACATGTATGCTAGTGCATATTGAACTACCAGCGCGCCCATACTCGGCCCTATTACTATCAATTCTTCATTCGTTGTCTTAATGTCATTTATGATATTTATCAGGTCAACCAATGCAAATGCATTGGCCTGTATATATGTTGTTGCATCCATAAAATCCATAATGATAATATCATACCCAGCAGATAATAAATCGCTAGCTATTTTATATTGATTATTTTGATTGTCATTTAGTTCGTCGAATATTCCATCAACCAACCTGGTGTTCACAGGGTCAAAACCATCTGTTATAATAATTGGTCTTCTTAACGTCGCATTTCCATCGCCAAGAAACACATAGTAGCTGTAACCTGCATAAACTCCTTCATAACTCAAGGGAGCATTAAGTCCTTCAACATATAAATCCGGCGCTGGATTCATATCACTCACGTTAACTGTAAACCTTGATTCTCTGGAAAATCCTGAAAAATGAGCTTTAATATTAATTTCTTTTATACCCGATGACCCCCAATTGATAGTCTCTGTATTCACAGATGAAAGATTATAAGTACGATAACCCTGTCCATCATCGAAGTCGATTTCTATTGTGAGAGGTACATGACTTGTATTCGAATAATAAAGATCATTACTTATGCGAAAAATTGCCTCGGTTTTCCATATAGTTGTTCTGAATGTCGTTGCTTTTAATATATTATAGTCTCTTAAACGAGAATCCTGTCCGTTTCCAGGACCATCCTGAAATCGTTGGCCATCAAAAATAATCCATTCATTTTGATAAGCATTGGGATGTAAATCATTAAACTCGAAATATGCTAGATAAACCGGATAAATTTGTTGATTTAACCATGCAATTGATTCATCTTCAATGACATTTAGATCAGGAAGTGAAGATGTTGAAATCGTGGCCCGCTGTATGTCAAAATAAATAGATCTCCAATCCTTATTAGTGATAATTGGAGGTGACCCTGCATCCAAAAATAAATCGTAATTAAAAGAAGGGACGATCCTATCTAAAAGAACACCAGTAGGTATTTCGCTTGGATCCAGATCTTGATACATATAAGATAAACCTTCTTCTGCACTCATCTCGATTTCAATTTCAAGAATTTCCTGAGCATATCCTCGATTAGAATCGAAAATTATTGACAGAATAATCAAGATTATTAATTTTATACTTCTACTATATTTATTTATCATTTGCTTTTCCATATTAATCACGTCCTTAAGTTATTTAACCTGGCTATTAAGTGCATTTATGCCATGTTCCTGAAAACCATCATTCATCTTCGACTATCAGAGCATTAAATCCACCCTTGTATTCCCTTGTGGTTGGAAAGACACTACCTATCGTTCTCATTGTGAATTCAAATTTGCCCTCTATGTGACTCACCCCAATTTTGTGTATAGTAACAGATCCACTGGTTGCCGACCAATGTCCTCCCGGTGGGAAATGGGATGCTGAAATCAGCTCAATTGAACTGTTCAAATCGTATCTCCTGTTCACCAGATCTACGTCCTGGAATCTGATTCTAATAGAACCCTGGTCATGTATGATACCTGACACCGGTCTTTTTATTTCTTTGATGAAAAACTCATTAACTTTCTGGTTAACCCATCTTGTATTTTCATAATTAACCTCGCCCTGAAACATGCGATCGCCAATCTGGATTTTTGCTGAACCCGGCTCAAGATCGATGAACGGATCATATGGTTCCTGATTCCCTATTGCGCAACCGTATACACAGATCAATACTGCTAAAAAAAGGAACCATTTTTCGAATTTCGTTTTCATGATAAATATCCCATTTTACAAACTCGGATTTTACAAGACATCCTGATCAATGTTTCGGATCTTTATGCCGTTGATGCCTGTTTTTTCGGTTTTATCCTTAGTAATTTTGCTGCCATCGAAATGGATTACCGCCCATGAAAATACCTCTACATGTTCAGGTATAAGCAATGCTGTCTCCCATAAACCCGGCCCTGTGTAGATCAGCATGTCGGAATCTACGGTCCGCCCGTCCAGTTCAAGTCGGATTCGAAGGGATGTATTCTGGCCGGGTTGCAATGTCAATGTCTGCTCATCGATCACAAACCGGACCACCCGTTTCTGCCCATTAAACCAGTCAGTTTCATCATCCGGAACCTGCTGGGGATCCGTTTTCAGCCTGCGCGGCGGAAATGTTTCAAGACCCTTATTGGGCAGCACTACATCCCGTGAGGATTCAATGCGGTACCGGTAGCCCGGTGGTTCATTCTGTAAGTAGCGGACTTCCGTTTCAAGCTCCCATACCCCCATGCCTTTGTCCCCGCTGACGGGGTTCAGTTCCCGGCCCAGTTCCGGCCATCCGTACCAGGGGCCGGTTACGTAGACGCGGTCGCCCTGATCCGGTTCGAAGAAGCCGAGTACCTGCTGGTTGGACATGTTCACCCGGAAAACAGCAGGTACCACACGGCCAGGCAGCCATGGCTCGCCATACGTAAACACAGGTTCATGGTCCATCAGGTAGTGCAGGGGTGCCCGCCGTTTAGGGTCATCCAGGGGGATGGATTTTCCGTTGGACCAGGCGGAAAACCGGATCATGAGGGTATCTGCCGGACGGTCGAACTTCCCGGTGAGCTGCCGGACCGGTATATGCCAGACTCCCCGGCGGTCGGGGCCGGAAAGCCGGAGCGACTCATCCGGAATGGTTTCATGACCTGATTGTTCCATGACCATATAAATGGCATCGGCGGGCAGATCCGGCAGTATTACACGGATAAGAGGCCCTCCGGTTGGTTCAGTGGTGCATGCACAGGCAAATAGCATCCCTATCCAGACGACCGGATGAGTCCGGATTGCGGTGAGTAATTTTACCGGCTCTGAAAAATAAGGGAAGATTCGAATCAGCGCGGCTACAAGGGTACCTAGACACCCCCCCTGCCTGATGTGTGGCTGCCGCATAGATGGAGGACAGGTACTCATATCCGTAATCTTTCGATTGGTTGCCAGTTCTTATTCACCTATTCCCGCTGCAAGCCTGAACCCTGCACAGCCCGGCTGCGGGTGCCGGGCAATGGTAACATTTTTACAATAGTAAGTACGTCAATTGCTTTAGTAATGTCAAGAAATTTCGGGCTCTACATCCCATAAAACCTGTCGTATTGACCTAAGTTACCCCCCCCCAATTACTTAACTTAATAATCTATTTTTTTTCTTTATTTTGATCGTCTTAAATCTGCTGATACCCGGACGCAAATCCCGTCATCCATCCGAATTCCTCTGTATCCACCTTGCCTGAAACCCCTGGCAACATACCCTCCCGGGTTATTCCCCGCCAGATACTGAAGCATGGCCGGAACCACCTACCGGGAATACCGGCTCAAATGGAAATATCAACCGGTGCAATGAATACATAATGGCTATGTTTTACTTTTTGAGCGGGCTCTGGAGGGTGACCGGCAGCGGGCGGGCTAGGCCATGGGCCAGATCCAGCGGCTGTACGCCATTGAACGTCGTGCACGCGAAGATCGCTTGTCGGCTATCCGGCGCAAAGCATTGCGCGGTGAGCATGCCGTGTGTATCCTCGACCAGTTGGGCGAGTGGGTCAGTGCGACCGGCCAGCAAATCGAGCAAAATCGGCGTTTGGTAAAGCCCTGTATTACATGGCCAGCCATTGGGATAAACTCAATGTGAATGACGGGAGTCTGGAGATCGATAACAATTTGGTGGAAAACCAGATCAGGCCTACGGTACTGGGCCAGAAGAACTTCCTGTTTGCCGGCTCGCATAAAGGGGCACAGCGTGCGGCCATGTTCTACACTATGGTGGGTAACTGTAAGCTGCACGGGGTAAATCCCGTCCAGCGGCTTGAGTATGTCATTCGAAATATAATGACCACCAAATACGACGACGTACCTTCACTCTATCCGGAAAACTTCAAGTCAACTATGTAGTTGCCCGGATGGATACATTAAGACTGCTGTAAAATCGGCAATTAGGAATGTCGCAGTCCTGATCATGTCCTGTGCGCAACGCAGTTGAAAGGACGCGGTGGAGTGGAATGGTGAAGTAGCGCACCTGCAGTAACTCGATCAGATATTCTTTTCCTTCTGATGTTTAAGGAATATTTAAAATTCTTAAATATAATATATATATTCAAATAATAATATGTTGAAATTAATTTATTAATTATTTATTTATTAGAGTGGTCTTGTATAAACGATTTTATTGCTTTTAGAAATTTAAACTGGAAAATTTTTTATTGGAGTAGTTATGGCCTATTTAAAAGCTATTAAATTCTTCGTTGTCTTCACTTTCTACATGCCTTTTCATGTATTTGCGCAAATAGATCTTGATGAAACTTTCTGCGGTGTATTAGATTCCGGTGTAGAATTGAAAGGGGAGAATATATTATCCTCGACTCCAGGTGTTGTTAAACGGTTTCCTATAAAAACGGAAGGAAATATCGAGAGTATTAACGCATTGATCATTTTTGTACAGCATAAAGAAGACAACTATGAAGATTGTAAAAAATTTATGGGGTATGATTCAAATGGTGTGCCCCTGTATGAAGGTGCTGCATATACCAACTGCGCTAATAGACCGGTCATGGGGTATACAGATTGCCTGTATGATGAAGGTGGAGGGGCCGACCCCAGGTTTGCAGATAGTTTTATTACAGGTGAGTATCAATCCTGGACCGATGATCCACTAACTGAATGGCCGATCTGGCTGCCCGCAGGTCCGGATGTGAACAGGACAAAAGTGTTGCCCTGCTGGGCCAATTCAATTATAGACCAACCCGGAACATCCACTATTACAGATGGGTCTATTACGGATTTGTATAACCAAATGTCAAACGGTAAATTTAATTTAAGAGGTCATGTATGGCCATACACTTACATACCAGAACACAACGAAAGTTACTATATAGGTAATGCTGTTTCGTATGGGTTCAAAAACGGGTTGACCATGTTAAGTCATGAAATCATAAGTTATGTCGATCAAAATCCATATTCTGTTCCTACGGATTCCACGATTTGGGATCAGTATACAAATGGTAATGGTGAATTGTTTATCCCTGATGGATTTTTTGATATGATAGTTATTTCTTTCAGGCGTAATTCGCTCAGTAAACTAAGTCATAATCATCCAAAAGGTTCTGCATTGGCATCCTTAGGACATCATTCTTGGACAGCCGGAACGCACGGTTTTGCAAATGATCTGACTTTATTTGGTTTAAAAATCAAAGATAATTATATAGATGGATCCGGTGTACTTGCTAATCAATACACTAAAAAAAGTTTGCAAAAGGTTATAGCCCATGAAATCGGTCATAGGCAATTTGGTGGATATCATGCTTTTGAGCCCCCACATATTAACAACGAGTATCAAGATAATTTTTCTATAATGAGTAATTGGGCAGCACAAACCATATTTAGTGCTCCTGACCGCATCAAGTTAGGCTGGGCTAACGTTCTGGAAATGGATGTTAACGATATTAGTAATGAATATATTTTCTATGAATTGAATGATGTCAATAATATTAATAGTGCCAATGAATATGATGTATTGCACATAAAAAACGGGAGTAATAAAGGCATTGGTGATCTTATTATCGAAGCAAGGAAGCGAACTTCATATATTGATAAACCTCCCGGCCTTGGCAATGATGATGGTGATTTGTCAGATTATTTTTTATCTGTTGAGGGATTGTACATATACAAATTCCCGGGGGTAAGTAATCATTTATATTCAAGCATGCCGAACGGGGGAACAACTATTAGGAGATTATTTCATGGTATTAATGATCATCAGGGATACGGGCAGGGAGATGAGTATTCTCCTTTTACCATTGCCCATTTTGAGTTTCACTCATCGCCTTTAGATAACAAGTTAGCACTAACAAATATAGAGGAAACGCCAAACGGATTTAAATTCCGGGTTTGGAAAGACTATCTGAAAACCGCATCAGAACGCCCATTGAGTTCATATTTTACATTTTCCAGCCAAAGTGTGGCTGGAGATTCAACCTGGATAATGCAGGGTGGCAAACTCAGTATCAATGGAAACATTACGGCATCGAATGTAGAATTTAAATCTCTATCAGGACAATCATGGGGGGGGTTCAGAATACCGTATGGAAACATAGATTTTACCTTATCCAATTCATCATTGTTAAATATCAATTCTTTTACCGGGTCTGGGGCTATAGTGATTAACTCTTACGGGAATGTTCGAATTGAGCATTCTTTTCTTGAGAACCTGAATCCCTACTATGGATTTGGCGTTTATGTATGGGGTAGCAATGCCAATCCCCAAATATATAAAAGTACCATTTCCAGTACTTCAGGTCCTGCGACATATACAAGTGGATCATCTTATTTATCTATTCGTGATAGTGAGTTGATTTTAAATGGCTCTTCCAATTATGGAATAGTGTATGCGTCGAGTGGTAGCTTAACCGCATTCTGGTTTCACACCTATCTGTATGACGGATTGAATAAACTCATTGGAGGCAGTTACGGCATTGATGCCACTGGCTTGACTACAGTTGTGCGTGCTGGTACCCAATACACATTCCGATATAATCATTTTTGTGATCAGGGTAGTTCAAATATTCGGGTAAGTAACGGAGCCACAGCAAATATACGGTTCAATTACTGGCCGACATCGAATGGACCTAACATCATTAATAATGGGGGTTATGTCGAAACCGGGAATAACCTTGGAATTTCCAGTTGCAGCGGACTTTTATCCACAATGTATTCTGACCCTGTGGTACCTGAGAATACTCATAGCAATGAACATATTGCAGATATATACAATTTATTGTACACCATTGAACATGGTGATGAAATGGCTGCAAGACTTGCCTTAAATGACGTATTATTACTAGAAAAATCAGGTATTATTAAAGTTGACACAGGCGAGCTAATCAGACTAAAAGAAACAAGACCAAACCTGGAGCTTGATATTCGTCTAACTGTAGCCAAATTATTTGCCATTCGTGGCAGCCATAATTTGGCTATTGATATCTTAAATGATCTGTACCGGTCAGAGACGGTTACAAATGCCGAGAAAGACCAGATAGCAATTTACATGAGTCAATTATTCCTGGAACAGGAGGATTATAAACAGGCCGCTTCTATTTTTAATGAGGTCAGTTCCAGATTGAATAAAATAGATTATTATCCAATGCAATACCTATTGGGCGACAACAGTGCTGAAAAAAATCTGAAACCTTCGGAGAACCAGGATTTGCTCTTGAGCGAGGATGGCGATTCTGATCCAATAATTTTTTTAAAAAATTACCCTAATCCTTTTAATCCGGTTACCCAAATCCGTTACGGTTTAACAGAACCCGCACATGTGGTAATTCAGATATATACGGTTTTGGGTCAGCTAGTACAGGTTATTGATCAGGGTTTCCGTGAGACGGGGAATCATCAGCTGAATTTTGATGCGGGACGATTATCCTCAGGGATCTATATTTATACCATGACAGCGAACGGGACTAGTATCTCGACGCAGAAAATGAATATACTAAAATGATAGCAAGCCATGAACTATCCTGACATTAAACGAGTGAATGCCACAAGCCTAGCCTTTTTGTTGCTGTGCCCATTTTTATTGTTCGGTCAGAAAAATCCGGACAGCCTGCTGGCCTATTATCCCCTTCACATCGGC
>JBLRWO010000044.1:0-27724 GCA_047921215.1 Cyclonatronaceae bacterium | reverse complement strand
ATCGGGAGGCACTCTTCGAGGACTGCCGCTTTGCGGCAGACTCTCGAAGGAGCCTCCGGGGGATTGCGGCGGGATCTCGAGGGAACCTTCTGCACATGCATCGAATGCGTTATTGCACAGGTTCAGGATCACTCTTGAGAAATCCTCGGCGATCAGGGGGACTTCGCCGATGGATTCATCCAGCTGCAGGTCGATATCGACTTCGATGGGATCCTTGCCCGCCCTCATGCCGTGGTAGGAGAGGTTTACGTACTCTTTAACCAGCTCGTTCAGGTTGGTGGGTTCCATATTTCCATTCCCGCCGCGCGAGTGCATGAGCATGGATTTCACGATGCTGTCGGCGCGGGACCCGTGCTCGTGGATTTTTTTGAGATTGGATCCGATATCTTTCGAAAGTTCCAAAGATTCGTCGATATCCCCTTTTTCAAGAGCTTCAATTAATTCGGTTATCATCTCTTCGCTCACCTCAGAAAAATTGTTTACAAAGTTGAGCGGGTTTTTGATCTCGTGCGCGATGCCGGCGGTAAGCTGGCCCAGGCTGGCGAGTTTTTCCTGCTGGATGAGCTGGTCCTGGGCAGAAGTAAGCATTCCCATAGAATCAATGAGAAGCTTATTCGTTTTATCCAGCATCTGGTTTGCTTTTAATTTGAGCTTGTAGTTGCGGTAGAGGATCATGGCAACGATCACCATCACCAACAGCAGCAGCAGCACACCTGCAACGCGGTTCCGGGCCCGGACCCTTTCAAATTCCCTTTCACGTTCTTTCAACTCAAGCTGCTGATTCAGCAGGCTTTGCTGAAATAATGCAAGGTTTTGAATCCTCAGTGCATTAAGGCTGTCGCGGGCGCTTTTGGCAAGCTCCAGAAAGTACAGGGCGTTTAAAGGCTCATTCCTTAGTTTATACACCCGGTGCAGGTTTTCATAGGCAACGCCGATATCGAACCGGAGCGCCTGAAAATCGGATACCGAACCGTCGCCTACCGTTTTGTAAGCGTAATAAAGGCTCGAATCCGGCTCATTTACCTTATAAAAATAGCGCGATAACCCCAGGTAGTTGATCAGTAATCCCTGATAGTTATTCTCGTTTCGGGCTGAATGCATGCCACTGGAATACGAACCATACGCATCATCAAACGCTTCCAGCTTCATATAAATATTGCCTTGAATCCAGCTGGCATAGGAATTATAAAACTGGCTTGGCAGTTGCCCGGAAAGCCCGAGTGACCGGTTTATAAAAATGAGGGCGGAGTCCGGTTCGTTTTTTTCAAGGTATGCCATCGCAAGGCCATCGCTGGTGTAGGCTTCATTGATGATATCATCGTTCTGTACCGCAATACGATTGGCCAACCTGTACTGGTTCAGGCGCTCTTCACTGTTTTCGGTCAGGTACATCAGGTGGCCATAGGTGAAATGCAGGTTCGAGAGCAGTCTGAGCCTTCTTTTTTCAGGAGTGGCATCATTGCCAAGCGTCCAGTAGTGGTTTTCAATTCCGGGGTTTTGAGCCATCTCAAAGGCCTGTGAATAATACTCCTGGGCCGGGGCATATTCCCCGGCATTCATGTATTCAGAAGCTTTGCTGCCGTTTAACCGGAGGACATCAAGTTGTTTGTTGTTTCTCTTCGACAGCTCGAGCATCTCATCTATATACCATGAAACGGAATCCGATCGTACGCTGTAGTGGTAGCCCAGCCGTTCAGAATAGTGCATAAAAAGCAGCGAGTCGGAAACAGCACTGCCATCCCCCCGCTCAAAAAAGGAACTCTGGTTGCGTTGATCACTGCAGGCTGAAATCAAAAACAGCAGCGAAAGAGATATGAATACGGGTTTCATGGCGAAATGTAGTGATTTTGCATGGATGTGCACCACCGGGGTTAATTCAAACACTTAGAATGTACATTAAAGTGAAATGATTTCATGTAGTCGTGCAGGTTTGATAATAGAGCGGTTCTCTTCCCGGGGTTTGTGCGATAAGAAAGCCGGAGTGCTGATAAAAACCAAAAGGCTGATACATTGTGTCAAACGTTTTTTCATAGTGGCAGGTTTATTCAAAAGTATCGAAGCATGTCTACCACTCATTGTTTTGATCACCCGGCTTAAGGCGATGTATAACCTCGATATCCACCCAATAAACGTTGCCCTCGACGACGTTTGGCCATCCACCGTCCGGCGGGTCGCTGAGGCGGCGTGAGAAGAACAGATACTTGCCGTCTGGCGTAACCATGGGGCAGTACTCAAGCACCCCGGAATTAACTTCAGGTCCTAAATTGATTGGTTCACTCCAGTAGCCATCGGCCTGACGGAACGAGGCGTACAGATCGCCGCTACCGTATCCGTCGGGACGTGTTGAGGTCAGAACCATATAGCTTTCGTCCGGGGCGACGAAGGTATCGCCTACCCAGAGTTGACCGCTAACCGAAAATTCGACATTGACCGGTTCTGCAAATCCGCCATCAGCCAGACGCTGTGCCCGGTAAAAGTTGCTACGAACTTCGGTCAAGTATGGACGATTGGAATTAAAATACAGGCTTCCGTCAGCTACCACCGAGGAATAGATTTCGTTTGCCTCACTGTTTACCGGCTCGGGCAGCGGTTCGGCGATCGACCAACCGCCATCGGTCCGCCGGCTGACCCAGAGATTAAGGTCGCTGCGCTCGCCATCCGCATCCACCGGGTGAGGCCCCATGAAATAGAGACGTTCGCCATCGGGAGAGACCGCCATATCCGCTGCTCAGGCATTTGGCGCGTCCGGGAAAAGCCTCAACGGCCGGGGTTCGGTCCAGGATCCGTTTTCATACACCATATGATGCATGATCGGGCGGAACTTTCCGGGAAAGCCGTCTTGCTCTTCCGGGCCATCGATGAGCCGGGTAAAGAAAAACTCCCGTCCGTCGGGGGAGAAAACACTGTTCAGGTCCACCGCATCGGTGCTGACGGTTCCCGGCGCGAACAATTCGGCCGTGGTTCCGGGTGGGGTTTGTGCCAGGTAGCGCATTTCCGGTTCCGGAGGTCCGGCAGAGATGAGATCCTGCCTGCTGTCATCACCGTTTTGGCTGCAGGAAACAAGCAGCATAAAGAGCGGGATTAGTTTGAAAAGGGTTTTCATGATGGTCTGAAATTGGGCTTAAGAGCATTAAGAGATTGATTAATTGAATTCACCAGAATCTACATCTTTGATGAATGTGATTAATCCTTTAAAGAAGGTTTCCTGATCATCATACAGCGACATATGGCTTCCATTGGGGCAGTGTAAATATCTGCCGTTCCGGACTTCGGTGGAAATCCACTCCATGTGTCTGGGGTCCATGGTGTCATAAGCACCGCCAATGGTTAACACAGGTATGCTGATTTTGGATAGCTGATCCCTGATGTCCCAGTTTTTGATCTTTGCATCCCCGGCGACACCAAATTCACTGGGGCCCTGCATGGTTACGTACAGTTCGGGATTAATATTCGCAAATGCCCTGTTTACAGGATTGGGCCACTCATCAAGCGGTAACCGCAGCACATGTTCAGGGTAGAAATGCGTAAACAGCAGTTCATTATATCTGGGATTTTCAAAATCACCGGCGGCTTCCAGTGCTTTGATTTCCTTCAACACAGCCGGATCCAGTTGTGGCGCCAGGACTTCATCAGCGTACCTGACGTAATCCGGGATGGAGGCCATCATATTGGAAATAATCAGTCCCTTCAGGTTCGATTGATACTTCAAGGCGTATTCCATAGCCAGTATTCCACCCCAGGAGTGACCATACAGGAAAAAATTAGCGCTGTTCAATCCGAGCGCTTTCCTGACCTGTTCAACTTCATCCACATAACGCTCTACGCTCCAGAGTGAGCTGTCATTGGGACGGTCGCTGTAAAAAGACTCCAGCTGATCGTAAAAATAGAACTCAATACCGGCCTGTGGCAAAAAGGAATCAAAGCATTCCAGGTATTCATGCGTAGCGCCGGGACCGCCATGGAGTAACAGGACTTTCATTTCAGGATTGTCCCCTCTTTTTTGGGTCCAGACTTTAAATTCGCCGGATTGGGTTTGTACGGAGATCATTTTGACTCCCCCGGTTAAGATGTTATCACTATTTGATTTTTTCATAATGTTCCTTTTTCAGGATTGGAATATTCACTTTTTAAGAACTTCTAACTCACGCCATTCAAGCGTTCTTTTCATGCCTTCTTCGTACGTTACCTGAGGATTCCAGCAATTCTTTCAGCGCATCCTCATCCAGAAGATCTGCAGCCTGAAGATCCACACCGTGATCTTTCAGATAAGCGACCCGCTCCAGGTTTCTGCCTGTGCCCGTGACCTTTGCCTGCTCTTGTGTTGATATCAGCTCTGAAAGGCGGGAACCCACAAAGCCGGTTGCACCTGTTACCAGGACTGGAGTGTTTTTAAGTGCTTTCATTGGTCATAATGAAGCTCAACGGTGCCGGCTCCGTATAGCCATTGTTGTGCGTTCGGCCTTAATTATTCAATTTATATTAATTGCATTCTGCACCCCAAGTGCAATTATCTGATTGGGGTCAAATTTTACTACCTGGTCAATATATTCCTATGCTTTGCTTAGACTATCTTGGAAAGAAGTACCCTGACCGGCACGTTACTCTCCGGCAGACGGTGCAAGATCGGTGTTATAGATAAACCGGTAGAACCGCCAGTGGTCCTGCTCATCCCGCCGTACAACGGCCAGCCAGGTGCCTTCGTCAGGAATGACCAGTTCCTCTCCACCACCCAGGTTAACACTGATTTCAGACCGGAACGTACCCCGTACATATGCCAGCTCGCGGGTCCCCTCTACCTCTGTGACCGTTATGTTGTGATTGAGCACTGTGATGTCCATGCTGTTAATCCATTGGGAGATTGCCTCGCGTCCCTCAAACGGTGGTGCACCCGGGTTCACCCTTACCGCATCTTCCCTGTAGAGTTGAAGCCATGAGTCGAAGTCTCCGGCCAGTGCAAATTTCGAATAGGAAGCTCCCAGTGCTTCTATGGCCTCCCGGTCTTCGGGCGTGAGATTCATCTCCTGTGATCCGGAATCCGGTACAGCAGATGGCGATTGTGCATTTACCGGAATGGTTACGCACCATGATATAATAATGAGAACGATAACGGGTATGTATCCGATCGGCAAAAACACATGTTTATTCGCTGAACGATGCATCATGCAGCTCACCGGGACAGATGTAAACCTTTTCATATTTTTCCTTTTTTGTCAGTTAATGGATAATGGCTGGTTTTGGTACTACAGTTCTTCCTTGCGTTTGAAATTCAAAACACCGCCAGCGGATTCAGGGGAAGTACTATGACAAATAACAGGGTGTAAACGGCAATAATCCTCATGTTCAACCACAACTTCACCGGGAACAGATCTTTTTGCCTGACACTTGCAACTTCCATCATGGTACCTTTCAGGGAATCGTATAAATCGATCCCGGATGCTGTAATTTTGATAAAACACCGATTTTTTTAGAGAGACAGAGAGAATAGATAAAAATACATCTGTTAACAAATTTTTGATTTAACTTTAGATATATAAATTTTATACAATAACAGTATGATACATCGATAGCCAGGTGCTTTGCGATGTTTCGTATGTTCCCTTTCCCCCCGGGTGGTCTGATGGGGTTTTATCTTTACCGCGACCTTACTTTACTACGGCTGTTATTTGAGAGGTAGTGTGATGGTGAATACAGAACCAACCCCTTGCTCCGAAGCAATATTCAATTCACCGCCGTGAGCCTTTATAATATCGTTGGTGATGCTGAGGCCAAGGCCGGTGCCCTGGGTGCCTTTCTTTGTGGTGAAGAAAGGCTGCAGGATTTTGTCGCGGATATCGTCGGGGATGCCCGGGCCGTTGTCTTCAATTTGGATGGTGATACGGCCGTTATCACTTCCGGTACGAATGGTGAGGCGGGGTTTGTGGGGAGGCACTCTTCGAGGACTGCCGCTTTGCGGCAGACTCTCGAAGGAGCCTCTTTGGGCAAAGGCGTCGAAGGCGTTGTTGCACAGGTTCAGGATCACCCGGGAGAAGTCTTCGGCGATGAGGGGGATTTCGCCGATCGATTCATCCAGTTGCAGGTCGATAGCCACATCAATGGGCTCTTTACCCGCCCGCATTCCATGAAAGGCCAGGTTCACGTATTCTTTCACCAAAGCGTTCAGGTTGGCGGGTTCCATTTTTCCTTCACCGCCGCGCGAGTGCATGAGCATCGCCTTCACGATGCCGTCGGCCCGACTGCCGTGCTGATGGATTTTAGAAAGGTTGGCTTCGATATCCTTCGACAACAGCAGCGATTCGGCCACATCCCCGCTGTTCAGCGCTTCGATCAGCTCCGCGATCAGTTCAGTGCTCACCTCCGAAAAGTTGTTCACAAAGTTGAGCGGATTTTTGATTTCGTGGGCGATGCCGGCCGTAAGCTGGCCCAGGGAGGCCAGTTTTTCCTGCTGAATGAGCTGATCCTGGGCGGCGGTAAGTTTCTCCATGGAATCCTTCAGTAATTCATATGACCTGTTCAAGTCTGCCGTTCGTGCCTTCACCTCCCTCTCCAGCTCTTCCTTCCTCTGCTCGGCCAGTTTCTGCTTCTCTGCAGCCAGCTTTTCGTTCTCCTCCATCTGGTGTTTAAGCCGCCGGCTCAGCAGGGCAAAATTTTTGGCCAGGTATATGGAATAACCGGCCGGGATAAAAATGAACCCGATCTGGGTAACAAACCCGTATTCGGCCCACAGAATACTGATGTCGGTAGATATGAGCAGCGTTCGCGGAATAACCGCGATAAAGTAGAGAATATAGGTTACGATGATGACATTGAAATCCCTCTGTTTCCCGGCAATCCTGTCAATTGAAAAGAAAATGATGGCCGTGATGGTAGACAGGTACGAGAAAAGGACCAGGAAACTGCGCGTTGGTATCGGGTTGGTTACCACGAAATAGAAATATACCATACCGGTCAGGGTAAAGGCAACCGGAATCCAGTTGATTCTGCGATGTGTTACCGTGAAAACAAAATAGATGTTGATAACGGCCACAAGCACAACGGCAAAACCTTCTATGAACAGGTGCCTCAGAAACAGGTCGGGATTCAGGGTCAGGCCGATCGCAACAGTTGCGTACGTGAGCATCAGGTACGACAACAGCAGCAGGGAATAAACCAGGTTGGCCTTTTCCGGCGGGTAGTAGATAAAGAGCAGCAGGTGCAGGAAAACAAAGGCCAGTAGTACCCCCACCAGAAAGATCGAAATCTGGCGGTTGCCCCTGGTGGCATCAATGCGGGAATAGTACCCGTCCAGCACCGCATCCGGGGATCCCAGCCTCAGCAGCGGACCAACCGGCGCCTTGCCCCAGGCTTTCCGGTAGTTGTGGTTCGAGTAGCGGATGGCGATGAAATGGTCGTCCGTTTCGCCGAACGAAAATTTGACGGGGTAAAACAGGCCGATCGTCTCCTCCGATTCCGCATCGGTCCCAACACGCCCCGCGGTGCCTGCCGCTTTGCCGTTCACGTACACCTCCATGGCCCCGTATATGCGCCCCATAAGCCCCACTTCCCTGTTGTACAGCGTCGAGTCGATCCGGATCACGCCGGCGAACCACCCGATGCCATCCCAGCCGTCGGGGACCTGTCCGGGCATCATGCCAAGCGCAACCGGTGTCCAGGAACCCGAAAAAGTGCTGTCGGCCGCCAGCGCAGGTTCATCGCCGGGATGGTAGAACCAGCCCTGCCTGTCGAACAGGGTAACTTCCGGAGAATGTTCTAACAGTGAATCCTGGATGGTAATAACAGGCGGTACACCCATGCCCTGAAATGTACCTGACAGCGAGAGTACGGCAGCAAATACAAGGAAAATGCTATACATGAACGTTACTTTGGAATATGATTTTCACCAGACATCCGGTACCCGGTGTGCGCAGGTATACAGACGTATTCATGGCTGACAATATGTATAGTTTTTTTAAAAAATGATCAAAAAAAAACAACGTTGATCCATAGCAAAAGATCCGTTTCATACCGTACTCATCACCACAAGGGTGGTATTGCCGTCTATGTGGAGCATCCGGCCGCGCGGCGGATTCATCAGCAGGGATGCCGGCAGGTTCGCATCGTCGCCCGGAACGGTGATGCCCAGGGCGGTTTCGTGATGTGCCGATGCCCGTTCCTCAAGCTCCGCAAAGGTGAGGCGGCTGTTTTCGAGCCCGTAATCGCCCGGATCGCGGAAAATGATCTCCGCGCCTCCGGCCGTGAACAATTCCCTATAGATGCTGTTCAGCTCCCTGCGCATGGCAATCGTTGCCAGCAGGTTGCTCAGAATGAGCGGACCGATAATCATCTCGCTCCTGAATTGCCTGATCAGGATTTCGTTGTTCGGATCGGCCAGTTCCATCAGAATGTGGGGGCGTTTCCCCGCCTCATCCAGGATCTCCTCGAGCAGGGTGTACCCGACGATGGTGCGCGCGTCGGCCTCCTCTTCATCCGCCAGCTTGTCGCTGCTTACCAGTACAATTTTGTCGAACGATGCCGGGTCCAGCGACCGGAGCTCCGATTCCCGGATATAATCGGCCAGGATGTGTTCAACGGATACCCGGCCGGCTGTTGTAAGGATGCCGATGGCCTTTTCGCGGTCGGCAACCGGGCGGAGTGTTGTGGCCGTTACCGTAAACTGCTCGTTCGGGTAGGTACCCAGTTCCCTGATCAGCGACGGGATGTGGTGGTTCCAGCCCAGGATCAGCAGCCGGGTGTGTACGGGATTTACAAATTTCTGCAGCTTTTGTGAGCGGGTTCCACTTTCAGCATCGTCCCGATCGCTGTGAACAGCCGCATCAGCACCCAAACCGGCAGCGGATGCATCCGCAGGACCAGTGGTTGCCGTACCGGCACCAGCTGTTGCTGGCCTGCCGGAAGCCCGGCCACCCGTATCCGGGCCTGCACTCCACTCCGATTCGTCCAGGTTCCGGGCCAGGATCACCAGTTTGTCGTTTTCGAGGATGGTGAAATCCGCTCCTGGATTCAGAAAAGGCGTGTACTGGCCGGCATCCTGCCGGACCACCCCGAGGACGATGGCTTTCGGGAAATGCTTTTTCAGGGCAGTCATGGTTTTACCCGCGGCCTGCGGAAATTCCCTGGCATACAGGTTGTTGTTCTCGCTGTGCGCCAGCAGTTCGTTGTAGATGGCCGACAGCCCGTAGTGCCGGATGTTCTGGGCGACCAGCCGGCTGATGATCGTGTCGCTGGCAATCACCTCCAGCGGTCCGGACCATGCCCGCATGGCGGCTTTCAGTTTGTTTTCGTCCTGCAGCTCCGCCACGATATAGGGCAGATCGGTCCTGCCGTTCAGGCCGGCTTCGGCATTCAGGGAGAGCAGGGTTTTGATGGTCTCCACATCCGGTGTAATCAGCTCCTTGTTGGCGTACGACCGGGTCGGGATGATGATGGCCGACGCGTTCATGCAATCGACACGCTGCAGGTGCTCGCGGTCGATGCTCTCCCCCGACCGCAGGATGATCTCCTTCGCTCTGCTGCCGATCACGGGATGGTCGCGCAGCTCCTGCAGCCGGGCCGGGGTAACCTCCGACGACAGGATGATCAGTTTAAGCGACCGGGCCCCGTGCCGCTTAAGAAATTTCTTCACCCGGGCCGACGACTGAAACAACTCGGCTGCGATATGGATGGTCCGGTTCGTCCAGCCCAGGATCACCACATGCTTGTACGCCGTCACATGGGTGAGCCCCTGCTCGAGCGTCCTGATCTTCTGGTTCAGCCAGGAGGTGATGATGGCCACCAGCGATCCCATGAACACCACATAGCCCGCAACGGTGAGCAGCGTGGATACCGAACGCCGCCACAGCCCCTCGTCGTCGCCAAGGTAACCGGGATCCGACAGGCGGAGGAAGGCCCACCAGAACGCCTCGCCGGCCGATTCCGTGGGTTCCCCGCCCGGCAACACCAGAAGCCCGCCGACAATCGAAATAAGCCCGATGAGCGCGATCACGAACAGCAGCTGAACGTGCGCGCCCTTCACAAACTGGCGTTCGAGGAAAAAGTTGAACCTCTCGCGGAAACGGAAACGGTATTGGGACATGGTAGTAGGTTGAAGATTGGATGGGAGTTCACCTGTCGGTGGTTAAAATACAAATTGAACAGAAGAACAATAGAACAGTAGAATAGGGAATGGGGAAGTGGCCCAAAACGGCATGCTGAGCAGGTAATTTTGCTTCGGGGCTACACAATTATGTAGGTGACACCTTTAGTGCTGTTAGTATGCTTTGAATTAGGGAAGTACGGAACAAGCGAACAATTGAACTGCGAAGTGATTTGGGATGATGTCAACTGGTGACATCCGGATATCGCTCTGCCCTCTTTCGATCCGGGAGATGCAGCTTTTTTTTGTTGCAGTTCTCCGGGCCAGTTCCACCTGCGTGATCTTGGCTTCCTTTCTGGCCTTTTTCAGTATTACGCCCAGCTGGCCCGTGGCAAAACAATCCGGTATTGTTCAAATTTCCCCACTGTTCACGATTCGTGAACATGACCGGAAAATGAACAAAAGAAGGCGTTGGTTCTGACCAATGTACTCCCCCCGACAGAAACCATTCCTTTTTGCTGTGATTTTGATTCAAATTGATATATTCCGGTATGGATGAAACACATCAACACTCCCTGTTCGATGTTCCATGGCCGGATCATGTGTGGTTCACGCTGTACCGGTGTGCCGGTGATCTGTTGCCGCTGGCCGGGATACCAGGCCGGGTTAACCTCTCCGGTGTTTATCCCGGCAGAGTGCTGATGTTTAATTTATTTGTAACGCACAAAAACCATCCACCCGTCGGCTGCTGTATGTTGGCGGCCACCGCAGGGATGTGGAGATCTTCATGAAAAGCCGCTGGAAATCTTTCATGGAACAGGCTGGCCCCGTCATTACCGGGCGCGGGCTCAGCTATTTTGAAGACGGGCTGGTTGATGAACTTGAAGAGATCGAAGCCGGCTACTGGACGGCCGTCGTGAATGGTTCCGAACGCTATGATGTAACCGTACAAATAACCGACGATCAAATATCGGAATGGGCGTGCGACTGCCCCTACGACGGGTACATCTGCAAACACGTGATCGCCGTTGTTTTCGGTATTGAGCAGGCGCTTCCGTGGCGGGATATAAATGAGCCCGGCACTGAAAATGCCACGCCACCCGCCAAAAACTCCAAACTGCAGCTCCTGAAACCTGTTGGCAGCCGCGTTGAGCGCATCCTCGCCAGGGTTAGCGATGCAAGGCTCCGCGATTTTATCCGCGAAACGGTCCGGACCGAACCTGCACTGAAAAACCTGCTCATCGCCCGTTTTGCGGACCTGCTGGAAGATGACCCCGAGAAAAAGTACCGCACCATTCTCACAAGTACCCTGAAAAGCGCCACAAACCGGTACGATTATATAGATGATCACAGCATGATCAGGGTGGAACGTGTGATCAGCGGGCTGACCGCAACTGCCGGGGAACTCTTCGGCCAGGGGAACGATGAAGAAGGCCTGCTCATTTACCGGATCATCATCGAAGAGCTCTCCAAAGCCGGCAATACAGGCGGTGATCCGGAAGGTTCTCTGCACGACATGCTGTACGATGTCATCTCCGAGTTGAAACACGTGGCAAGGAGTGTGTCCGAGGTCCTGCGTTCTCAGCTGTTCAACTGGTGTATGGCCGAACTGGGTACCCCGCGTTACCGGTATATGGGCCTCGATGATGATCTCATCGGGATGCTTCCGCAGCTTGTAACCGGTGCCGGGCAGGAGGCGATTTTTCTCCGGTACATCAACAACGGGCTGAATCAGGCGAGGGCTAACCGAAACAACAGTTCGGCCATGTTTAACCATCCCGGCGAACGGGCGCTGCTTGCCGCCCTGTTAGATTATTATGGCAGCACCGGGCAGGATGAAGAGGTACTGAAATTGCTCGAAACCAACATCCACATACCGGCATTCCGGCTGCAGCTGATCAACAATGCCATCGGTACCCGGGAATTCGACAAGGCAATTGAGCTCTGTTTCGTTGCCAGTGCCGGTACGGATTCGGGTACCGGGAACCGGGTGAGTAAAATGCACTCGTTCATTTACCGGGATCAACTGCTGCAGATAGCCCGGCTGACAGGCGATACCGCAGGCATCAGGACCTGGAGCCTCGATCTGTTTCTGAGCGGATGGAATTATGCCAACACATATAACGAATACAAATCCACCTGGACCGGCGAGGAGTGGAAAACGGCCTGCGAGGACCTGATCACCCTCATCCAAAAAAACAAATGGAAAAGCCAGGATGGCAGGTTCATTATCTCCCCCGACGAAAAGCTGGGACATATCTACATAAAGGAGGGGTTCTGGCCGCAGCTTATGTTGCTCGCCAGGAAGTACCAGCACGATCCCCGCCAGTTTGATCACTGGAAACCCCATCTCATCCGCCATTACCCCGAGCAGGTTATCGAAATACTGGAAAATGCGATCAAGTTGCGTGCCCTGCAGACCGGGCGGGATAACTACCGCGCCATTGCCAACCGGCTCAGGGAGATCAACGATCTGCCCGGCGGCGACGAACGGGCCCACGCGCTGTTGAACGAGTTGCTGGAAACGCACAAAAACCGTCCGGCCATGAGAGAAGAGTTCCGCAAGGCATTCCCCGGATGGGTGGGGTGAAGTGTTACGGATAATGGGGAATCCGGGTCTCAGAATTAAACCCCCGGTGAGCCATTTGAGTCTCTGTTTGACGGCAACGGGACAACGTGTTCTATACCCGGAAATACCTCTAATCAATACTCAGCTCGAAAGCGTAATCATATTCAATCATTCCCTTCCCTTTTTCTTTCATCTCCCATGCTTTTTCTTTGTGGCTTGACTCTATAATATCATCGGACGATGCGTCTTTAAAGTGATCGGCTACGATTCTCATACATTCCAATTCTGTATTTGTGAATAATTCTGATTCAAAAGGTTTATTTGGAAGAGAAACAAATTTTTCACCGATATTATCTCTGCCTTTAAAGTCTATATATTTGATATCAAAGAATTTATTTCTGTTATAATACTCAAACAGAGTATCATAGCCATTCGGCACGGGCCCAAGTTCGATGGCCCTGTAGTTAGAGCCACTTATCGAGAAACCTGTTTTTTTGTAATGAAGAAAATCAGCATAGAAGAGCAATTTATTCATCTTTGTTTTAAACGGCTCGAGCATATCTGCAAAATAAATAATCATGTTGCAAAACTTGCTTAATTTTAAATCCCTGTAACCATTATAGACATTCGGGGCCTGAAATTTGTAGGACAGCAACTGTTTCAGCGGGTTCTCATCCGAATCACGCTGCTGTTCAATCATCAGATCAATTTTTTCAAGTACCTTTTTCAGATCCTTATCTGAAAACACATCACTCATTTCAACCAGCCTCCGGAACTCCTCAGGATTTGCTGCAAGTCTGATCAGTTTTCCATTCGAAGCTTGCGGCACTTCACCATTTTCATAATTTCTGTATGTATTTATACCAAATCCCAAAATCTCCGACATCCTGGTGGCAGAAAGCTCATATTTTTCCCGCAATTCGCGGATCTGATCGGGAAACGGAATGTGATGCTTTTCCCTGTATTTATTATGAACCTGGTTGATATTTATCTCATCCAGCTCTGATGTCGTAAAAAATTCATTTGTATCCATACACTTTCTCGAGTGATGAATAATTTCAAATGTTTCTTTTCTGAACTCCAGTTTAATCGGTTCGCGAATGAGTTCGGTTTCGCCACCTGTAAACGGACTATTCATATATATCCTGATATATTATTGATACTTTTTCTGACAGGATCGATTTTTCGCTGTATCCGAAAAACGATTTCCCGGAATAACCAACTCTGATTACACTTTATATGGATACTGAAGCGGTTGTTCGGCAACATGAAAAGAGATACAGATTGTTTTCTGATTCGGTATACCCATTGCGATTTTAATGTAAAATTCAACGCCGTTCATTTTTTTGCCAAAAACCCACATATTCCCGGCACCGTGGAAGGTTTCCTCCAACGGACCCTCACAATAGTCAACAGTTTCCAGTTTCTTTAAAATCCCGGTACGCATCGATGGCACCATTTCCAGATCAAGCAGTGTCTGGGTGTTTTTCGCACGACCAACATAGGCAACATCAAACACACTCAGTTTTAGTTTGAAATTTTTCAGGAACTGTTCGATTTCATCCTGGCTTGTCAATTTTGGTTTAATGAAAAGTAGATATTATACTTTATAGTTGATATAATAAAATATTTTACGATAATTATCAACTTTATAGTGCAATACCTTTACCCATCGCACGTCATTGTGAGCAGATAATTTTCACCGCATGGAACACTATTTGGCGTTTTCCCTCAACCGATCGATATATGCATCTGCCTCCCCAGGCCGGTTTCGATCAGTTTCTGCCAGGTCGACATCCGGATATCGCTCTGCCCTCTTTCGATCCGTGAGATGTAGCTTTTCTTGGTACCGGTTCTCTGTGCCAGTTCCTCCTGCGTGATCTTCGCCTCCCTCCTGGCCTCTTTAAGCATCACGCCCAGCCTGAAGGCCAGTGAATCGGCATCGTACTGGTCCCGGGCGGGTGTTCCTTTTGCTCCGTATTTACGGATCAGCAGGTCTTCAAAATCGGTTATATGTTTCATGATATCTTTCCTCCCGGGGATGAGGCCATATACTCGTTTTTCAATCTTTCGGCCAGTTTAATCTCAATGACAGGTGTTTTTTGTGACAATTTTATCTTCCGGATAGCCTTCATAAGTTAACTTATTAGTTTACTAATTATCAACCGAATTTGCTTCTTCCCTTTGGTTGCATACATATTGAGCCTGTAATCAGACAGGCCTTACAATTTTCTAATGCCCGGAACCTTGCCCCCACCCCCGCGTTCACTATATTGTACCAACCAATCGCCGATTTAACGGGTAACTTGCAGGGCGATCCATAAATGCTGCTAAAGCGCCTGCTGTGCCGAGGTTCCGGCCGCATACTGTCGCCCGCCCAAACAAGTCCGGAACACAACGAGCACAACCTATGAAAACACATCCTGAAGCCGGCCTGAATGGCGTGGATTCTGACCTGACCGACCTGAAGTACCGTCCCGACACCTACTGGCCCGACGAACCCGATTACGAATTTTTGATCAGCCGCATCAAGGGGAAGAAGCGCCGCGACATGGCCCGGGCCCTGCACCAGAAGTGCGACATCCCGAACCTGCTCATCTTCCTGCACCGGGAGACGCTGCCCGAAAGCGAGCGCACGGCGTGGGGGCGCATCCATCCCTCGTTCATGGGCGGCGAGTACCTGGCAGGCTGGTTCGGGGTGTTCTTCGAAGAATGGGTGCGGGAGAGTTACAGCGAGGATGAGCTGGCGGATGACGGCTATTTTGGTGATGACGACAGCGACCTCGACAGTACTATTCATCATCAATAAGGAGTAACCCATGGACCGAAAAACCTTCCTCATCGGGGCCGGCGGGCTCCTCACCTGGCCGCTCTGGAACAAAATCGAGCTGTTCACGGCCGGCTTCGGCAAACCCCTGCTGCCCTTCGAGGGCACGCCCGGCTCCGTGATCTGGTTCGATCCCGACAGCCTGCAGCTGCTCGACGATATCCCCGTGGACGGCATCGAAGTGGTGACCGACTACACATGGGAATACTACATCACGGAGCATTTATGCGAGGAATGGGATAACCACCGGGAGATGCTGGAAATACTCAAAGACCACGGAATCACCGAAAAACAGCTCGGTGATGTGATCGATCCGGACCTGCTCTATGATTATGCCATCGAACGGTTTTGCATGCATGGCAGCCCTACCGCTGGTGCCTTCTTCAAGTTACAGGGGCTGGACCTGGGCCCGGCGCTCACCGGGCAGAAAAACTGCCGCGGCGAGATCTCTTTCGTCGACGGTGAAACACCGGGATCAAGCTACCGCGGGGTGACCGTCCGCGACCTGAATTCGGTCTCGCTGCTGCAGGTGCGCCTGAACGAGCTGGAGACCGGGTGGCAGATTATGGAGCTGCCGGAAGGCGGGAAATCGCGTTCGGAGGTGGTTGAGATTACGATGTGAGACGGGTAGCAGTATAAAGAAATTGCATTCATTGTACTGATCTGTTGATTCCCACATTTTACCCCTTTTCAGGTGTTTCCGTACGCGCCGAGTGGCGATGTTGCAGATCAGCTTTAGTCATGTCTGATGAACTAAAGATTTCCTTAGTCCAGCAAAACGGGTTATATTAGACTAAGGAATTATATAATCCAATACACTGGACTATGGAAAATATCAGGTTTCACAATCTGCCGTATCTGCCGCCTGAAGCAGAAATCAGACCACCACTGAAAATGATTACTGAAGCATATCATGCCATTGGTGAGCTGAAAGGCAGAATGTACCGGGATGTGATTAACCCCCAATTAATTGTGGCGCCCCTTCTGAACAAGGAGGCTGTGGCCAGTTCCAAAATTGAAGGGACGCAAACAACGGTAGAAGAAGTGTTGAGATATGAAGCCGGTGACCGCAAAGAAGAGGATCCTGATATCCTGGAAGTGCTGAATTATCGTAAGGCAATTTACGAATCGATCGAATATCTGAAGAAGAAACCAACGGGTGAAAATCTTATTAAAGAACTGCACCGCACACTGCTTGCATCAGTCCGGGGAAAAGAGAAAGATCCTGGCAACTTCAGAAGAATGGCTGTACATGTTGGTAAGCCGGGCAGCCGTGTTGATGAGGCGGCCTACATTCCGCCCGGGCCGGATGAAATTACCGGTCTGATGAAAAACCTGGTTGAGTTTGTACATCAATCAGAATTAGACCTGCTATTAAAAGTTGCCATCTCGCACTATCAGTTTGAGGCGATCCACCCGTTTATGGATGGAAACGGCCGGGTAGGACGGCTGCTGATTCCAATCATTATGTATGAACACGAACTGATCCCATATCCCTATTTTTATATCAGTGAATACCTTGAGCAGCACCGGTCCGACTATTATGATGCCCTGCGCGGGGTAGACCGGAACAGAGACTGGGATACATGGGTTCGTTTTTTTCTGACGGCAGTAACAGAAACAGCTGCAGAAATGCAGAATAAAGTTGCCGGGATGTATGAACTGTATGGGACTGTCAAAGAAAGGCTGGTTGAGATGAATTCGCTGTATGCACAGCTATTTTTAGATCTGCTGTTTGAGCGGCCTGTTATATCTGCAAAAGAGCTTCCGAAACGGTTGAAACAACCCAGTAAACAAACCGTTTACAGTCTGATTGGTAAATTTGAAGCAGCAGGAATTATACGTGAAATCACCGGGAACAAACGAAACCAGGTGTATGCATTTGATGCATTGCTGACTATCATCGGGTAAGTTTTAGTCAACCCTATTGGACTATGGATTTCCTTAGTCTAATGAACGTTAAAAGATTAGAATAAGGGTGTGGGCGGGATCGATTTCCGGAGTCGGCCCGCCTGATTGAATTTACGATGTGAGGCGGAGGATTTTTTAATCAGGGCCAATCTGTGGATTAGCCTCAGGTTTGAAAATCCCCCTAAAGCTTCCGGGCCGTTCCGTTTCATTGTAATAGTCCGGCGACGGCGTATTTGCAGTTTTCGACAGGTTATACGAAACAAATTTCGTTTATTTCGTTTATTTAAGTAGATTATTGTAAATAACCGAAGGAATCCGCCTAAACGAGTACATTATGGAGGCACTAAAATTACCCTCCCGCGAAGATCAGCAGATTGCGCAGGAGAATGTTAAAAAACTGAGCAAGATTACCGGAAAGCATAAAAAATCGGCCAAAGCCATCGAAATCGAGGTATCTGGCGGGCATGAGCTTGTAAAAATACCGGTTTCAGCTTTCAGGTTCCTGAATACCATAGTGAAACACATGGCACAGGGCAGGGCGGTTTCCATCATCCCGTCAGACGCGGAAGTAACCACACAACAAGCGGCAGATATGTTGAATGTATCGCGTCCGCACGTAGTAAAGCTGGTGGAGAAGGGTGATTTACCCTTCCACAAGGTGGGTTCACACAGGCGTATTAAATTGAAAGATCTGGAAAAATACCGGGCCAGGATGGAGAAAAAGAGAGGGGAAGCCCTGACTGAATTGACCCGCATATCACAGGAAATGGATCTTGATTATTAGACATGCATTCAGCTCAGTTCACGGCTTTACTGGATGCGAACGTTCTGTATCCTTTTCTGGTAAGAGACCTTCTTTTGAGTTTGGCCGAAGAGAACCTGTACAGGCCGAAATGGTCAAAACATATCGAAGAAGAGTGGATCAGAAATCTTTTGACAGACCGCCCTGATCTCAATCCGGAAAAGATTGAAAATATAGCCATTACTATGAATCTGGCTTTTGAAGATGCGATGGTCAGTGATTACGAGACACTTATTACATCCCTGTCACTGCCCGACCCGGACGACCGACATGTACTGGCAGCAGCTATTGTCAGTCGATCTGATGTCATTGTTACAATGAACCTCAGAGATTTTGATGTAATGGAATTGGGAAAATACAACATGGATGCTGTTCACCCTGATACGTTTATTGTTAATCTTATTGATCTTGACAACGAGAAGGCAATAAAAGCTATCCAAAAAATGGTTCAGCGCAGAAAAAACCCGCCAGTGGGCATCTCTGATCTTATTCAGCGTATTGAGAACAATAAACTTTCTAAAGCAGCGAAGAGATTCAGTGATATAATGCATCCTTGAATTCTCCGCGATGTCTTCCCTGAAATGACAGATCCGCCTCAACAAGCCAGAATCCGGCAGCCGATTATTGAATTGCTGTTAGATGTTAGGGTGGACAGTGTTAAGAAGCTGCAATCATCGTGCTTAACAGATGCATCCCTCCCCCTCAATAACTTCGTATTGAACAATTTATTAAAAATACTTAATTATTTTAGTTAAGTAATGGAACATAAGGATTATAAGCCTGTATCATAATTGACTTACCAAAATCTGATCATTGCTATCTCTCTAACTGAAGACTTTTCTTAGGAGAGGTTCTGCATCGATACTTATTTAAAAATCCTTTATCAGGAAATTAAAAATCCATTAAAAAAATTACTACAATGAAAACAATATCAACCATCATCATAGTTACATGCCTGATTTTCATGACGCAAGCATGTGGCACCATTATTCAGGGAACAACACAACAGGTTGGAATAAGCAGTTCACCCAGTAATGCAACCGTTACTATAAACGGACAAAGTAAAGGCAATACCCCAATGCTGGTAGATCTCAAAAGAAAAGATTCACATATGGTACGGATCGAATTGGATGGTTTTGAACCATATGAAACAACACTAACCCGACAGGTTAGCGGCTGGGTTTGGGGCAACATAGTCTTTGGCGGTTTGATAGGACTCGTTGTGGATGCTTCTTCAGGCGGAATGTACAAATTAACACCTGATCAGATTGAAGCTGAAATGAGAAACAAAGTGGCTCATTATACCGAATCGGATGAAGGTATGTACATTTCCATAGTGCTGAAAGCTGATCCGGCATGGGAACAGATCGGCTCAATGACGGTGTCTGAATAATAGTTCTGGCGATTATTGCGGGTGATTGATTTGCTGTATTTTTAGTGATCAATCACCCGCTTTTTTTTCATCCGCACTAATCTTTACTGGCAAACCTTGCTTAGATTTTTTCAGTGTCCGTGGATAACCGGGAATCATTATGGACCCCAACGCGCAAACCAATCTTTTCAATGACCAGTTGCCCGATCATGAGCGATTCCCGCTGAATCGTGACCCGGGTGATCAGCGTGTCATAAGGTTGGTGCGTGAGGATATGAGTGCTTCGGAAAGGTATCTGATCATTACCGGTTACAGCAGCCTGGAGTACATGATTGAAGAGCTTGGCAGGCGTTCCTCATCAGGCAAACCGGTCGATATTGTTCTGGGGAATGAACCGGCGGTTCTTTTTGACAAAACCCGTACCCGCCCGCACCTGCGTCTGCCCGATGAAATTGAACACTACTGGCTGGAACGTGGCATATCGGTATTGCTTAACGGACCGGTGCTCCGGCTCATCAGTCGGATTGAACAGGGTGAAGTGGATGTGTACTACAAACCAAACCTCCATGCCAAACTCTATATCGGCGATGAACATGTGTTCCTGGGATCATCCAATTTCTCCCTTACTGGTATGGAAAAGCAGGATGAAGCGAATATCCGGTTGGCGAAACACAATGAGGGTTTCAACGAGATCCGCGAGATTGCCAACCACTATTTTACAAACGCCACCCCGTGGAATGACGCCCTCATCGAACTGCTTGAAAAACTGCTCAAAAACGTAAGCTGGCAGGAAGCACTGGCCAGTGCCGTAGCCCTCATACGGGAGGGAAAATGGGTTGAACAGGGCATGAACCGCTGGCTGGCCCGTAACCGGTCGGACCTCTGGCCCACCCAGAAACAGGCCATTGCCCAGGCACTTTACCTGATCGAGCGGCAGGGCAGCGTTCTGGTTGCCGACCCGACCGGCTCCGGCAAAACCCGTCTCGGTGCCCATATTCTCGAGGCGCTCATCAACCGGCTCTACTCCCGGCAGGTGCAGCACCGGAGTCAGTACCAGATCATCAGTCCGCCGCTGGTGCGTGATACATGGTTGCGTGAGCTTGAGTCAATGAACAACAATACGGCCACCATCCCTGTATCGCACGGTGCACTGAGCAATCCCGACAATCTGAAATCGGCCGCGGTCATCAGCAACATCCGCAAAGCCAATATCCTGATCATCGACGAAGCCCACAATTACCTTAACAAGACATCAGCACGCAGCCAGTCGATCATCATCAACCGGGCCGACCATATGATCCTGTTCACCGCCACGCCCCTGAACCGGCGGGCCGACGACCTGCTCAGGCTGGTGGAGATCCTGGGGCTCGACAACCTTTCCGATACGGCCTATGCGACCTACCGGCAGCTTCTTAAACAGCGCGACCGCTACAATAAAGACAAAATAAATGAGCTTCGCGACTATGTGCACCGGTTCATGGTACGGCGTACAAAAGCAGAACTCAACGAAGCCATCAACCTCAATCCTGATGCGTACAAGAACGAGAACGGCAACCCCTGCCGGTATCCGGAACACAAGGCCGTAACCTACCCTACGGGTGAAACTGAAAAGGACATCCTGATTGCACAGGCAATCGACCAGGAACTTGCAAAAATTAAGGGCATAATTTATCTCGGCCGCATCTATGCAGGACCGTGGGACATGGCGGACGAAAACCGGCAGAAAGCCTACCTTGACAGGCGCCTGAGGATGGGTGCTTCGCTGGCACGGTACAACATCCGGAATATGCTCCGATCGTCCGGCGCCGCCCTCAGGGAACATCTTCTGGGTACTGCCGCTGCCATTGAGCGCTACCATCTGAAAGCATTCAAAGCCGGTGCCACCGGTAATATGGCCGGTAAAATTGAAAAAATGGCCGCGAAACGACCCGCAACAAACCTGACCATCCCAATTAACGACTGGCTGCGCCAACCGGACCTGTGGAGGGATGCCTGCATGGCCGAATCGGAAACCTACCGGAAAATTGCGGATCTGGCCCATGGAATGAGCGAAAGCCGTGAACAGGCCAAAGCCCGTAAAGTGGCCGAACTGGTCAATACACACGGCATGCTGCTTGCCTTCGACAGCACCCTCATTACCCTTGAGGTTATCAAACGGCACCTCAACAAACTTTTGCCCCCGCGTGAATCGATGATCGTTTCGGGCAGTACTGCGGGTACCAAAGAAAAGCTCAAGAAGACGTTTGCCCTGAGTGCCGGCCAAACCCGCATTGCAGCGCTGTGCAGCGATGCCCTGTCTGAAGGGATCAACCTGCAACAGGCGTCAGCGGTGGTCCTTCTCGATATGCCGTCGGTAATACGAGTGGCCGAACAGCGGATAGGGCGGGTCGACCGTATGGACAGCCCTCACAAAGAGATCACGGTTTACTGGCCGGCCGACAGCGACGCGTTCAGGCTGCGAACCGACCGCCGTTTCTTTGAGCGCCATCAGCTTGTAGAAGATCTGATCGGCAGCAATATTGATCTGCCGGACGACCTGAACAGCGAGGACATCGACACCTTCCGGGAAGAAACCCTCAGCGCCGATGATGTGATCCGGGTTGTTGATCAGCATCAGGAGCAGGAGCGCGCCTGGGAGGGATTTGAGGATGCCTTTTCCGGTTTGCGCGGCCTTACCGATGGTCCGGATGCGATCATCGACCAGCGGATATACAACCAGATATCCCGGAACGGCACATCCGGATTGTGCCTTACCAGCGTGGTCAAAACCCGGAAACCGTTCGTTTTCCTGGCCGTAAAAGGATCCGATTTCAGCGCCCCCTACTGGCTGCTGCAGATTGAAGGCAGGGAACCCATCCAGGATCTCAACGAGATCATCGCATTTCTCCGCAACGAACTCCCCCTGGCGGAAGCGTCATCCCCTGATGACACATCCACGAAGCTTCTTGAGGATGCCGTGAAATGGCTCAGCAAACACGAGAGGGACACACTGCCCCGGAAGAAAGTCAGCGCCCTCGAACAGATGGAGACCATAACGGCCAAATGGATGGCACGTGACGATAGTAATCAGGATCCTGAATTGGCCAATCGCATAAAAGCCCTTCATCAGCTTTTCAGGAATAACCGGAGCGGCGGATATCCTGACGGCGCCATCGCAGTGGAAACGGTCGACTGGTATGAACTCGCAAACCGCTGGCTCGATGTGGTACAGCCCGTCTTCATTAACTGGCTCACGGAAGAGCGGAAACAGAAGAAATACCGTGATATCCGGCTTAAAAACATGAACAAATACCTGGTTTCAAATCCGCTTTCTGCCGATGCACTCGACCACATCCTCGAAAACCTGCCCGCAATAGAACCGGTAGACCGGCGGGTGGTGGCGGCGATTGTTGGGGTGATGGGGTGAAGGCGGGTGACTTACAAGATTAGCTCATTTCGTTCTTAACCTCTGACATTTTCATTCTATCCCGTGCCTGCAGAAATTCTCTCAATTTTCCGGCCCTCTCCATCTGCAACTGGCCAACCTTACTCTCCAGCAATTCGTTTGTTTTAATATAAAGCCCACCCCTTACGAAGTATATTCTTGGTTTATCTCTTATACGTGCTTTGTTTGCCATGAATTATCATCTCCTGTTTTAAATCACGTGATTCGGGCAATCTGTTTCTAATGCTTACCAGTGCCTGATCAACTTACAGGAATTTCCGAGAAACAAAGACTTTAGCCTGCAGGTTATTATGGAAATAATAATATTTTGTCGGGGCAATGTAAAAATCATAATAATCGAATAGTGCCCTTGAGGATGATCTGCGCATCCGCCGGGCGCTTGCCGTCACGCAGAATATTGATTTTTACCGGTATGAAATATCTTTAAAACTAAAGCCGGGATATTCTGCGGTTTTGAGTTGAATGAAGTATGGGTATTGATTTTACGTTATCAGATGAGGGAAACAGCTTATGTATCAGATTAACAAGGGAACGAACCGGATTACGCGCCTTGAAATGAAAACGTTCACTGAACTTGGATTCAGAGAACGTGAACATTTACAGGAATGGATCTCCAAAGATCCTGACTGCCTTGGCGAAGAGTTACTGATTATTCAAAAAGAGTTTGACGGATTTTTGGACACCCGCGAAAGGCTCGACCTGTTAGCCATTGACAAGCAGGGGAACCTGGTTATCATTGAAAATAAACTGGATGACAGCGGCAGGGATGTGACCTGGCAGGTGCTGAAGTATGCATCGTATTGCAGTAGTCTCAGCAAGGATGATATACGTAGCATATTCCAGAAACACCTGAATTACACAGGTGTACAGGCATCAGCGGAGGAAATGCTGGCTGATTTTTTGGAAAAAGAGGACTTTGAGGAAGTACAGCTGAATCAGGGCACGGCCCAACGAATTATAATGATTGCAGCGACTTTCCGGAAAGAGGTAACATCCACAGTCTTATGGCTGATGAATTTCAATATCCGCATTCAGTGCTTTAAGGTCACACCTTATGAGTTAGAGGATCAGATCTTTCTGAACTTCGATCAGATACTTCCGGTAAAGGATGCGCAGGAATATATCATAAGCATGGCCTCGAAAGTACAAGAAGAAATTGCCACACAGGAGAACCTTAAACAACGGCATTACATCAGGCTTGACTTCTGGCGCGCGTTTCTGGATTACAGTAACAAAAAGAATTCATTGTTTTCCAATATTTCACCGTCTAAAGAAAATTGGCTTGGAATTGGTATTGGCATGTTCGGCTTTGCATTAAACGTGGTGGTCTTACGCAATAATGCCAGGGTCGAAATCTACCTAAACACGGGCTCAAAAGATGTGAACAAAGGATACTTCGATTTTTTACATAACCGGAAGGAACAAATTGAAAAAGAATTTGGTGATGATCTTGTTTGGGAGCGCCTGGACGATAAAAAATCCTGCAGGATAAAATCACAGATAGATGGCCTTTCTATGAATGATAAAGAAGACTGGCCCGGGATGATTGAATTCATGGCTGAAGTTGCAGAACGAATGGAAAAAGCCTTCAGAAACCCTGTTGAACAGCTTAACCGGAAAATTAAACAGGGCGATTTGCGGATAAGCTCTGAATGATCATCACGTTTAGGAAAATTCCCCATGAAACAGCACACCACCCCTGTCATAATCAGTAATGGCCGATCCTACCATCCAGACCGGGTTTCCCTGAAAACCGGCCACTACAATGAGCAATGGCTGCAGGATCTCTGTTACAATCATCCCAAGCTGATCCCGGTTGCGGAAATTGAACCGGCTTTTTCTGGAATCATGCCCATCTGCCGTGAGCTCAGCACACCATCGGGCTTTGCGGACCTTGTGTACATTAATGATGACGGTTTCATCACCATTTTGGAGTGCAAGCTGTGGAGAAATCCCGAAGCGCGCAGAAAAGTGGTCGGACAGATTCTGGACTATGCCAAAGATCTGGCCAAATGGGACTATGACCGTTTCGAAAAAGAATGCCTAAAGGCCAGGAAAGACGGATCCACCAGCCTGTTTAATCTTATGCAGGAAAATAATCCGGACATGGTTGAAGAGGAGTTTATCGACAATGTGCAATCCAACCTTTCAAAGGGCCGGTTTCTGCTGGTTATCGTAGGCGACGGCATCCGGGAAAACATGGAAGACCTGGTAGATTACATACAACGTAACGGCAACCTCAATTTTACACTCGGGCTGGTCGAGCTAAAAGTATACGTGAATCCTGAAAATAAGGACATGATTATATCACCCCGTATTCTGGTAAAAACCACCGAAATTGAACGAATCGTCTACCGGCTTGCTGATGAGGAAACAGAAACTGAGAGCATACCGAAGAAACCGGAAGCTGGCGGTACCGGAATTTCCGAGAAAGTCTTCTTCGAACGGCTCGGAAGGCAGGCGGGTGCCGATACTGCCGCCCGTTTACGTTCATTCACCGAAAAGCTGGTATCAGAACACAATATTCTTCTAAAACCCGGTCGGGGCAAGAAGATGTCGCTGAGCATAAAAACCCCCAATGATTTTTTCAACTTTGCATCCGTGCTGGAAGACGGGCGGGTCTATTTCTACGGGATAGTAACCAAAACCGGGGAACTCGGCGACCGGAACATCGGGATCAGTTATCTGAAAAAACTTGCAGAGATTTCCGGTGGCAAATACTTTGATGGTCATGGAGAGTGGAGCTGGGGTATCAGGATTAACGGCAAATCTCCTCAGATAAGCGAACTTTTGCAGCATGAGGACCAGTGGTATGAACTGATTGTGGAGACGATGGACAAGATGAATCGGATTGAGGAGTCTTAGCTGGAGACCGGTGTGATGACCGGGAAACAGCGCTTTCGGCCGCGACCGTCGACGTTGCTGTATGGTGCGGCTCTTACACGGCGCCGGCCCGATATAACAATGGCATTATCAAAATATTAGCAATAGCCTATTTGATATATCAGTGAATACAACCTACCCGAATGGGTGGGTTTTTGGCGGAAAATCGACATAAACAACCCTTTTTGGGGATTGTGTCACCCTGCACCCATGGCTACATTGAATCACAGCAACGCGACAAAAGCATGATTTGAATCATGCTTAACGATCGGGGATTCGGATTTGGTAATAACATTTGAAATCATCAATAATCCATTCCCACCGGCTCTATATAAGAATACTAAAGCACAAGCTGGATCCAATTCACTGTAACCTGACCATAGCAATGAGGATAGTCATGGAAACAAGATATAATTTCTCTATCACCAGTATTTTTCGTTTCTGGATGCATTTTTTAGCCATATTTCTATTGATAAGCGTTAGCACCCAGGCACAGAGGGTAATCGAAGTGGAAGCAAGCGACAACTGGTTCGCGGATATAACCGTGGACCTTGTAGCCGGTGACACGTTGCTTTTTGTTACCGATGGCGGAGTCTATAACAGTCCGGCTACCATAAATCTGCCGGCCATCCCGCTGACTTTGATGGCAGCACAGGGGCTCGAAAACAAGCCCGTACTCAAAACCGATGTGGCAGGTTCGATGCTCCGGGTCAATGCCGATTTCACCGTGATTGGACTTGCATTTGACGGGGCCTATGCCGAGCGTGGAGAATCGGGGGGTACCTATCGCTTTATTCAGCCCATGAGTGCGTTTTCGCGGCTTGAAGTTCATGACTCGGATTTCTACAACTTGCGCGGATTCGGGATCACGTCTGCCGCCGCCGATATCGATACGCTGATCATCAATAACAGCACGTTCTACGACTTCAACCGCGTTCCGGTGTATTTCAATGACCGCAAAGACCTGGTCAAGCATGTACGTATCACCAATTCCACTTTCTACGACATCACCAATGTGGGCATCTACATATGGGGTGCTGTGCATGGTTTTGAGGTGAGCAACTGCACGTTCTCAGGGATCAATAACATCAATCTGTATCCCAAGGATATCGATGAGAACATGGTCATCCGCGACAACATCATTGTTTCGGACAATGCAACAGGCGCCAAGGTGTATGGCGATGCCCCCATAGTTCAGTACAATGCGTTTCATAACAACAGCCTGAATATAGAGTACATGGGCAGCGGTACGCCGGATTTTGCGACGGGCAACGTATTTGCAGATCCTATGTTCCAGGACGCTTCCCTTGCAATGTTTGCACTGCATACCGACTCGCCTGCCATTGGCGCGGCTTCTGACGGGGGGAATATGGGTGATCCCAGATGGGGTGTGTATGGTATCGAAGATTCCGTGGTGGTCGTCACATTCTCGGTCACCATTCCGGAAAACACTCCCGTAACAGATGATATCTATCTGGTGGGAACATTCAATAGCTGGGATCCCGGCGGACAGCCCATGAATCAGGTTGATGCCGTGACCTGGGAATTATTGCTATCACTCGAAAAGAACACCGAATACTCCTACAAATATACCCGTGGCAGCTGGGAAACGGTTGAAAAAGGTGCCAACGGTGAGGAGATTGACAACCGTCAACTGATAACCGGTGGATCCGCCATGTCCGTCGAGGATGTTGTTGCAAGCTGGGCTGACGTTCCTGTTGAAGTGGTAATCCGGAAAATGCAACCGGTGCTGACCTTCTATGACAGCCAGCCGCAGCACAATATTGCCATTACCTGGTTCAGTGACGTATCCGGTGCCAGCACAGTCCATTACGGTATCGATGAT
>JBLRWO010000043.1:0-28660 GCA_047921215.1 Cyclonatronaceae bacterium | reverse complement strand
CCGTACGTACGGTGGTGTCAGAGGACAGATAAAAGTATCCCTGGATACTTTTATCTTCCTACTCGATTAGAACCGGACCATTTTTCATAATAGCGCCAGTACCTAAGTATAGCACCAGTACCGGGAATCATCATTAGTAATTTTCCTGGTACATCTAATATCGGCCCTGTTTTATTGACAGCGGTATTTCCTGCAGCATTTTTAGTGGGTTATACATTTTATTAAAATTTTTTTAAAAATATATGTAACGATCGTTTACGGCCGGCGTCATATGGGTACAATCACAAAAGAGAGTAATCATAAAAGAGTACAAATTATCATCAATCAGAAGGAAATAGTTATGAAGGTTATGTCCATTTTTAAAAATCGCGTTTTTTCGGCCATGGCGGGTATTGCCGTTTTGTTGTTCATGTCGGTATCGCTGAGCTCATGCGACGTTGCGTCTAATAAGGACAAAGGTACTATCAAAGTTGTAATGTTCGATGCACCTGGCGAGTACGATGAGGTGTGGGTGCATATCAACCGGGTTGAAGTCAACAACAGTGCTGACGCCGAAAGCGGTTGGTTTGTGATAAGCGAACCCGATGAACGCTACAACCTGCTTGAGCTGGTGAACGGTGCCAATGTGGTACTGGGAGAGGCCGAGCTGGAAGAAGGTACCTATGAGCAAATCCGTCTGATACTCGGAAACGATAACAATATCGTTATTGGTGGAGACAGTTATCCGCTGATGGTACCGAGCGGTCAGCAAACGGGCATTAAACTGAATGTAAATGCCGAGATTATAGCTGGTATCACCTACACTCTGCTTCTTGATTTTGATGCACAGCGGTCAGTAGTACAGCAGGGCGCCACGGGATCCTATGCGCTTCAGCCGGTAATCCGCGCGATGAACGAAGCCCTCACCGGCAACATCACCGGTTCGGTAGAACCTGCCGTTGAAGGTGCCTGGGTCCGTGCCCTTTCCGGTGAAGAGGTAGTTGCCACTACTCAGACGGTTGATACTGGTGAATTTACCCTGGTTGGTGTTCCCGACGGCTTTTACACCGTCACAATCGATGCCGGCAGTGAGTTCGAACCGTTTGAGCAACCCGAAGTGGAAGTTCAGCTCGGACAGGTAACCGATCTTGGCACCATCGAACTGACCCCTGTACCAACTGAATAAGCACAACTGATTCTCAGTAGCTAAGCGAAGCCCGGCAGCGGTGGTACCGCGCCGGGCCGCTGGTTACCCGATACGTTTTTTCAAGAGAGACCTATCAAGTTACAGCGTTACATGATTACCCAATCATGAGGGCAAGGCCGCATCACCGAAAATGATGCGGCCTTTTTTTTATATCCACCACGCATTCACGTCACCTTGAGCATGGCCTGAGCGCAGGCTGAGCGTGGCGAAAGCCGAAGTCGAAAGGCGCAGGCCACGGTTCCTCTGCACAACAACGTCACCATGAGCGCAGGCCACGGTTCCCGTGGCCGAAGTCGAATGGCGCGGAGGCTTTTTAAAAGCCTCCCTCAAGTTCAGGATTCTGCTCGTGAATTCTCAAGATGAAGCACACTCATGCGCAGAGCAGGCACTGCGCACTGGTTCGACTTCACTTCGACTTCACTTCGCTTCGCTGCGTTGTGCTACCGATGACAAGTTGCATGTCACATCCAGAATAGTGTTGCCCGATTGGGGCAAATTTAGGGGCTACCGGTGACAAGTTGCTTGGCACATCCCCAATAGTGATGCCCGTTCGGGGCAAAATTACCGGCTCACTATGACGGGGTCACCTTCCAAACAGTGTTGCCAGCAACCGGGCGAAATTACCGGCCCACCATGTCAGAATAACACTTCGCAATTCAATTGTTCGCTTGTTCCGTACTTCCCTGATTCACAAACCCGCCTGTTTACAATACCAATTCTCCCCCCGGACCTAACCCCGAAATAAATATTTATTTACAATTACTATTAATGAATTTACCTATTATCGAAGCTGAATTTGAACAGGACTTCCAACATATACCACCGCTAACCATGAAAAAATATTGCAATTATCAACCTGTTATATTTCTGATCATCCCCTTAATCCTGCTGTTATTCCCACCCCTTAGTGCACAGAATTCAGGAACTGACACCCCGGTCGACGGCCTCAAATCCAGCCACGCCGACCTGCCCCTGAAACCCGACCGTAGCGTGCAACTGCAGGTAAGCGAGGGAACCTGGATGTCGGTTGACATCCATCCCGGGGGCGAGAAAATCGTCTTCGATTTTATGGGTGATCTCTATGAGCTTCCTCTTGCCGGCGGCAAAGCAAGGCAGCTCACCAGGGGGATGGGTTATGATGCCCAGCCGCGGTTCAGTCCCGACGGTAATAAGGTTGTATTTGTTTCAGACCGCAGCGGCGGCGAAAATGTTTGGATCCTCGATTTGGAGACCGGTGAGGCCACCCAGCGGACAAAGGGTAATAATTACCGCTTCCAGTCGCCCGTGTATACCCCCGACGGGAACTATATTATAGCGGGCCGTGCCGGCATCCGTGGCGGAGTGCACAAGCTCAGGATGTACCATGTGGATGGCGGTAGCGGTACCGAATTCATGGATACACCCACTAATCTGAAGACCATTGAGCCGGCATTCGGTGCCGGCGACCGTCATATCTGGTTTTCTCAGCGCACGGGCGACTGGCAGTACAACGCCATCTTCCCGCAGTACCAGATTGTACGGTTCGACCGGGAAACCGGTCAGCGCCAGATGCAGACATCCAGGATTGGGTCGGCATTCCGCCCCACGCTGTCAACCGACGGCAGGTGGCTGGTGTACGGCACGCGGCATCAGACCGAAACCGGGCTCCGCATCCGCGATCTGAACAGCGGGGATGAACGCTGGCTGGCTTTTCCGGTTCAGCGCGACGATATGGAGAGCCGCGCTACGCGTGATGTACTCCCCGGTATGGCCTTTACCCCTGATAATTCGGCAGTAATAACCACCTGGGGCGGACGGCTCTGGAAGCTGCCCGTCGCTGCGGGTGCTGAACCGGTTGAAATTCCCTTTGAAATCGATACCGAAATTGAACTGGGCCCGGAAGTGCTGTTCAAATATCCAATTGAAGATTCGGAGGAATTTATTGCCCGTCAGATCCGCGATGCAGTCCCATCTCCGGATGGTACAAAGCTGGCCTTTACCGTGCTTAACAGGCTGTACGTCATGGACCTGCCCGATGGCTCGCCCCGCCGGCTCACCAATCTGGAGATGACAGAGGCCTTCCCCGCATGGTCGCCCGACGGCACCTGGATCGCCTTTTCGACCTGGGACCAGGCCGAAGGCGGCCATATCTACCGCATGCGCAGCAACGGCCGTGGAAGTGCCCAGCGGCTGACCCGTGAGGCGGCTATTTACCAGTATCCTGCCTGGTCGAAAACGCAGGACCGTATTGTGGCCATCCGCGGTGTGGCCCGGGTGTACAGCGAGTATCCCGGGCCCGGTGTGCCGTTCGCGGCCGAAGACCTGATCTGGATCCCTGCATCCGGGGGCGATGCCACGTTCATCGCCGGCACAGAAGGGCGCCGAAATCCGCACTTCATAGTTGGTGATGACCGCATCTACCTGCATCACACGATGAACGGGCTCGTTTCAATCCGCTACGACGGCACCGATGAGCGTGAGCATGTAAAAGTGACAGGCAGCACCCCGCCGGGATCACAGCAACCGCAGCGTGCATCCCTCATCCAGATGGCACCACGCGGCGACCAGGCCCTGGCCGAGGTGGGCAACGACATCTACCTGGTTACCGTGCCCCGTGCCGGTGATGCACAGACCATTAACGTCAGCAATCCCGACAACGCCTCGTTCCCGGTCCGCAAAATCACCGATATTGGGGGCCAGTTCTCCGCATGGGCCTGGAACGGACGTACAGCCCACTGGTCGATCGGCAACGCGCTCCTCAGCTATAATATGGACGATGCCGAGTCCCGGAAACGCGAGCAGGAACAGTACGACCGCGAAAAGAAAAAAGCCGAAGAGGCTGCCCGTGACAAGGATGGGGACGAGAACGGTGATGATGATGGTAATGGAAACGGTGATGGCGACGATGATGATGAAGACGGTGACGGGGATGATTCCGGAGAAAACGGTTCCAAAGAGGATAAAGGCGACAAAAAGGATGAGGATGAAGACCGTCCCGCCGACTATGAGCCCGAAGAAATCCGCATCGGGGTAAAAGCAGAACGCGATATCCCGACCGGCACACTCGTGTTGCGAGGCGCCCGTGTGATAACCATGAACGGCTATGAGGTGATTGAGGATGCCGACCTGGTGATCCGCAACAACCGCATCCATGCTGTGGGTGCCCGGGGTGAGGTGGAGATTCCCGAAGGGGCTGAAATCCGCGATGTGAGCGGCCATACCATCATCCCCGGTTTCGTGGATACCCATGCCCATGTGCGCCCCTACAGGAACCTGCATCAGAGCCAGATATGGTCGTTCATGGCCAACCTGGCCTACGGAGTTACCACCCTCCGTGATCCGCAGACCGGCAGCACCGACCTGCTCACCTATGCCGATATGGTTACCTCCGGCCAGACCATCGGCCCGCGTATCTATCAGACCGGCCCCGGCGTGTTCTGGACCGAAAACATCCGCAACCTTGAACACGCCCGCAAGGTGCTGAAACGCTACAGCGAATACTACGATACCAAAACCATCAAAATGTACGTGGCCGGCAACCGGGAACAGCGCCAGTGGATCCTGATGGCCGCCAAAGAGCAGGAACTCATGCCCACCACCGAGGGCTCCCTCGATATGAAGCTGAACATGACCATGCTAATCGATGGTTATCCCGGGCAGGAGCATAACTATCCTATCACTCCGGTTTATGAGGATGTGATCAAGGTGACGGCCGAGAGCCGCATGGCCTATACACCCACATTGCTGGTTACCTACGGCGGGCCATGGGTCGAGAACTATTTCTATGCCAAAGAGGATCCGTCTAACGATCTCAAACTGCGGTATTTTACGCCTGATTTTGAAATAGAGATCAAAACCCGCCGCCGCAGTGCCGGCTGGTTCCACGACGATGAGTATGCTACCGGCCGGCAGTCGCGCATCGTGAGGCAGATCTATGATGCCGGCGGACTTAACGGCGTGGGCAGCCACGGGCAGCTGCAGGGCCTGGGTTACCACTGGGAACTCTGGGCCATGGCCTGGGATGATATGGAGCCCCATCAGGCGCTTCGCATCGCCACCATTCAGGGTGCCGAAGCACTCGGCCTCGACGGGGATGTCGGTTCCATTGAATCCGGCAAGCTGGCCGACATGGTTATCCTTACCGGAAATCCGCTCGAGAACATCCGTAATACGAATACCATCGCCCGCGTGATGCTCAACGGCCGCCTTTATGATGCTGACACCCTGCACGAGGAGTGGCCGCGCGTGCGACCCACCGGACGGCTGTGGTTTCATCAGGAGCAGCCGACGGGAATACCGGGACTGGATTGAGTTGTGATCCCGGGTCCGGTTCTCTTGTCAGGTTGCGGTCCCGGGTTAAGTTTGAAGAAAATACTGTCTGGGAATCGGAAACCGGGTTCCGGATCAGGATGCCAATCTCCCATCATATTTTCTGTATCGGCAGGCAATTACACGATACTGTTCACCTTTCAATAGGGTTATAGCCTCAGAATTCCCGTAAATGAAGGTAATGTTTGTTGCTGTCATCCCTTATATTGGGGATTTTACAGATTCATATTTACTAATTCATGCAGGAATTCCGGTACGAGATGGATATTAAAAATGGCAGTCACTACGACGAGATCGTGGAGGCCGACCGTTCAGAGTTGTTGACCCGTCAATTCAGGCTTATTGACCGCGAAACGCCGGTTGTGATTGTCGTATCGGGGATGATAGGAGCTGGCAAGTCTGCCATCATCAACCTTCTGAACGAATGGATGGACACCCGTTTTATAGAAACGCATGTGCACCGGCCGCCTTCTGATGAAGAGGCCGACCGGCCCTATTTCTGGAGATACTGGCGCCGCCTGCCCGGTGAAGGGGAGACCGGTCTGTTCCTGGGTTCCTGGTACACCCAACCCTGGCTGGATCGTATAGACGGCAACATCAGTGGAAAAAAATACAACGCACGCCTTGAGGATATTATCCGGTTCGAAGAGCTGCTTGCCACCGACGGTACCCTCATCATCAAAATCCGTCTTGAATTAACTGAAAAACAACAGTTAAAGAGGATAAAAGGGGCAAAAAACCGTCCGGCCTATTCCTGGAGAATGGCCGAGGATGATATGGATAACGGGTATCCGTTCGGGGACAAGAAAAAGCTGACCGATGAGATGATGGAACGTACCCATCAGCCGCATGCTCCGTGGTTCCGCATCGACGCTTCTGATCCGCACCGCCGCAACCTGTCGGTCATGCATCTTCTCACCACGGTCTTTGAAGAGTACCTGCAGAGGGGTGGCCCCGATCTCAGCGGTATTACCCCGCCCAACGGATTTCCCCCTGCAACCGATTATCTGGGGCAGATGGATCTGACGCCAACTATCGACCGGGCCGATTATACGGTTCAGATGGCGAAACTGAGGAAGAAGATATTCGGGAAAGCCTGGAAGGCCCATCATAACAAACGCTCGCTGGTGTGCGTGTTTGAAGGAGCAGATGCCGCCGGAAAGGGCGGGAGCATCCGCCGGCTTATCAGGGCCCTCGACGCGCGGCTGTACCGGGTAATCCAGATAGCTGCGCCGAAAGGTCGCGAGAAATCCACCCACTATCTGCACCGCTTCTGGCGGCGTATTCCCCGGGCCGGTTTCTTTACCATCTACGACCGCTCATGGTACGGACGTGTGCTGGTGGAACGGGTGGAGGGCTATGCCACAGACGAGGAATGGAAACGTGCCTATGCCGAAATTAATCAGTTTGAGAAGGAATTGACCGATGCCGGGGTTGTTGTTCTCAAGTTCTGGCTGGAGATCAGCGACGAAGAGCAGCTGAAACGGTTCAGAGCCCGGGAGGTAACCGAGCACAAAAAGTATAAAATTACCGAAGATGACTGGCGGAACCGGGAAAAGCGGGATGAATACCGTGCGGCCATCAATGACATGGTGGAGCGTACCAGTACCGGTTATGCGCCCTGGAATCTCATTGCGGCCGAAGATAAAAAAGTTGCACGGGTCGAAGTGCTGCGACTGGTACATGAAGCACTGAAGAAGATGTAACCATGCCTGTGGACAAAGCTCCCGGAAAAGCTATATTCAGGTATTAAATACTGAGCGGGATGACAGGTTATTTTTACATGGTGATGATGTTTGCCGGCGGGGTGGCCCTGTTCCTGCTGGGCATGAAGCTGCTGACCGACGGGCTGAAGGTCTCGGCCGGCGACTCCCTGCGCAATCTGCTCGCAAGGTGGACATCAACGGTTACAAGGGGCATTCTGACGGGTGTGCTTATCACGGCACTCGTTCAGTCGTCGAGCGCTGTTATTTTCGCGGCAATAGGCTTTGTGAACGCCGGCCTGATGAGCCTGCTTCAGGCCGTATATGTTATTTTCGGCAGTAATGTGGGAACTACCTTCACAGGCTGGATTGTTGCCAGTGTGGGTCTTAAGGTCGATCTGCAGTTGCTTGCCATGCCTTTTCTGGCAATCGGGATGGCGCTCTGGCTTACATCCAAAGGTAACAAAACGGGTGCATTCGGCCAGGCCCTTGTCGGACTGAGCATTTTTTTCCTGGGTATCGACATCCTGAAGACAACCTTCGAAGGTCTCGGCGAGACGATTCCTCTGGACGACATCGGATCGGGCTGGCGGGCCAGGCTGATCATGGTTGCCGTTGGTATTCTGCTTACCACGGTGATGCAGTCATCGTCGGCGGCCATTGCTATTGTTATTACCGCGGCGGCGGGCGGACTGGTGCCGGTTTACGCCGCGGCGGCCATGGTGATCGGTGCCGACATCGGAACAACCTCTACTGCGATTCTGGCGGTGATAGGATCCACATCCAATGCCAAAAGGACGGCGTCAGCTCACGTTATATTCAATGTGGTTAGCGGGATTATTGTATTACTGCTCGTCAATGTGTATCTCGACGGAATCATGCTGGTGTTTGGACCGGAGCTTTCGGTGGGATTTGTGATCGCCATCTTCCATACCATGAAAAAGCTGACCGGGCTGGCGATTCTGCTGCCTGTTACCGGCCGGATGGTTACCTGGCTTGAGCAAAAATTTATCGAACCCGAGAGCCGGTTCGAACAACCGAAATATCTGGACGATACTGTTCTCCATACCCCGTCGATTGCTGTAAGTGCCCTTGTTTTTGAACTGAAACGCGTTGGCAGGAAATCCCGGAAGCTGGTCAGGAAATCGGTTAAGGGTTCGCGTTTGCCGCGCAAGCTTCACGAACATCTGGAGGCTGTTGACGGATTAAACCTGAAGGTCGCTGAATTTATCCAGAAGATGCAACGGTCGGGTCTGCCGCCCGATACAGAATATGTTTTACCTCAGGCACTCAGGGTTCTGCAGTATTTCCGTGAGGCATCGGAACATGCCATAGAGGCAGCATCCATTACACCCGGGGAGATGCATCCTGATAAAGTCAGGACCACCCTTGATAACCTCGTGGAATTGCTTGCGGACTTCTGCACTATAGCCGACTCCGAGCGTGAAGGATTTACCATTGAGCTGGTGAATCAGTACAAGAAGCGGCTGGACAGTGCCTACGACGAGGCCAAGATGACCCTGCTGGATGCAGGCAGCAGGGGCCAGGTCACCATCACACGCATGATGGAACTGCATGACCTGATCCGTCATTTCAGGCGCATAACCGATCAGCTTACCAAGGCGGCGGTTTTCATGGACGACTTCAACAAACTGATTGAACACGAACCCGGATCAGGGCCGCAACTCATGGAACCTGAACTGGAAAAAGACCCGGAGAATGAATTGTGACTCCGGAACGTTTAACTCAAAACGTAAATAAAATCCCGGAATGTCTCTGAAATTTCCCATCTTTGGGAATATCTATAAGGTAAGCCTGTGAAATACCATAACCGTCTTCTTTCTATTATTATTCTGTTATTAGGTTATTTACCTGCTTCGGCTCAGACAGATACACTTGTTATATATCCGTAGATCGACAACACATTGTACGAAAGTAATGAGGGTAATTTGTCGAACGGCCAGGGTGAGCACCTGTTCATCGGGCGAACCAACCAGCCACTGATCCGCCGTGCACTGTTGCACTTCGATATAGCCGGTGAACTGCCAGAGAATGCCCGGGTGCTTTCGGTGGAACTGCAGGTGAATGTGAGCAATGCGGTGGGCAGTGCCCAGCCGGCCACGGTGCATGAGGTGCTGCGGAGCTGGGGAGGGTGATTCCAAGTCCTTTGCACCTGAGGGCGAAGGCGGCGAAGCCACAGCCGGTGACGCAACCTGGCTGCATGCGTTTTTCCCTGACGATAGCTGGCAGACTCCCGGTGGCGATTACAACGGCGCCATCCTTGCCGAAACCGTAATCGATCGTGAGGGATCCTATTCGTTTGAATCCACACAGGCCCTCGTGCTGCTGATGCAGGAGTGGCAGGCTAATCCGGATACCAATTTTTGAATCATGATTCGCGGGAACGAAACCCAGCAACGGGTAGCCAAGCGGCTCGATTCAAGACTGAATCCGGAAGAAGAAAACCGCCCGAAGCTGGTCATCGAATACGAATCCGTTTCAACCTCGATCGAAACGGACAGGGAGGTTGCCAGCGAATTCCGCATCCTTGAAAATTACCCAAACCCGTTCAATCCGCAGACCACCATCCGCTACGCGGTCGATTCGCCGGGCGAAGCCGTTGTTGCCGTGTACAACCTGATGGGCCAGGAGGTCTGGAGGGAGACACGCAATCACAGCAGGGCTGGCATCTTTGAGGTCCGCTTTAATGCCTTGAACCTGACGTCCGGTATCTATATGGCCAGGATTATGCAGAACAACCTCTACTCCAGGGTGGTCAAAATAACCCTGCTCAAGAAGCATTCGGTACTCAACGTGGACAAAATACCATTGTTATAGTAACATCCGGATCAGGGTTCGGCTGGCAAGTCGCCGGAACGGGATTGCAGGTCAGAAGGTTGTCACGCATACCGGGCAGCTGAATTACAGGCCGGAGGCCGAACATTCATACAGAAGGCCGCGAAGCATCTGAAATCAGAGCTCCGCGGCCTTAATTATGTATCACATCTGTGGCCGGATGATGACGGTAACAGTCGCTTACGGTATTTCGGATCTATTCAACCTCTATCAGAAATACCAGGGGAATGGCAAACACCAGGTGGCGCAGCAGAGATACAACCGGCATCATTGCACCCATCTCAAGCCCCATTACACCGGCACCCAACAGCGGGAACATGAAGAACCACACCAGGGCAACAGTTTCAGCAGCCATGAACAGGCCGGCACGCGCCCATTTCGGACCCCATAGCGACGGAGCAATCCCGGCGTACAGTATGCCCAGCATAATGCCATTGCCGAAGTGCCCGGCTACACCGTAGACCATGCCCAGTCCGGTTTTCTCACCCAGAAGTGCGGGGATATCCCACCAGGTGCCTGTAAAGATCAGCCCGACAATGTCGAACAGTATGGTGCCGGCAATACCGGCGATGATCGCGTTTTTCCAGTTGATTGTTTTCATTTGTATTCCTTGTTTAGATTATTATTACCTCAGACGGTTTCGAGCTCCGGAACAGCGGGAAAATCGACCGGTACCTGCGAAAAGTTGTGCAGGTAGTTCAGTGTAGTGATGGAGGTGATGGTAATCAGCACATCCACCAGGTTGCCGGGAGTGTAACCTGCTTCGGCAAAAGCGCTGGCATATTCATCGTCCACTTTCCCTTTCCGGGTCACGGCCTGGTAGGTGAACTGTGCCAGTGCGTCCAGTTTTTCGTCGAAACCGGCACGTCCGCTGCGGATCTCCAGTATCTGCTCATCGTTGAAACCGTTCATCCTGGCCAGGGCAGTATGGGCACTCTGGCAGTAGCGGCAGCCATTGATCTGGCTGGTAACCAGTTTTACCACTTCCTTCTCCCGGTTGTTAAGCGAGCCCGGTCCGTTCTCATATGCCAGGAACCGGCCAAGTGCTTTTTCAGAGTTGGCCAGGGTGGCGTAGATGTTGGGAACAAAGCCGAGGTTTTTCTTCATGGTGTCGAAGATTTCCCTGTTTTCATCATTTACATCTTCACGTTGAAGTACTTTCAATTCAGTCATCAATTCTTCCTTGTTAGATTATGTTGCTTTTGTGTTCTGTTTTGTTCTTTTTTTTATTACGATGTAAATATGCGGTGTTTTATAGCCTCGGTGTTAGGCAGGCCTTCCCAATGATTTGGCAATACTTCCCGTTTTAAATAATCATTACTTTAATTGGTTCTTAAAAAGGGATCAACTACGGGTGTTGGTCGCACTGGCAGAATTTCCGGAGCAAAGCCACAGGTACGGGGTGCCATGTATGTACCGTCATTTGCGGGGTGGCCGTAGCAGTACAGCCGAATCCGTTCGGCCGGTAATGTGCCTTCTGTGCAAAAAGACCGGCCAGTAGTGCGTAGGCCAGCGTAAATTATGCAGGTGGATTCAGCGCGAAGCGCGGTAGTCGAGTGGGGCAACCCCTTCACCGTTCTTGAAGAAACGACTGAACGTGTGTATATCCTCAAAACCGAGCTCATATCCGATCTCTTTGACGGGTTTATCGGTATAGATAAGCAGTCTGCGGGCCTCAAGCAGGATGCGGCTATGGATGATCTGCAGAGGTGATTTTCCCTGTTTTCGCGAAAAAATATTCGAAAGGGTTTTCGGCGACTTATGCAGCATTTCCGCGTATTCTGCAACAGTATGGCGGGTGCGGAAGTGCTGCTCGACCAGATAGTTGAACTCTCGCAGCAGATCGGTTTGACCACGCTCGGGCAGGTTTTCACTCTGCTGTTCACGGGCAAGGCGGGTACAGATGATGAGAAGCCGCTTGAGCATCATCTGCAGCATTTCAAGCTGGTAGGTGTCGCGTGAATCCATCTCAATGAGAAACATCTTCCAGACCGTGTCCAGTATGTTCTGTTCAGAGCCGGGCAGATTGATGAGGGGCAGGTCGGAGGCACCGAAAAACAGGATGCCCTTGCAGCCCACATCCGCATCGTGGTCGATGATGCAGTAAAACGACCTGTTGAAGCGGATAACCCGCGCCAGCCCGGCCGATATGGTACCGACCCGGTGGAATTCGGTGAGAAAGATGATCTGATCCTTCTTCATGTGAATGATGGCCCCATCCACGGTGAGGCAGGTGGTATCATCCAGGGTCCAGATCACAGTAAAACCATCGGGCAGGGGATCACTCAGGGTAATAGTCCCGGTCTCTCTGAGTTCAAGCAGTTCGAGGAATTCGTTGGTCTGTCCGGTTACTTGCATACTGGAAAATACACAGATCAGGGGTTGCCTCAACCGTGAAATTATCAGCAAAGTGTAAAATCCGGGCAGCGGTATAAACCAACTTCATCTGTCAGTAAAAAAAGGATTCCGGTCATTTACCGGAATCCCTTCTCAAGTTGAAATATATAAAAAGGTTGGTTTGAATAGCTGCTATTTGCCAGCCTTCAGCAGGTCCCTGATCTCGGCCAGAAGCTTTTCCTGCTCGGGAATCACAGCAATGGGTTCTGGTTTCGCCTCTTCTTTTTTCTTCGCTTTTTCGAATACCTTAATCACCATGAAGATTGCAAAAGCGACGATAGTGAAATCTATCAGATGTTGAATAAAGGCTCCGTAGTTGATGGTAACCGCAGCGGCTTCTTCAGTGGCGTCTTTTAGTGTAAACATGAATTCAGTGAAATCGACGCCACCCAGCAGCAGGCCAATTGGAGGCATCAGCACATCATTAACAAAAGACGTTACAATTCGGCCGAATGCCGCACCAATTACTACGGCAACGGCCAGATCAATCACATTGCCGCGTAGCGCGAACTTTTTGAAATCCTGCATTAAACTCATGGCGGTTGGGTTTGGTTAGTGTTAAGTGTACCGGCATATTAGCTCATATTTGAATGTTGTACAATGATTATGGTCAACTGCAAAAAAAGTACATGGTGAAAATAGTATGTCTGTAGCTAATGCCATGAATAACCTGGCTGTTTTGTTAAAGAGAACCGGACGGATTCGTGAATCAATTGATTTAAGCAGACAGGCAGTAGATGTGGGAATAGCTGTACATGGCTCTGAGCACCCGGTTGTCGGAATTCTGTCGGGAAACCTGGCTGGCGCCCTGCGTGACAGTGGAAATGCGGAGGAGGCAGAACAGATTTACCTTGGATCATTGCAGATACTGAAAAATAAACTCCCCGAAGACCATCCCAGTATTGCCCGCCAGCTGGTCGGGCTTGGGGACTGCCTGACGAACCTCGGCCGCTATTCCGAAGCCGAGGAAGTCATGTTAAAGGGATATCAGACATTACTCGATAAGGGCGTCAATACTGCACCAACCCGTACAAGCCTTGTAAGATTGTATGAAGCCTGGGGAAGGCCGGCAGTTGCGGATACGTACCGCGATGAGGTGGCAGAAGTGGTCCAGGTTACTGAGTGATCTCCCTGAATGAGTTTTTTATATAAGCTGGTCACTCATCAGTCATAAGCATCTTTTATACTCCGGGAACGTATCTGATGTCGAATCACACTGATCATGTAAAATGCTGATGTTGTGTGATTATCTGATGCATCCTGTTTGCTCAGTCTGATCCTTTTGTCTGATCAGGAATGCTAAACAAGCCAAATTTAAATATTATACCATATCTACAGACACGTTGTCATCAACGGTTTTTTACTATAACTTCGAAGCAATTAAATTTATAACCAGATATTCAGATAATGAATGATCAAACTGCCCCGGGCAACACAGGTAAAGACAATCTTCCACGCGTAATATTCCTTTCAGTAGTCGCTGCCCTTGGCGGGTTCCTCTTCGGGTTCGACAGCGGAGTTATTAACGGCACCGTCGATGCTCTTCAGATCGCCTTCGACTCGGATGCCGTGGGTACCGGTTTCAATGTGGCATCCATGCTTCTGGGTTGTGCGGTCGGCGCCTTTTTTGCAGGAACCCTGGCCGATAAATTCGGCCGTAAAGCGGTATTGCTTATAACAGCTTCCACCTTCATCATCAGCGCCTGGGGATCTGGCATTTCAGGCAGCTCCTTTATGTTCGTGATTTTCCGCGTGCTTGGAGGCCTGGCCGTTGGTGGCGCCAGTATCCTTGCTCCGGCCTACATCAGCGAGATCGCACCGGCAAACATCCGCGGCCGCCTCACTACACTGCAGCAGTTGATGATCGTGATCGGCCTGTTTGCGGCGTTTCTGAGTAATTATGTCATTGCGGGTTTGTCTGGCGGAGCCTCCGAAACACTGTGGGCCGGCTTCAATGCATGGAGGTGGATGTACTGGGTGGAGATAATCCCGGCGTCCCTCTTTTTTGGTCTTCTTTTCTTCATTCCGGAATCGCCACGCTACCTTGTTGCCGCCGGCCGGTACGATCAGGCCCGGCAGGTTTTACTCAGTCTTTCACCATACGCTGATGCCGACGCCAAAGTGGCCGACATCCGGTCTACCCTCGAAAAGGACCATCGCCCGCGGCTGTCCGACATTATCAGCAAATACACCGGGAAACTTCACCCCATCGTCTGGGTGGGCATCGGGCTGGCTTCACTGCAGCAGTTTACCGGTATTAATGTGGTGTTCTACTATGGTGCCACGCTGTGGCAGGCGGCCGGCTTTACCGAAGCAGACGCCCTTCTTACAAATGTGATCAGCGGTACGGTTAATGTGCTGTTTACCTTTGTGGCCATCGCACTCATCGACAAGCTGGGACGCAGACCGCTTCTGCTCGTTGGTTCTCTGGGTCAGGCCTTTATGCTGGGATTACTTGCCCTGATTTTCGGAACTGCCGCGGTGGGCGAGTCGGGCAACCTGCAGCTTGAAGGCAATTTCGGGCTGTATGCACTGCTGGCAGCCAACGGTTACATCGCTTTCTTCGCACTGTCATGGGGACCGGTTATGTGGGTAATGCTTGGTGAGATGTTCCCAAACCAGTTCCGTGGTGCGGCACTGGCCGTGTGCGGACTCGTTCAGTGGGGTTCCAATTTCCTCATCACCATGACCTTCCCGCTGTTCCTGGTATCAATCGGGCTTGGGCTTTCCTACGGTATCTACGCCTTCTTTGGGGTGGTTGCCTGGATATTCGTGCGGCAGTTCGTAAAAGAGACGAAAGGCAGAACGCTGGAGGATATGTCGCGGGATGTACAATAACCGGAGAAGGCAGACATACTCTGTAACCTGACAGGAGTTAAGCCTGACAGGAATTAAGTCTGAGCGCTCAACAGCCTGAACTGTTCGGCATCAAATAAACCGAGATCACTGATCTTGAGGCTGGGTATGACCAGAAGGGCCATGAATGAGATCAGCATGTAGGGGGACTTAAGCTCCGATCCCATTTCCCGGGCCATGCGACTCAGTTTTTTGTAAGCCGCCGCTACCTCCTCACCCGGACGGTCGCTCATGATTCCGGCAACCGGGAGCGGAAGGATTTGGGAATTACCGGCCGTTACCGCCGATATGCCGCCACGTGCTTCCATAATCAAATTAACTGCCCGGCTCATATTCTCATCTGAACTGCCGACAACAATAATGTTATGGCTGTCGTGGGCAACCGACGAGGCAATGGCGCCATCGCGGATACCGAAATTTTTTATGAATGCTACAGCCGGCGCAGCCTTCTTGTAACGGTTTACAACCGCAATCTTCAGGATGTCCCTTTCGGGATCAGCAAGCACTTTTCCGTTTTCGGAAAGCAGCTTCTCCATGCGGCGGCCGGTTATCAGTTCACCATCGTAGGCAACAATAACAGGCTGTTCACGCACATCGGCATTCAATTCGAATTCGACCGGATCACAACTCCGGGCACTGAACCGGTTTATCGGCGTAACTGAGCCCGTGTTAAACATCACCTTGCCGTTGTCCCAGACACATTCACCGTCAATCCAGGTCTGCATCACATGCATGGTTTCCGGGTTGTCCGTGATGATGAAATCGGCAGGATCGCCCACCTGAAGCAGCCCCACATCCAGTTTGTAGTGCTGAACCGGAAGTACGCAACAGGAGTGGAGCACATCGTACAGATTATATCCAAGTTTCAGGGTTCGTGAAGCCAGCACATTGATATGGCCTTCGAGCAGATCGTCGGGGTGCTTGTCGTCGGAGCAGAACATGATGCTTCCTGCGTGCTCGCGCATCAGACCGATAAGAGCATTGTAATTTTTGGCCGCACTGCCTTCCCGGATCGCAATCTTCATACCCGCCCTGAGCTTGTCGAGGGCCTCATCTCTGCTGAAGCATTCGTGGTCGGTGCTGATGCCGGCCGACTCGTAGTTCACGGCATCGCCACCCTTTAACCCCGGTGCATGTCCGTCTACGGGTTTGCCGCGGTCGAGTGCAGATCTGATTTTGGTCATCACCTCGTCGTCCCGGTTAAGCACGCCTGGCCAGTTCATCATCTCCGCCAGGTAGTGGATGTCGTCGCGGTCGAGCAGGGCGGCTACATCTTCCGCATCAAGCCGCGCACCCGAGGTTTCAAAAGCAGTGGCAGGTACGCAGGAGGGGGCGCCAAAGTAAAATTTCAGTGGAACCGTTTTTCCGTTTTCGATCATGTAATGAACGCCTTCCATGCCGCATACGTTTGCGATTTCGTGCGGATCAGATACCGTGGCGACTGTACCGTGCCGCACAGCCAGCCGGGCAAATTCCGACGGCACCAGCATGGAGCTTTCGATGTGGATGTGAGAATCGATAAAACCCGGCATGATGTATACATCCGGTACATCGAGGGTTTCATTGATTCCGGTTATACGGCCGTTATCGATGGTAAGTTGACCGGGAAACTGCCTGCGGTTTACTGCATCGATGATGATGCCCCTGAGTGTTTTCATCGGATTGTATATAGTGTATGAGATACCGGATACTGATTACTCTGTTCAGTAATCACGGTCGGGTATGTCGGGTATGTCGGGTATGTCGGATGTGTCGGGTATAATGTAAGCCGAAATGTCCGAAAACCCGCCGGCTAATATGAACGCCCCTGCGAAGCGTTGTTATTTGTAGTTGCTACGCGGCAATGAGCATACATAGATATCTGCCGCTTTGAATTCCCTTCAGACCCTGTATATCAGTTGATCACCTTCGGGTACAAATCCCATCTTTTTCAGATAAACGGTGTGTGCATCCGTTCCTGCTCTTGACCGGATCTCTGATATCCTGTTTTCCATGAAAAAGGATCGCTGTTCACTGTATATAAAGCGGCCAATCTTGAAATCACGGTACATTGGGATTACAAAATCAAGTTTGACCGAGAGCACACCTTTTTCGTTCATATCTCCGATAAGCAGGCCCGCCGGAATCATGTCGCGCAGAATGAAGACGCAAACGGTATCCGGATAGGGCTGATGAACAAATCCGGGCTGAAATTTTTGAATCTCGTCCCGGTAATATTCAATAAAATGCTTCAGGTAATGGTCATCTGGCGTTACTCTTAAAAGCCTGAAAAACTCCCTGTTTGTAAATATCTGGTAGAGATACCAAAGGTTGATCAGTACGATGAACGCATTCATTCCGGCAACGGGTATGGACCCTATCATTAAACCATACAGTGAAAATGTTGCCGCTCCAATCAGGTTTACAATCCTCAGACTAACAATTTTACTCATCATCAGCGATACCGCTACCAGAACGGAAGCAGCATAACCGATAATCTCATAAATGATATAGGTGTCCATCAGATAACGAAAAGACACAGCAATGCCATGTCAATGATTGATTTCTGAAAATAGTGGTGACCTGACCCTTAAAAAAAAGCCGGAGCTGGGAACGCCGGCTTTTTTATTCTATAAATGCTGATGCCTATTCAGGAATCACATTTTCGGCCTGAAGCCCTTTTTGCCCCTGGGTAACTTCCATTGTTACTGACTGACCTTCGTTGAGGGTTTTATAACCGTCAACCATTATGGCTGTGTGATGTACAAATACATCCTGACCATTTTCCTGTTCAATAAAGCCGAAGCCTTTTTCATTATTGAACCACTTTACTTTTCCTGTAACTCTGTTTTCTGACATAATATCTATTTCATTGTTGCTTGTATGGTAATATCATAATTCGTGATTGGCAGAGCCGCTAAAGCAGCGACCGACAGTCATTTATTACGACGGATACATAATAAGCAGGCAAGAGGTGTTTTACCAATACTTTCGGCTAAATCATAAATTAATTGCATCATCATAGATATCACTGATTATATTGGTGGTTAGTTATCATATTAAGTTATTATTTAACAATGTAATAGACTTCTCATAAAGAATAGGTCTGTTGTGGCATTGTGCCGGTTATTTTGTTCAGGCAGGCGTGAATAATCTGAATTTGTCGAGTGCAGGGTAGACATTGTGAGGCATTTTCGGCAACGTTTGGGTAAATAAATGAGCTACCGTTCAATTTCATATTCCCGGGGCGGTGTCATTCCGAGAAGGTGTGTCACAAAATAATCCCACGTACGCCGGATCTTGTACGATTCATTGGCATAGCCGTGCCCCCGGTTGGGCATCACTATCAGATCAAAATCTTTGTTATGGCGTATCAGCTCGTTAATGACCAGGTGGGTCATGTTGGGATGCACATTCGAGTCCATGGTGCCGTAGGAGAGCAGCAGTTTGCCCTGCAGGTTTTCAACCTGGTATTGCAGCGCCTGATTGGTGTAGGAATCCCGGCCGTCCCCGAATTCCGTGTAGGGGCCCTGGAATTTTTCGCCCCAGTAATATGTATAACCCCGGTTATCCAGGTTCCCTGCGCCGGCCACGCCCACCTTGAAAAACTCCGGGTGGTTGAACATGGCAGCAGCGGTGGCGAAACCGCCACCCGAATGACCGTAGATGCCCGCGCGTTCAATGTCGATCCAGCTGTGTAGCCGGGCCAGTTCCATCATGGCAGCAATCTGATCGGGAAGGCCGTTGTCGGCCATATCCCCGTAATAGGCAGTGTGAAAATCACGAGAACGCTTGGGTGTGCCCAGGGCATCGATCTGAACCACGATAAACCCGAGCTCGGCCAGAGCGTGCGCCTGACCCCGCCTCGAAACACTGAATGCACGGGTGCCTATGCTTCCGGTCTGCGGACCGGGATAGATACTGTTAATGACGGGATATTTTTTGGTCGGATCAAAGTCCGACGGTTTGAACATCAGCCCGTAGATATCGGTCACGCCATCGCGGGCCCTGGCGACAAAGGGTTCAGGTTTCTGCCAGCCATCGGCCAGCACTTCCGATATGTCGGCCTGTTCCAGCTCCATTACCACATTACCGGATGAATCGCGGATAACCGTAACGGATGCATTCTGAACATCCGAATACGTATCAACAAAATGGCCGGTGTCCGGCGATAGCGTTACCTGATGATGTCCGCTTTCGGGCGTATGGGCCTGAAGTCCGTTTCCGTCAAAACCTGTGGAGTAAAGGTAATCCTCATACGGATCTTCATCTGGGTTTATTCCGGCAGCCGTAAACCAGATTTTGCGAGTGTCCTCATCCACCTTGATGATGTCAACAACATTCCAATCACCGGCGGTGATGGCATTTTTGAGTTCGCCCGTCTCCAGGTCATGAAGATACAGATGACCCCAATTACTGCTTCTCGAGAACCAGATAAATTCACCCGATCCGTGCAGTACCCTCCAGTTGGGCACACCACGTGAGGTCAGGTTGGTTTCGATAAAAAATTCATCGCGCTCTGTGTAAACTTCTCTTACTGCACCCGTCTGTGTATCGGCCAGTTTGAGGGTCACCTCTTTGTAGTCTCGTGATGTGGCTACATAGGCCAGTATTTCGCTATCGGGGCTGAATTCGTTGTCGGCCCATTCTGATCCGCGGGTGAGGCCGCAGCAGTTGGATGTGCGCTGATGATAAGGTTCAGTCTGAAGCTTTACCTTGCTCCGTTCAGGGATATTGATCACATAGCGCTCATGCATAGGTACATGCTCATCGCCGGGCAGTGCGTAGGGCCAGGAGATGAGCTCGGGGCGCCCGTCGGCCGTGCGCAAAAGATGCATCTCTTCAACCAGGCGTTCATCCAGCCGGTACGTCGATATCATGGTTTCATCGGCCGACCAGGCAAGGACCGGACGGTTCGAGCGCGACCATCCCTGGGAGTCGGTGGCAAATCCGAATCCTGCCTCACCCTCTGTTGTAAGCTGAACGTCCTCACCTGATTGCATATCTTTCACCCACAGGTTGTGGTCGCGGATGAACGCCGCATAGCGACCATTCGGCGACATCACATAATTGCCGCGTGGCCGGGGTGAAGGAAGTTCATCGCCCCGGGTCAGTTCTCCGGTCCCGCGGTCGAGTGACCAAAGTCGATTATCGTACACGAAACGGACGGTAGAGAGGTCATTACTCACCTCAATGTCCGAAACCGGCAGGGAGTAGGGGTCGATTCCGTTATTTCCATCCGCTGTATCACTGTTATTCCGGTTACTGACATCCCTGCTATCACCACCCCGGTTGTTCGCGTCGCCGCTGGAGGGCGCCGGAAGGTCTGCTGCCAGCTTCACCTGATCAAACAGTGGCTCTTTCACGCCTCGGGCCACATCAGCAAGAAAGTACTCGTTGCCGTTTTCCGTGTTTACCCGGTACCAGAGGGCATTCTCATGTATCCACTCCGGCTGAACGTTCGAATGGTACACTTTGCCGTTCAGTTTCCAGCTGAGCATCCGGTTGGCCATCCGGTACCGTTCTTCAGGCATGTGGTTCAGGGCGGTGGTTGCCGATACCGTGGCAGTAGCAGTCGTTTGTGCTTTTATGCTTATCGGGTATGTGATGAAAAGAAAAACAGTAAATACAGGGATGGTGAATCGGAGCATGGTCAGTTTTTTTTGTTGGATGATTTATATGGGTAATGTTAACCGGTCTCGGATGGTTTCCGAACCGGCAACTGCCGTTAGTCGGTTACGTTGTTAAACTGCGCCAGAAAATTAGGATAACCGTTCTAAAATATTGAATCCGGTCTGATCTCAAAGGAAAAATTCTGTTAAAAAAGGGCAACTGTACTCATACAGCAACTATTCGTCAAATATTACACTGCAACAGGTCAATCCTGCTTCGGCTTTGGCCATTTCCGAATAGTCGATGGTGTGCACATCCAGCCCGAGACCGGTCAGCCAGTCGATGGTGCGGGGAAATGAGTCGGAACAGAGGACAGCATTTCCGAAGCGCATCAGGTTGGCGCCATAGGGTTCGGAAGGGTGGACCGGCACGCAGGTCACCCCGTCGAAAACACCAGGATCTGCCCACTGTGGGTTGATCAGCATCAGATCGTCATAAACGGGGGCCAGAGCGGTCTTCAGGTGCAGACAACCCCTTACTGGCACACCGGTTACGGAATAGCCAAATGGCTTCAGATGATCCCTGAACTGCTCAATGCCATTTTCGTTACTGCGTCCGGAAATCCCCACATAAACGTTCATGCCCATGGTCAGTACGTCGCCACCGTCGAGTGTGCCGGGGGCTTCAATAAACCGGAGCGGGCGCCATTTTTTCAGCTCATCGGCCATTGAGGCGGTTTCCGGCCTTCTCGATTCGGCACCCGGCCGGGTTATCACGGCAACCCCGGGGAAAACGACTGCAGTATCTTCAACAAAGACGGCATCCGGCAGATCGTGTCTGGCCGGCAGCCTGATTACCGGGCACCCGAATTGTTCAAGATATTGCTCATAGAGCCGGTGCTGCCGGACTGCTATTTCAGTGTTTATGGCTTTTCGGTCAAGATGGGTTAACTCACAATTTTCCATGCTTTGGCTGGGCTCACGGGTTATGGCAATCATTGGATTTTCTGTATAAGGTGGTTCATGGTACTGATTCGACTACGTTAAGATTCGTCATTGTATTGTTACAGTTTCGGGATAATCGGGAGGGGCAGATTTTTCTACTTTTATCTCGAATCCGAAAACAGTAGCACAATAAGGATTGTGGCGTTTTGGCAAAATCAAGAATGATACTCTGTCAGTGCACAGCCGGAATGCAATAAGTATAGCAGATTAACTGTAACCATGAATGTTATAAATTAGTTGTCAGGATATGAAATTATTCGTTTTATTTGCACTTCCACTGATTATGATTGTAAACCCGGACGATACCAGGCCGGATATACTGAATATTGGTAATTTTTCGGGTTCAGAAAGCGATGACCGGATTCCTGATGACTGGGAGACTTTGCGCTTCAGGGGTTTGAAACCTACAGAGTACAACCTGACTGAACTCGACGGGCGCCGTGTTGTGAAAGCAGTAAGTGAGGCATCATCTTCGGGTATGCTGCGCCGGGAAAGGATTGACCTCAATGAATTTCCTGTAATTGAATGGAGCTGGAAAGTCGGAAATTTGATCGATAAAGGGGATGTTACTCAAAAAGACGGCGACGATTATCCGGCGCGTATCTACCTGATGTTCGATTACAGCCTCAAAAATCTGAGCTGGGGCCAGCGAAACCTGATCCGCCTTACTCGTTTAGTGTATGGGCGGGTACCCTCGCGTGCTATCAATTATATCTATGCCAACAAGGAAGAACCAGGGCTGATCACGCAAAACCCGTACACCGATCTGGTAACCATGGTAGTGGTCGATTCGGGGGAAGAAAATACCGGTCAGTGGCGTACATATCGCCGGAACATCCTCGAAGATTACCGAAGTATTTACGGCGAGGACCCGCCACCGGTTGAAGCGATTGCCATCATGACAGATTCCGACGATACCGGCCAGTCGGCAGTATCCTGGTTCGGTGATATTCGTTTTCTGAGAGATTAAAAGGGTGGCAGCAGTATGCCGGTTTTAGTGAAAACGATCCTGATTTCTGTACTTCTTCCGGCAATTTATGCAGGCATGGCTTCTGCACAGAATGGAGCTGTATCCCTTATAAAGCTGGATGTACCTTCTGGAATGCATCTTGTCTCAGATAACGGGGAGATTCCGGCCAGCCTCCATCTGTTCGTACAACCCGGCTTCAGGGCCTATGCCGCCGGGGTGGATGATTCCGGAGAACAGTTCGCCATAAGGCGAATATTGACCGATCTTAGGCTGCAACACAAACAAAAGCTTGCCGTTGTGCTGAATACCGGTTTTCTTGATGACGTCAGAGGCCCGGTTACAGATTTATACACCGAAATGGGAATCAGCCGATCCCTTGCTGTTCGGGCCGGGCGGTTTGCCGCTCCTTTTTCCGAAGAAAACCGGATGCCATCGAGGTTGCTGCATGTTCCTGAACGCTACACCGCCCTTACCAGTCTGCAGCGTTCAGGTTCATTTGCATCCCAGACAGGTGTGATGCTCTCGGGAAACATTTCGAGGCTGAACTACGCTCTTAGTGCAGGTTATCAGGACCGGGTACAGGGCAGCCGCAGACGTGATGTTCAGGCTCACTTCTCGTACCGGTTTAGTCCGGATCTGAGGTATGGCTTGAGTGTTTCATATGCCGGATCGGCCGGCAGAAAGATCGGTATAGCCGACCACAATGGATTCATCCTGAGCGAAGTGTCCGTAAATGGCAGTCAGTATGGAGTAATGGGCATCTCCGAGTGGTTTTACAGAAACTGGCACACCCGTGGAGAGATCTTTCTCATCAGGTTTGACGGAACCGTACAGCAGGGCAATACCATCGATTTCTATTACGGTAGTTATTCTGAACTCGGCTATTTTTTCGGCAACCACCGGCACCTGGCGGTCCACCGACTTACCGGGCGTCTTGAGGTGTCGCAATTTTACGGGTTCAGGGGGAATGAGGGAACAACGAAACGTCTGTACAGCCTTTCACTGGCGCACACATGGCGGATGGGTAAATTCATAACACTGCAGGCCGGCACCGTTTACAATCTTCCCGACCGGGTAGCTGAATCGGAAGATAGCCCCTACAGAAATGGAACAGGGTTATTCCATTTTATGGGTTTGCTCAGTATAGGTATATGATGATATGCCACTGAGGATGCCCAGACTGTTTTGAACACCCGCAAAACAAGTGGTTCAGGAAATTGCATGGGTGAAAGAAACTGTAACAATAAAATGTTATTCATGGCTTTATGTAGGCACATATCTGTAAGTGTATCAATAAGGATGTACCTTTTTCTGCAACTTTTAAGGGAAATGAGTGGTCTGCATTATTGGCCATAGCGTTCTTGCCGGATGTTATAACCTGCAGCGGAGACGATAGAATACTTGTAAAAAAATCCCGAAAACCGCCGATTCCGGCGCACTGTAAATGCGCGGAAATTTTCAAGAGTGATTGCGTCTTTTTTCATTCGTACATTCCCGTTGTGCCTGCAGCCAGCTGATTCCGAAGTGTCAGATTTACAGTCGGTTGGATTTTTGAGCAAACGCCGGAATAAACCGGACAACCGCCCGTTACGATATCAACATTTAGCAAAGATACCCCCAGATGCCCCGTTTCTCTCATCTGCACTGCCATACGCAATACAGTATGCTCGATGGAGCCGCTTCCATCAGCCAGCTGTTCGACAAAGCCTCGATGACCCAGATGCCGGCCATGGCCATTACCGATCACGGCAACATGTTCGGGGTACCCGATTTTGTAAATGCCGCTAAAAAGGCCGGAGTAAAGCCCGTAATCGGATGCGAGTTCTATGTTACACCCGTAACCATGGAAGACCGTGAAAACCGGGAACGGTATCACCAGGTACTGCTGGCAAAAAATATGGCCGGATATAAAAACCTGGTTAAACTGACCTCGCTGGGGTATGTTAAAGGCCTCTACTATAAACCCCGAATCGATAAAAAAACGCTGGAGGAACACACTGAGGGGCTGATTGCCACAACCTGTTGCCTTGCCAGCGAGGTCAATCAGACCATCATCAAAAAAGGGGAGGCCGAGGCCCGCAAAATTTTCGAATGGTATTTGGGCGTATTCGGCGAAGACTATTATATCGAGCTGCAAAGGCACGGACTTGCCGACCAGAATACCTGCAACGAAGTGCTGATCAGATGGGCCAGGGAGTACGGGGTAAAAATGATCTGTACCAACGATTCGCACTACGTAGACCGTGTAGATTCCGAGGCGCACGATGTTCTGCTCGCTCTTCAGACCAACGCAAACCTCGAAGATCCGAACCGTTTCCGCTTTACGGATGATAACAATCAGCTCAATCGCGAATTTTACCTGAAAACACCTGAAGAGATGCTGGAACTGTTCGACGATGTACCCGAATCGGTCGATAATACCGGTGAAGTCGTCGACAAGGTGGAGGATTTCTCAATCACCTCGGAACTGCTGCTGCCTCATTTTAAAGTGCCCGAGGGCTTTGCCGATATGGACGAGTACCTCAGGAAGCTCACTTACGACGGGGCCCGGAAACGGTATCCGGAACTCACCACGGAGATCACTGAACGGATCGAGACAGAACTGGCTATCATTAAAAAAATGGGGTTCGAAGGGTACTTTCTGATCGTCCAAAGCTTTACCTCGGTGGCACGTGAACGCGGCGTGTATGTTGGTCCCGGCCGGGGATCGGCAGCAGGCAGTATCGTGGCTTACTGTATAGGTATCATCAACATTGATCCGCTCAGGTACGGACTCCTGTTTGAACGTTTTCTGAACCCGGAACGCGTGAGCCCGCCCGATATCGATATCGATTTTGACGATGCAGGCCGCCAGGAGGTCATAGATTATGTGGTGCAGCAGTACGGTCGCGATAATGTGGCCCAGATTGTAACCTATGGAACCATGAAGGCCAAAACCGCGATCCGTGATGTGGGCCGCATTTTGGGTATCCCGCTGCCGGAGGTCGACAGGATTGCCAAACTTCTGCCCGACAGGCCAACCATTGATACGTTCGAAAAGGTGCTGAATCCCAAATATAATTCTGAAACAGCGGCGGACATTAAAAAATTGTTCGATGATCCGGACCCGCGCATCAGCCGTATGATGCACTATGCCAGAACGCTCGAAGGATGTGCCAGACAGACCGGTATTCACGCGGCGGGTGTTATTATCGCGCCAGGAAAGGTATATGATTACGTGCCGGTGGCACTCTCCAAGGAAAAGGATGTGATCACCCAGTATGACGGGCCCAGCGCCGAAATGTGCGGCCTGCTCAAAATGGACTTCCTTGGTCTGCGTACACTCTCGATACTGAAAACGGCCATCCGCTATGTGAAGGAAAACTATGGCAGGGAGTATAACCTTGACGACATCCCCCTCGACGATGAGGCGACCTACCGGCTGTATCAGCGGGCGGAAACGGTTGGGACATTTCAGTTCGAGTCTGATGGTATGAGAAAACACCTTAAGGATCTTAAACCTACGGGCATAGATGATCTCATTGCCATGAATGCACTTTACCGCCCGGGGCCCATGCAGTTCATACCCGAGTTCATCGACTGTAAACACGGCCGTAAAAGTGTTGTCTATCCGCATCCCATGCTCGAAGAGATCCTGAAGCCCACATACGGTATTATGGTCTACCAGGAGCAGATCATGCAGGTAGCACAAAAGATGGGGGGCTATTCCCTGGGTGAAGCCGATATTCTGCGGCGGGCCATGGGCAAGAAAAAGAAAGAGGAGATGGAGAAGCAGAAAGCCATCTTTGTGAGCCGTGCGGTTGAAAAGAACGGGGTGGAGAAAAAAATAGCAGACGAAGTCTTTGAAAAAATGGAATTCTTTGCCGGCTATGGATTTAATAAATCGCACTCTGCGGCCTATTCGGTACTGGCTTACCAGACGGCCTACTTCAAAGCCAACTATACCGCCGAGTATATGGCCGCGGTGCTGTCGCATAATATGAACGACATTAAAAAAGTGTCGCTCTTTATTGAGGAATGCAACGCGCTTGGAATCCCCGTCGATCTGCCGAACGTGAATACCGGAGCGGGATATTTTGTGGTGAAAGACGGTCGTATTCAGTACGGGCTGAGTGCCATTAAAGGAGTCGGCGCCAATGCGGTTGCATCGATCGTAAAAGAGAGAGAGGAGAATGGCCCGTTCGACAGCCTGTTCGATCTCACCTCCCGGATTGATCTGCGGAACTGCAACCGGAAAACGCTTGAAAGTCTTATCGAAGCCGGAGCACTTGATCCCGTATTCCCCGACAGATCACGCCTGATGGCCAGCCTGGATGATGCGATCCAGTATGCAGTCAGAAAGCAGCAGGATGAGCTGATGAACCAGATAAGCCTGTTTGGCGAATCGGGCGGCGGGGCCGCGGGCAACGGTGAACCGAAACTCCGCGAAGCTGAGAAATGGACCAGCATGGTAAAACTGAAAAAAGAGCGGGACCTGATCGGGTTCTATCTGAGCGGACATCCCCTCGACCGGTTCCGCGATGATATCCGGCTGTTTTGCAGCCACAACCTGGGCAGCGACAGCCTTGGGTCCCTCGGCGACCGTCATTCGGTATCGGTGGCGGGTATTATTACCGCCGTTAAACAGGTGCGCGATAAAAAAGGCCGGCCTTTCTCCTTTATGACCCTGGAAGATGAATTCAACAGCGCGGAGGTCATTGCCTTTTCCGATAGCTACGATAAATTCATGAACCTCATTAGTGTCGATAATATCGTTGTGGTTGACGGTAATGTGGACACACGCGGAGGTATTCCCAAAATCATAGCCCGTTCATTCGACCGTGTTGAAAACCTGCGCGAAAAAAACCAGGCGAAAATCCGGCTCCGGATTCAGTTGCACACCTCCGAACTGTCCGATCAGGATCTGCAGGAACTCGCGGAAACACTGAAATCCTCGAAAGGACAGACTATGGTGGCTTTTGATGTGATTTCGACTTTTGCAGAGCCGATGCGGATGAACGCCCGTAAGTTTGTAATCGACCCGACCGATGATCTTCTTAAAGAACTGAGAAGAAAATTCGGGCGCGACAGGGTTTTACTTGAAAGGAACTGACGGCAGTATTATTCGGATGACGCCGGGATGCGTAAACAGAGTTAACGCATATGTGATACATCCGTGATGGTTTAAACGCTATTGATATTTATATTACTATTGAGTAATATAGTGAGGATTCAGACGTTATTGAAATCATCAGTAACGCAGACAATATGATGCGGCGATTTTTTTTAAATTCATTTGAACGATCTTAAACAGAAATCAGTTAAAGCACTATCATGAAAGGAAATCATTAGAAATGGCAAAACCAGTAACAGTATCAGACAGTAATTTTGATCAGGAAGTACTTAAGTCCGAGACCCCTGTCCTCGTTGACTTTTGGGCAGAGTGGTGCGGACCATGCCGGATTATCGGGCCTGTAGTTGAAGAACTGGCCGGCGAATACGATGGCAAAGCAAAAATTACAAAGCTGAATGTGGATGAAAACCCTCAGGTTTCCATGAAGTACGGAATTCGCAGTATCCCTTCGCTCCTGATCTTTAAAGGCGGCGAGGTTGTTGACCAGATTATCGGCGCTGTTCCTAAAAATGTCCTGAAAAAACAGCTCGACGCACAGATTTAATTTCCATCATATCATATAACCCCCCAAAAGAGGCCGGGCCTGACAGCCCCGCCTCTTTTTTTTGGTGCGCCCGGCAGGGCGCATTCACTTGGGAGTGCAAGTCTCCTATGCACCCGACAGGGGGAAGCATT
>JBLRWO010000042.1:0-29494 GCA_047921215.1 Cyclonatronaceae bacterium | reverse complement strand
GACCTCCACACATCCTGCATTATTTCGGCGGTTACGGCATCGCCTTGCAATACATTTTCAACGCGGTTAAGGGCAAGCCCGGCACTGCGGGTCATTAGCGTGGTACAGCTCCAGCGGTTCCGGGCACTGGCCCTCTCAAAAAAGATATCCGGATAGGCATTGATAAAATGGGGGGTCATATTTTTTTCACGTGCCTTAATGAACAGGCTTTGTTCCTGCAGCAGATAGCGGATGGCTGAATGGGGATAGGGACCAAAGTGCCGTCCAAGAATTACAGAGGCATTTTCGCCCGAGAACAACGCTGCCTGGCCGGTTCCGCTTTGCGGCAGTCCATCCACCTTCATCCTGGCATCTATCGGTTTATACTGATGTCCGGGCTCATTAATCCGGTCGGATGAAGCGGTCATTTTTTGTCCGGCGGTAAGCTTCGAAAAACCGGGCAGGGTGTTGCTCTCAAACGGATTTCCATTTCCCGGTTTACCGAGCCCGATCCCATCAATAAAAAGAAATATGAGGGCCATCAGCGGTCCAGTATTATGGTTACGGGTCCGTCGTTCACCAGAGATACCTCCATCATTGCCCCGAAAACACCCTCCTGTACCTGCAGATCACTGTTTTCCCTCAGACAGGTAACCAGATCATTGTACATCTTTTCAGCCTTTTCGGGTGAGGCCGATTCAATATAACTCGGACGCGTACCCTTGCGGGTATCACCATACAGCGTAAACTGCGATACCACCAGGAGTCCGCCGTTTTCGTCGGTTACCGACCGGTTCATTTTCCCGTTTTCATCGTTGAACACACGGAGTTTCAGAATTTTGTCGGCTATCCACCTGAGCTGTGCTTCATCATCATCTCTGTGCACAGCAGCCAGGATGAGAAGGCCCCTGCCGATCCGGCCTTTTACCTGACCATCAACCACTACCGACGCGCTCTTCACACGCTGTATTACTGCTCTCATACTGCCTGTTTTATATGTTGAAAAGTGTGTTAATAACCGGCCCCCAAGTTGTGGGATACCTGATTTTTTTAAAAGCAAATTTTCTTATACAGATCATCACACATCCGGAACCATCAGACCAACAAGTTATCATCAGTGCTGCCGGCTGTGGGTTAAAAAAAGGAAAATTCTGTGCGGAATATATGCAGATGTTATGAACGTGCTATAAAGACGGGTTAAGTTCAGCTTTTATTTGAAAGGGATATCAACATTTTTATAAACAATCCCACATTTCCTGAAAGGTACTATATGAATAAGCCTGTTTATCCACATATACACACGGTATACTATAATTACTAAATCTATTTTTAAAATATATACTAATTGAAAACCCCTGTGGAAAAACTCTTTTTATTGCATTCCACTATTTAAAATCACTTTGGTTAACTTGTGCCAAAGGAGTTCACATGAGCAAAAAGGAATTTACATACAAGGACGCCGGAGTAGACATACAGGCCGGTGAGAAACTGGTCGAATCGATCAAGGATATGGTGAAGCAGACCCATACGCCGGGTGTACTAACCAATATCGGTGGTTTCGGAGGATTGTTCAGGCCCGATTTCACAGGATACAGGGATCCCGTACTGGTGAGCAGTGTGGATGGTGTCGGAACAAAGCTGAAAGTGGCCATTATGGCCGGTAAATACGATACTGTAGGTCAGGATCTGGTGAACCATTGTGTGAATGATATTGCGGTATGTGGCGCCGAACCTCTCTTCTTTCTGGATTACTTTTCTACAGGCAAACTCGAACAGCATGTGGCTTTTGATGTCATCAAAGGATTCACCATTGCCTGCCGCGAAAACGATTGCGCCCTTATCGGCGGAGAAACAGCAGAAATGCCCGATCTGTATAAAGAGGGTGAATTTGACCTGGCCGGAACAGTTGTGGGAGTTGTGGACCGGTCAGAGATTATAGACGGAAAGGATGTGGGTGAAGGCGATATTCTGGTGGGTTTCGGCAGTAACGGTCTTCACACCAATGGCTATTCACTTGCCAGAAAGGTGCTTTTCGGTACCTATAAGGTGGATGAATATGTTGGTGAGCTTGGAACTACAACAGGTGAGGCATTGCTGGCGGTTCACCGGTCCTACCTGGGCATCATCCGAAAACTGAAATCGCTCGACGGGATCAAGGCACTATCGCATATTACCGGTGGCGGGATCATCGGCAATACCAAACGGGTAACCCCGGAGGGTTTTGAACTGGATATTGACTGGGGAAGCTGGGACAGGCCTGCTATTTTTGATCTGATTAAAAAAACGGGAAATGTACCGGAAGAGGATATGAGAAAAACTTTTAACCTGGGTATCGGATTGATAGCGGTCGCAGACCAGCATCTTATTCATGATATAAGGGAACTGTTTTCTGAAGAAAATGAGACGGTTTATGAAATGGGAAGAGTGATCAGGAAACAGGAAAATGGCCAGGATTAAACTCATTGAAATCGCGCACGGACGCAGCGGCGACAAAGGAAATGCCAGCAATGTGGGCATCATTGCACGCCATCCGGATGTCTATCCGTTTCTTGTGGATAAACTGACTACCGATGTTGTTAAAGAGCATATGAAACATATCTGTAAAGGCAAAGTGGAACGGTTTGAGCTGCCAAATATTGGAGCCTTAAATTTTCTGCTGCACGAAAGCCTCGGCGGAGGCGGAACGGTTTCACTCAAGCTCGATGCCCAGGGCAAAACCCACGCCGCCATGCTTCTCAGGATGGAAATTGACGTACCCGACGAACTCATAAAAAAAGTCAACTCCGATACCTGAACGTCCCCCTTCACCATGAGCGCAGGTCCGCACAGCGGACCGAAGTCGAAGGGCATGGGGCTTTGCGAAAAGCCCTATTGGGATGAATAAGCCACCTATTTTAGTAGTGTTACCAAATGCTCGCCAGTGTGCAGTGCGCAGCACTGCACACATGGTTCGACTACACTCCACTTCGCTGCGTTGCGCTCACCATGACGGGTGCTCTCAAGGCTGCGTGCAGTTCAGTATACGACTACCATCACCAGAAAATAATCAACTTCCCAAACCCTCCGTCGAACCTTCTGGTGGCCCGTTCGACCATATAGTCGAGATATCCCTGTTCGCGGTCACCATCCACGTCATACGATGCACCCAGCTCTATCCTGGCCGTGTTTTTGAAGCGGTATCCCAGAATAAGGGTCAGTCGTTCATTCACAGAACCCAGCTCATACAGCTGGCGGTAATCAAATGCCCGAACGGGATTTCCGTTGAATTCGAATACATAATCACTGCCCATATCATTATACATTGAAGACCACTCCAGTGATGCGGTAAATCCCGACCATTCCGGAACCCAGCTTACCCGGTGCCTGAGAATCCACCTTGTTTCACGGTAATCAAATGGAGCATAGATGATGTCGGAATACCACTGGGAAGGTCTTTCGTTTATATCCCGTTCGCGGTCACGGATCCAGCTGTGCTGAACCTGGTTATGCAGATGGAATGACCCGTAACGCACACCCAAAACCCCGCCCAGCGTATTTTCCCATTGAAAATTTCCGTATCTGATCTCATCAGCAGATCCGGACAACAGGTCAGTAAACCGGTCATTTGATCTCCTGAAATTGGCATAACGGGTTTGCCAGGTCAGGGCCGTGGTAAACCATTCATTTCCCCATTCAGCCAGTGCACCAATCCAGTGCGCCCGTTGGCGGTCAATTGTATTCAGCTCATCAATATCGATGGGACCCACTTTTGACCGGGAGTGTGTAATAAATCCCCCCATAAGTTCACCCCTGAACCCTTTCCATACGGGTGATGCAGCCTTGAGTGACAGTAATCGCGGGTGTTTTTCATGTTTTCGGCTGTTTTCATATCCCGTTCCGCGGAACTCCCCCAAACCATAAATGGCATTGTTGGGCCAGTCCATAAAAGTAAGTTCAGCCTGTATCCAGCCGGCAGAAAACGTACCGTAGCGGTAATACAACATCCCGTTCAGATCGGCTTTCTGTTCTGATACCGACTGACGGAATCCCGCTGCGTGCAGATCGTTGAACTGATAGTCGAGGCCAAGCCAGACAACGGTGCGGTCGGTCCGCATATCATAGCGACGGTCAATTTCCAGGGGCAGTGTCAAACCGTTGGCAACCGGGATGAAGTTACGGATGTTTACCCCATGCAGAAATTCACCCAGATCAAAGCTCCCCACATACATCCTCACACTGTTTTGCCGGGTGTAATGCCAGGAATAATCATCCAAAATTGAAAAATCGTAAGTTACCAGGTCGAGATCGTGCTCCTTCGACATGACCGGGGTATACAACCGGAACAGCCCGCGGTCATAAAAGGGACCCCCGTAGTTCTGGTACTGGTTCAGCGATATCTGCATGGTTCGCTCATGCCAGCCGAACAGGGAATTACGCGTTTGCGCAATGGCTTCGGAAAAGTGGAAAAACAGGATAATAATACCACCAGTCAGTGCTATGATGTACCGTTTGTTAAACAAAAGAGTATTCTTTGAACATGTATGGATAAAGACATTTAATCATCGATTCAGCAGCATCGTGATTAATATATCGTAAAATGTATATCATATATCGCATATCATAAATCGCATAAAGTGATTTTGAAATCTGATGACTGATGTCTCAAATTTGATGTACCAAATCCCAAATCCCTGCTACCGAACAGATTACAGGATATATACTGTTATCACAGCACAGAAATGTAATAAAACCATCCTTCCGGATCATCTGAATTGAAAATTGATCCTGTGGTCGTATCTTTGGCATTTCCAGGTATTTTCATAAAAAATACGTAATCATATTCACAAGCCGGTCTGTAACGTTTGCAAAAATCCGCTTCAAACACCACCCGAAAAGAAGGTCAGGACTATGATCCGGACCTGATGCCCCTGATCGACATCATCAGCGAGGCCTTCGAGATACCTCAGCTGATAAAAACGAGGCGCATAACCGCGCTGCTTCCGTATGATTACTATGAAACTGAGCGGCGCTACCCCGTTCTCTACCTGCAGGATGGGCAGAACCTGTTCGATGACTTTGCTCCGTTTGGGAGTTGGGAACTGAGGCGTCAGCTTGCACGGTTGGCGGAGAGAAACCTGGGGGATGTGATCGTAGTGGCCATAGATCATGCCGAGGAGGAGCGGATTGCTGAATTCACTCCATCGCAAAAAACAAAGCTGGGCGTGGGCGATGGTAAGAAATACGCCCGTTTCCTGGCCGAAACACTGAAACCGTGGATAGATCTCAACTACAGAACATTTCCCGATTCAGAGCATACCGGCATAGGGGGCAGTTCCATGGGTGGCCTGATCAGTATCTATGCGGTTATGCAGCATCCCGAATTGTACAGCAGGCTAATGATCTTTTCACCATCTCTGTGGGTAAGCCCATCGTTAACAGAATTGTTCAACCGCGAAACACGGGGTTTTTCCGGCAGGATATACCTGTATGGCGGCCGCAGGGAGGGAGAAGAGCTGATTATGCTGCTAAAAAGCTTTAAAAACAACCTTGACCGGAATCCGGACCGGGATTTAATTGAAGTTGAACTGAATATAAGCAACCACGGCGAGCACAACGAAAAAGCCTGGGGACACGAATTTCCCAGGGCACTTGAGTGGCTCTATTTCCGTAAATGATGAAAAGTGCAGTCAGGTTATTCCATATTCCGATTATGTGTGGGGCCTTTCGGGTCGATTCATAAAAGCGATATGACAGCAATATGAGCAATATGTCAGTGTGTCGGTAAAGTTGACGGTGAAGAAGCAGCCCGGAACCGGATTATTTTTAATAACCAGATCAATTATAATGCAAAAGGCAAACCGTGAAAATATGCACTACAACCAAAATTGAAGACCCTGCCGGCGATCTGATCGTACCGGTTACACCATCAATGGCTCCCCTCGATAAGAATGAAATGATTCGCAACCTCACCGGTGGCAACCAGGAGCGTTTTCTGAAAGATCTGGATACGGGTAAAGGGGAGACAGGTACCACTTATAGTGGCAACAACCGGATCACCTTCCTCGGTCTTGGCGAGAAAACGGGTTTCGGATCGCACTATGCAATATTCAGGAATTTTTCCCGCAGGCAGGGTAAAAAAATGGGAGAAAAAATCTCCCTGTGTCTTGATGTGCCCAATATGGATCACACCGGTCTGGCCGAGGCGGCTGTAAACGGACTTGTTACGGGGTCATACGAAAACGGCATCCTTAAATCGAATCAGGCGAACGGAAATGGCAATGTAAATGCATTCGGGGACCCCGGAACCGTACTGACGGTCTATTCCCCCCGTGCCGGCGATGATGGATTTGCCGGAGCGTGTTTTCACGGTCAGGTAATTGCTGAAACGCAGAAAAGGGTGATGGAGCTGATAAATATTCCGTCGAACCGGAAATCCCCCGATTTTATGGTCAAATGGGCACAGGAATCGGCGCGTAAGTTTGATTACCAGGTTCAGGTCTTTGACCTGGAGCGCATCCGGAAAGAGGGGATGTCTGCACTGGAAGCTGTAAACAGGGGCAGCGAGCACCCCGCTGTATTTATGGTGTTAGAATACAACGGAAGCAAGCCCGGCAAGACGGTAAACATTGGCCTGGTGGGCAAAGGTGTGCTGTACGATACCGGCGGACTATCCATCAAGCCCACATCCAGCATGCAGTTTATGAAGAGCGACATGTCGGGCGCGGCCACCGTGATGGGTACCATGGAGGCGGCGGCGCGCCTTAAACTCCCGGTTTCGCTCATTGCGGCCATCCCGGTTACCGACAACCTGATTGACTCCCGTTCTGTAAAGCCGGGCGATGTAATCGGGTCATACAGCGGAAAAACGATCGAAGTGATCGACACCGATGCCGAGGGGCGGCTGATTCTGGCCGATGCTCTATCCTGGCTTGTAAAAAACAGTGATGCGAAGCACATTGTGGATGTGGCCACACTCACCGGTGATGCCGTGCGCTCGCTTGGCTTTCACGCGGCTGCCCTGTTCAGTAATGATAATGACCTGGCTGCATGGCTGACAGATGTTGGCAACCGGTGCGGTGAGCGCCTGTGGCAGCTTCCTCTTTGGGAGGAGTACCTCGATGAGCTGGGCAGCGACGTGGCCGACCTGAGGAATCTTGGAACGAAACCGGTAGGCGGGGCAATAACGGCCGCCAAGTTTCTGGAGCAGTTTATCGGCAGCCACACCTCATGGGCCCATCTCGATGTGGCCGGAACGGCATTCGGCGACACCGAGTTCGGAAAGCAGAAAAACGCCACCGGATTTGGTATCAGGCTGCTGGTTTCATTTATTGAGGAAGCGGCGAATAAAGCCGCTGAAGGAAAGCGGTGAACAAATTGAAACATCGAAAACAGACAATTAATAGTTGATATGACTAACAGGTGTTTACAGAAATCGGTGAGGAGCCATGTACGGCCTGTAAAATGCTGCCTGAATAACACATAGTGCATATTGTTAGTATTTACTATGTATAATAGAATCAGAAACACATAATATTCGTCTCTGAATGAAAAAACCACTTGCGTTCCTGTGCATCTCCTTCTATTTCAAGGGCGGCGAATTTTTGCAGTCCTGCAAGGAGGATGGCAATACGGTGTACCTTCTCACTTCCCGCAAGCTGGAGCACAGGCCGTGGCCGCGAGAATCGATCGATGAGTTCTTTTTCATGGACAACATTGAAAACACACCTGAAAATATTGCAGACATAACCAGGGGAGTGGCCTGGCTGATGCGCGAAAAAAAAATCGATGCCATCGTTGCTCTCGACGATTTCGATGTGGAAAAAGCAGCATCGGTACGGGAGGAGTTACGCATTCCGGGCATGGGTCTTACCACATCGCGCTATTTCCGCGACAAGCTGGCCATGAGAATGCAGGCCCGGGATGCGGGAATTCGGGTTCCGCAGTTCTCATCCCTTTTCAACAACAACGATATCAACCGCTTTGCCGGTGATGTGCCGGCGCCCTGGCTTGTGAAACCACGGGGCGAGGCCTCGGCCACAGGGATCAAAAAAGTACATACCAAAGAGGAGTTATGGCATCATATCAACACCCTCGGCGACCGCAGACATCTGTTCCTTGCCGAACAGTTCCGCCCCGGCGATGTGTTCCACTCCGATTCGCTTATTTTCAACGGGAATGTGGCTTTCTGCTGGTCGTCAAGGTATCTGAACACACCCTATGACATTGCCCACCATGCCGGGATTTTCCGGTCGGCAACGCTCGACCAGAACAGTGAGGAAGCGGTAAAGCTGCGTGAACTGAACGCTGCAGTGATGAAGGCGTTTGGGATGCGACACAGCGCATCGCATACCGAGTTCATACTGTCGGAAGAGGATGGCGAATTCTATTTCCTGGAAACCTCATCGCGGGTGGGAGGCGCCCACCTGAGTGTGATGGTGGAAGCTGCATCGGGCATCAATCTCTGGCGCGAGTGGGCTCGGATCGAGTCGGCCGTACGAAGGGGTGAAGAATGGACGCTTCCGCAGCACCGGAAAGAGTTTGCCGGCATCCTGATTTCACTTGCCCGCTTCGAACATCCCGATACTACCGTTTTCGACGCGCCGGAGATTACCTGGCGCATGAACGAAAAGCATCATGTGGGCATGGTAATGCAGTCGGACAGCCACGACCGGATAATGGAGCTGTTAAACCGATATGCCGATATTGTTCGCCGCGATTTCCATGCAAGCGCCCCCATCAGCGACAAGCCTTCGGCGTGAATTCTTATTGAAAATGCTTTATGCCAGTCGGCCTGGTGACGGGCAGGAGACCAGGATGTAGCAGAGACAATGATTTTTATCCCCTGAAAGGCAGCACAATTTTTGAAGAGACAGGAGTGGCAGCGGCGGATGTGTTTTTATTTTTTAAAAGTTGTAAAGAAACCGCCTTAAATGTGAAAATAATCCGTTCTATCTCATTTTTGCCCCAAATCGGAAGGTCGTTACAGGGGATTTTAGTATCCTTCATCTGATTTTATCATCATTTGAAAATAAAACCCGATACTCATGAGAAAACAAATAATTACCCTTGTTGCCGCACTGCTGATAATCGTCAGTTCGGCGGTTGCACAGGATCGTGATGCCCTGATCCAAAGCATCTTGGATGAAGCCACAAACAACTCTCATCTCGAAATGCTGGCCCATGAACTGCTGGATGTTATAGGTCCGCGCCTGGTTGGTACCCCCCAGATGCAGCGCGCCCAAGACTGGGCCGTATCCACATTCGAAAACTGGGGAATTTCTGCCCGGAATGAACAGTGGGGCGAATGGCGGGGCTGGGAACGCGGCATTACCCATATCGATTTGATCCACCCGCGGGTGGTCTCCCTCGAAGGGATGCAACTGGCCTGGAGCCCGCCCACACCCGCCGAGGGTGTTACGGCCGGACTGGTGATTATTCCCGACATGGAGAACGCGGAGGCCTTCAATACCTGGCTTCCGGCCGTGGAGGGCAAATTCGTGATGATATCCATGAGCCAGCCTACGGGAAGGCCCGACTACAACTGGGAGGAATTTGGAACAGAAGAGTCATTTGAAAGAATGAAAGCCCGTCGCGACTCACTGAGCAGCGCCTGGTCGGAACGCCTCCGCAAAACGGGGCACAACAACCGCGAACTGGTACGTGTTCTGGAAGATGCGGGTGCAGCAGGCATTGTTCAGTCGAACTGGTCGCGCGGTTTCGGTGTGAACAAGATTTTTGGTGCCAGTACCCGAACGGTGCCAACCATTGACCTTTCGCTCGAGGATTACGGCATGCTCTTCCGGATGGCCGAAAATGGTGCCAATCCGCAGATCAGGGTCCGCGCAGAATCCAAAGAACTGGGTATAGTGCCCACTTTCAATACGATCGCCGAGATACCGGGAACCGAATTGCCCGGCGAGTACATAATCCTATCTGCCCATTTCGATTCCTGGGATGGCGGAACGGGCGCAACTGACAACGGAACCGGCTCCATCACCATGATGGAGGTTGCCCGGATCCTGAAAAAAGTCTATCCGAATCCGAAGCGGACCATTCTGGTTGGCCTGTGGGGCAGCGAAGAACAGGGGCTGAACGGGTCGCGCGCATTTGTGGAAGACAACCCTGAAATTGTGGATAATCTGCAGGCCCTGTTCAATCAGGACAACGGCACCGGAAGGGTGGCAAACATCTCCGGCCAGGGCTTTTTGCACAGTTATGATTTTATGGGAAGATGGCTTGCGGCCGTACCCCGTGAAATCACCAGCGGCATAAACACCACATTTCCGGGCACACCGAGTGGCGGCGGTTCAGACCATGCGGCGTTTGTGTCGGCGGGTGCCCCGGGTTTTATGCTCAGCTCCCTCAGCTGGTCGTACTGGAACTACACCTGGCACACCAACCGTGATACCTACGACAAGATCGTGTTTGATGATGTGCGCAAAAATGTGATCCTCACAGCTATACTCACCGTTATGGCCAGCGAAGACCCCGAGCGCACACCCCGCGACAAACGCGTTATGCCGGTCAACCCCCGAACAGGCGAGCAGATGAACTGGCCTTCGGTTCGTTCCCCGAACCGCAGCGGCGGAATGGAGTAATTTCCCCGGTTACCCTCCGGTCCCGACCCGTCCCGGCCCGTTCCGCTTCGCTCCGTTTCGTTGCGCTCAGAATGACGGGGGGGCCGGTAACAGCCGCATCATGCGCCCTGTCTTTTCCGGCGGCGACGAAGGAAAAACCATATCAAAAGGCCTGTTACCAAAATCAACCCGGTCAGGGGCCATACCCACAGCGGCATGGCAGGCCGGAGTATGATTCGCTGGTCTGATGCCTGGTAGTATGCAGGAATTTGCGGCAGGTCATCAGGTCCGGTTTCCTGGTTCATCGCGTGCATAACCACGGCCTGCCACACTTTAAGTTCACGGCCTTTGTGCCGGATAATACGGTCGTCGAGGTTGGCAGGATCACCGTTTTCGTCGCGAAGAACAAGGGTAAGGTTGGGAAGCATCCCGCCCACCCTGGGCAGGAAACCGGCAATGTAGTAATCGGTAACAATGTGAAAGAGCCGGTCACCTCCCTTGTTAATGGGCACAAAGGCATCCCCGTGCTGAACTCCCTCACCGGTAAACCGTTCGGCACTCAGCACTGCCCTGGACGTTGGGATAGGTGTTCCTTTGAACGGGATCCGCATCAATATGGCCCGGTCGGGATCGTATTCCAGCCGTGCTCCGGAATATTGTAGATAGTAGGTATCAGACAACAGCTCTGAAAGCAGCACCGATATCTCCATTACTCTCCTGACCTCATCCTCAGTGAGATATACGGATACCATCGGATAGCCGGGATTGGCGTCGAGGCCGGCACCCAGGCCGGTAGTTAGAATCAGGTCATAGAACGTCACCTGGTTCTCCGACCAGGGCATTTGTCCGGGAGCCAGATCGGCACGGATAACCCCGTTGGCCTGCACGGCAAGATCGACCTTGCGGCCGGTAGCTTCCTCGCCGATCAGCCGCATCGCATCGGTTATAAAGTTGCCCAGGGCCGTCTCGGTTTTCTGCGGGCCTCTCGGCAACGTGAAGGCGGATGTGGCAATGGGCTGACGTATGCCGGTGACCGTGCCATCCGTAAGGTCGGCAACCATTCCGTTAAGCAGATTTTCGTAATAATCCACCCTGTCTGCAATGCCGGGATCAACCGGTATGCTATGGTCAAGCAGTTTGAGAAATGGTGTATTGTTCTCGCGGTTCCGGATATAAACACGGTCTTCATCCCGGATGTAGGTCAGTTCCAGCACTCCCAGGTAGCGAAGTTCTGATCCGGCCTGCACGATTACCGTATTCCCCTCCAGAATGGGTTCAAACAGCGGAACATGCGTGTGCCCGCCCACGATAACATGTATGCCCGGTACCTGGCGTGCCAGTTCCATATCCTCGTTCTCGCCGGCATGGGTCAGGGCAACAATTACGTCTACATCTGCTGCGTGAAGTTCCGATACGGCCAGCCGGGCTGTCTCGATGGGATCCTGAAATTCGAAAGGATCGGTGAATGCCGCCACGCTTATGGCATCATAACCAATAAGTCCGAAATAGCCAACCCGAAGCCCGTTTTCAAGGGTTTTTATATGTATATGCTGCAACATTGCACGGCTCGCCGGATGATCGTCCGGTATGGTGGTATTGGTTGCCAGCAATGGCGTACTCTTGTGTGAATCGGGGTATCCGGCAGTCTCAAGATAGTGTGCCAGCGCATCTGTATCGTAGTCATACTCGTGGTTGCCTACGGTAATGCCGTCGTAGCCTATGGCCTGCATTAACGCCAGTTCGGGGGCTTCATCGCGCAGCGACAACCAACCGAAAGCCGGGCCGCCAATGATGTCGCCGCCGGAAAAGAGCAGTACCGGTTCGCCGGCTTCCGCCTTCTGCTCGCGTATTATGCTGACCGCACCGGCAAGCCGGGCAAAACCACCCAGTGCAGGGTTTTTGCGGCTGGGGTCGAAGTCGGCGGCCGGATGCGCGATCAAGTGTGAGTGTTCATCATTTGTGTGCAGAATGGTGAAATGCACGGGGGATGCATCCTGCTGTGCCCGGGATGTGGATATGGCAGTAATCAACAGAAGAATGGCGATAAATGCGGATTTCATAAGCGGCTGATCTGACACTCTTTTTTGTGAAGATAATAACAAATCAATGAATCGCTAACACCGGGTATTATGTCAGTCTGACCCGCTTAATCCGATCATCCAGTCTTTGAATCCCCGGGTGCTGTAATCGGCGATCCCCTCTCTTTTGTACACAACCTGACCCTCGCGGGATATGACCCAGGTTGTTGGCAGTACGGATCCCCGCAGTGCGTGAGGTAATGGTGTTTCCGGGAAATGATAGGGCATGCTAAAACCCCTGCCCTCCATAAAACGGACAGCCTTTTCCGGTTCCTCATCCACGGTGAGCATCAGAAAACGAATGTTTTCACGATTCTGCAGACTGTTGTAGAGTTTTTCGATAGTCGGCATCTCGGCCACGCAGGGCGGGCACCACGACGCCCACACGTTCACGAAGATCACATCCCCCCGGAAATCAGCCAGCTGCAGGGTTTCACCATCCGCCGTGGTAAAGGTGAACAGGTAATCATTGCCGGTCAGAAACGGACCATCGGTCATCTCCACATTCACTTTTGCGTTGAAAATGCCGGTCCAGAGCAATACCCGTTGCATGGTTCCGATCAGCTCCACATGCAGCCCGGTAAGGTAGAGTGCACCTGCAACCACAATAATGCCCACCCACTCATAGAGTGCCCGCCTGATTCCGGATTTTTTCACCGGTTTTTGGTCGGGGTTGTTCTTGTTACTGCCGTTCGAAACAGGATTTGATGCCATAATCTGTACAAAATACGGGTATTGTATTCAAAAAGTGCATCCGTTGACACCCTGTTCCCGGTGTTCGTGAAGCTGCGGCTGTTTAGCCGTGCTCTTTTTTGCGGTGTATGTTGCATGATGGACGTTAAGCGCTGTTTTGTTGAGCGCTGATTGAGATGTAATTGTTGGTTCGGATGGTCCAGGTGGTTAGTGTGCCTTCGCAGGAAAACCCGTATTTTACAGTTCAATCAGAAACCCCGCTGTATCGGAACGTTCAGACACTGCAATACGGAATTTTGCATCAGCAGGTGCAATTTCAAGTACGGGTGAATGACCGCGGCTGTCGTTACACTGTCCGGCACATCTGCTTCCAAATAATCTACATCCCGATAATCCCCATCCTGTTTATTCATGACTTACCTCTCAGTTGAAAACCTGTCGAAGCACTACGGCATGAAGGTGCTTTTCGACGGACTTACATTCGGCATCTCAAAAGGCAACAAAACGGCCCTGATTGCGCGGAATGGCACGGGCAAATCGAGTCTGCTGCATATTCTGGCCGGGTTTGAAAAACCTGACGACGGGCAGGTCATGGTCCGGAACGGCATCCGGATCGGGTATCTGGAACAGGAACCCCGGCTGGATGAGGCCCTCACCATCAGCGAATTTATCTCGAGCGGCCACTCCGATCTTGCCCGCATTGTGCTGCAATATGAAAAAGCGGTAAACGATCAGGCCGAAGCCTACAATGAGGAGACCCACGCCGCATTTGAAAAAGCATCTGCGTTAATGGAGGCTGCTAACGCATGGGACTATGAGCAGCGCCTGGTGCAGATACTTGGCAAGCTCGACATTCACAACCTTGATCAGCCGATCGCATCACTCTCGGGTGGCGAGCGCAAACGGGTTGCACTGGCCTTTGTACTGCTCGACAACCCCGACCTGCTCCTGCTCGATGAACCGACCAACCATCTCGATGTGGAGATGATCGAGTGGCTGGAGTCGTACATGATAAAAGACAACCTGACCCTGCTCATGGTAACACACGACCGGTATTTTCTGGATCGTGTCTGCAACCATATCCTGGAGCTGGAGGGCGGCAAACTCTATCACCACAAGGGCAATTACAGCTATTTTCTGCAGAAGAGGGCGGAACGCGAAGAGGTGATGAAAACAGAAAAGGGAAAAGCGGTACAACTGTTCAAAAAGGAGCTGGAGTGGATGCGGAGGGCCCCGAAAGCACGCACTACCAAGTCAAAATCGCGCATCGGCGCGTTCTATGAAACGAAAGAAAAGGCCGAAGCGAACACCGCACAACCCGAAATGCGGCTGGAAACCAACATGACGAGAATGGGCAGCCAGATCCTTGAACTGAAGAATGTTTCGAAACGGTTTGGTGATCTCACCATCATGAACAAATTCGAATACTCGTTCAGCCGGGGCGAACGGATCGGTATTATCGGAAAAAACGGGGTTGGCAAAACGACGTTTTTGAACGTGATTACTGGCATGGAACCAGCCGACACAGGTGAAATTCGCAAGGGATCGACCATCGTTTACGGATACTACAGCCAGCAGGGCATCCGAATTGATGAAAGCCAGCGGGCGATTGATGTGCTTAAAGAGGTGGCCGAAGTGATCGAACTGGCCAACGGCAACCGCATCTCAGCCTCACAGTTTCTTGAGCATTTCATGTTCACATCCGAGATGCAGTACACCCCGGTCGCCAAACTGAGCGGGGGCGAAAAACGCCGCCTCGCGCTGATGATGGTGCTGATAAAAAACCCCAATTTTCTCATCCTGGATGAGCCCACCAACGACCTCGACCTGATCACGCTCAATATCCTTGAAGAATTCCTGCTGGATTTCGGCGGGTGCCTGATAGTGGTATCCCACGACCGGTTTTTTATGGACAAGCTTGTGCAGCACTATTTTGTTTTTGAGGGAGACGGGGTGATACGCGATTTCAACGGAACCTGGCAGGAGTACCGCGACATGATATCGGAAGAAGAGTCAGAGCGCAAAAAGGAGGTGAAAAAGGCCCAGATCAAGCAACAGCCGGTGCCGGTAACCGCAGGTAGAGATGCTCCGCGGGCAGCAACGCTCAGTTTTGCAGAAAAGAAAGAGTATTCAAACCTGGAAAAGGAGATCGCCCGCCTCGAGAGTGAGCAGAAAAAGCTGGAAGAACGTATAGGCAGCGGCGATCTGGGCCTGAAGGAGCTTGAAGAAAAGTCGTTACGCTATGGCGACCTGATGAGAGAAATCGAACTTAAAACCGCCCGCTGGCTCGAACTGGCCGAGAGGGCCTGATACCGGTTCAGGTGGTGGTGATGCCTTATTTAAGCAGTACGACAAAAAAAAGGCCGAACCTTTTCGGGAACGGCCTTCACTATTGAAAAATCACAGTTTTCGTCACTTCACGGTAATAGGCACAACAACTTTGGTATCATCCCACATCATGTTAAGACGGGCAACATTCTCTTCACTTTCAAAACGGATGGTGAAGGCCTCCCAGGATACATCCATCTTCTCGGATGGGAAAGCAGCTGAAAAAACGTTGTTGTCTTGATTGTAGCGGGTACCCCACTGACCAAGCGAGCTGTTCAGAATGATGGTCCATTCTTCCTCGCCGGGTATGCTGAACACGGAATAGACGCCGGCAGGTACCGTTTCGCCGGCTATTTCAACATCATCGGTAAAGGTGATTTCTGTGGCTTCATTGGCTCCCGTCCTCCAGACCTGGCCGTAGGGCACAAGTTCTCCGAAAACAACGCGGTCGCGCTTCTGTGGTTGTCCGTATACAACTTTAATGTAGGTGCCGTTAACCGTGGTTGATGCGATGGTTACCGGACTCATCCGGACCTGGGGGGCATCCTGTGCTAATGCCGGCAGGGCCAGCAACAGGATCAGGGTTAAACTGCAGGCGTATTTAATCATGTTATTGGGTATTGGTGGATGTTATTTGTGGTAGATATTGTAACGGGTTTTTGTCATGTACATTGACCTGGCAATCTGAATGGGAAGGCCGGGCGGCGGCGAACATAATGAGTGACAGATTAATATAATCGGGATATTATAGCGCACACCTCTTCAAGAACCCGTTTATCGGTGGCATCCATGGCTGCCACGGTGTTCGAATCGATGTCGAGTTCACCAATCAGGACATTGCCCTTCATGATGGGGACCACAATTTCCGATTTAACGTTGATGCTGCACGACAGGTAATTCGATTCTTTGGTCACATCATCAATTACAAATGTTTCCAGTGTATCAGCAGCCTGACCACAGATTCCGGTGCCGAATCCGATACGAGTATGGTCGGTGGGCGCACCAACATAAGGTCCCAGGATCAGCTCCCGGTGGGCATCGGGGTCAACAAGATAAAATCCTACCCAATCGTAAACATCGATCTGATCATGCAGGTGCTGAGCTATAGCGAGCAGCTTGCTGTCGCGGCCGCCGGCCCCGCTAACAATGTTCTGTACCGCTTCGGGCAGTGCCTGCAGACGCTCTTCCCTGTCGGTTTGTGCAATATTTGTCATAGTTGGATGTAACGTCAGTATTTATTTGGCAGTATGAAGAGGTGTGAGAAACTGGGAATAAACATTTAAACGATATCGGTATCCGTAATTTATTTCGCCACACAGGAATTAAATTGCAGAAACCTGCCGGTCATTTCAACGTGTTTTTTCTGAATTTCGTTTAAACGGCCGGTTTCAATATGGTTAAATAGTCTGAGGGAACTATCACAAAAACCTTCGGCGGCATATAATACCAACAGATCAAGGAAAACGTCGGTGTATGCAGGATGGAATTCAAGCCTTTCGGCAATATGTTGCTGCTCGATGATGCTGTTGTAGGAACCGTTTACCAGCAATTGCCGGAAATAGAGAAGGGCAATATCATTTCCATGGTCCAGCGCCTGTACGGCGGATAGCTCGTTAAACCGGTAAACAGCCCGGAGCCGCTTTTCCCAATCCGTCATGTCGGCCCGCTGTGCTGCACCGCTTTGCACACTTCGGCCCGACAGGGTGGTGTCGGTCAGAACGACCTGAAGCAGCTGTTCGGCCTCTTCATATTTGGCAGCAAGAATCAGAGCATCTGCCTGCTGCAGGCGCAGTGGTGCGTAATTTGAGTAGCTGCGGATGTCTGATTTGTATACATCCTCAAACAGGGCTGCGGTGAGCTTGTGGTAGGTCCATGTGGACCATAGCCGGTCGTTCTCGGGTTGCAGGCGCATGGCCGTTTCAAGTGAGGCAAGGGCCGTTAATGTATCGCCTTCCGAAAGATGAAGACGGTAGTTGTCGAAGTTCCGGAAGGCTTTTGTAACAAGATGCGGACACGGTTTTTCAAAGATGGAGGGTACCGCAAACAGGGCCTCGGCAGCCTCCCGCTGGGTGTCGTCATACTCGACTGTGTCGAGAAATTCGTGCCAGCGGGCAACGAGTTCTTCCATGGATGCACTGTAGGCGTGTTCGATGCGGCCCGTACGGTAGGCCTCCCTGAATGATTCACCAGGGTATTCATTGAGGAGAAAACGAACAAAAGATCCGGAAGTGGTGTAATTGACAGAGCTACGTCCACCATAAAAACCGGTTACGGAAAAAGCTGACCTCATACCGGCTGCATCCGGATAGGGTTTGGATGAGGCCACCAGCTGGTCGGTGGTGGCAATTCCGTTCCGGCGCACGTCAAGTGCTACGGCAAGACCTTCAACCAGGCCGATGCTCCAGCTGGCATTCAGGAGGCGGTTGCCAAACTGCTTGGCAACAACATGTACCAGTTCATGGCGGAGACTTGGCGTAATTGCCGGCTTTGCTATATGCATCTGGTCTGTGTTCTGCCAGACGGGCACATAGCTGGTAAATTTTGCACCCGTCATCTTTTTTTTCTGCCAGGGATGGGCGTATAAATAGCTTTCGATACGATTGCTGCGATAGTCGGGATCAATTCCCAGCGAGGCAGTCAGATCCGCCAGATGAAATTCGTGCCAGGCCGCAATGACCATCAGTTCCTCTCCGGTATAGGCCGCAGGATCGTAGTAGATGTCGAAATGGTCAGTAGCATGATACCCCCCCAGCTCACCCTGAATCCATTCCCGGGGTGAGATAACACCATTTTCAGCCAGCCGGGTATAACTCAGCGCCAGGTTGATTATCATGGCACCCGCAAGAAACAGATGTATCCTGCTGTTTTTAATGTCCGGAAAAACCCACAACAGTACCACCCAGCTGAGTGTGATACTGCGGAAAAAGATGACGGAGGTACCCAGGCGGACATCCTCGTCATAGATCGGTCCCGGCCAGCCTCCCCATACGTGGTTGTGGAAATAGACCTGGGGAAGGGTATACAGTTCGAGGATGAAGCCGCCAAGTCCAACAGCGAGTATAATGGTATAGCCCCAAAGGGCCGGTCGCCGGAACCCGGTGATCCGGAAATACCGTGTTATGCTGTAACCAAACAGAATGCTGAAAGAAGGGTAAAATATCCAGAAACCGAGACCGTGAAACGAATAACATCCAACCAGAAGGGCGTAAATGAGCAGGGGAAACCCGGCGGTGTACACAACGGTTACGAGCCCGCCGACCCGGCGCAAATCGGTGGATCTGTGACTGCGGGCGGCATGAATTACGGCGATCAGGCATCCGGCAACCGCCGCCAGAAGGGCCGATTCGATGTGTAGATCGCGTACCAGTGGTATGAACAGCACCAGGCAACCGGCTAACAGGGAGAGGGCGTAATGTCGGAGTCGGATCATCCGGTATGCGGATTCATGAACGGTGAGTTAAATGTGATGGCAACGGATGCTTTATGTGATCATCCGGACGGTCAGTGTCCGGACTTTCAGGCAGCATGCAAGGGGTCAGCGGTGAGCCCCGGTGATGGTGCAGATACCTAATTTTTGAACATGGTTGACAGCACAAACCAGATATTTTCTTTTCTTTCACGCAGCCTGCGGGTGAAATAGGGCAGCCATTCGGTTCCGTAGGGCACATATACCCTGACGGGATACCCGTCAGATACAAGTTCGCGGCAGGTGTTCAGCCGGAGTCCGTAGAGCATCTGAAATTCGAAACGATCTTTCGGTATGTTCTTTTCGGTAGTGTATGCTTTTACCCAGTTGATCAGCTCATCGTCGTGGGTGGCCATTCTTGGAAAACCGGTGTGCTCAAGCAGATGTGCGGCAAATTTTTTGTATGCCTCACGAATAGCAGGCATCTGCTGTATGGCCAGTCTGGCCGGCTCGCTGTAGGCACCCTTGCAAAGGCGGATGTCGGCACCCATTGCGGCCAGGTCGGGTATATCCTGCTCCGACCGGTGCAGATAGGCCTGAATTACAATGCCCACATGGCTGCGGCCGAATTCGGCATGGGCATCCCCGAACAGGTCAATAGTCGATTGTGTGTAATCGGTTCCCTCCATATCGATGCGTACAAACTGTTTCTGCCTGCGGGCAATGTCCAGAAGCGCAAACAGATTGTCGCGGCAGTAGGAATGGTCGATGTCGAGTCCGAGCATGGTCAGCTTAATAGATATACTTGACTTAAGCCCGGTCTCATGAATACCCTCCAGCAGGTTGATGTAATGATGCAGGTTGGAATCGGCCTGCTTGCGGTCCCTCACATTTTCCCCGAGCAGATCGAGGGTGACCTTGATGTCGAGGTTATTAAGTTCGCTTACTTTGGGTGCCGCCGTCTCAAAATCTTCTCCGGCAACAAAGCGTTTGGCTAGGGAATAGGGTAGCTTCATGATCAGGTGCAGGGTAGTGTGAATTAAAGAACTGAAGTTATCGATTTTGAGACATTTTTTTTCTCATAAAATTGCAGGCTTTATCAGTACGCATGCCAGTTCACAAGTAAATGTATGTAACATAATACCAGGGTATTCGTAACTGGGGTTTGTACAAATAAGCATGATAACGCTTAATCATCGAGAATTATGGATAACGTCGCACTAAGAACTGTTTTTGCTGCCGCCCTGCTTGGAGCGGCTTTTTTTATGAACCTGAAAACCGCGGATTCTGCAATGGTTGCAGATACGGGTGTAAATGTTCAATCTGATGACCCCTACCGTACCGAACTGTTCAGTGTATCGGGCCAGGCCAGGATCATATCTTCCACATCGGGGGGGAACATAACTGTTAGCGGGCAGCCGGGTAATGAGGTTAAGGTTGAAATGTTCGTACGCCAGCGTGGGCGCAATCTTACCCCATCCGATACGGACCTGGATGATTTTGAAATAACAATTGAACAGGATGGTGATGAGATCACAGCCAGTGCGCGCCGGAAATCATCGGTGGGAGGCTGGTTTGGTGGATCCTCGTCGCAGAGCATCTCTTTTGTGATCCATGCGCCCGGCAATTCTGACACCGACCTGAGGACCAGCGGGGGGAATGTATCCGTTGCATCCCTGAACGGTGCGCAGAAAATGAGAACATCCGGTGGCAACCTGTCGATATCCGACATCAATGGCAGTACAGAAGCGGGCACGTCGGGCGGAAACATCCGCGTTACCAATCATGAAGGCGCCCTTGACATCCAGACATCCGGCGGAAATCTGAGTATTGTGAACCAGGCGGGCGAAGTGACGGCACGCACCAGCGGCGGACGCATCAACCTGGAAAGTGTTGCCGGAAAAATTTCGGCGAGAACAAGTGGGGGAAGTATATCGGCCGAGATTACCGAGGCCATTGACCTTATTGATCTGCAGACAAGTGGTGGTAATATTGATGTCACCCTGCCGGCCGGTGCCGGTCTGACCCTGAATGTTCGCGGGAGCCGTGTTTCATCGGAGCTGGACGGGCTCAAAGGTACCGTTTCAAGCGGCAAAATTGAAGGCACCGTGGGTGATGGAGCCGTTGAGGTTAACATCAGGACGTCGGGTGGCTCAGTACGCCTGAAACAGAAGTGAAAGATTCTTAAAAACTCCCGGGGCCGGTTTTCGGATTATCCGTAATTTGGATAACCGCCATGCCCGGTTAAACGGGTTAATTTGAAACTGTCTGCTGTATTGGCTTCGTCCCGAAATGTCGGGACGGGCCTTTTTCTGGTTAAAGGCCTGCAGTTTACGTGCTGATGAGACAGAAAAGCGTTTATTCTTGTAAAATCGGTCAACAAATATTTTGAGGGGGAGTGCGGAGTATTTATTTTTCCGCCTGTTTCGGGAATTGGCCGGACATTATTATTTAAACCATAGCAATGGTTATCGGTCTGCCGGAACATAAACATGTTTTTGTTTACATATTTCATATACTGCGTGCCGGAAAAGTGATCCAACCTGGCGATATATGGCATTCATAAACCGACCGGCCTTACTAAATCAATGGTGATACTCGAATTAATATGGTTTCAGAATCTGATAACGGGAGTTTATATAGCCCTGTGCCTGAGCCTGCTGCTTGCGTTCATCAGACTGCTGAAGGGACCAAGCCTGCCCGACCGGGTGGTGGCGCTTGACCTTATTGCCTATATCGTTATCTGTTTTATTGCCACTTATACCATTGCCACGGGGAAAGAATCCTTCCTTGACGCTGCTATCGTCCTTGCCCTGATTGCATTTCTGGGTACAACGGCCTTTGCCCGGTATGTTCAGCAGGTGGGACAGACCCAAAAACCGGACGAAAGCTTATGAACGAGATTATCACGTCCGTTTTCCTGGTGATGGGAGCACTTTTTACCCTGGTGGCAGCTGTGGGTGTATACCGGCTGCCCGATATCCTGATGAAAATGCACGCATCAACCAAGGCGGGTACGCTGGGTGCCGGACTTACCCTGGTTGCCCTGATGATCACCTTCGATGATATCGGCGTTGTTACCAGGGCGCTGGCCACTATCATTTTTCTGGTACTCACGGCCCCTGTAGCCGCCCATCTGATCGGCCGGGCGGCCTATGTGTCGGGTGTTAATTTCTGGAAGGGTACCATCATCGACGAGATGCAGGGCCTGTACACAAAAAAAGCGGATGAGAAACCGAAGGAGGGCGGCTCATGAGCGTACTCATGGCTGTTTTACTGGGTTTTGCGGTCGCTGTTTTTGCCCCCTGGATCAACCGTTTGCTTAAGGATTCAGCCGGCTGGGCACTGGCTATCGTTCCGGCGGGCCTGTTTGTCTATTTCGCCTCCTTCCTGCCCCTGATCGCATCCGGAGAAACCTTTCGCGAAACAACGCCCTGGGTACCCTATATAAACATCCATTTTTCCTTCTACATTGACGGGCTGAGCCTGCTGTTTGCACTGATCATCAGCGGTATTGGTACGTTCATTGTAATCTATGGAGGCGGGTACCTGAAGGGCGACCGCGATATTGCACGGTTCTATCTTTCGGTGCTGATGTTCATGGGATCCATGCTCGGGGTCGTACTGTCCGACAATTTGCTTACCCTGTTCATTTTCTGGGAGCTCACCAGTTTTACCTCCTACCTGCTCATCGGCTATTATCATGAGAAGGAGGCATCCCGAAGGGCAGCCCTTCAGGCCCTGCTGGTAACGGGAACCGGTGGGCTGGCCATGCTTGGAGGGGTGATCCTGATGGCCCTGGCGGGGGGGTCCATGGAGATTACCGAACTGTTCAACGAGGCGGACGTAATCAAGGAACACGGCTACTATATCGCCATTCTGATCCTGGTATGTGCCGGAGCGTTTACGAAGTCGGCACAGTTTCCGTTCCACTACTGGCTTCCCGCTGCAATGGAAGCGCCTACCCCGGTGAGTGCCTACCTGCATTCGGCCACTATGGTAAAGGCGGGTGTGTATCTGCTGGCAAGGTTCAATCCGATTCTGGGCGGTACCGACTGGTGGTTGTGGCTGGTTACTGGTTTCGGGGCGGTAACCATGCTGGTAAGCGCCTGGCTGGCCCTCTCCTTTACCGATATGAAGCGCGTACTCGCCTACTCGACGGTGATGGCACTCGGTACGCTGGTCATGCTCATCGGCATGGGCCATCCCTACGCCATGCAGGCGATGGTGGTTTTCCTGCTTGGACACTCACTCTACAAGGGTGCCCTCTTCATGATGGCCGGCAGCGTGGATCACGAGGCCGGCACCCGCGACGTGCTGTTGCTTGGAGGCCTTCGAAAGGTGATGCCGTACACCTTTGTATTTGGTACCATTGCCGCGCTTTCGATGGCAGGCATCCCCCTTTTCCTCGGATTTATCGGCAAGGAACTGGTGTATGAGGCGGCCCTTGGATTTTCGCCGGCACCGGTACTGATCATCATTGTTGCCGTACTGGCGAATATAGCGGTAGTGGCCTCATCCGGTATTGTGATCATCCGGCCCTTTTTCGGTGAACTGAAAAAGACGCCAAAGCATGTGCATGAAGCACCGGTAAGTATGTGGTTAGGGCCTGCCGTTCTGGGTGTACTGAGCCTGACCTTCGGCTTCCTGCCCTTCCTGCTGTCAGACTCCATCATGGTGCCGGCCGCGACCGCCGTGGCGGGTGTACCCCTGGAGTTCTATCTGGCAATCTGGCACGGTATTAACCTGCCGCTCATTCTGAGTGTGGTCACATTGCTGGGCGGTATCCTGGTGTACAAACTTTGGGACAAGCTCCGGGGCAGTGTGATGCCGGGCTACAAAACGGCATTTGCCACCATTCCGGAAGCGGCCTACGATTTCAGCCTTAACAGCATGCTCAGTGTGGCCTACTGGCAGACGCTCCTGTTCCAGAGCGGCAACCTGCGCTATTATGTGATGACCATTGTCGGGTTCACTGTTTTGCTGGTGGTTTATCCGCTGCTGACCAAGGTGGGGATATTCATACCTGTCGACTGGAGTGATATCCATTTCTATGAATGGCTGCTTGCCGGGCTCATGATTGCCGGAGTGCTGGCGGCTGCGACGGCGCGGTCGGGGCTGATCGCCGTGATGTCGCTTGGTGTGGTGGGTTACAGCATTGCCCTGATCTATCTGCTGTTCAGCGCGCCCGATCTGGCCATCACCCAGATGCTGGTCGAAACACTCACTGTGATCCTGGTTGCACTAGTGCTTATCAAACTGCCGGGTGTAACCAGAAAACCGTCGCCTGTTGGCCGTGCCCGGAATATCGTGATCGCAGTTTCGGCGGGGCTGATGGTAACCCTTACCCTGTTTGCCGCCTTCACGATCCCTTTCGACCCCTTTATGGTCGATTATTTTTCTGAAAACAGCTACGTGATTGCTCATGGACGCAATATTGTAAATGTGATCCTGGTCGACTTCAGGGCACTTGATACGCTCGGTGAAATAACGGTACTGGCCGTGGCCGGCGTTGGAATATTTGCCCTCATCAAACTCCACCAGGCCGCAAAAGCGGCCAAAGAGGAGGACCGGGCATGATGAAATCCCTGATTTTACAGACCGCTACCAAGCTGCTGTTTCCGCTGCTGCTCCTGTTTTCAATCTTTCTGTTCCTGCGGGGGCACAACGATCCCGGTGGCGGATTTATCGGCGGCCTGGTGGGTGCGGCCGCATTTGCGCTGTTCGCCATTTCGAGTGGTACCGAAAAAGCACGGGAACTGCTGCGCATTAACCCTACCTTCATGATCGGCCTGGGGCTGTTTTTTGCCATTCTGAGCGGGGTGGTTTCGATCATGGCAGGCACCCCTTTTCTGACCGGGCAGTGGGTATTTCCCGTTGTTTTCGGAGCAGATTTACACCTTGGGTCGCCCATCCTGTTCGACATTGGGGTCTATCTGGTTGTGGTCGGGTTCACGCTTGCCGTCATCTTTTCACTTGAGGAGGAGGGCTGACATGGAACCATTACTGGCCATTGTGATCGGAGTACTGTTCTCAACCGCCATCTACCTGATGATGCAGCGGAACCTGATACGGATTGTGATCGGTGTAATCATCCTCAGCAACGCGGTTAACCTGCTCATCTTTACCCTCGGGCGGCTCACGCGGGCGAGCGCTCCGCTTATTCCGTACGGTCAAAACGTTCCGCTCGATGATATTGCGAATCCCCTGCCGCAGGCACTTGTTCTCACGGCCATCGTGATCGGATTCGGCCTTTTTGCATTTGCCCTGGTGCTCACTTACCGCACCTATAAGGAGATCGGCACCCTTGATGTGGATGATCTGCGGGAAGCAGAAACACCCTATGAAAACCCGTCCGCCAAAAAAGGCGGCAAACCGGTAAAGGAGGCCTGACCCGGTGGATTATCTGCTCACATTGCCCGTAATCATTCCCCTGCTCACCGGGGCCATTGGCTTTCTGTTCTACAAAAATGGCACGGCTCAGCGCTGGATCGGCCTGGCGGGTACCGTTGCCCTGCTCATTGCCTCTATCCTGCTTCTGGTGGATGTATGGAGCAACGGCATACAGGCCGAGCAGTTCGGTAACTGGCCGGCGCCTTTTGGCATCTCCTTTGTGGCCGACCTGCTCAGCAGCATCATGATTACCATAAGCGGGATTATGGGCTTTGTGGTGGCCGTATATGCGGTAGCCGACATCGACAAAACCCGCGAAAAATTCGGTTTCTATCCGTTGTATCACATCCTGCTGATGGGGATCAACGGCACCTTCCTGACCGGTGATATTTTCAATATGTACGTGTGGTTCGAGGTGATGCTCATATCATCGTTTGTCCTGCTGGCTCTGGGGAACGCGAAGGCCCAGCTCGACGGGGCCGTGAAATACGTGATCATCAACCTGGTGGGCTCGGCGATTTTCCTGATGGGCATCGGTTTCCTCTACGGGCTTACCGGAACGCTGAATATGGCCGAATTGTCGGTGAGGCTCAACGAGGTAGACAATGCGGGCCTGGTAACCACGGTATCGATGTTTTTTATGATATCGTTCGGCATAAAGGCAGCGGTATTCCCGCTGTTCTTCTGGCTGCCGGCCTCTTATCACACCCCGCCGGTTGCAATATCAGCCATTTTTGCCGGTATGCTCACCAAGGTGGGCGTCTATACCCTGATCCGGGCATTCACACTTCTGTTTACGCAGGAAGTGGCCTATACCCACCACATCATCCTGTGGATATCCGGGCTGACCATGCTGATCGGGGTTCTTGGTGCCGCGGCTCAAACCGAGGTACGGCGGATCCTTTCGTTCCACATCATCAGCCAGATCGGGTATATGATCATGGGGCTGGCGCTGTACACGCCTTTGGCTCTTATAGGATCGGTTTTCTACGTAGTTCACCACATCATCGTCAAAACGAACCTGTTCCTGGTTGGGGGCCTCGCCCAAAAACTCACCGGATCGTTTGAACTTAAAAAGATGGGCGGACTGTACCGTTACTATCCGTGGCTGGGTGTGCTTTTTCTTATCCCGGCGTTTTCACTTGCCGGGTTCCCGCCGCTTTCGGGCTTCTGGGCGAAATTTACCCTGATCTACGCAGCTCTGGAGATAGATTCATACTGGATTGCCGGGGTGGCACTTCTGGTGGGCCTTCTCACACTGTTTTCGATGACAAAAATTTGGCAGGCGGCTTTCTGGACTCCATTACCCGGTTACGAGAACGACACCACCGGGGCCGGATTCAATAAAATAAGTCCGCGCGATATGTTCCTGCTGGTGTTTCCGATTGTGACTCTTGCCACACTCACTATCATCATCGGGTTGTATCCGGAGCCGTTCTATGAGCTATCACTCAAGGCGGCCGAAGACCTGCTCGACCCGACCAACTACATTAACGCGGTGCTTGGAAAATGACACTACTGTTGCTCAATTTCATACTCGCGATCGTCTGGATCTTCATAACCGGAGAATTCACTCTGGGCAACATTGTATTTGGATTTTTCCTTGGGTACATGGTACTTGTGGTGGTTTCACCAGCCATTGACGATGGCCGGTATGTGCGGAAATTCTGGAAAGTGCTTTTCCTTATCGTCTACTTTATTAAGGAGCTGTTCATTTCGAGCATCCGCGTGGCCATCGATGTGATGAAACCAAGATTCAGGATGCAGTCGGGGGTAGTAGCCATTCCGCTTGATGCACAAACCGATTTCGAGATCACGTTGCTGGCAAATATGATCTCCCTCACGCCGGGAACCCTGAGCCTTGACGTGGCACCCGACGGGAAAACCCTCTACATTCACGCCATGTACATCGACAACGGGGATGTTGACAGTGTGCGCCACAACATCAAGGAGGGGATGGAGCGCCATATCCTGGATGTTACCCGCGATCGCGGGCTAAGTAAATACCGGGATGAAGCTTCACTTTGAGTGAAATCAGAAGGCACGCGATCTGTATAATAATACAAGAGGCTTGCGGTCTTCCGGGCCATGTCAGTTAGTATCCCGTTTCTAAAGCTCGTCACCACCAAACAACAGCTTCAGGTACGCATGATAGAGTGATATCTGCCGTGCCAGGGTATTGGCCTGCTCAAGCGACTGCGACATAATGATGGCGCCTTCAAACAGCACAGTGAACATATCGGCAAGGCAGGATTAAAGGATATCCGCATCCATCAGCTTGAACACGACATCCAGAACGCCTACTATTTGATCCGGAAACAGTAGCTGGTGGTTGTATACCGGACGGAATTTATCGTGTTTACAGTTTCACGCTTTGGGATGTTTGACTACTTTAAGGGAAATGTTTGAGACAGAGCTATCTTCAGAAAAGCGTGTCAATTTCTCACCTTGATCAAAGAACTGTGACGTACCGAAAGACCGTAACGGGCCTGTTGTTGCCGGTGCTGGTCATCTGCCTGATGGCCGCTGCCTGTAATCCCGCACATGAACCTGCAACCATCACCGTAGAGGAAGTGCCATTCGATGGTGAGGCCGCGGGCATGCCGTGGCTCGTGTCGCTGCGCAGCGGGGGTGTGGCCATGAGCTGGACCCGCACCGAAAACGGCACCCCCCGGCTGGAGTACGCCAGGTACGAAGATGGATCGTGGTCAGTGCCGGAAGTGATCGCCGAACAGCAGGAGGGAGAAGAGTGGTTCGTGAACTGGGCCGATTTTCCATCGCTTGTTGAGCTGGAGGATGGGCGTCTGGCGGCGCACTACCTTGTATCCAGTGGCGAGAACATCTTTGCCTACGATGTGCACATCACCCACTCTGACCCGGATGGGAACTGGATGCCATCGGTGGTTCCGCATACCGACGGCACACAGACTGAGCACGGTTTTGTTTCACTTCTGCCCTGGCAGGATAATGGCTTGATGGCCATATGGCTCGACGGGCGGAACACATCGGGCGGCCACTACGGGCACGGCGGCGGACCGATGACACTGAGGTCGGCGGTTCTTGGTACCGATGGCCTGAGCCATGAATTCGAACTCGACTCCGCCGTCTGCGACTGCTGCCAGACGTCGGCTGTGCGGCTGCCCGGAGGCGGAGCACTGGCGGTCTATCGCGACCGAACCCCGGATGAGATCAGGGACATTTCATTCGTCCGGTTCCGCAACGGAACCTGGGAAGAACCCAGGGTGCTGCACCACGACGGCTGGGAGATCTTCGGATGTCCGGTAAACGGTCCGGCCATCGTTGCCATCGGTGAAAACGTGGCCGTGGCCTGGTTCACCCAGCCCGGCGACACTGCCCGGGTAAAAGTGGCCTTCTCCGGCGATCGCGGCGACAACTGGACGGTACCGGTCATAGCCGATACCGGATACCCTCTCGGCCGGGTCGACATTCTGATGCTTGATGAACATAGGGTGCTGCTGAGCTGGATCAGCCAGGAGAGCCGGGATGCCCACATCATGGTGCGCATCATCAACAGGGACGGTTTGGCAGAACCCCCGGTCACCATTACCTCAGACCCCAGTCTGGCCGGACGGGCTGCCGGTTTCCCGCGCATGGCGAAATACGGTGATGATGAAATTCTGATTGCATGGACATCGGTCGAAAGCGACCGGAGAAATGTTCAGGTGCGGAAGATAAAAATGACTCATTAATTGTTGCTTCCGGGTAATTATCCGGATTATTATCGGACAAAACACAAAGCCATGTCGGGATATAAAACGACAAAATTAAAGGGGTTGTTTGTACGAATCACCAGTTTCAACTATTATGCGACAAGCGGGGGAGAAAAACCTCTGTCGTATAATTATATGTTATACCCACTACGATAGCCCAGGTCAAAGTGATATAATTCATTCGTTGATTATTTCTTCTTAGATTGCATTTGTACAATCAAAATCAAACCAATGCTTTATGCGGTATAAGAAATGGCTATTTCGGTAATCATTGTGCCACCCATTTCGGAGGATACTGTGCCAGTCGTTTCGGGAGTCATTGTGCCAGTT
>JBLRWO010000041.1:23330-30249 GCA_047921215.1 Cyclonatronaceae bacterium | reverse complement strand
CCACTGGCAAGTGCCCGGCCGTCGAACGCTACTACATGCTCTCCGGCATTCATCTGGGAATTGACCAGTGTAGCCACACGCTGACCTGCTATGTTGTACACTTCAAGGCGTACATCAATCGTTTCGGGCAGCGTGAACTTGATGTTGGTGGTCGGATTGAACGGGTTCGGATAGTTCTGCGACAGTGAGAATACCAGAGGCATTTCAACACGTTCGGTAGAAACATCCAGGTTCCGTGTAATGGTGAGCGCAAACGGTGATTCGGCGAAACGAACCTCTTCCTCGAGGAACTCGGCCGTTACCGTCCAGATCACATTCACAGAAGCACCCTTTTCAATTCCAAGTCCTTCCAGAGCGGCATCAATAGCGCCATAGCTCAGTGTGAGCGTATTGGCTGTACCATTGTTGTCGGACGGGATGCTCAGCAGAGGCTCCGAGAAGTCGCCTTCCGGAAGATCGACATGCCAGGTGAACTTCAGTTCCTGGAATGCATCCCAGGCTTCGAAGTCTTCTTCAAGCACATTACTCGTACCCATGATGGAGAGTTCCACATCATCGAAGTAGGTTGCACCGGCTATGGTTTCGCCATGTTGTCTCCATCTGAGATAGAACGCGCCTTCACGGTTTATTTCCACTTCTTTCTGTTGCCAGGTGGAGGTGATGGAACCGGCGTCACCGTCAGCTGCATTGAAGGATGCCACTTCCTCCCAATCCATGCCGTCTTCAGAAATTTCAACGGCCAGGTTCAGAACAGTAGCAGCACTGTAGGTTGCGGCCCAGAACTTGAATACTCCCGGGTTCATCACTTTCGGTGAGCGGATCCAGGCTTCCTGACCCAGATTCATACCGAGGTATTTACCCTGTGCATTGGTTCCGTTGCCACCGTGTGCGAATCCGTCGTTCTCGAAGGTTCCGCCCATGCGTGCCCACGCTTCGCTGGATTCAGGCATTTCCCACTGAATCTCAACTTCCGTACCCGCATCGCCCTCGAGGGTCAGCGAGAATCCGTCAGTCGGGAAAACAAGGGCAAATGGTCCGATCGCTTCAAGAGGCGGTACGAGGGCAACATCGCCTTCGAATGCACCTTTATACGGTGATGAACCGCTTCGGTCCTTACCGTCGATATCGGTCGTTACCGAAGCGAGCGGGGTACCTGCCAGGCGGTTGTCGCCAATGGATGCACCGGTCAGACGCAGATCGGTATTTGAAACGAATTCAACTCCAGCTGTGCTGGAATTTACATCGTTCGGTGTAGCTCCGGCGAACTCTGCAAGAGTGGCGTAACGGGTTTCACCGAAGAGGGCTACACCGCCATTACCAGCAGTTAGAATGTTATTGTAATCGGCCGAGAAGCCACCACCGGTCCATTGATAGGCATAGCTGTTTTCAGCGTCACGTTCGTTCACAATAATGTTGTTTACGACGTTAACCGAAGCTGCACCCGATGCTCCGGCGTTTTTACCAACAGCAGTCTGAAGTCCGGAGTTTCCGGTTTCTCCAAGACGGAATGAATTGTGGAACAACCGGAACGTAGCCGAGGAAGCTGCACCGTCGTGACGGAAGCCTACAAAGCTGTGTTCGGTTCCTTCACCTTCAAAACCGGCATTGGAGAAAGTGTTGTTATACACCGCTATCGATTCGACCAGTGAGTTCGTGCCATTCAGACCAACGAACGTTGTGGCTGCAGTGCGGGTGGTACCCACAAATACAATCTCGTTGTTGGTGAATGTGAACGTTTCGATCGGCGTATTCAGACGTACAGCCTCAATCAGGGCGGCATCAGCTGTACCATAGTTACGAACTATGTTGCCGGTGAATACCGTATTTGTATGAGTCTGTGTACGAAGGGCGCTTCGACCAACATGGAACTCATTTCCACTGAAAGTTACATTAACATGGAAGAATTCAGCTATCGAAGTTGAACCGAAGAACCAGACCGCATCGTTAAACGGCTTTTCTGCCGATCCGACCTGAATATTCTCAAGTAATACATCTTCAGCACGACCTGTATCTGTAGTACCGCTCTCTCGCCTGTTGATTATGAAGGCGTAGGTATTCAGACCAAAGTCATCATCGTATGTTACGTTAAAGTTTTTCAGCTCTATACTTCGTGTACTGCTGAATAACCCGATGAATCCACCGGACGAACTGTTTTTCACAAACGTGAGATCACGTGCACCGTCACCGTCTGCAGAACCGTCAACTGTAATGAAACCGGTATCAACCAGTCGGAAGTTGACCGCATGAACAGTAACCTGCTTGCCTGCAGCCGGCTTGATGGTGAGTCGGGTATCAGCGGTCAGATCACCGCGGTTGATGCGGAGTTGGGTATCTCCCTCGTCCAGGTCAGCATCGATCAGGATAGTGGCATTATCTGCCAGACCGGCCTGATTTACAGCATCTATTGCCATGGCAAGAGTCGAGAAACCCTGCGGATTGCTTCCCTGAGGTACATAGTAATCACCTGCAAGAGGCTCAAATACACCTTCAAGTTCATCTGCAAAGAACGGGAAGAGCTGAGCATTGGTTTCAAAACGGCCAAGTACCCCGCTTAGATTAAATACCGCCGGGGGTAGTGGTGAGGCTTCAAACTCAGACTCATCACGATCGATCCGTATGTCATAGATATTACCATCGGCATCTTCAGCCTGAACGGTTACACCGCTGCCGGAAGTAATCGTACTGGTCGGCCACTGAGCCGGATCTACCAGGCTGAGACCGCTTACTTTAACTCTTGAACCCTGCAGAGGGGTATCAATGGTCCAGTCAGCACGTGTGATATCGACCGCTTCAGGCAGATCATTACCGCTGCTTAATATCTCGTAACCCGAAGGCCCGATAAGCAATTCAGCGAAACGCTCACCAATCTCACCGGCCAAACGAACCTGCTGGCCTTCAGCAAACGGTGTGTCGGTGTTTCCGCCACCGAAACCAACCCAGCGGACTTTGATACCGGCCGTCGTATCCTGAACATAAAATTCAGCATTGTTGAAGCCGAAGTCAGGAGTGGTTATGATACCCTCAACAAACACCGGCGTTCCAACAGCGAGGCCACGGGCTTCGGCGATTGTTATCGGCTCATCAAGTACACCTCTCGTGAGCGTAACAGATGCACCGGTTCCTGCTGTTACCAGGCTACCGTCGGTGGCGATGGCACGGTGATAAACCGTAATCGATCCGCCGTCGGCAACTCCCGCACCTTCCAGAATGGCATCAACCGTCTGGAAATCGGTGGTAAAGCTGGTTGAACTTCCCACATTGACATTAACAACGATGGTTGTAAACTGATCGTCGGCTGCCAGTTGCCATACATAGTTGACCGGATGGCCTTCATCATCGGTTGCGGCTTCCCATGTAGCAGCAAATGGTGTAAGGGGATTACCCTCAATAGTGAAAGACGAGCCATCAGCCGGTGCGGTGATTGCCACCTCGGATGGTGCCGTGTTCGGGTCGGCGTAGATCTGACCCCGGATTTCACCGGCAGGGAAATCGACACTGTGAACATTCACATAGTACTGGCCGGCGGCCATGGCATCGATCTGCTCCTGGGTCAGCGTAAATATGTTATTTACTGCTTCATAGGTGCCGCCACGGTTGTCGCCGTCGAGTGTGGGGGTAAGCGGTACGACCACACCACCATTGGTACCGGCAACACCGGCATGAATATGGCTCATGGTGTAATCACTGCCCAGGCTGCTGAATGTACCGGTTACCACCAGTTCATCACCGGCCAGGACGAGAGAAATATCGCCCATACCTGCGCTCAGGTTGGCTGGTACTTCATTAAGGCCGGAAAGGCTGGCCACAAAGTTGCTCGGAATGACCGGTGCAGCAGGATCGCCCACTACTTCTGCATAGTCGGAACCTACACGGAGGTTGCCTATAACCAGGGTGGGGGCTGTCGCTGCTCCACCTTGACGAAGGGCAATACTACCGAGATCCGCAAGATCAGTACCAGCATTATCCGTTGCATCCGGTGTTCCGGGAAGTTCCGGTCCCACAGGATTCACATACAGATTTGCGACATCATCGCCACCTTCAACAAACTGATATTCTAATACCAGCAGGATGTTTTGATTCAGGGCATAGTTGAAACCGGTAACATCAGCTGTACCAACATTACCTGCCTTGGAAATACCGAACGCCACATTACCGGCACCATCACCTATGGCAAAAACACGGCCTCTGAATGTGGTTGCAATTGTTTCCGGACCGAAGTGCAGGAAATAGTCGCCGGCAGTGGTCACAGCACTCAGATTAACCAGGGCGGAAGCGTACACACTGCCACTGGTGTAGGTACCAACGTTTCTGTGCACGTCTTCGCCGGTAGTTAACCCTGTAACATTACCGAAGCCTGAACCGGCATAGCCTTCATAGTTCAGGGTCTGTTCGATAACAGCCGGGGAATTGGTTCCGACACCACTGTGGGCGGTCCAGCCATTGTCAACAAGCAGGCTGCCGATCGGGTATTCGAAGTATTCGGTGAAGAGTTCCGGGATCACCACTTCGGGCTCTGTGCTGTAGGCGCCGAGGCCGTTAATTGGATCAAGCACAAAAATCGAGAAGGTTCCGTCATCATTCAGCCTGTAGCTCACATCACCATTGATAACATTCAACGGCTCGTCAACATCCGGATCACCAAGAAATGGTGTAATTGCAAAACTTACCGGATTCGTGATATCAGTAACATCATAAAGTTGCGCATGACCTGTTTTGTTACCTGCATTCGTACCCGGACGATAGTTGTAATTCAGAAGATACTGGGCATCGCCTGTATCAATGTAGCGCAAACCGGAACGGCTGCTCCATGTAACTTCAATAGCGGTATCCTCAATATAGTTACCCGAGGAATCATGAGCCCGAAGCGTAGTTCCCTGTCCGTTCACATAAAAACTGGCTCCGGCTCCCATGCCTATGGGTGTTGCAGCCGAACCGCCGGCTACAGCCGGGTAAGTACCTGCAAGAGTGAATGATTCTGTCGTCCAGTTTTCACCCTGATCTGTCGTTGCGAATTTGTATACAACACCGGGATTTAACGTTGAGCCCACTGTCCAGACCTCAACTGTTCCCTCAGCCCAGGATCCGACAACAGTCATTTTGTCACCAACTCTGTGACCAGCACCGACAGGAATGACAGCGGATTTATCAAAGGTTCCGCCTTCAGTTTCCCATACATACACCCGGAATGTTCCATCATTCGAGAGGGCCGATACAATGGTCACTCCATCATCTGTAATACCAACAGTATTAAATGTAAAAATGCCACCACCTGACACTCCTGTCATATCAAAAGGTGTATCAAGAGTGACGTCTGCTCCTGTGTTGGGATCAACGACCATTATAGTGTTTTGCTCACGGCTCGGGATATACAGCCTTTCAACACCGTTTACTACACCATATGACATACCACGTTCGGTGGCACTGCCAAACCAATCCGGTTTTGCTTCAGCGGCACCGGGGCGGGCGTTTCGTTCCCAGTCTGTTACAAGTTGTGCCTGTGACGACACCGCAAAACCGCATAGTATGAGCGCGGTTACGGCCATGGTCATCCAGGCTTTTTGTAGTTTTCGTATCATAGATACTCCGTTTAATTAATTTTACCAGTTGTTTCGAATCCCCGACGACAATCGCGGCGTCCTTTAGTTATCACCGGTTCCTGTCGTCATAAGAAATTATTGCTACATGTAAATCTACAGGGCAGATTGCTCAACCCTGAAAGCGCTTTTCACATATAAGTATAAAATAAGCTTTTCAGGGCAATATGAAACCCGATCAAGAAATTTTAATATTCCGATAACAGACATTTTTTATATCAATAATCAATTGTTTGCTTTTTTCTTAATGTTTTATAATGACATAAACTTTTGATTATTGAATTTACAGATTTTACAAGCCTGTTTTACGATGTCAATGCCTCCCGTTCCCCGCCTCTGCTGTCTCCGGTATCATCTGCCGCTATCCGAATGAAACCACTGTCGTCTTGAATGTGGTCATGAGATTTAACCTGATGATAATCATCTCACCATTCATTCAATCTATGACTGGAGTAAGATAGAGGGCATGATTAACCCCCTGAACGTAACATACCTTCTACGCAGATTATCATTTGAACAGACTTGTTATTTCACTTTATCCACACCGTCATTTATCCGTTATGTGTTAATTATAGTCACTTAGGGAAAGTTGCGTAAATGATAACGCTGCACTGAGATATGGAAATGGACTCTCAGGGCCACTATTTAATCAGCGTAAGCTTGCGTGTGAGCGCTTCACTTCCTGCCATAAGACGGTACATATAGACCCCGCTTGCCAGGCCGCTTCCGTCGAAACGGACACTGTGAACTCCCGCTTCTCGCACTCCGCTCACCAGGGTCTGCACCCGCTGACCGGTTATGGTATATATCTCCAGCCTTACATTTACGGTTTCATTGAGGCGAAACCGGATTACCGTTTCCGGATTGAACGGGTTGGGATAGTTCTGATCCAGCTCTACCCGCCCTGGCAGTTCGGTCAAAACGGGTTCAATGTTCACAACGCTTCCCTGTGTCACCGAAATGTCGTCGATGAAGAAACCTTCGGCCACCGTTCCGTCGGTAATCCACCGCACCCGGTAGTACCCCGGCAGCTGTATATTCACCGTTTTTTGGGTCCACTGGAATGAAAAATCACCACTCCCGCCGGGTACGGCACTGTAACCGGCCACTGTATTCCAGGAAATACCATCACTTGATACCTGTACCAGAAGATCCAGTGCGGTATCGTTGCTGTAGGTCGACACCCAGAATGTGAGTGTACCCGGGTCCTTGATTACCGGTGTCACAATTTCGGTGGTACTGTCAAGCACATCCGTACCGAGATAGTTGCCTTCGGTATTTCCGCCTTCGCCGTCGTGGGCCAGCTCGTCGCTGAATAGTCGCGC
>JBLRWO010000041.1:0-23231 GCA_047921215.1 Cyclonatronaceae bacterium | reverse complement strand
TTCAAAACCTTCAACCAGGATGAATTCGGCGGGACCGGCTGCAATGGCCTCATGGGCACCCATCTGTGGCGTATTCGGATTCCGGAGATTTCCGTCAATATCCTCAGTGATCACCGGAACAGCTGTTCCGAACAGGTCAGCATCCTCAACCGATTCGCCATCCAGACGCAGGTCGTCATCGGCCACAAAAGTCACGTTTTTCGATACCGATGAGGCATCCTGCCCTTTTGCCGCCTGCCATTCGACAAGGCCAGGGTAGGTATTCCCGCCCTGGAAGGTCACCGACCCGCCCGATGCATACAGGTTGTTGAAATCGGAACTCAGTGATCCGCTGCCCGACTCACCGGCATTCCAGTAAAGGGCATAGGCATTACCTCCCGTTTTCCGGTTCAGCAGCAGGTTGTTCAGAAAGGTGTAAACTGCCGGATTGTTCGTAACCGTTGTGCCGACTGCGGCCTGCACCCCGGTGCCGTTGTTCTCACCTATCAGGATGGAATTGTGAGCGATATGATATTGGGCAGTAACGCCGAACACACCGGAATGGCTGATGCCAAACAGACCGCGGCTGCCGGCGTTGCCGTCATTTCCAAGCTGGAAGGAGATCATGTTGTTCGCGATCCACACCCCGCCCGTATTGTTGTTGCCCAGGGCGATCCCCCGCAGGTTGCCTCCCGATGTGGGATGTGCATTGCGTGCAATAATCGTATTGCCCTCGATCCGGGTCGACTCGCTTGCTCCCGCCAGGTTGATGCCGGTGTACTGACCCACGAAGGCCGATGCTCCTGTGAGCAGGATCGAATTGTTGTGAATTACGCGGTCGGGGCCGGCACCCGACACATCGATGCCCATGATATCGCCGGTAATCACATTGTTATCGATGCGCGGTCTTGCCGAACCGAACAGGTGTACTCCCCTGTCGGCATGCAGAATGTTGCCGGAATAGATGCCGTCGGCCGATTCGCTGATCCATATTCCCGCCTCGGCACCACTGTGTACCCGGTTAACGCTGTAGGTGCTTCCGGTTGTAAACCAGTCGGTGAACCCGCGCCTTGTCGCGAATATCTCATTGTTCCGGGCTTCGAGCTGAATCCTCATGTCGGTTGAACCCAGAGTGAGCATTCCGTCATAGAACCGGTGGTCATCATCGCCGATGCGGTTATTGAGTATCCGGATCGCGGACGGCGCACCGAAGCCGGGCCCGCTGTCAACCCGCCTGAGCTGTATGGCACTGGCCGTCGCACTCCTGTTCTCCCAGGTAATGTTTGTATTCCGGATGGTGATATCGCGGGAGCTTCCCTCGATATAGATTGCCTGCTGTACCTCCTCATCGTCGAGCAACAGCGTAAGTGCGCGTGAACCACCCCCGTCGATGGTGATGAATTTTGTGGCAAAAAAATGCAGCTGCCTCACACGTATCACCGGGCTTACCCCGTCGTCGGGGCGGATGGTGAGGCTGCGGAAATTGCTCAGATCATTCCGGTCGAATACGATATCGGCCCCGGTTTCGTCAAGGTCGGCCGTAATCCGGAACTCGGTCGGACCGGCCAGGTTGTTGCTGTTAAGCCATGTCACGGCATCGGCCAGCGACGAAAAGCCTTTGTCATTCTCACCCTGTGGTATGTAATATTTGTCGGCAATCACTTCTCCCTTCAGGATGGCATCGACCGCTATGCGCACAGAGGGCAGCTGCGGATAAAAGGAATTGCCCGGGCAGTCGGTCGACCCGTAGTCCCTGTGACCGCCGATATGGGGAAGCGGTGCCCCCGAGCCGCTCTTAACCGAACTGGTTAACGGATCAATATTGCGGTCATTAGCCTTCCAGGCCAGCATCTCATGCAGGCCGATACGGGCATTATCTGATGGTACTGTATTGTTGTAATTACCAATCACAACAATACCCATCGTATTGGAATTATTCCCGCTGGCATGGGCGCCGATAACGTCCGGATTACCGCTTTGGGTGGAAACGCGCCCCTGGTAAATAACCCCGTTTTTATCAACAAGCCAGTTGTAACCGATATCGGCCCAGCCGTTTGAATTGACGTGAAAACTGTAGTATGCTCTCACAACTGCGGCAAAATCGTTTGAATCGTTGTCTGATGCCGAATGGTGTACCACCAAGTGTGTTACCAGGGTGGGTGTGGGATTGTAGCCCTCCGGTACGGCGCGGTTTGTAAGGCCAAGCGGCTGCCCCCAGGTTTCCCGGTCCACATAGTCGGGCAGGGGAATCACATCCTGTACTTCCAGGTAATTCGGTATGCTTTCATCGGTTTTTACGGATGGAGTGAAGCGGAGGGGCTGCCGGTTTTCAGTTGACTTGCTCTCTATTACGGCCAGGTCATCCTCATTGGTCACGCCCGGGTTTATGAAGTGCAGGGTCACGTCGTCCAGCTGTGGTGCTGTGTTGAACATGGATCTCGACATGGTTACCCGGTACTGCACAAACCGGCTGTCGCGACTAAAAAACAGCAACTGGCTGTGAAACTGATCCTCCCGGACCGGCTCCACGTGATGATCAACATCCGCATTTATCCACTCTCCCCAGCTGTTCCCGTCGGGGGATGTCCGCATCTGTAGTACTAACAGGTGATGGTCAGAACTTCGGGCCGTCCAGACTGCCGAAATGGCGATGAAAGGATCGGGATTATCAATGGGGATGGCCACAGGGTCCGACATTACGGTGGCCTCCCTTATATCGGTGGCAAGGCTCATCCGCCCGTCATCCGAATATTGAAAAGAATCACCGCCGCCAGTGAGTGATTGGGCTGCCGAAAAATACAGGAACCGGTATTCATCATCCGTGGAATTCTGCGCAGACAGCACGGTTGATAACAGCAAAATGGAAAAAAGTGCCGGGAATCCGGCAGAAATCAGCTTCATGATGATCAGGTAATTATATGGATTAGAACAGTTAAATACGAACAGAGGTAACTATCTTCCGTTTTCCTCTCCGGCACCGGCTCCATTGCCGGTTACGCCTCCATTGTCGATAACGTCTACGATTTTTGTTCCGTGGCAAGGCCAATAATACTCATTTACCGGAAGAATGCAGAACCGTTGCTCATGAATTGCCGAACGTTTTACATTTTGAATCATTCGGGTTCAGGCATATCAGTACGTTGTACAGTTACAGTATGATTACATTTTGAAATACCCGGTTTCAGGGTAACCGGTATCAAACCCTGTTACATTTTAAACCACTCAAGTACGGTGCTGCCGTAGAGCCCGTTGAATTCATCGAGGCGCTCGTCAACAACTTCCCCACCCCGGAAGTAAATGTAGAATCCAGTAGGATCTTCATCGTAGGGTAAGTAGATGCGCACTTCTCTGCTGAATTCCGGATTGGCAGCAGTCTGCCGTACCAGGGCCCGCGGTTCGCCCAAAATGGCATCGACCTCACTGGTGTTTTTGCCCATCACACTGGGACGGTTATCGTCGCCGATAATGCTGCGGAACTCCGGCCTGTAAGCCATTACTTCAGGCCTCATCCTGCCGGTGGCACGGTTTTGAGGGCGTTCAATCTCTGCGGTGGTATCGGCCGCATCGTTTGTCGGGTCTTCAGTGGTGACGGACGCCCCGGTTTGCAGTTGGTCGGTGGGGCTGGTGGTGTCGGTATTCGGCGTTACATGGCGCTCCGTGTCGGGAAACGGTACATCGGCCGGGACTTCACTCACCGGAACATCCGGGGTTTCAGACTTTTCGCCACAGGCCGTTAATGTGATGGATGCAAGTATCAGTGCAATGCAGATCAGAATACGATTCATAATCAGAGTTCCTTTGGATTTCAGAATAACCGCTGCGTAAACATAACCGGTGAGAACCGGTTCGGATAAAAAAAGCCGGCCTGTTGCCAGAACCGGCTTTCATTCAATCAATCAACAACAGATTGATCAGAAGGTCATCAGTCTTCCAAGGTCTTCGAACGATGTGCGTACATGCCCGGCGGATGCATCGAGCAGGGCTTTCTCATCGGAATCCAGTTCGATTTCGATTACCTCTTTGATGCCGCCTTTACCGAGTTTAACCGGAACACCTACGTACAGATCGTTCAGGCCATACTGACCGGTGAGCCAGGCAGCGCACGGGAAAATACGGTTCTGGTCGAGTGCAATGGCTTCCACCATCTGTGCGGCAGCCGCTCCGGGCGCATACCAGGCAGATGTGCCCATCAGTCCGACGAGTTCACCGCCGCCCATTTTAGTCCGTTCAACAATGGTATCCAGCTTCTCTTTGCTGATGAGCTGGGTAACCGGGATGCCGGCAACGGTTGTATACCGCGGCAGGGGTACCATCGTGTCGCCGTGGCCACCCAGAATGATCGCCTGAATATCTTTCGGGGATACATTGAGCTCAGTGGCCAGGAAAGCACGGTAGCGGGCGGTATCAAGAATACCGGCCATTCCCATCACTTTTTCGGCAGGAAGACCGCTTGCTTTGTACGCCACATAGGTCATCACATCAAGAGGGTTGGAAACCACCACGATGATGGTATCGGGTGAATGCTGCACCAGCTTTTCGGTTACCGTTTTAACGATATTGGCGTTGGTGCTCAGCAAATCGTCGCGGCTCATACCCGGCCTGCGAGGTACACCGGCCGTAATCACGCAGATATCGGAATCTTTGGTGGCGGAATAATCGGTAGTGCCGTGAACATAGGTATCAAACAGGTGGATGGGGGCTGTCTGCCACTCGTCGAGTGCACGCCCTTTGGCCGGATTAAACGTTTTGTCGTCCTTTTTGATTTCGAGGTCAACAGCCACAACTTCTTTGGCAAAATCACGCTGTGCAATGCTCATCGCTACGGTGGAGCCTACATTTCCTCCGGCCCCTACTACTGAAATTTTCATAACTAAATCGGTTTAAATAATGATTAAATACTACGCGCGGGGCCGTTGCTCCCGCAGATCTATGCCCCACATCAATTTTTCTCTGAGTGTTTCAAAATAACTCTGCCCTGGCAAATGGATCAAATCTATAGTGTAGTCAGACCTGCGGATTTCCATAGTCAGGGCAACGCCCTCAATATCCGGAATTTGGCCGTCATTCGAAAACAGAATTTCCTGGTCGGAAGGGTCTGCAACGATCCTGATATTGCTTGTTGCAGGCAGTACGAGCGGTCGTGTGGTCAGCATATGAGGGCTGATGGGTGTGAGTATCATCACATCGGTACCAGGGTATACTATCGGCCCGCCCGACGACAGGTTATAGGCAGTGGATCCTGTCGGGGTGGAAACAATCAGGCCGTCGGCCCAGTAACGGTTAATGAACAGATCGTCGCACCAGGCCGACAGCGTGATCATTGATACGGAACTGTGTTTCAGAAAAACAAATTCATTCAGTGCATAGTGTGTTTTGCCATTTTGGTCGGTGGCTTTTAGTACGCAGCGCCTGTCGGTCTCAAAATTGCCTTCCAGCACATGGTTGAGCGCCCTGGTTATATCACCCGCTTTCACATTGGCCAGAAAGCCCATTTTCCCGCTATTGATGCCCAGAATCTTTTTTCCTGAATGACCCACCATAGTGGCGGTATGCAGCATGGTGCCGTCTCCCCCGACAGCGATAATGACCCTCGATCGTTCAATGGCTTCCTGTTCTGTACCGGTATAGGTGATGTGATTATGGGTCAGATTTTCTGCCATACCCGCCAGTTGCTGGGGTATGAATACTTCAATCTTTTTTTCAATGCACCATTGCAGCGTGGCAATCAACGCATCGCGAACAGCATATTTTTCCGGATTGGCAATTACACATATTTCCATACATGGAAAATAGACGAAAGGCGTGAAACGACAAAGGGTTCAAACCTGTGCTTCCCAGCCGTGATCACATTCGCGGAAGCGGCTTCTGATCGCGTGCACGATACCTGAGGGCAGTGCACCTTTTTGAATCAGCTTCGCATTGTGACGTAATCTTTCGGGGCTGGATGTGCCAACAATACAGCTGTCAATACCCCAGGTCCAGGCCACAAAACGGAGGGCAAGCTCGTCGAGAGGTATGCCGAAATCGAGATTCATTGCACGCATGCGTCGCCAGTAGGGTTCGCAGTAGTGATCTCCGGGATGATGCTCAAAACGCCAGGGAGCATTTGCCATCGGACGTTTGGCTATTACTCCCAACCCCTTCACTTTGGCCGAGTAGAGCTGGTGATCGATAAAACGCTGATCGAACAGGTTGGCCGATGCCTGTACCGAACCAAAAAGACCGGACCCGATGGCGATATCAAGATCAAAATTATCGCCCGAGTAGGCCGCCAGTATCACTTTCTTCTGCCTCACACACTCCTGTAGTGCATCTGTAACTTCCCCGCTCTGAAGTACATGGAACGGACAACTGTGCAGATGTACGATATCTATATAGCCCGTTTTAAATTTTGTCAGGGCCTCATCCACCCCGCGGATTACCGAATCGTAGGTCCAGTCCGGAACACCGTACACGCCATATCCCACCTTGGTTGAAAGCACAACATCGTTTCTCCTCTTTTTCAGGTAGCGGCCAATGCGTTCTTCCGATAATCCGTACCCTCTGGCTGTATCGAACAGGTTTATGCCTTCATCCAAAGCGGTGTTGACCAGGTATTCGGCCTCTTTTTCCGTAACCGATTTTTCGCCTATCTGTACGCCACCAAAGCCCAGTGCACTTACCCTGAGACCGGTGGTTCCGAAATTACGTATCATGTTCGGTCCGTTTTTGTATGCGGTTCAGTTTTCCGGGAACAGCGGTCTCGCCACAACCACCCCTTTTACATTTCTGCGATCCCGGGTGTATTCGTAAATCGTTTTGGGATCTATCATCACCTCACCGACCGTACTGGCGTGATAAAAACCCACACGGTCACCATCGCGGTGAATCAACGCTGTATGGGCGATATCAAGACCATCGATCGTGGATACAAAACCGAGCAGGTCGCCGGTTTTCCACTGCTTTTCATATTCCGGGATTTTCTCGGTGGGAATGTAATACAGAGTACGTGAACGCAGCTCTGCTTCACGTGTCGCAACCAGATAGAAAAGGGAATCGGATTCGGCCAGCTTCGGGTAAGCCTCCCTGTTGGCCGACATAAACTGAACCAGATTTACCACAGGCAGCTCCGGTTCCTGGTGCAGCACATCGAATAAGCCTTTCTCCTCATTGGTTTTCATCCAGTCAGAGAAATAGTGAAGACGTGAATTGTACCCTTCGATTTCCCCATCACGGTAGCGCAACAATTTCAGGTTATCGGTAAAACGGTCCCACGAGCGGCTTCCCTGAAGTGTGGTGAGCGCAAGGGCAAAGGTGTTTTCAACGTACAGCACGCAGTCTGACCCCTGCAGCGTAACGACCAGGGTTTCAACCGGATCTTCATCGAGCAGGCCTCCCACATATTCTATGCCCAGCTGCTTTCGTCCATAGAATTCGATCACGTCGGAAGGATCGGCGTCCGGCCCGAAACGTTCTGCTCCTTCTTCCAGCCAGCCCGTTATGGTTGCCCGGTCCTCATCCTGATGCAGTGCGGCCACAGCTGTACCGGCCACACTGATCAGAGCTGTCAGCATCGCGATCCGTACAACAGGCATTTTATACAGTGGAGTTCTCATAATCCGGTTCTTTCATGGCTGAATACTTTTCAACCAAGTTAGGGTTTCCATTGCGGAATAACCAGAATCATGCTTTGAATTTCACTGTGCCCGGGTTCTGCGGCTCCCCCCGGTCGTGCCACCAGTAGATGATGACTTCATCGCTGCTCACATTTGGGATATCGTCAACGGGAATATGATCACGCCCGCCCGGCTACAACCCCTCACCCGGACGCACAAACGGGAACCAGTCAACAAAAGGAAGCACACCCACACTGCAACCGTTGAGAACGGCAGCCGGTATAGTGCCGACACCTCCATCATAAACTACGCTTCAAAATCCGCGAACGCTGCAGCGGCAGCAAACTGCACTTTATTTACCCTGCGTAAGCCGGTGTTTCGGCCAGTGCTTTCAGTTTATCGACGTAATCGAGTTTCTCCCAGGTGAATTCATCGCGGCCGAAGTGACCGTAAGCAGCCGTCTTGCTGAAAATGGGCTTTTTCAGGTCCAGCCGTTTAATAATGCCCGAAGGAGTACAGTCGAACAGTTCGGTAACAATGGCGGCCAGCTTATCGTCCGAAATTTTTCCGGTACCGTATGTATTCACATTAATCGACACAGGATCGGCCACACCGATTGCGTAGGCGAGCTGGATCAGACAGTTATCAGCCAGATCAGCAGCTACGATATTTTTCGCGATATGCCTCGCAGCGTAGGCTGCACTACGATCTACTTTCGTAGCATCCTTGCCAGAGAATGCGCCGCCGCCGTGTGCTCCGTGGCCACCGTAGGTATCCACAATGATTTTCCTTCCGGTGAGCCCTGTATCGCCATGGGGCCCGCCTACAACAAACTTGCCTGTAGGATTCACATGAAAAATGGTGTTTTCATCGATCATATCGGCTGGAATCACCCGGGGAATAAGATGCCTGATCACATCATTCCGGATCTGCTCCTGGGTTACGCCTTCGTCGTGCTGGGTGGAAAGTACAACCGTGTGAACCCTGACCGGATTGCCATTCTCATCGTTTTCTACGGTAACCTGACTTTTGCTGTCGGGTGCCAGGTAGGGCATCAGATCCGTTGTTTTTCGGATTACGGCCAGTTCGCGAACCAGGTCATGGGATAGCTGAATGGTCAGCGGCATATAGGTTTCGGTCTCACGGCAGGCATATCCGAACATCATCCCCTGGTCGCCCGCTCCCTGCGCCTTGTTATCACCTTCGTCAACCCCCCTCGCAATATCGGGACTCTGGCTGTGGATGCTTACCATAACACCGCAGGAGTCGGCATCAAAACGGTAAGTATCTTTGGTGTAGCCGATCCGGCGAATGGTATTACGTACAATTTCCTGTACATCCACATAGGCCTTCGTTGTAACTTCACCTGAAATGACGGCGAGCCCTGTTGTTACAAGGGTTTCAACAGCCACTCTTGAGTCGGGATCTTCCCTGAGCAATGCATCGAGAATTGCATCTGAAATCTGGTCTGATACTTTGTCCGGATGTCCTTCCGATACAGACTCGGATGTAAATAGTTTCTTCATCAGTAAATACGGGTTCTTTTTGTTGATCTGGTGATTGCCGGCCCGTAAACCGGGCCATGTTTTTGCGCTTTAAGCAGAATCGCTAAAAATACAAATTTTCACGGAAAAAACAGCGGGCAACCCTTGCATGTACATCCTCTGCCACTTGCCCGATTCGGCCATCCTGCGAGGTGGCGGTGGGATGCAGCTTTATAGCCGGTTATCAGGAGAACAGGTCCCGGTTGTCGGCGGCCGGCTGAATACCAAGATAGCTGAAGGCCTTAGCCGTTGCCACCCTTCCTTTCGGTGTACGTTGTAAAAAGCCCTCCTGGATCAGAAATGGCTCGTAAACCTCTTCTATGGTGCCCTTTTCTTCGCCTACGGCTACTGCCAGAGTCCCAATGCCCACTGGCCCGCCCTTATAGTTACCGATCAGGGCCGTCAGTATGCGGATGTCCATATCGTCGAGACCGTTGTTGTCAACCTCAAGTGCATTGAGTGCTTTATCTGCAATTTTTTCATCGATCCGGTCCAGCCCGTCAACTTCGGCGAAGTCGCGTGTGCGCCGCAAAAGCCGGTTCACGATACGCGGGGTGCCCCTGCTGCGGCGGGCAATTTCATAAGCGCCCTGATCGCTCAGCGCTATACCAAGAATGCCGGCCGAACGAAGCGCAATATGCTGCAGCAGCTCCACATCATAATAATCGAGGCGGAGGTCTATGCCAAAACGGGCCCTGAGCGGTGCGGTTAGCAATCCTTTCCGGGTTGTGGCACCCACAAGCGTGAATTTCTTCAGGTCGATCTGAATGCTGCGTGCATTGGGACCGGAATCAATCACAATATCCAGCTTGTAATCTTCCATGGCTGAGTAGAGATACTCTTCGATAACCGGGTTGAGACGGTGAATTTCGTCAATAAACAGTACATCACCATCTTCCAGGTTGGTGAGCATGCCAGCCAGATCGCCCGGTTTTTCGAGTACCGGCCCGGTTGTGGGCCTGATCTGTACGCCCATTTCATTGGCAATGATACCGGCCAGGGTTGTTTTGCCAAGGCCCGGGGGGCCCGAAAGAATTACATGGTCGAGCGGCTCATCACGCATGCGGGCAGCTTTAATGAATACCGACAGGTTGTCGATGATCTTTCGCTGACCAACAAAATCATGAATCGTGGCCGGACGGATGGTCCGTTCAAAAGAATCTTCTTTCTGGCTGGCATTCAGCAGTGGATTTGCCAAGGTAATATAGAATTAACAGTTAAATTGTAATTTAGCATCAGGCGAAGTTACGATATATCGCCCGTTGACACCAACATTCAGATCACCCAAATGCCGATTCGGGCCGGGAATTGTAATGTAACAATGCCCTCAGGGTTTGGCCGTATAGCTGTATCCGGATCCGAAACGGCTACACAACAAGGGTTAATCGCTGATTGATGACTGAAACGACCGCCTGAATACACGGGTTAACAGTATAATAAATAAGGACGGATTACATACTTCATATGATTAAGGGTACACGAACGATCGATCAAACATCTCCGGCAGCTGACAAAGGCCGGACCGACAACAAACAGCCACAGGCGACCATGATAAAGGGAATGCCGACCGACGGTGGTAAAAAAGCCGGGACCGGCCGGCCGGCCAGGCACCAACTGGTGCACGATATCTCTATAACCGGGGCCCCCGATGTGCCAACCGGTAAGGAATACTTCTATAATTACGAGTTGAGCTGGCTCAAATTCAACTGGCGCGTTCTTCATCAGGCTTTTGATATGAATACCCCACTGCTTGAGCGCGTAAAATTTATTGGCATTGTTTGCAGTAACCTCGACGAATTCTTTCAAAAGAGGGTTGGCGGGCTCAAACGCCAGCTTCATGCAGGTGTCAGCAACCGTTCGATTGATGGCATGACGCCCCTGGAGCAGCTTGAGGCAATCCGTACCGATGTCAAAAAAATGATTAACGCCTACCGTACCTGTTTTTTCGACAGCCTCATACCGGCCATGCAACAGGAAGGCATCCATTTTAAAAGTTATGATGAACTTACGGAAACCCAGAAGGAGACCATAAATACCTATTTTGAAAAACAGCTCTACCCGATCCTGACTCCCCTCGTTGTAGACCATTCCCACCCTTTTCCCCTGATTTCCAACAAAAGCCGCTCTTTTGCCATCGAATTAAACAATCCGGATAATGAAGACCGGATTTTCGCCCGCATCAAAATCCCCAATAATCGTCCGAGATGGCTGCTGGCAGAAAAGACCGATAAAAAAACGATACTTGTAACCATTGATGATGTAATAAGAAACAATGTTCACCGGCTTTTTCCCGGGGCTGAAATCCATTCTGCCAACATCTTCAGGCTTACCCGCAGTGCCGATATTGAGAGGAACGAGGAGGAGGCCGATGATCTGCTCGAGCTGATAGAAGATGAACTCAGGGAGCGCCGTTTTGCAGAAGTGGTACGTCTGGAAATCGATGCGCGTACCCCGGCCCACATCAAGGAATTACTCATCGAAAAGATGAATATTTCATGGACCGACATATTTGAAATGCGCGGCCCTATCGGTCTGGCCGATTGTATGCAGCTGTACAAGCTTGAAGGGTACGACCACCTGAAATACAAAACGTGGATACCCAGCCTTCACCCTGTATTCCGTCATGATATCGACGAATCTGCCCCGGATATTTTCAGCATTATCAGGGAGGGTGATTTTCTCGTTCACCATCCTTACCACAGTTTTGCCACCTCGGTACAACGATTTATTGAGGATGCCGCGGCCGACCCGAACGTACTGGCCATCAAACAGACCCTCTACCGCACATCCAGGGATTCCCCGCTGATGCATGCACTTATGAGGGCTGCCGAATCCGGAAAACAGGTGGCTGTTCTGGTTGAGCTCAAAGCCCGGTTTGATGAACAGAGGAATATTGAATGGGCACAAAAACTTGAAAAAGCGGGCGTACACGTTGCGTACGGACTTGCGGGATTAAAAATCCACTCAAAGCTCACCTCAGTGATCCGTGAAGAGGACGGGGAGCTGCGCAGGTATGTACATATCGGAACCGGCAATTACCATCCCGATACAGCCCAGTTGTATGAGGATGTAGGCCTGTTCACCTGCAATGAGGATATTGCCTCTGATGTAACCGACCTGTTCAACTTTCTCACCGGTTTTGCACCCGAACAGTCGTACAAAAAATTACTGGTGGCCCCTAACTATTTGCGGAGCGGCATCGGCCGGCTTATTGATTTTGAAATCGCAAAATCCAGGGAGGGGAAAAAATCCCGGATAATCATGAAGATGAACAGCCTGGAAGATCCGGCCATTATCCACCAGTTATACCATGCCGCGAAAGCCGGAGTACAGATCGACCTTATTGTGCGTGGTGTTTGCCGCCTGAAAACCGGACTGCCCGGTGTGCATAAAAACCTGAGGATACACTCGGTGATTGGACGTTTCCTGGAACATTCACGCATATATTATTTCCACCACGGAGGTGATGAAAAGTGCTATATCGGTTCGGCTGATATGATGCACCGAAACCTGGACGCGCGTGTTGAGGCTCTTACACCGATTGAGGTGCCGGCGCTGAAGGAATACCTGAAGTTTGTATTCGGAATCTACCTCGAAGACAACTGCCAGCGATGGGTGATGCGTAAAGACGGAAACTATTTACATAAAAAGCCTTCGGGAACAAATGAACCGGTCTCTGTTCATCTTTCACTCATGAATCATGCGGCCAAAAATCTGGTACCTATCCCCAGCGAGAAGAAGATTATCGGCAAAATGTACGGGTCAACGGAAAAAACCTCTTCAGGTTCCTAATTTGAGGGATCCCGTAACAGGTTAAGGCGGTCAGACAATCCGGTTGCCTGTTCTGAGTAGTAACCGTTCAGAAGACCCGCTTTCTTTGATGCTTCTGCCGCGGTCTCCAGGTCCCCGGTCTGCAGAGCTGCATTGGCCATGAACCAGAGTGCCTTCTGCAGGATCATTTCATCGGTACCGGGCCGGGCTGCAGCAGATTCGAACATCCGCTGCGCCTCTTCATAATCATGGTTATTGTAGGCAATTACTCCGAGATTGAGACGTCCAAATGTTGCGGACTCGGATTCCGGATAGTTTTCAATCACATCCCTGAACCGCATAACGGCTTCTGTTTCATCTCCGTCCAGCACCAGGTCGTAACCTTCAAGCAAAATCAGAGCAGACTCGGCAAGGGTTTCGTTTTCTGACCGGGTAACCACCGGTGTTTCCATATCAAAAACACTAATAGTGTTTATGGGTGGCGGAAGGAGTATCTCTGTTTCCTGGAACAGGGTCCAAATAATACCGACAGCAACCACCAAAACGGCCGCTATGGAAACAATAACGGATTTCCGGAACTGTACATCCCTGTCGGTATACTGCCCTGCCATACGTTTACTGAAGTACGCTTTGAGCTGGGCTTCGGTTTTCAGATGGCCCAGATATTCGGGATTTGCAAGAATATCAGCCCATAATCCGTCTATCTCGGATGTGGAGAGTTGTCCTTTCAGATACGCTTCTATCTTTTTGTCAATTTCTATATTCAATGGAATAGCCCTTTTTTATATGAAGTACAACATAATAGAGCCAAATACGAGCCAATACTTACACTATCAGGATAATTTTTTTTCAACACACTGAATTAAGAATTTCATTATTCTGTGTTTACGAATCCACGCATTGTTGATTGAAATGTTAAAATGCGCGGCAATTTCATCGGTGGGCCTGTCCGGATTCTCAAACCAGAGCTCAATCATCTCCCGGTTTTCCTTGTTCATAGCCTCGATGCATTCTTCAAGTACCCGGGCCCTTTCCTCATCCAGCAGGTTCTCGAGCTGATCTGCGGGTTCAGCAACGTGATAGGCCTCTTCAAAATCGACATAATTTCCGGGCATGTCATTTCTTCTCAGCCTGAGATAAGCATGCCGGGAAACCGTGATAACATAACTGAAAATACTTCCGGGATTTCTGATACCATTATTCCGGATATTTTCAACAACCGTTATCAATGCCTCCTGTGCACAGTCCTCTGCATCCTTCAGGCCGGCATTCATGGTAATGCATAAATAGTTTACCAATACCGGATACAGGGATGAAAGCAGGTTATCGACCGTCCTGCTGTCATTCTCGTTGATGGCTTCAATCAGTTGGGTATAATTCATTATCTCCCGACAGTTTCCGGATAGCACCTGTGAACTGACCAAGTTTAGTAAATTTTTACTATTTTTCACAAACAGTAAAAAAAATCCAACGTTGAACCACACCGGGAACTTTTACGGAAAGATTCCCATCCTTTCATAGATGATCCCGATTTTGTTGATGGCGCTTACAAAAGCGGCTGTTCTCAAATCAATATCATGCTTTTTCCGGATATCATTTATCTGGTTGTAAGCTTCAATCATGGTGTCCTGAAGGCCCGAATTGACCAGATCAAGTTCACCCGCCCCGTTTGAAAGGTCAGTCAATTGTTTTTCAGTGAATTTCCGGTCGGTGATCTCATTGATTGCTTCAAGCATTTTTTTTGCGGAATTCTCTTCAAATCGTTTATCCATGCGCCCGAACCGGACGTGCGACAAATTCTTCAGCCATTCAAAATACGAAACCGTTACCCCGCCAGCATTCAGGTAGTTATCGGGGATGACGAGAGCACCTCTTTTTTTGATGATATCATGTGCTTCCTGCGTGGTGGGACCGTTTGCCGCCTCAGCTATAATACGGGCCCGTATTCTGCCGGCATTTTCGGCCGTGATCTGATTTTCAAGTGCTGCCGGCACCAGTATGTCGCAATCAAGCTCAAGGGCAGTGCGGCTTACTTCAATGTTCTCGGCACCGGGAAAGTTCAGAATGGAACCGGTTTCCACCCGATGGGCAAATAATTTCTCAACATCCAGCCCTTTTTTATTGTAAGCCGCCCCTTCCAGCTCAGCGATACCAATAATGACCGCTCCGCTCTCCATCAAATATTTCGCTGCATAAAAACCAACATTGCCGAAACCCTGCACAATTACCGTCTTTCCTTCAATACCCAGGTTCAGCCCCAGTTCCTTCATGTCTTCCCGGTTACGGCAGGCCTCTTCTATTCCAAAGCAGACACCGCGCCCGGTTGCTTCCCGCCTGCCCCTGATTCCTCCGAGTTCAAGGGGCTTGCCGGTAACACACCCTTCACTGTTAAGGGATGGTACCATCTGCTTGTAGGTATCCACTATCCAGGCCATTTCCTGTTCACCGGTACCATAATCGGGAGCAGGAACATCTATATCGGGGCCGATAAAGTTTTTGGAGATAAGTTCAAATGTATAGCGCCTGGTAATACGCTCAAGTTCTTCAGATGAGTAATCTTTGGTGTCAATCTGGATTCCTCCCTTGGCACCGCCAAAGGGAACATCCACAACGGCACATTTATAGGTCATCAGGGCGGCCAAAGCCTTGACTTCGTCTTCATTTACCATCATGCTGTAGCGGATACCGCCTTTGGTTGGCAGTTTGTGATGGCTGTGCTCGGCCCGCCATGCGTCTATCGTTACGATGGTTCCGTCATCTTTTTCGAGCGGAAACTGCATGTGATAGGTACTGTTGCACATTTTGATAAGCTTGAGCAGACCCGGTGAAAATTTCACGTATTCGGCCGCCCGGTCGAAATTTCTGTTTACCTGCTGGAAAAATTTCATGTTTTCCATTTATGATCAGTTTTATATGTTATTAATTCCGGGCGCCCCCCGGCAGGTACTTGTTATCCGTTATCATTTATCCGCAAGAACGCATTTCACCCTACTCAGGCCCGCCTACACCGGCCGTGACGCTCAGGCTGGCAGCGTACTGCAGCTGAATTTAGAAATTATGGCCCATAACACAAAAAAATCGTGGCAAAAGTGACCATAACTTTACATCGTCCGGAGAATACCACTCACCCGCATCAATGGCCCGTTGTTATCATCGTTTAATCTTGATTTCTATCTCTCGCCTGCGTACTGTAGTAAACCACTAACCAGCGCACCGAGTGGAGTGGCGAGGCTATTTCCCGCGTGCGTACTGTAGTGAAACACCTTCCTGAAAATTTGAAAATAAACACCCGGATTTACCACCATGACCGACAAGTACAAGCCTATCAGCTGTACCTATCACGATATCCTTGAATCCGTAACTGTGATGAAAGAAGTCTGCCACATCGTCTATGTTGATGAGCAGCAGGTTCAGCATACCGTAAAATCACGAATTACCGACATTTTCGCCCGGGCCGGTGAGGAGTACATAAAACTCGAAAATGGCACCCTGATCCGACTCGACCGGTTACGCCTTGTCAATGAAACCTGGTTTGATCAGGACAGATGCTGACTCAATTTCTTCCACTGTTACTTTCTCTGTCTGCAGGCAGCACAATTCCTGTTATCATCATTCCTGTGCAGAAAAAGAGCATTTAAAATCAACATCACTTTAAAAATTACATTCTGTACCACCATGCAAACATCAAGACAACTCCTGTTTACTACAATATTTCTGGTATTTCTTGCCATGTTTCTGCTTAATTGCAGCACGGAAAACGTTCGCCCGGATATAGATCCGCCCGTGGCACTTCAGAAACCGGTTGAGCTCACCTTACACGATCATACCCGAATTGACCCCTATTACTGGCTAAATGACAGGGATAACCCGGAAGTGATCGCTTATATTGAAGACGAAAATGACTACCTGGTCCAAATGATGGCCCATACCGAAGATTTACAGGAACAGCTTTTCGAAGAAATGCGCGGACGGATCAGGGAGGATGACTCATCGGTACCGGTCAGGATTGACGGATTTTACTACTACACACGGTACGAAGAGGGCGGTGAATATCCACTGTATGCCCGCAAGAAGGGTTCACTGGATGCTGATGAAGAGATCATACTGAATGCAAATGAGATGGGTGAGGGGAGTTCCTATTTTCAGGTCATGAACACCTCGGTAAGCCCTGACCACAGCCTGCTGGCCTTCGCCATCGATACGGTTGGCAGGCGTGTAAGTACGCTGTTTGTAAAAAACCTCGACACCGGCGAACTTCTCAACGATGTGATTCAGAATGTTACCGGCAACATGGCCTGGGCCAATGATAACCGGACCATCTTCTATACGCGGCAACATCCGACCACTCTCCGCTCGTACCAGACCTTCCGCCATACCCTCGGAGGCGACCCGGCCACATCGGAGCTCGTCTACCAGGAAGATGACGAGACGTTCAGAACCTATGTGTACCGCACAAAATCGCGGGCCTATGTCGGCATTGGCTCTTTCAGCACGGTTTCTACCGAGCACCGTGTTCTGAGTGCCGATAACCCCGGTGGCCGCTTCCGCGTGGTCCAGCCCAGGGAACGCGATCATGAGTACTACCTGGATCACTATGGAGATCATTTTTACATCAAAACCAACCTGGATGCCCGGAATTTCAGGCTTATGCGCACCCCCGTAAATAGCACTGCCAAAGCCGGCTGGCAGGAGGTGATACCGCACAGGGAGGATGTGCTGTTCGAAGACATTGAAATTTTCAAGGACCATCTGGTTGTTGAAGAACGTGCAGACGGGCTGCCCCGGGTCCGGATCATAACCTGGGAAAATTTTGAGGCTTACAACCTCGATTTTGATGAACCGGCCTACTACGCCACCCTGTCCGACAACCCTGAATACGATACCGATCTTGTTCGATTTGTCTATACCTCTCTTACCACACCGATGTCGACCTACGATTACAATATGAACACCCGCGAGCGCGAACTGTTGAAACGGACCGAAGTATTAGGCGGATTTGACCCGGATAATTATGTAACCGAGCGTTTGTATGCCCTTACCGACGATGGTATCCGTGTTCCCGTATCGGTTGTCTACCGGCAGGGTTACCGGAAAAACGGATCACAGCCACTGCTTGTTTACGGGTATGGCTCTTATGGTTACCCGATGGAGACCTATTTCAGCTCATCCAGGCTGAGCCTGCTCGACCGTGGCTTTGCTTACGCCATTGCACATATCCGCGGCGGACAGGAGATGGGCCGAGAATGGTATGAGGATGGTAAACTGTTTAATAAGATGAACACTTTTACCGACTTCATTGCTGTAACCGAGCATCTCCACAGCCAGGGTATAGGCAGCCCCGGCAATACATTTGCATTCGGCGGAAGTGCCGGCGGGCTTCTGGTTGGAGCCGTGGCCAACATGCGTCCAGATCTGTATCACGGAATCATTGCAGCGGTGCCCTTTGTCGATGTGGTAACCACCATGCTTGACGACTCCATCCCTCTCACTACCAGCGAGTATGATGAATGGGGAAATCCAAATGAACCCGATTACTACGAATACATGCTCTCCTACTCACCATACGATAATGTGCAGGCGATGGACTATCCGCATATGCTCATAACATCAGGTCTGCACGATTCACAGGTGCAGTATTTTGAGCCAACCAAGTGGACCGCGAAACTCCGCGAAATGAAAACGGACAACAACTACCTCTATCTGCACACCAACATGGACGCCGGACATGGCGGGGCATCGGGGCGTTTCCGGCAATTCCGGGAAACCGCTCTCATCTACGCCTTCATGTTCGACCTGACGGTCATCAGTAATTAGTTGAAATCTGGCGTACAATCTGTATATATCCATGTATATTTGGCGTCTGCTGATAGTACTGCTTTGTTTGCCGGGGTTTGCAACGGAGGTCTCCTCGCAGGATATCAGAAAAGGCGGCGTTACAGGCCAGCTTGTTGATGCCGTCACTCTTGAACCGCTCATCGGGGCGAATGTGATCGTTGAGGGTTACGCCGGCATAGGAACAGCCACCGATTCGGATGGTCTTTACCGGCTGGAGCAGGTTGAAGCAGGCATATACAGCCTCCGCTTCAGCTATCTTGGCTACCAATCCTTTATTGCAACCGATGTGGTTATCAGGTCGAACTGAACTATCAGGCTCGATATAAAGCTGTTCACGGCAAGGCTCGAGGGTGATTAAATTACGGTTATGTCGGGCTACTTTCAGAGAGATGGTATCAATACGGTGAGTTCCGTCAGGTTCAGTCCTGAAGAGCTGCGCCGCTCGCCGGGAGCCGGTCAGGAGCTGAGTCGTATTCTAAGTGCCATACCCGGAGTTTCGAGTGCAGGGGAAATCTCGCAGGACCTGATGGTACGTGGGGGAAGCCCGGTCGAAAACGAGTTCATCATCGACAATATACCCATGCCCGGTGTCGCCCATTTTTACCAGAACACCACCGGGATCAGTCTGCGAACCCTCTGGAAGTCGGCCGGTTTCACTCAAACCTCCGTATCCTACTCCATCAAGCAGGAAAATTCGCTGTCCACGCGGTCGGGCGATGAAAGCGTGCTTGCCGATGTGGTTGTACTGAACCGTGATAATGAAAAACTGAAGAACATACTGGCCATACACATCATTGCCGGACTTGAGTTTATGCTTACCGGCGATACCCGCCTTACACTCGAAGTATTCGACAAACAGTACGACCGGGCACCGCTCCAGCCAGCCGTTAATGATTTCGGAGATCCGCGCTTTGTGCTCGACCGGGCCGACGAGTTCTACCGTACCCTGAACAGCAACGGCGAAGCCTGGTCGAGGGGTGTGGAGCTGCTCATCCAGAAAAAGCTGGCCGTCAATGTTTACGGATTGGTGTCGGCCACCTATTTCAGGTCCCGTTACCGCGATTATACCGGTATTTGGCAGAACCGCGATTCCGACAATCGTATACTGTTCAACGTGATTGGCGGGTACCGCCCCAACAACCGCTGGGAAGTCAGCGCCCGCTGGAGCTTTCCGGGCGGCAGGCCTTACCCCGTTCAATACGGCGTTGTCTGAAGAATTCAACCTGGGCATTATCGACATGACCCGCTTAAACCGTTCGAGGCTGCCCGATTTTCATTCCCTCTACCTGCGCATGGACCGCCGCTATTTCCTGGAGCGCAGAAAAATTAATCCTGTTCGTCGAAATCTGGAATTCCTACAACCGTAAAAACGTGTATGACTACTACTGGAACCAGTCCGAACGCCGCCGCGACAGCCTTACGGCCTTCACGCTCATCCCTGTCGGCGGGGTGAAGGTGGAGTTTTGGAGAGTATTGAGTATTGAGTATTGAGACGCAAGACACAAGACAACGACATGCTGAGCTGGTAAATTCGCCCAATCGGGCAACACAGTTTTGGATGTGACAAGCAACTTGTCACCGGTAGCGCAGCCCTGAGTGCAGCGCAGCGGAATCGAAGGGCGAAGTCGAAGCACGTGGGGGCTTTTTAAATAGCCCCCATGAAACCCGTATATGAGACTTTTACTCAACAAAATGAGCAGTGCTCAGCACTGCTCACACACCTCGACTTCGTCCTTCGACTACTGCCTGCTGCGCAGGCTTGCGCTCTGGGCTGCGCTCGGTATGACGTGGGAATCTCTGTTATTCCGGCCATCCGGTCCAGCCGGGGCCGCGTACTACGGTTCCCGGTGTTGCACCGGTGTGTTCTCCGTTTTCGAGAACCTGCACGCCGTTGACGAACACATGATGCACACCGGTAGCGTACTGATGCGGATTTTCGTAGGTGGCATGATCTTCAATGGAATCAGGGTCAAAAATGACGATATCGGCATGATAGCCCTCTCTGATGAAACCGCGGTCGCGCAGCCTGAGATTTTTGGCCGGCAGGCCGGTTAGCCGGTAGATGGCCTCGGGCAGTGAAATTAGTTCCTGATCACGTACATATTTGCCAAACAGCCTGGCAAAGTTGCCGTAGGCACGCGGGTGCGGGCGGCGGTTAAGCACATCCCCTTCGGCCGCGAACGATCCGCCGTCGGAACCAAAGCTCATCCACGGAAGCTGAATCTGTCGTTGAACGTTCTCCTCGCTCATCAGGAAATAGATGGCACCGATCCGGCTGTTGTCCTCGATGGTCAGGTCGATGGCGGCACGCACCTCATCCACACCGCGAAGCCCGGCGATTTCACTGAGCGTTTTGCCCACATAGCCCCTGAGATGTTCCTTCCTGAACCCGACCAGGATGATATTCTCCCCTCCGCCGGCCATCAGGTAGAAATTTTCCCAGTCGTCTGAGGGTGTGCGAATTTCGTTCATAATATTCCTTCGCAACACGACATTTTTCAGGCGTTCGATCCAGTCTTCATGCCCCCCCTCCTGGGTCCATGGTGGCATTATTGCAGCCAGGCTGGTGGAAGCCGCATTATAGGTGTACATATTGGCGGTAATATCGAGCCCCTCCGCCCGTGCTGCTTTCACGAGTTCGATCACCTGGTCCAGTTTGTCCCAGTTTTCCTGCCCTGCAGCTTTCAGATGATGGATTTCGGCACGGATACCGGCCTCACGGGCGATTTCAAGCAGTTCCCCGACCGATTCCACCAGGCGGTTGCCTTCGCTTCTCAGGTGCGAGATATACATACCATCGTATTCTGACGCCACTTTGGCAAGTTCGATCAGTTCACGGGTTGTTGCGTAAAAAGCCGGGGCATAGATGAGTGATGTTCCCAGGCCCATGGCACCCTCCTCCATGGCCACGCGAACCAGATCACGCATGTTTTCCATCTCATCACGGGTTGGCAGCCGGTTTTCATGGCCTATCTGGTGAATCCTTACCGTTGTTCCGCCCACAAATGAGGCGATATTGGTTGATACACCTCTCTTTTCGAGCCAATCCAGAAACTCGCCAAGTGTTGTCCAATCCACATCATACCGTGAATCGCGCTGCTGCTCCCTTTTCATGGACGGATTCAGCGGGCCCATCGACCAGCCTTCACCGAAAATTTCAAGCGTTACCCCCTGTTTGATGTTGCTCATGGAGCGTCCGTCGTTTATCAGCGGTTCGGCGGCCCAGCTCAGCATATTGATGAAACCAGGGGCAACGGCCATACCTCCTGCATCAACGGTTTTCCCCGTGGTGTAATCACCGCTGAGATCGCCTATGAATTGAATCCTTCCGTCTTTGACCGCAATATCAGCCTGCCGGGGCTCTGCGCCCGTTCCGTCGTAGATCATGCCGTTGGTTATAACCACATCGTAGTCATATCGCTGACACGCGGTAATCAGCAATACCAGCATTAAAAGTACATTCATACTATTTTTTACATTCATCTTTCATCCCGTTAACTCATAATAGATACTGGTTCAATATGGTTTTTAACCTGCATACGCATCTTTGAATCCGGTTTGAATCCTGTTGAACCATCCTGATATACCGAACTGAAATCGTATTTCCGCAGTGATTTCAGGCGCTTAAAAATAAAAAAGGGAGACCAGAATCTCCCCCTTTATAATTAAACCACCGGTAATTTAACAACTAATTACCAGGTGCGAAGGAAGTCTTCGAACGACAGCTGCTTATAGTGCTCATCGGCATAGAATACGAGAAGGGCCGTGAGCTGGTCGGAGCTGTGGAATCCGCTCCGGCTGCCGATGATTTCGTCCTTATCCATCACCACATAAAACGGAACATATTCGGTTCCCAGCCTGGTGGCAATCTGCCTGTGGGTAAGGCTCTCTCCGTTCATCAGCAGCGTTTCGCGCGATCCGGCATTGATCCGAACGGGCAGATAGAGTTCATTCATGGTTTCTATAACGGCTGGGTCCACCATGACTTCCGCGGCAGTCCGCTGGCAAAATCCGCACGTGGTGGTATAGACATAGAACAGGATTTTTTTACCTGTCTCGGCGTGTAGCGTCAGAGCTTCATCGGGGGTAAGCCACTTGATTTCGGCCGGATCAGTGGCAGCAGATGATGTTATATTATCCGGATAGATGCCTGATGCCGTAGCAGATACAATAGAAAGCACCATTATTGCCAATAGAGTTTGGATTGATTTTAGCATTGTCAGTTAGTTCAATTGTTGAAGTAAATTATATCCTGCTGAACGAAATATGAGCCTGTAAGAATCCGGATCCGGACATTTCGGGTGATCCGGTTCGCTCGGGTTAGCAACAGTGATGATTAAAATAGTAGAAACGTAGATATTTACACCACAGTATTTTTTATAAAACAAAGCGGTGAATATAAATCACACTGAACAGAAGGAGTCCCGCCAAATCGAGTAGGAAGATAAAAGTATCCAGGGATACTTTTATCTGTCCTCTCACACCACCGTACGTACGGTTCCGTATA
>JBLRWO010000040.1:0-32370 GCA_047921215.1 Cyclonatronaceae bacterium | reverse complement strand
AAGGAGCCCCTAAAACCGTCGATCCGACTGCAGTCGATACCAAGATGAAAGAGACCCTGGCCATGCTTTCCACAGGAGCCGGAAAAAAACGGCAGAAACGCCGCCGGCAGAAGAGAGAGGAGATGGCAGAGGAACGGGAACGACAGGCAGAACTTGCCGAACAGGACAGTTCGGTACTGGAAGTTTCTGAATACATCACGGTGAGCGACCTCGCGGATCTGCTTGATGTGCCTCCGACAAACATTATTACAGCTTGCATGAGCCTGGGCCTGATGGTTTCCATTAATCAGAGACTTGAGGCAAACACAATAGAACTGATAGCCGCAGAATTCGACCGTGAAATCCGTTTTGTGGATGCAGAAGAGATGACCGAAGAACTGATCGAGGATGAGGACGACGAAGCGGACCTGAAACCACGTGCCCCTATCGTAACAGTTATGGGCCACGTTGATCATGGAAAAACATCATTGCTCGATTATATCCGGCACACCAAGGTCGTTGACCGTGAAGCCGGTGGAATTACACAGCACATTGGTGCATATCTTGTAAAACTGGACGACGGTCGTGAAATATCGTTTCTTGATACACCCGGTCACGAGGCGTTTACCGCAATGCGGGCCCGTGGTGCACAGGTTACCGATATCGTTATTTTGGTAGTTGCTGCCGACGATTCGGTAATGCGTCAGACTGTGGAAGCCATTAACCATGCCAAAGCAGCCGGGGTTTCGATTGTTGTTGCCATTAACAAAATTGATAAACCGGATTCAAAACCAGAAAGAATCATGCAACAGCTTGCCGATCATAATGTACTGGTCGAAGACTGGGGCGGTAAGGTACAGTGCGGGCTGGTTTCGGCAAAAACAGGTGATGGGATTGATGAATTGCTTGAGAAAGTTCTCATCGAAGCCGAACTGATGGAACTAAAGGCCAACCCAGACCGCCATGCTTCAGGTATTGTACTTGAATCCAGAGTCGACAAAGGCAAAGGGGTGGTTGTAAACCTTCTGGTTCAAAAAGGTACCATGAAAATTGGCGACACATTCGTTGCAGGCCATCACTACGGCCGTGTAAGGGCCATGGAAAATGAATTCGGTCAGCGTATCGATTCGGCCGGCCCGTCTACACCAATACAGGTAACCGGTTTTGATGGCACACCTCAGGCCGGTGACAAACTGGTGGTTACCCAGGATGAAAAAACCGCCAAGGACATCGCATTTAAACGTCAGCAGATTAAACGCGAGCAGGATCTGCGTAAAGTTAAACACATGACCCTGGATGATCTTTCGCGCAGGTTGTCGCTGGGTGATGTATCCGAACTCAACATCATTATTAAAGGGGATGTGGATGGTTCTATTGAGGCCCTTTCCGGTTCCCTTCAGAAGCTGAGTACCGACGAGGTTAAGGTGGTCATCATTCACACAGGTGTGGGCGCCATTACAGAATCTGACGTTCTGCTCGCATCTGCCTCCGATGCTATTATCATCGGTTTCCAGGTAAGGCCAAGTACTGCTGCCCGGAAACTTGCCGAGCGTGAACAAATCGATATACGATTGTTCAGTGTTATCTATGAGGCCGTAGATGTTGTTCACGATGCCCTCGAAGGATTGTTGAGTCCCGAGATCAGCGAAAAAATCACATCGACCGTCGAGGTACGCGATACCTTCAAGGTGCCGGGTGCAGGAACCATTGCCGGCTGTTATGTAACCGATGGAAAAATCAACCGCAATTCCAAAGTCCGCCTTATACGGGATGGCATTGTAATATTCACCGGTGATATATCTTCACTTAAACGCTTTAAGGATGATGTTAAAGAAGTGTCATCGGGTTATGAGTGCGGAATTGGTATTCAGAACTTTAATGACATAAAAGTTGGTGATGTGATTGAATCATTCGAACTCGTTGAGACCAAAAGGAAGTTAACGATAGAGTCGAACTGATGAGTTTCCGGATAGAAAGGCTTGAATCACAATTCAAACAGGATCTGGGTGAAATCTTCCAGAAATATCAAAACGGAAGCATTATCACCATCACGGCTGTAAGGGTAACACCGGATTTGTCCATGGCAAGGGTTTACCTGAGTATTTTGGCACCCGGTGATACCGAAAAGAATGTTTTCAGCAAACTGGAAGGGGCCAAAACGGAAATTCGAACAGCACTTGCACGAAGAATACGCCACCAGGTCAGGAAGGTGCCGGACCTGCAGTTTTTTATGGATGATACACCGGAGTATGTGAACAAAATCGAGTCACTGTTCGCCAAAATTCGCAAGGACCGTGATGAGCATAACCCATCCCAGGAAGATTAGTAAATCAGCTGAACCTGACCTGAACCGGCAGCCCCGTATACCGGTAATTCATCCCGGGATGTCGAATGACATTGCGGATTACCCGTTGGTGACTGCTCAGAATCTGCCACATCGTGAAATGGATTTTTCCTCCGGAACGGTCTGGCTTGTGAACAAACCGGGGGGGTGGACCAGTTTTCGGGTCGTTGGTCTGATCAGAAAACTGACAGGAGTAAAAAAGGTGGGGCATGCCGGCACACTCGATCCACTTGCTACCGGCCTTCTTGTTTTGTGTACCGGGAGAGCCACCAAAGCGATTACAGGTATGATTGGTGCTGATAAGCGGTATGAGTGTGAAATCCGCCTGGGCGAGTCAACACCAAGCTATGATTCCGAGACGGAACCTGACGCATCAATGCCCAGCAATCATGTGACAGAGCAAATGATTACCCGGGTTATCATGGAGTATTTTACCGGTAAGGTCACCCAGGTGCCACCGATGTATTCAGCCCTTAAACATAAAGGGCAGCCACTTTATAAGTACGCCCGTAAGGGTGAAGAGATAAACCGGCCGGGCAGGGAAGTCACCTTATACGAAACCAGGCTGACCGGATTCAAAGACGGAATTGTGAGCCTTGATGTTCATTGTAGCAAGGGAACCTATATCCGTACCCTTGCAGACGATCTTGGAAAAAAGCTCGGCACCCTGGCGCACCTTACCGCTCTCAGACGAACCGCAATTGGGCCTTACATATCCGGCGATGCCCTGGAAATTCAAACCATTCTCAGTAAACTCGATCCCGATGGCAACTATACACTATCTCTCTGAAGCTGTTTACGATGCAAGATCGGTTGTTACGGTTGGCACATTCGACGGAGTACATGAGGGGCATAAAAGCATCATCAACCGTGTTGTGGAACGGGCCAGGGTAAAGGGTGCCCGCAGTGTTATAGTGACCTTCGATCCGCACCCGAGGGAAGTGATCAATGCCGGAAAAAATCCGGTTAAATTGCTCACCACTCCGATTGAAAGAGCTGAAATTCTCCGGGATCTGGATGTAGATGTTATGGTGGTAATCCCGTTCGATCGTGATTTTTCTCTGCTTTCTTCCGAACAATTTATTAGAGACATCCTGTATACAAAAATCGGGATAATGCACCTGGTAATCGGATATGATCACCAATTCGGGAAAAACCGTGAAGGAACCATAGATACTGCCCGGCAACTTGCCGTAGAACTGGGTTTTGAAGTGGAGGTTGTCGAAGCACATGAAGTGGGACGGGTGACCGTAAGCAGCACCACGGTACGCATGGCACTTGAGAGGGAAGGTGATGTGGAACATGCCGGAAGATTTTTGGGAAGGCCGTACTCGATTTCCGGAATTGTGCAGGAAGGTGATAAAAGAGGGCGAATCATTGGTTATCCGACAGCGAATATCCGGCCGGATAATGACCGTAAGATTATTCCCATGAACGGGGTTTATGCAGTCAGGGTCCATGTTGAAGGGGAGCTGTTCGGCGGAATGATGAATATTGGATACCGGCCTACGTTTCGTGGCGACAGGGTCCGGGTCCTGGAAGTGAATATTTTTGATTTCAACCGTGATATCTATGGAAAAACAATTCGTATTGACTTTATCAGGAGAATCAGGGATGAAAAAAAATTCGCATCGGCCGATGAACTTATCGCCAGGCTTTCGAAAGACAGGGCAGATTGTTTAAATGCTCTTATTTAGCTATATTATCAGGCTAGTAAGCTAAAAATTAGCTTCTACTTTAGCATGGTATTAATCTAAAGCGGAAGGAATACAACAAATGAACGTAACAACAGAAGAAAAAAAAGAGATTTTTTCCAAATACGGGAAATCTGACGCCGATACAGGATCACCGGAAGCACAGATTGCACTCTTCACTGAGCGCATCAACCGGCTGACTGATCACCTTAAAGGGCATAAAAAAGACCACTCAACTCGACTCGGTCTGCTCAAGCTCGTAGGTAAACGCAGAAGACTCCTGAACTATCTGATGAAAAAAGATATTGAAGGTTACCGCAAGCTGATTCAACAGCTTGGCATACGGAAATAGATTTTCGGGCACGGGGTTAACCCGTGCCTTTTTTATTTGAATCTCATACCTATACGCCTGTGGCAAAGTGCCACTATACGCAATAAAAGAATAGAATAGACAATACACTGAAGATGAAAGAAGATTTTAAAACAATAGAATTTGCGCCCGGCAAATTTATGTCCGTAGAAACCGGACGCCTGGCAAAACAAGCACATGGAGCTGTCGTAGCCAGAATTGGCGACACGATGGTACTCGTAACCGCTGTTTCCTCACAGGAAGCGCGTGAAGGCCAGGATTTTTTCCCGTTATCCGTTGAATTTCGTGAAGGTTATGCAGCCGGAGGCAAGTTTCCGGGCGGATTTATCAAAAGAGAAGGCCGCCCCTCCGAAAAAGAAATTCTGTCAGCCAGGCTGATCGACCGGACCATCCGGCCATTGTTCCCCGATGGTTATATGAACGAAACTCAGGTAATTTGCCAGGTTATTTCATCTGATGGTGAAAATGACGGCGATGTAATCGGCGCCGTTGCTGCATCTGCCGCACTTCATATTTCAGACGCTCCTTTTTCCGGCCCCATGGCCCAGGTGAGAATGGGCAGGGTTGACGGCAAGTTAATCGTAAACCCGACTGTATCTGAACTGAAAAACTCCGCATTCGACATCACCGTAGGCGGTACAGCTCAGAGTATCGTAATGGTTGAAGGCGAAATGTCGGAAATTTCAGAAGATGAAATGATCGAAGCTATCAACACCGCCCATGAATCCATTAAGAAATTATGCGCTTTCCAGGAGGAGCTCCGCAAAGAGTTCGGCAGGGAAAAACGTGAAGTTGAACTTCCTGAAATTAATGATGAGCTGCTTGCCAAAGTAAAAGATATAGTCGGCGACCGCTATGCCACTACCACCAAGGCAACCATGCCAAAGCAGGAATATTCAGAAACCATTCGTGCAATTAACACGGAAGTTCAGGAGAAGCTGGCCGAAGAATATCCGGAAATGGGAAAAACGATAGGTAAATACTGCCATGATTATCAGCAGGAAGTGATCCGTAATTACATGCTCGACGAGCAGACCCGTATCGATGGACGCAAACCTGATGAAATACGCGATATCTGGACCCAGGTGGGCTATCTGCCCAGAACCCACGGTTCAGCGATCTTCACACGTGGTGAAACACAGGCCCTTGTTACCGTTACTCTTGGTACCAAACGGGATGAGCAGGGAGTCGATACCCTTTTCGACACTGATTCCAAGCGTTTCATGCTTAACTACAATTTCCCGCCATATTGTGTTGGTGAGGCCAGAATGCTTCGCGGTACAAGCCGACGGGAAATCGGTCACGGCAATCTCGCAGAACGTGCTCTGAAGAAGATGGTGCCGAGTAACGACGATTTCGCTTACACCATCCGGGTGGTTTCAGACATTCTTGAGTCGAACGGATCCTCCTCGATGGCTTCAGTATGCGGTGGCTCTATGGCGCTGATGGATGCCGGTGTTCCGATGGAAAAACCGGTTGCCGGTATAGCCATGGGCCTGGTAACAGATGGTAAAAAGAATATTGTTCTTTCCGACATTACCGGCGAAGAGGATCACTTCGGTGATATGGACTTTAAAGTAACCGGTACTACCGACGGAATTACCGCCTGCCAGATGGATATCAAGGTTTCCGGTATTACATCCGAGTTGATGGGAAAAGCTCTTGAGCAGGCTCGTAAAGGTCGTCTGCACATTCTGTCGAAGATGGCTGAAACCATCTCCGTACCACGCTCTGAGCTGTCAAAATATGCTCCTGCGTTTACGAGGATGGAAATTGATGGTGACCAGATCGGAGCCGTTATTGGTCCTGGTGGCAAGGTTATCCAGTCAATCCAGAAAGAGACCGGAACCGAAATTATCATCGAAGAGGTGAATAACAAAGGTATTATCACCATTGCGGCCGACAATGATGAAAAAGCTCAACATGCCGTAGCCAAAATCAAAGCTATTGTCGGCAAACCCGAAGAAGGAGAAATCTACATGGGTACCGTTCGTTCCATAAAGGAATATGGTGCTTTTGTCGAGATCATGCCGGGTAAAGATGGACTGCTCCACATTTCAGAGATTGACCATAAACGGATCAACCGTGTTGAGGATGTTCTGAAAGAAGGCGATCAAATCGAAGTCAAGCTGCTCAAGGTGGAAAATGGTGGTAAGCTTCGCCTTTCCAGAAAAGTACTGCTTGAAAAAGAAGATCAGGACTGATCCATCATAGAAATTAAGGACTGATTATTTATTTTTCTGGTCCTGTTATCTGTATCTTCAGAGCGCCATTGAACCCGATTCATGGCGCTCTGTTTTTTTAATCAAACCAACAGCATTTTTACCGGATTTGAAGTCGGTGTTCATCACTATCCTTCGATTATAATTATGCTGTTCAGGGTTTCTGAAAAATTCGATTTAAAATCAATATGACTCAACTTAACGGAACCGACAGGGTGGATCGCACCATCCGCGATGACGGTTTTCGCGTGGTAAGTGAACAGATCAAAACAGTACGAAGTATTTCACTGGGTGTGTGGGTTAAAACGGGCAGCCGGCATGAGACCGATGATCTGGCGGGTATAACCCATTTTCTTGAACATATGCTTTTCAAGGGCACGGAAAAACGTTCTGCATTTGATATAGCACTCAGTATGGAAGCGGTTGGAGGATATCTGAATGCCTTTACCTCCAATGAGTATACCTGCTATTATACCCGTTGCCTTGATACCGAACTTGAACTGGCTTTCGACGTGCTTGCCGACATGGTTTTGCATTCCACTTTTCAACCTGAAGAGATGGAAAAGGAGAAAAAGGTGGTGATTGAAGAAATGAAAATGTACAGGGACAGTCCTGACGACTTTGTTTTCGAAGCGTTTACCTCTCATCTTTTTAACCAGCATCCGCTGGGCAGGCCCATAATCGGTTATGAAAGTACCGTTTCTGCATTTACCCGCGAAGACCTGCAAAAGTATGTTCACGACCGGTATAACCCTGCTAATATCCTGATATCGGTTGCTGGAAATATTGAGCACGACAGGGTGGTTCAGCTGGCCGACACCTATTTCTCTTTTGTCAAAAACGGAGATACGGAAGCGATCAGCGTACCGCTTACTCCTTATAACCCGGCCCGCAAAGAATTAAAAAAGCAGATTGAACAGACCCACTATATAATCGGTAAGCGATCGATCGGAAATTCCGATGAAAACAGGTTTAAATTATTGCTGGCCAATACGGTTCTTGGCGGAGGGATGAGTTCAAGGCTTCATCAGAATATCCGGGAAAAATTCGGATACTGCTACTCAATAAATTCATTTAACCACAGCTTTATCGATACCGGTATGTTTGGAGTTTACACCGGTACGGATGCCGGTTATGTTGACCACGTCAGGGAGCTTGTGTTTGCCGAGTTCGACAAATTGAGAACAGACCTCATTCCGGACAAAGAACTGAGTGAGGCCAAATCTCAGCTGAAAGGCAAAATGCTGCTCGCTCAGGAGAGTATGAGCAACCGCATGATGCGCCTTGCAAAAAGTGAAATTTACTACGACCGCTTTGTTACCCTCGACGAACTGGTCCATAACATCGATACAGTAACAGCTGAAGATATCCGGACCTTTTCTTCCGAATTCTTTAAAGCTGACGATTTTTCTGAAACAGTACTATTACCCGAGAATAAAACAACATGACAAGCATTACTGAACTGCATCTTTTCACGGATAAAGAGACCACTCTGAAGGGATGGGTGTACAACAAACGATCAGGAAAGGCCCACATTTTCATCGTTCTCCGCGACGGAAGCGGTTTGTGCCAGTGTATCGTCGGTAAAGAAGACGTGCCCGATGAGGTATGGGAAGCGGCCGAATCACTGACACAGGAGTCATCTGCAGAGCTCACCGGTACTGTAAAGGCCGATGAACGCAGCCTCGGTGGTTACGAGCTTCATGTAACCGGAATCCGGATCTATCAGATTTCCTCTGAATATCCCATAACTCCCAAAGAGCACGGTGTGGAATTTCTGATGGAAAACCGCCACCTTTGGCTCAGAAGCCAGCGACAGTGGGCTATTATGCGAGTCAGGAACGAAATCATCTACACCATTCACAGGTTTTTTCAGGAACGGGGTTTTATTCAGATGGATGCGCCCATTTTTACAGGTAATGCCGCCGAAGGCACCACAACCCTGTTTGAAACCAACTATTTTGATGAAAAAGCGTACCTGACCCAATCAGGACAGCTCTATGGTGAAGCCATGGCCATGGCTCATGGAAAAATCTATACTTTTGGTCCTACCTTCAGGGCAGAAAAAAGTAAAACCCGTCGCCATCTGACCGAATTCTGGATGATTGAGCCGGAAATGGCATTTTACGATCTGGAGATGAATATGAATCTTGCAGAGGAAATGCTCAGCTATATTGTCAGGGCAGTACTTGAAAAAAGGAAGACGGAACTGGATATCATAGGCCGGGATACATCGCTGCTTGAACAGGTAGCTGCACCTTTCCCGCGTATTTCCTACACCGAGGCCGTTGACATTCTTACAAGCGATAAAACCCGGCTAATGCTGGATAAAATGGAAGAAGAGCGCCAGACCGAAAAAAATGACATCGAAGAGGAAATGAAGGCCCTGAACAGTGAATTCGGACAGGCAAAAAAGGGGCGAAAGTTTCAGATTGAGGGCCGCATCCGTGAAATCAGAGCCAGACTTGATGAGATTGAGGAAGATTTCAGAAATATTCCCGTTTGGAAGAAATCGGCACTTGAGAAAAAATGGGGTGATGATTTCGGGGGCAGCGACGAAACGATCCTGACCATGCAGTTCGATAAACCCCTGATGGTGTATGGCTATCCTTCCGAAATAAAAGCATTTTATATGAAACGCGATCCCGAAAACGATAAAGTCGCTTTAGGTGTTGACGTTCTTGCTCCTGAAGGTTATGGCGAGATTATTGGTGGCGGGCAGCGTGAGGATACCATTGAATTGCTTCTCGAACGAATTAAAGAACACCAGCTGCCGGAAGAGGCCTTTAAATGGTATCTGGATTTGCGAAGGTTCGGGTCTGTACCACATTCCGGATTCGGGCTCGGACTAGAGCGCACTGTGGCATGGATTTGCGGCTTGAAGCATGTAAGGGAGACAATACCGTTTCCGAGAATGCTGGGACGACTCTATCCATAGGCTATTTTTTGAAACCGGTGTAATTCAAATAACAGATCCCAATTTATTAGTATCGTGGCCAGGGAGAACAGTATACAGCTGTACAAAAGGGTGGACGCAGAGCTCAAATCTGCCAGGCCCAAACCGGTCTATTACCTGGCTGGTGAGGAAGCCTTTTTCATTGAACGTTTGCAGACTTCGGCCATAAGCCGTGTATCTCCCGACCTCAAGGATTTCAATCTTGATATATTGTATGGTCAGGATACAAACCTGCAGAAGGTTGTGGGTATTTGCCGGAGCTATCCGATGATGGCCGAAATGCGCATCGTTATTCTGCGTGAATTCCACAGCCTGTTCAAAAAGGAAGTAACCGGCGGGGATCAGGAGGTGCCGGGATCAAACTATGATGAATTGATTCCATATCTGGAGCAGCCCAACCCGACTACACTTCTTGTTATTACAGATGGCAAGGCGCCGGCAGGAAATACCCGCCTGGGCAAACTGATCAAAAACAGCGAGCACGTGGGTTTATATGTATTTGATCAGGTACCCCATGATCAGGTACCCGATTGGGTTACACAGTGGGTTAATGTGAATTACCAACGGCAGATTGAACCTGTTGCTGCCGAATTAATGTATCATTTTGTGGGCAGTGATTTGCAGCTACTGTCTACAGAACTGGATAAGGTTTGCACCTATAAGAAGACAGATGCACCCATTAATGAAGAAGATGTTCGGTCCGTAATCGGCGTATACAGGCCATACACGGTTATTGAGCTCAAAAAAGCACTCATTTCAAAAAAAAAATCAGAAAGTTTATTCATTGCGGAACAGATGTTGCATAAAAGTCAATCAGATGCCGGAGAAGTCATCCGTACCATCGGGTTCTTTTACAGTGTGTTCTCTAATATTTGGCAGTTACAGCGGCTCTCACAAAAGGGTCTGGGCCGCGATCAGATAATGAAGGAGATGGGATTGAGAAGTACCTATCACTACAACGGTCTGGCAAGTGACGCCAGGGCCTTCGGGCCCGCGGAATTACCCGCCATATTCGAAGCGCTGCTTGATGCCGACATGGCCATCAAGGGTTACAGCAAGCTGGATCCCGAAACGGTACTGATGATGATGATCAAGCGCATAGTCGGCTAGATCATCCCGGTTACAGAAGAAAGCAGATACTCGTAACCAACATCTTAAGTACTGAAGCAATGAAGAACGTTGATGCACATACATTGAGCCAAATGACCGATGAAGATCTCATGGAGATGTTTCAGGGGGGACATGAAAAAGCGTTTGATCTCATCGTAGAGCGCTATCAGAACCGCATTCACAACTTCATCTACCGGTATACCCAGAACCACATGGATTGCGAAGATCTCGTTCAGGAGACCTTCCTGCGGGTATTCCGCTGCCGCAATTCATACGAGCGTATTGCCAAGTTTTCGACCTGGCTGTACACCATCGCTGGTAACCTGGTAAAAAGTCAGTACAAAAAGAACAAACGCATGCAAATGGTTTCCATCACCGGCCATGACGAGCATGATCAGGAATACGAGATTGATGTGGTTGACACACGGGAAAAGCCCGATTGTGAAGTTGACAACCGGTTGCTTGTTAACTACATCGAAAAAGCACTTGACAGGATTCCACTCGAATTTAAAGAACTCATCATCTTACGGGATATACAAAACCTGACCTATGAGGAGATCATGCAAATAACAGATCTCCCCATGGGGACGGTTAAATCCAGGATTAACAGGGGCAGGGTACGGCTTCAGGGAATAATAAATTCTTTTACTAACGCCGAAACAATATTTGCAGCATAGGGTTTACACAGCATAGACCCTACTATGCTGTAACCCCCTATACAATGATAAATGCGTTAAGCGATAAGAACATCCACGAGTATATTTGTCACTTAATAGACGGAACTCTGGAGGGAGAAACCGAAAAGGTTTTCCTTAAATATGTTGATGATAACGAGGAACTGAAATCTTTTATAGCGCTGGCTGTAAAAGGCTCTCAGCATCTGAAATTGCTGCCACAGGCTAATTGCCCCGGTGATCTCATGAGCAGGCTCCGCCCGAACATGAACTGATTTTCGGGGTTTTTATGACACCGGGTGCAATCGGTTTCTACAGGTCTGACCGTTCAGGCATGACGGAGGTGCAGATTCCTGACAGCAGAACTGTTTCCCGTTGTTCCTGGGGACCGCTGTGGCTGAATCCACTTAGACTTCCTCCATTCAAAAATCGAGCAATTTTCTCATCTGGCGCTCCAGTCTCGCAGTGGCCAGATAGCCATCTTCGAGAACACGGCTGGTTGGGATAGGTGTATCGAGTGATGAACAGCGGATTATCGGGGCGTCAAGCCATTCAAAGCATTCCTCGGCAATGCGGGCACCGATTTCGCTCATCGGCCCCATGGTGTTTGATGGTTCCTGCAGAAGCAGAACCCGTCCGGTTTTCCTGACTGCTGCAATAACAGAGGGCATATCGAGCGGCACAAGCGTACGCAGGTCGATAATTTCGAACTCGAGCCCGGATTTCACACTGGCATTTTCAGCAAATTCAAGCGCCCAGTGCACACCGATACCGTAGGTGACTATGGTGGCGTCGGTACCCTTACGCCGTATTGCTGCTTTGCCGAGAGGCTCAAATATGGCATGTACAGGAATATTGTCTTTAAGGCTTCTGTAGAGTTTCTTGTGCTCGAAAATCAGGGAAGGGTTTGGATCCATGAGCGCACTGTACAAAAGCAGCATGGCATCCTGAACGGTAGCCGGAACAACGACCTTGAGGCCCGGATGCTGCATAAACCACCCTTCTGGGCACTGGGAATGAAAGGGTCCCGCGCCAACACCGCCTCCGTAGGGCATACGGATGGTTACATCGAGAGGTGGAGACCAGCGGTAGTGTGATTTTGCCAGATTATTTACAATCTGGTTGAAACCGCAACTTACAAAATCGGCAAACTGCATCTCTACTACCGGTTTGAATCCTTCCAGGGCCAGGCCGATGGCAGCACCCACTACACCCGATTCAATAATGGGTGTGTTTCTGACCCTTTCTTTACCATACAGATTGAGGAATTCGGAGGTCAGCTTGAATACACCTCCGTATTCAGCAATATCCTGGCCCATTATGATAAAGCGTTCGTCTTCATCGAATGCCTGCTTAAGAGCCAGACGCAGTCCATCAATGTACCTTAGCTCTTCTCTTTTTCCATTTTGAGCCGGCTGACGCCGGTGAGATACCGGTTGATATACAGATGCCAGCTCGTTTTCCTCAATGAAAACGGGAGCATCTGATTTAAGCGCCCTGTTCAAAGGCTCTGTGAAAGCGGCCGATATTTCAGATTCGATTACCGAGAGTTCATCTTCCTGTAGCAGACCTTCACCGAGAAGATGGTTGCGGTACCGGTCTATCGGATCTTTCTTTCCCCACTCTTCAAAAAGGTGGTCGGGTACGTATGCAACACCTGAGGCTTCCTCGTGCCCACGCATGCGAAAGGTAATAGCTTCAATCAGGGTTGGCATTCCTGTTTCAACGGCTCTCTTCCTGGCCCTGCAGGCGGTTTCGTACACTGCGAGAACATCGTTTCCATCCACCTGCTCACCCTCAATACCATATCCGATGGCACGGTCAACCAGATTAGCACAGGCATACTGCTCGGTAACCGGGGTGGAGAGGCCATACCCGTTATTTTCGATAATGAATACAACGGGTAGTTTCCAGACAGCCGCAAGATTGAGGGCTTCGTGAAAATCGCCTTCACTCGTTGCACCCTCGCCAACAAAGGCAAAAGTCACGAAATCTGACTTTTTAAGCTTTGAAGCCAGTGCCAGACCGTTGCCTACTGGCAGCATAGCGGCAAGGTGCGAGATCATTCCGATGATCCGGTACTCCGGAATCCCGAAATGGAAAGAGCGTTCACGACCGTTGGTATAACCGTCACGTTTTCCCAAAAGCTGACAGAACAGAGGATATAGCGGCACATCACGTGTTGTAAACACACCCAGATTGCGGTGCATGGTCATGATGTAGTCCTGTTTCATTGCAGCTGTGGTTACCCCAACCGGTATAGCTTCCTGACCGATGCCGCAAAACCATTTGCTGATTTTATTCTGACGCAGCAATTTTAACATTTTTTCTTCTATGCGGCGGGGGAGAAGCAGATTTTTATAGAGTGCGACGGCCTGTTCTTTGGAAAAAAAAGTTTTGGTTGACTGCATTATTATTTTGTCAGAAAAGTGCGTAAGTTTATGGTTCTATGCTGTAATTATAGAATTGTTTAATCCACTACAGGATCAAATGCATATTTCATAAGTTACAATTATGTTGTAATATGTGAAAACGCAAGAACAATGATATATACGGCACGGTAAAACCAAATATCAGAAACGAGGTAAATCAACGATTTAGATCTTCAAGACGAAATTGAACATTTATGATTCTCAGATATCAAAGACTTTAGACGGCGTCCCGGATTTCCCAGATCCTGGTCGTGCTGTTTGTCTTCCTGATACCAACCTTACCCATAGCGACTGCCGAGTATTCCGGGTGCCATTGTCGGGCACCCCTGGTCAACAGCCAGAAGGATATCCGGGGTTGCTTTTTCCGTTTTATAAACCAGAAAACCGGGTTTCCGGAAAATTCACTTATCAATCTCATCACCCATTTATCGGGAGGGTATCATGAAAGCACTTGGCCGGCAGATCCTGGTAGAATACTACCACTGCAATTCTGAAATTATCAACGATGTAACTGAAATTGAAACCATCCTTCTTGAAGGTACCAAGCGGGCCAAGGCCAGTATTATATCGCATAATTTTCACAAATTCAGTCCCCATGGAGTGAGTGGTACCATCGTTATTGCCGAATCACACATTGCTATTCATACCTGGCCCGAATATAACTACGCAGCAGTAGATATATTCACATGCGGCGAAACGATCGATCCGTGGATCATTCAGGAGTATGTGAAAGACCGTTTCGAATCCAAAAGCATTTCAAGCATGGAGCTCAAGCGTGGTATGTTCAAAGTACCTGAAGGAGAAGAGCTTCTGTTCAAGCCCAAGGATGCCGGAAAATACAGCCCGCATACCAACTGATTGAACCCCGGGCACCCCGTGCCAGAGTATCATCACCATCATCACCATCATTACACCTATTTACAAACGTAAGTACAGGAGATAAAGAAGAATTGGCTCTTAACGATATTACTATGGTAAAAACCCCTCAGATATTCAGCCTTGTTAAGGGTGCAGCTGACGGGAACACACTGCTCAATGCATTTGATTTTGCGCTGCTGGAGGCGGGAATCGGCGATACGAACCTGGTGCGTATGAGTAGTATTATACCACCGAATTGTAATCTGATACCCAAAATAGAACTCCCGAAAGGTGCCCTGATACCGGTTGCATATGCCAGTTATACCTCGGCAAATATCGGGGAAACCATTGCGGCGGCAATCGGGGTCGGTTTGCCCGAAAATCCGGATGAACCGGGTCTTATTATGGAATTTGAGGATGCAAAACCGCTCGAATATGTGGAACAGGTGGTAAAACAGATGGTGGAAGACGGCTTTGCCTACCGCAATCGGAAGTACCGCGAGATACTTACCATCGGTGTTGAACATGTCGTTCAGAAGTGTGGTGGCGTTTTTGCCGGTGCGGTTCTCTGGTATCAGAATTAAGGATTTTCTGCCATGCCAATCATTTACAATGAATATTACAATGGTCTAACAGGGCTTACTGTTGGTCTCGAAAAGCTGCTTTTTTCTGAAAAATCAGAATTTCAATTAGTCGAGGTATACGAAACTGACACCTGGGGGCGGCTCATGACTATCGACGGCATGGTGATGCTCAGTGAAAAAGACGAGTTTGTTTACCATGAGATGATGACCCACGTCGGTTTGTTCAGCCATCCTGATCCGAAACGGGTTCTGATTATTGGCGGCGGCGACGGCGGCTCGGCGCGTGAAGTGCTCCGTCATTCCTCAGTAGAGATAGTCCATATGGTTGAGATTGATGAAACGGTTGTCAGGGCTTCAAAAGAATGTATGCACGGCATCGGCGATTTCGACAATCCCCGCCTGACCGTCAAATATGAAAACGGTCTTACCTATCTCGACGGCCGCTATGGCGAATACGACGTAATCATTATTGACGGATCTGATCCGGTAGGACCGGCCGTTGACCTTTTTAAGAAGGATTTTTACCAGAAGTGCTATAATGCCCTGAGTAATAGCGGAGTATTGATTGCCCAGACAGAGAGTCCATGGGTGGGCAGCTACCACGAAAGCATGAAATCACTGTTCGATGCAATCGACGAGCTCTTCCCGGTTTCAAAGATGTACCTTTCGTTCATACCGCTCTATCCGGCCGGCATGTGGTCGATGGCATTTGCCAGCAAGGGTGTTGATCCGTTGAGTCAGGATGTACTTGCCCGTGTTGAAGAGGGCCTTGCCCGTTTTGGCGAAAAGCTGAAATACTACAACAGTGATGTACACCAGGGAGCTTTTGCCATCCCTAATTTTGTTCGGAATATCCTCAGATAAACCGCAAATTGGCGATATGCGTATCGCTTGTTTACCATTGCCTGCTTTCATTTCAGCAACAATTCTGATCAGTTCGGCTACTGTTGCCGCTCAACCGCCCGTCCAGCAACCCGATGTGGATTGGGTTATAGACGGTAACAGCGTTCAACCGCCGGCTGAATATCATGAGCTGCAAGGGGTTAATCACGAACAGGCGCTGCTGATGTATCTTGGCGACCGGGGTTATTTTCAGGCTGCAATCGATTCAGTAATAAGAGCTGATGATACGGAAAGGAGTGTGCTGTATGCTTCAGCGGGGTGTCGTTTCTCTATTGGAAATATCAGGCAATCCGTAGCCGGAGTCGGAGAACAAAGGACAGTAGCAAATGGCATAAACGGGGATACGGTTGATATGCCTCCGGGACTCGTACGTTCGGGCGAACCCTTTTCAGCCGCCCTGGTGAATCTTGAGAGACAGAATCTGAGCGAATACTATATAGACAGGGGATACATACTTGTGTCGGTTCAGCTCGGAGAACCTGATTTTTCGCGTGATTGTGAGGTTGACCTGCATTTTATCATTGATACAGGACGCCAGGTTGTAATATCAGGGCAGCTGTTTCCAACCGTTGAGAGAAACAGTCCGGAATATCTGGGACGGATAACGGCGTTGCCTGATTCGGCGGTTGCAGACCGGCGGACCCTGCGTCAGGTGAGGCGCAACCTGCAGCAAAGCGGACTGTTTGAAAGGGTCGATGAACCCGGTCTGATGCTGCGTGATGGGCGTTACTACCTGGTGCACGATCTGCGTGAACGTCGCACAAATGTGCTGGACCTGTTGCTTGGTTATGTGCCTGATCCCGGTGGCGGCGGAGGTGATATTGCCGGTACCGGAATGCTTCGCATACGGAACGCAGCCTGGAACGGGAGCATGATTTTCCTGCGCTATGAGCGGATGTCGCCTCAGGCTACCCGTTTCCAGGGTGAATTCCAGCAGCGGTGGATGTTTGGTATACCAGTGAGTGCAGGAGGGTCGTTCCGTTTCATTCAGCAGGACTCCACCTATCAGCTTCGTAATATCCGTTTTGAGACGGGGTACGCCATTGGCGGAGGGCTGGAAGTTTTCGGTTCGGTAAGAAGGGAAGCATCATCATCGAACAAGAGCCAGCTGGTTCCTGTTAGAGTGCTTGATGGCACGGCCATATTCGGCGGCGTGGGCATGCGTGCCGATACCCGTAATGATATACTGGTACCAACATCAGGGTTTGAGTTCCATATTGAACTCGAAACCGGAAACAAACGAATTGACGATGAACGGGCATCAGACTATACAAACAGGCTGAACTACCGGCAGCAGGAGTTATACGGCTTTATCCGACCATACTACATGCCTTTCCGGAGGCAGGTTATTGCACCCTCGCTCGACGGTTTTATTAAAGCGAGTCCCGAATTTACTGAAAGTGACCTGTTCAGAACGGGTGGGGCAAATTCAGTGCGGGGATACCGTGAGGATCAGTTTCTGGTTTCCCGGATCTTGTGGGGTAACCTGGAGTACCGCTATCTGTTAGACCGTACCAGCTATGCCTTTGTTTTTACTACTACCGGTTGGTATCATCGTCCCCGACTTATCGTTGATGCAGATGAGGGAAACGGTGTTACCGGACGTGTTCAATCTGGAGGATTCGGATTTTCCTATCGTACACCCGTTGGGCAATTACGGTTCAGTTATGCCATATCAGCAGAGGATTCATTTACAAACGGCAAGGTACATTTCGGGTTAGTGGCTGATCTGTAGGTGTTTGTGAAATCGGCTTTAATACCGGTATTCAGTTACAAAGCTTTGTTGAGGGTATACTCAGACAGGACAATCCTCAGAAGTGCTGATTATCCTGTTTTATTTTAAGTAATAACCAGTCGGCCGAGAATATTCCGGCAGAAAGCACTCCGAGAACAACCAGACTTTCCAGTGGCGACCAGATCACGAATCCGCCGATTGTGCCGATAAGTGCACCCAGATATTTAATATAGTTGAGCTGGGTGTTAGTAGCTCCTTTTATCATCTGTTCAAGTTTTTCTTCATCGAGCCGGTTCAGGTTTTCTTCAACTATGGCCCGAAGATCAACCCGCTCAAGTGTATGATAGATGATGGCGATAAGGGCATCCTGAAGATTGGCGCTTTCGCTCTCAACAGCAGGAGGGATGCGGTCCAGAACGCGGTCAACGATATCAGAAAGTACCTGCTCGTTTCCTGTCAGGCCCGTAATGGCATCATCGAGAATCTCACCGGTATCCCGGCCTCTGATGCCCGTATATATTCGAAGGGCAAAACGCTCAAAAAAACGTTCCTTCAGTGCATCGTTGACGAGATCCTGTGCAGCCTCCTTAAGTTCAGCCCTCAGCTCAGTATCTGACATGGCTTCGCGTATGTGAAATCCGATCACCCCTTTCAGATCCTTACGGAAGTCTGGATTGTTTACAACCATCTCAACTGATTGACCAACACGGGTTTGTGCATTTATAAAGGCTTTCCCATGCGTCATTTTATGACGAATGTGGTCCGGATTGATCAGATCTTTGGATACGGCATTTGCCAGACGGAGGGCAACACGTTCTTTCTGGGCGGGGATGAGACCCTGACGCAACAACGGATGCTTTCTTCTAGGTCGAAATAACATTTCTATGGCAATCCAGTTGGTCAGAAATCCGATAAGACCGCTGACCGCAAGAATACGAAGCAATCCTTCCCCGACTATGATTTTACCGAAAAGATTCCAGGAGATGCCATCAAAATCCCAGAACATTGAAAAAGCCAGCAGGATTACAAGCATGTACGGATATGCCATGAGAAATCCGAGTATGAAAGGCCGTCCTGGTTTTTGCTGTACACTGGCAATGCCTAGCCGATCGGGTTCCTCAGCGTCCATTCCGGCGTGTTTAACTACCAGGCCCCACACGGCCGCGATGATGCTTTCCTGGTCGATATCTGTATCGGTATTCAAATCTGAAGAAGACATGTCAGGTGCGATTTCATCAGCAGGTTCTGAAGTGTGCCCTGAAACAGGTTCGTTTTCAGGATTATTTGATATATGCATGTTCAGGTCAACTGTTAAAAATCACTGGTGGTAAGACTGGTCATACGATTGATAAGATCATCAAGTTCAGCCGGATGTTCAGCCAGCGACAATTTATCATTTAATAATTGCAACAGATGTAATACATCATCGGTTTTATTGATAAGAGCCGGTAACTTTTCCATTTGATATCCGGGAAGCACATCGTTACCGGAAATGTTGATCCAGCCGTCAGAAATTAGTGTATCGAGTGTTGATCCGGTTGCAGATGCCGGCATGAGCGCGTTCAGACTTAAATACTCAGTCAAATCGTCTAACGAACTTACGGCGGTCAACAGTTTTGACTCTGAGTAAGGTTGTGAGCGATCAGATGATGAAAATAAATTTCTGTTTCTGGTCATACCGGCAGGAAACGGATCAATGGTAATTAAATGGCCATTATTATCTGTATACACCGGTGTATTTGATTTTTCAGGTTGTCGGAAAGCTGCAGATGTGGATTCGAAAAGCAAGGAATAGGCGTCGAATATATTTTTCCTGACCAGCGGACGTATATCAGGTGGTGCGATCCCCATATTCAAAGGCCGTAAACCTTCATGTGCTGATTCATCCGGCGTGATACTCCAGAGAGTAACAGGCAGAATTGCCTCAGCCTGATTGAAACGTATCAGCCTTTCATACTCCTGTTGCCAGGTAGCCCTGTAATAACCGGCAGCATGAGTTCTGGGGTAGGTAATCAACCCGGATCCTGTTTCGTCATATATTGTTGTAAACAATCTGTTCAGAGTGTTCTGAACCCGCTTGAAATGCCCTGTCTGATATACTGACTTGTTGTAACTGCTGTAACTACTGATGAATTTACCGGTATTCCAGGGGCGGATAACATGATAAAAATCCGGATCACCACTAACAATTCCGGTAGTGATTTCACTGCCATAAACCGCTGGTACGGGTCTGTCGGATACATAGTGCACCTGATCCGCAATAAACCGTGTAAACCCTCTTTGCGATAAAAAGAAGGGGTACAAAGCGAGTATACCCAGCGCCACAGATAGTGGTGAATACTTTATTCCTGATGGTTCGGCCCGGGCCGAACGCGATATGAAAGGTGGTAACCGGGGGAGCAGTTTTGCATTGATGTACAGCCGGTTGAGTAGAGCATGTGTGGCCCCGGGCTGGTAGGGATTGGCCTGTTCTATACTTGAGGTAACGCCCTGTGGTGAAAGCAGATTAAGATATCCTCTGAAAATCTGCCTGTTCTTCAGTTCGCCAGCAAGGCATGATGCAATAAATTCTCCGGAGGGATCGGTATCGGTAGCCAGAATAACCCTTGAAGCCCGGGCTGCCGCCGAACGGATCCGGTTTCTGAAGGGCAGAAGTTTCGGGCTGGCTGTTCCTTTCAGTGTACCTTTGCTAAAATCGGGTTTTGGTTTCCAGCTGTAACCGGCAGTCGCAACCACTTCGACACCCGGCAGTCGGAATCCATCGATGATGGTGGCAATTGTGGGTGATTCTACAATTAGCAGCGAGCTGATCTGCATCCTCTTATCATAAAAGATCAGTTAATCGACTCATTGCCCTGCAAATAAACCGACTGATTACCTTTACTGATATCGGAATCGAAAGCATAACGGCTTACGTATTCTTTGATTTTATCAAGGTTCACACGCTCAATGGAATGAAGCATGGACTGTTCAATGATGTACTCCATGCGCTTGAAATCGATCAGTCCAAGCATTTCCATTTCAAGCAGATAACCGTGGGCCTCAGGCGTTATTACAACCCGCTCTGCCGAGTGCAGAATACGGCGGGGTGTTCCCGTATCCCGGGATCTGATGCGTTCAGTTAAATCGCCCGACTGCAGTTTCTGCAGAATCCATGAGTAGGCGGCAGATACTTCAGATTTGTCGTACCCTTTGAACTTTTCAGTACTTATGCTATCGATTGGTTCACCAATATGAACCTGGCGCATTAGTTGTATGATTATATCGATTACGTTGGTTCTCATCAGTCTAAATTTAACAAATCAAGGTAATAATCTTCTCTGTTTTTCATGATAACCGAGTCGTTCTCAGACTGGTCGTCATAACCCGATACATGAAGTAAACCGTGTATAATGACCCTGCAATACTCAGACCTTCTGTTCGTACCGAGTTCCTGTGCCTGATCATCTATTCGCCGGGCACAGCAGGTTAATGTTACCTCGATATCGCTGGTCTGATCGGCCGGTGAATAGGGAAAGGTGATGATATCGGTAACATATTCTTTGCCCAGATACCTTTTGTTGAGTTCTGAAATCTGTTGTTCATCTACAAAAACTACTTCAATCAGGTGAAAACTGACTTTTTCACCTGTGCAAACTGCATCGGTAATCGCTGTGATATCAGCATCGGATACCGGAATATCGCAGCCTGATTCATTCAGTAATACGATCTCAGGAGCCGGATTACTCGTCAAAGGTAAAACCTTCAGTATCAATGGACTCAGTGAGGGATAGCGCCACACTGCACATCATTAGTTCGGGTGGCAGCTTGGTAAAATCACCTGACATAAGTGATTCATCAACATTCGCATACAGACTGCATCCGCCTTCCTGTTCTATGATCAAACCTGTTGTACGCTTGTCATTTTTGCCGAAAAAGGTGACCTGGTGCAGAATGTCGCTGGCTATAAAACCCGTGCAGTTATGAAGCTGTAAAAAAGTACCATGAGAATAGACCGAAACCATATTTATTTTCCCTCCTTCAAGGTCCAATCCCAGATGGATTTCGATTACGAGCCGGTTCTCGGTTTTCTGATTACTCACTTCAAAACGGGCTACCTGTCCGGTTGTTTTGTACCGGGTTCCCAAAACCTCGGCAATACTGTCGAGATTCTCTTTTGTGAATTCCTGAATCATGCCTTTTGAATCTGGATTTGGTTTTGCTTCAATATAGTAAGGGTTTCAGTGGAATTAAAGCACAGCTAAGACCCAAAGATACGTTCCACCCGCATACGGCTGTCTTCGGCCGTGGTCGGGAAGGTGATTCTTCCGGTTGTCATGGTGGTTACCTCTTCAGCCATTCTGAGGGCTTCTTCGTCGTTTCCGTCCATAAAATGAATTCTCTGTATGACCAGTAACAGGCTGTTATCGTACGATAAATCCATTGAATATTCCTGTATGCGGTTGTTCAGACTGCGCAGTTCGTTTTCGATGGCACGGCGTCTTGAAACATTGGTTCTTACAGACGGCGATCCGGCTTGTGCCCTGAGATCGGCCATCTGATCCTCAAGACGGTCAAGTCGATCGATACCCTGTCTGAGACTGCTGAATGCCTGCTCTTTCGATACAGCAGCCAGTCGCAGGGCACTTTCCATATCGTTGGCCTGTGCGTACCGGTAAGCATAGGTAATCCTGGAACTGCGGTCGCCTGGTATTGAGGTGAACGGAATGAGATCTTCGCCCCACCGCAACCAGTAAGACGCACTGTCGGGCTGATTCAGCTCCATAAATGCCGAGGATTGCCGGGTTATTACTGTCCGGTAATTGTCAAGCATTCTCCTGGTATTTTCATCGAAATAGGCATTTTCGTTGTTGACCTCCCGGAGGCGGAACCTGCTCAGGCGTTCACCGTGAATTACGGGATCGAGTAAACCGTAACTCACATCGCTTCTGACGGGTACAAGCCTGAACGCTTTGCCCTCAAGGCGCAGGTACGGTGCGAGATTGAGTTGTGCATCACGTGAAACGGTAATGGCAAAGTAAACAGGACGTACCCAGTTGTTGGTCCGGATGATATCAAGAACGAGATCGTCCTGCACGCGGGTGTAGTAGATCGGATTACCCTCTGCATCCTGGGCGAGCATGTTGCCTTCATAAAACCAGCGAACCTCATTATCGAGCGAGTCGACCGGCATTCCGAATCCGAGTTCCGGCAGATGAACCCCTTCAGGCCGGAATGCTTCGGGACCGGCAACCAGTTGTGGTGAGATATCACCTGTTTCACCGGCAGCGGGCTCCTCAAAGATGGATCGAAGATAATCCTTATCTACGGGTACGGAAATTTCTCGTGGCCTCCAGAAATCGGAAGCGCTCTGGAAACGGTATTTGTCTTCTACACGACGAATTTCCTCATCAGTAAGAGAAATAGGAACCGGCGGTGCTTCATGATTCCAGCGGTTTTTCATCTGATCGATATACCAGTCGGTATTCAGCAAACTCAGGCAAACGATTCTTACATCGGTTCGAATACCCCTAACTTCCTGTAAATACCACAGGGGAAAGGTATCGTTATCGCCGTTGGTAAACAGAATGCCATAAGGAGCAACTGAATTAAGGAGATTATAGGCATAGTCAGGTGCCACATAGTTCTTACTGCGGTCGTGATCAAACCAGTTCTGCTGCATCATACGGCCAGGCACCAGAATCAGCAAAAGGGCAGCAACACCCGCTGCCAGAGCCACCCGTTCCTTAAGAAGATCCTTGAGCATAAACAAAAGGCCACTTGCACCCAGACCAATCCAGATGCTGAATGCAAAGAAACTGCCAAGGTATGAGTAGTCACGCTCCCGTGGCTGAAAGGGTGTCTGATTCAGGAAAATTACGATTGCAATACCGGTGACAACAAACAGTACTAGTACACTGAACGCACGCTTCCAGTCGGCTGTAAAATGATACAGCAGACCCAGAAAACCGAGCAGAAACGGGAGATACCAGTAGTTATTGTGGGCGGGATTATCAGCATGCGGCGGGTCGGAACTGAATGCATATCGAAGGAGGGAGGGAGTATCCTGTACATCACTGCTTCTGCCGATAAAATTCCAGTTAAAATACCTGAAGTACATATGCCCAAGCTGATAATTCCAGAAAAAGGACCAGTCGCTGCTGTATTCGGCGTACTTCTCTTTGTGGCGCCCGTCGGGGGAATGACGCCTCGGGAAAAACCTGGTTGATCTGCGGTCAATATCACCTATTTCATTATTAAAGCTGCTGCCTGTGAAAAGAGGGGCCTGACCATATTGCTCCCGTTTCATATAACTGATGAACCTGTCAACATTGTCGGGGTTATTTTGATCAATCGGCGGGTTGGTCATGGATCTGAGATAAATCAGGGTATAGCTGGAAAAACCGATTAGAATGCAGGTATAACTCAGGAGCAACAGATTTATAATCCGGTATCCCCGCGTTTGGGTGTAATAGAGACCAAAGCCAAGCAGGGCCACAACGAGCATAAAGAAAGCCACAGGACCGAAAAGGCCTCCCGTCAGATAGGAGAATTGACCGGCAAGAGTGGGCAGCTGGATGATTGTGAACGGAAAAATGAGCAGAAATGCACCAACTGTTGCAACGCTTGCGACCAGGAATGAGGGAATACTGAATTCATATTTCGTGAAATAGACTATCAGGCCAACAAAAAAGATAGCAAGCAAATTCAGCAGGTGAATTCCGAAAGCGATACCAAACAAAAATGTGATGAGTACCAGATAGCGTTCGTTACCCGGTTTGTCATGGATTTCGGCCCAGCGTAGTGAGAGCCATACGACCAGAGCCGTAAACATAAGTGACATCGCGTAGGTTTCAGCCTCAACACTTACAAACCAGACACTATCGGATACGCACAGAGCGAGTGCACCGATCATAGCACCGGCATAAGCGGCAAAGCGATCATATAAACTGTAGGTATCGGGATGACCTTTGAAAGCACGAATCATGCGGATAACGATCAGATAAAGCAGCATCACAGTAAGAGCGGATGATATTGCACTCATCATATTGATGCTAAGTGATGCATACTCTGCAGATACAAACATTGCAAAAAGACGCCCCAGAAGCAAATAGAAGGGTGTTCCGGGAGGGTGGGGGATCTGCAGGGAGTGTGCAGATGCAATGCGTTCGGCCGGATCCCAGAAACTTGCCACCGGGGCAATGGTCAGAAAATAGATAATGAACGCAATAGCAAAAATCAGGCCTGCGAGCAGCCGGTTTATCGTCTTATGATCTCGTTGCATTTCAGCTTTTTATTAGGTAGTTATACCGGACTCGGAAATGAACCCGATAAAAGGCAAAAGTTCAAAAATAACGATGCTGGCACTGTAAAAGAAGTAATAGATGCGGATTATTATTTCACGAAAATGACAAATAACCGTTGTAAAATTCGTACCCTCAGGAAGCATCCTGCCGGTTCGGTAGACCGGCATGGTAGACATAACGCCAATCAGTCCAGAATATTTTTGAGTAAAATATGATATAATATATCTTGTCAGATCTAAAAACTAATTGAACAACAATAACTTATAGATTTACAGCATGAGTGGAATCGACATTGTAAGGCCGGTTTTCAAAAGCCGTCTGGGCTTGATTTTAAGCGTACTTGGAATTGCGGTTGGAACAGGAAATATCTGGCGGTTTCCGCGAATAGCTGCTCAAAATGGTACCGACGATGGGGCGGGGGCCTTCATTTTTGCCTGGGTTATTGCATTGTTCTTGTGGTCGATACCCCTCATCATTGCTGAATACGCTATTGGACGGGCGGGACGGAAAGGTACCATCGGGGCATTTGTAAAACTGATTGGTGAAAAATTTGCCTGGATGGGTGCATTCATTGGATTTGTGGCAACTGCTATCATGTTTTACTACAGTGTGGTTACCGGTTGGTGTATATACTACTTTCTCACAACAGCTTCCAATCCGCTGCCTGGTGATGTTGCGGGTGCCATGGTAATTTGGGATTCATTCCAGGGAAGCATGATGCCGTCACTTTTTCACTTTATCGCCATCTTTGTTGCCGGAGTTATCGTAATTAATGGTATACGGGCAATAGAGAGGGTTAATATGATTCTGATACCAACGCTGTTGCTTATACTGGTCGTTTCAGGAATAAGAGCGATTACACTTCCCGGCAGTTATGAGGGAATTGCCTACCTGTTTACCCCTGACTGGTCGTCGCTGGGGCAGCCCACAGTCTGGCTTGAGGCGCTGACTCAAAATGCCTGGGATACCGGGGCGGGATGGGGACTGATATTGACCTATGCGGTGTATATGCGACGAAACGATGGAGTGGTTAAAAGCGCCTTTCAGACCGGAATTGGAAATAACATGGTATCCCTTTGGGCGGCCATCACCATATTTGCAACGGTTTTTGCCATACTCGGGGCTCAGCAGATGACCAATCCGGAAATTCTCGATGTGATGAAAACATCGGGGCCGGCTTCAACAGGACTAACATTTATCTGGATGCCCCAGCTTTTTCTTGAGATTCCCGGCGGAAGAGCCTTTGCAATCATGTTTTTTCTTGCTTTAACCTTTGCGGCTTTCAGTTCCCTGATCTCCATGATTGAGCTGGCAACCAAATTGTTCGTTGATATGGGCATTTCAAGGCGTCTGGCCACTATTATGATCTGTTCAATCGGTTTTATAATGGGCCTTCCTTCGGCCATGTCGCTTGAATTCTTTGCCAATCAGGATTTCGTTTGGGGACTGGGTCTTATGATTTCCGGTTCTTTTATAGCCTATTGTCTTATTAAGTATGATGTTATGGAGTTCAGGACCAGGCTTATTAACATCAGCGACCATGATATCCGTCTAAACAGGGTATTTGATTTCATCATTAAATATGTGATTCCGGTTGAGGTTGTCATTTTGCTGGGGTGGTGGATACTCAGAAGTGCATTTGAATTTGCTCCCGATTCATGGTACAATCCGTTTAATCCATATTCGGTAGCCACGTGTTTTGTGCAATGGGGAATTGTTATGGGTCTGTTCCTGCTGTATAACAGAAAGCTCGCTGTTCTAAGTATGAAAGGCCCTTGAAGGGCTGACGGGTCCGGAGGCGGCGCACAATCAAAAGTGGCCGGCTTTGGAATCGAATGAGTAGATGGATCACACTGAGTGATGCCGGTACATCCAAAAGTTCTATAATTTATATTATGTAAAGTTAATCAGTACGACACCCAACAACCATGAATCTGCCAATGTCCTGATCGTAAGCTGCCCTGATTGATTATTTGGGTACCTGTATACTATCCACCTCTTCTGAATTCGGACTGTAAATCCCAAATATATTTTAAATAAAGTTTATCAACGATCAGGAAAAATCAACGGCAAGGCACAGTCCGCTCTTTTTTCCGTCATTTTCTATTCCGGAATCCGGAGTGACTCTATGATACGGGTTCCGAATAGTATCAGATCCTGTTTGGTCAAATTTTCAAGTACAGGAATCTCGGCAAGAACTTTTACCCTGCCAAAGGTTTCAATTGCAGTTCTGTTCCCGGAATTTTCCGGCCCGCTCATCACAACACCGGCTACGGTTATGTTTCTGGATTTCAGTGCTTCCAGGCTCAGTAAAGTATGATTTATGGTCCCCAGTGTACTTCGGCTCACCAGAATTACGGGAAAATCTAATTCCCTGGCAAAATCTATTACAAATTCGTGATCATTTAATGGTACCAGCAACCCTCCAGCGCCTTCAATAATCAATAATTTAGACGTATTATTAACAATATTAAAAAGAGTGTCAGGGTTCTTAACGCGTGTTTTAATTTTCTTAAAATCTTCAATTAATCGTCCGGTTTCTATCCGGATGTTATCCAGCCGGGATGAATGATGAGGTGACAGGGGCTGTTTCAGCATGTAGCTTTCCGCTTCAAAATGCATATCGCCGAGACCTGTCAGCTTTCTTACGGTATCGGTATCGGTTCCATTAAGGATGCCGCTTTGTACCGGTTTCCAGTACCTCCCCCTTGTTGCCATCAGCAACATTGCAGAAATCAGTGTTTTGCCTGTTCCGGTATCTGTACCACTAATAAAAAAACCATTCATTGCTGTTAATTCCCGTCTGTTTATGCTTACCTGAATCCTGTGACTATATCCAGGTTGTAAGTAATAAAGACTTTCTCCGTCCGGGAAACCCTGTTATCCGTCAGCTCTATTGCCGATATCAGTCGTTTCATATCTGATGGACGGTTACTGATCCCGCCAAGTTGTGTTGAAGCTCCCGTCATTTTGAGGCTCCTGAAAAAGTCGATTGCCGAAGCATATCCGATTGTGATACTGATATTCTTGCTTTTGACATCAAAACCCATAGATCTTAGAACATTACTGCCACTTTCTGCATCGGGTAACCTGTTGGCGGTGTATGGAATACCCAGTTCGGAGCATTTGTTTGACCATTCCGGAAAGCTGCTGTTAGTGAGGTATGAAAAAATGATTTGTCCCCGGTCTGATACAGAGTTTGCAAGTGCAGCTATCCCTTTCTTGAAATCACTGAACCACTGAGCGGTAAGCGCCGATACAACCAGGTGATGCTTCAAAGTGTGTGGACCCTCCTTTTCCGGGTTGTAAACGAAAAATCGGAGATCCCGTTTTGAACTTTTGTCTGCACTACTACCTGTATAAGCAGCCACGGTATCGCAATCAGCTATGCCCGGAGACAAAGTAATTGATCTGGCCATTTGGGTGTTGATATCAAAACCGTTACTGATCAGGTCCGGAAACAATCTGCCAAGTTCGTGCCTGCAGGCTATCAGCATTTCTTTCGATGCGTCGGTAACTAGGATGGGTATATCGGGATATTTCCTGATCAGGTATCGGGTAAATAAACCTGTACCGGCACCGGTCTCGAGTATTTGCCCGGGTAATTTATCCGGAAGCCACCCAGAAAGCCGGCCAGCAGCCTCTTTCTGAAATTCTGCCCAGGATGTGTAACTGCCTGATTTTTTAGAAAAAGCCCGGATAACTTCCTGTCCACTGAGTTTGCTCTTGGTATTCATGAATCAAAAATAGGGATTATCCGCACGATTTGAAGCACAATGGCAGCCGGTTCTGCCAGGCTGTTAACGAACTGGTACTATTTTTATACACTATTACCGGATTCAATTATTCCCGTCAAATTTCTGTAAATCAAATCCCGGTGTGTCAGCGGTATCATATGTCCGGCCCGTGCTATTTCAATGAGCCGAGAACCGGGCAGTGATGTGTGCAATGCAAGCGAACGTATAGAGGGTACAATGATATCATCCATGCCATGGAATAGCAGCACCCGTCTTTCTCTGAGAGCATCCAGTGTTGACAGCCTGCTCTGATTGAGAAACCTGAGGTCATCACCCAGCAGATCAAGTTTGAGCTTATCCGGACTGTCCATAATCCGCTTTTCGGGGTACATGCAGTTAGTATAGAAATCGGTCATTACGGTAAGGGGCATTTCACTGAAGCGGTTTATCATCCGGGCAAGCTTTTTTTTGGAAATCCGGTCATTTTCGGGATGAAACTGTTCAAACCCGCCAATGATTACTACCAGACTTGCCTGCCGGATCGCATCCTCCGGTATAAAATGAAGGCCGAAAGAATGGGAAACCACTATCCGTAATTCGGAGTCGTCGTTGAAATCCTGCGAACCGTGCGGGTTACCGGTATACCCCCGGTCGTAAATGTGGTAGCGCGAAAAGGATGCCATACGGACCCAGTCTTTCCAGAAATCGGCATTAAAACCCCATCCGTGGTAGAAATGGATTTCACTGATTTTCATGGTACCAGTTCTCAAAGGCTGTAATCAAACGTGTAATATCCCCGCGGGTATGTGATGCCTTAAGGGAGATCCGAAGGCGGCACTTGCCGTCTGGCACGGTTGGGGGTCTGATGGCCACCACGTAAATGCCCTGCTCTCTGAGTGCTTCGGTGAGTGCAAGGGTTCTTTTTTCATCTCCTGCCACCACAGGTATAATGTGAGTATCGGATGCCATTGTATCTATTCCCGCCTTTTTCAGCCCGTCTATGAGCAGCGCCGAACAATGGCTTACATGTTCCCTTTCTGCACTGAGCTGCGGGAAAAGTTCAAGAGCAGCCTGAGCAGCAGCGGTAACTGCCGGTGGCAGAGCCGTGGAATAGATAAACCCGGAGGCAAAATTGATCAGATAGTTACGCATTAACCGGCTGCAGCACACGAAAGCCCCGAATCCGCCGGCAGCCTTGCCGAAAGTGGCGAGATAGATATCGATACCATCTCTTCGACCTGCAAGCCCCTGCCCTTCGCTGCCGGTTATTCCGATGGCGTGCGCCTCATCAATCATCAGTAAAGCATCATATTCCCTGGCCAGTTGAATGAGGGTGCTGACGGGTGCCCGGTCGCCGTCCATGCTGAAGATCGACTCACTCACAATAATCCGTCTCGGAGCGGCCTGCACATCCTGCCTTTGCAACAGTTCTTTCAGGTGGCCGGCATCACAGTGGTGATATCGCAGCAGTTTAGAACCGCTCAGTCTCGCTCCCTGAATCAGGCTGTTATGATTGAGGCGGTCGTAAAGAAGTACAGTATCCCTGTTTGCCAATGCCTGAATAATGCTGATGTTGGCCTGGAAGCCGGAATTGAACAGCAGTGCCGCTTCATATCCAAAGAATCCGGCCAGGTTCGATTCAAGTTGCTCATGCCAGTGGTGATTTCCGCTCACCAGCCTGGATGCAGTCGCTCCGGTACCGTACATCCCGGCAGATTTAATTGCAGCTGACTTTAGCGAGGGATGTTCCGCCAGGTTCAGATAATCGTTGCTGCAGAAGTTAAGGACAGTATTCCCGTGAGGTACCGTGTGCAGATCTCTGAACCGGTCCTTTGTTTTGCGCTCAACAAGAGCATCCTTCAAAAAATGATATCGGTCATCCAATCGTTCTCAGTCTGATAGTACCTGTGTGAACGGATCAAAATCGGGATAGCTGTTGATATTGAAGGTAGAATCGGAGCGGAATGTGCGTATCATCGATTTGAATTGGTAGAGGAAATCGCGCTGGGGGAATCGTGGTGAAAACTGTGCATATTCAACCATGTAAAGCCGGTCAAGCGCCTCATCATACATGGTGTAGTTGACGAACGGGCCCGCCATGGCATCTCCCTGCATGCGCCATATACCCTGTGTCTCCCAGGTGAATTTGTTGTTGATGGTGGTGGTACGTGTCTGAATTGGTCTGCGGTAATCGGTCATTACGTATGAATCCCCCCTTGAACCACGGATGTGCCGTCTGAGCAGACTGTCGCGTCGTGCATTGATCCACTGTTCATCAATATGGTCGATGCTGCGCACGTTATCTTTCCATGAAATCCATATCCAGCGGTCATTATCGGGCAGGTATCGCCGCATGGAAACAAAACCTACCGTATCGGCACCAATATTGTAATCGTGTTGCACACGCATTGTCCAGCCGTAATTTTCCCAGAGTTGTTCAGATATTTCGGGCTGGTCACCCCGGCGGTAGACCTCCGATGTCCAGCGTTGCAGTTCCACCTGTTCCAGGCTTAAGACCAGGCGCTGTTCTGCATTGATGATCCTGCTGGCCAGTTCCTCATCCGAGTTTTCGGAAAGGAACAGAACCCACTGGTCGCGGTACCAGCGGTCGCGCAGCGGAAACGCAAAATTCTGACCGCTACGGATACGCTCTTTGATGTCTTCGCTGAGAATACCCCGCATAAGCTGGCCCACAATGGTCTCCTCATCAATTGTAGCTACGATAATCACATTTTTATGCCGCTTGATGTTCTCAAAATCACGATTGGTACGAATGCCCGTAAAGCGAAGGTCGAAACGCGGTTGCGGCCTGGGCATGGTAAGTATCATATTGCCAAAGGTCTCCTGCAGGGCAACATAGGTGGCACTGTTCCACTGCGTGGTGTCCATAACCACCAGAATTTCCGAATTAGCGCCCCGTGCAGCAGGTTTGTAGTCGGTATCGCAGGATAAGAGAACGGGAATTGCAGATAATATCAATAAGAAAGCAGCATATCGCATGTTTGCCGGTTGTGTGTTTTGGTTATCCGGTTCTGTGAACATCCGGAAATAACCGGGTTTCTGTTAGTTCTGTTTGTTAATTAAAAAAGTAATAAAAGGATTTATCGGGTCCCGGTATAGTTTAATGATCCAGTTCAATGATCATTGCACTGAATTAGCCATATTCCGGACTCATAGACGGGATGAGATTATTATACTAAAATAAAGGCAAAGTTGACTGATACTGTGAATCTGATCCGTCCACCATCCTCATGACTATTTTCGTGATTATTAGCCGTGTTTCAGTTCCTTAACGAAATCAAACAGAGAATCTTTCCATCCTTTTTCAGGATAATGTGATCGGATGTTATCAATGAGGGCGCTGCCTACAATAAAACCATCGACTTTTTTTGAGATAGCCATGGCGCTGTCGTGATTTCGGATGCCGAAACCAATCATTACGGGATTCTTCTTAATATTTCGGTTAACCCGTTCAACGAAGGAATC
>JBLRWO010000039.1:0-32779 GCA_047921215.1 Cyclonatronaceae bacterium | reverse complement strand
GAACCTGAAGCGCGTGGTTCCCGAACTGGTGGCATGGACCTCCACGCCCGGCCGCGGCTACGACGACCTTGAGGAGATATACGGCGAGCTGATCGGTGTCTGGAACCGCTATGTGGGCCATGTGATCACCAATATCGGGGGCGTCTACTTCGAGCGGATGGCATCAGACCAGCACGGAGATATCTACCAACCGGTCCCGAAGGAGTACCAGAAAAAGGCGATGGCGTTCATGAACGAACACGCTTTCACCACGCCCGCCTGGCTGCTCGACCCCGCCATCCTGCGAAACATCGAACACGCCGGCGCCATCGAGCGCATACAGACCCTTCAGGGACGCCAGCTTTCGTCCCTTCTCAGCAGCGACCGCATGATCCGCCTGATCGAGGATGAAGCCTTCCGCGGGAGTGATGCCTACACCGTATCCGAAATGCTGACCGACGTGCGCACAGGCATCTGGAGCGAACTTTCCGGCAGCGGCGCCATTGGTGTGTACCGCAGAAACCTTCAGCGCACCTATGTAAGCCAGCTCCATAGCATCATGGAAAGCACCGAAAGCAGCGTCGTCAGCAGCGACATAAAAGCCCTCGTCCGCCACGAACTCACCACCCTCAAAACCCGGGTTGACCGCGCCGCCACCCGCACCACCGACCGCGCCACCCGAATCCACCTGCAAGACATCAGCCACCGGATCGAAAACATCCTGACGCCGGGCTAACCCCCAACGTCAGAGCGTAGCCCGGAGCGAAGCCCCACCGTCAGCCTGAGCACAGCCCGTAGGGCGAAGTCGAAGGGCGTGGGGGGACGGGAGTCCCCCCATTTAGTGTAGATATGGTAAGGATAATATTCAGAACTGTACGCCCCAGGGAGGCTTTGAAAGCCTCCCACGGCCTTCGACTTCATTCCTCGCTTCGCACGGAATTGTGCTACGAGTGACATCTCCACTAATCACTTCGACGTTCACATGTTCAATTGTTCACTTGTTCCCTAATTCAAAGCTTGCTAACAGCACTATCGGTGTCACCTCCAAAATCGTGTAGCCCCGCAGGGACGATATTACCCGCTCAGGGTGACGGGCGCAATCACTTTACCAGCACCATCTTCGCGAGCTTAACCTCTTGGCCGGCCTTCAGGCGGGCGATGTAGACGCCGCTGGCGAGATTCCAGGCATCGAACCGGACAATGTGTACGCCCTGGTCGTGCATGCCGGCGGCGGGTTGTGCCACTATCCGGCCGGTCAGATCGAAAATATCCAGCGAAACATCCAGCGCCTGGTCGATTTCAAAGGTGATGTGGGTAACAGGGTTAAACGGGTTCGGATAATTCTGCAGTAAACGGATTACGGCCGGTACGCCCGGACCTTCTGTAAATTTGCCGGATGTACCTGCTACTCCTTCAAGGGTATGATGGAAAGCGTTCCCGTGATTGTCTATGCCCGATATTTCGGATGATGTGGACCCGTTGTACATATATTCCCAGTAATTAAACGAGCCGTAATTATATCCTACCGCATTCAGATACCGGTTCAGCATGGCTTCATTTTCAAACCGTCTGAGCGGGGCTGCAGGATTCAGTGCCTGGCTGATCAGGGTATCGGCCATGACTTCCGGTTCCGGCATTTCAATCTCGGTGTCGAGGTAAAAATCGGCCAATTCAAGCCTGTACGCTACTGAATGCCCGAAAAAGGTCTCCAGCGAATCGAATACCAGTTCATAGCCGGTATACAGTGAGCCGTTGCCGTACATGGGTATGCCTTTCCCCGACAGATAACGGATTTCCACATCGTTCCGGCCATAGTTGCCATCCATATAGAAACTGATAAACTTCGCCGCTGAACCCGTTACTGTTTCGATCTGTTCAAGGCTCTGGTTCATGAATTCCTTCCACACGCTTTCGGATGGTTCAAATTCACCGATCCGGGTCAGAATTTGTTCATTCAGATCCGCCAGGTCCGGATAGTCATACACACTCAAGCCTCCTTCATAGTCGAGAACCAGGCGATATCCACGGGCCGGTGAACCGTTGGTTCCCTCCGCTGCGGCATCAACACGCATGGTAACGGATTCCGAGAACGGTTGCCCGTCGGGCCGCGACAGCTCCGACACGAAATGGACCGGAACCGGGCCCGACCGGGTAGTATGCATCTCCGATCTGATGTCCACGATGGCAGAGAAAGACGCCTTCAGATGGTTCAGAAGCTGCCTGTGGGTTACACGCGGACTATCCGGTTCTGCCGGGAACTGCGTCAGGTAAGCCAGAACCGCCGTCCGCACATCCGCCGGATCAATAAAATGTGTACTGCCGGTTAAATAGTCGAGGTCAAGACGTGTTACACCCGATCCGGGCAGATCGTTGCGATTCAGGGTGAAGGATGTCCACATCAGGTTGCGTTCCGGCAAATGCATGGTCAATGTGAACGGGAGTGATCCCCGGTTCTGAGGCGGAAACGACAGGGCAACCCACACCGGAAGGTACGAGCGGGGACCCATCAGATGATCGGACAGATTGCGGAGTACGCCCTGAACCGGTAAATCTCCAAAAGAGGTGACTGCAAGATAATCGACGGCTTTGACGGTCATTTCGGGGCTGATATCCTCCGGATAGTCCAAAAAATAGTCATCCTCGGGATGTGAGTAGTAGCTGTCATACATCTGGATCTCAAGTCCGGCACGGATGGGAACTTCGCGGTCGAGCTGAACATCGGCCACCATCCGCTGTTTTAGTTCATCCACCCAGTATTCAGGCCACCACTGTGCCTGAACAATGCCGGATAAAAAACAGCTCAAAAGGGTGACTAAAAATAATGCCTGCAACAATCGGAGATGATGGTAACCTTTTTTCATAGTCGTTTGATCAGATGAACCCTATGAATTTAAGGTATAAAAAATCCGGATATTCCTATACAAAAGTCGACTTTATGAGAATTAAGCCATGAGACATCAGACATCAGACTTGAGACTTGAGAGCTTCTTCACCCCGTCGTGGTGAGTTGTGTTCTGCAGCCCAGCCTGGGCTGCAGAATTTACATGGTGACAATACAAGTGTTTGTTTGTATGAATCGATTCAGTGATGTTCGGAGCAGGTGATCAGTTGAGTTTGGAAGTGACTCCGGCGGGAGTCCCCCTTTTGCCTTTTGCTTTTTGCTATTTTGCCGGGTTCGCTTACCTTACGATCCACCTATGAGTCCGATCCATGCCAACGCCCGATACACTCTATAAAATCTTTACCGATCCCATACACGGATTCATCTCCGTGCCCAAGGGGCTCATCCTGAAGCTTATCGACCATCCCCATGTGCAGCGGTTGCGGCGGATCAGGCAGCTGGGGCTGGCCTACCTGGTGTTTCCGGGCGGCGAACACTCCCGCTTTTCGCACGCATTGGGAGCCCTCGGGCTGATGCAGCGGGTGCTTACCTCCCTGCGCGAGAAGAATACCACCATCAACAATAACGAGGTGGAGGCCATGATGGCCGCCATCCTGCTGCATGATATCGGCCACGGACCGTTTTCGCACACGCTCGAATCGACCTTCATCCGCGATTTTCAACACGAGATGATGACCCTCGCCCTGATGAAGGACCTGAACCGGGAGTTCGGCGGCGCCCTCGATACGGCCATCGACATTTTCACCAACAACCACCCCAAGAAATTTCTGCACCAGCTCATCTCATCCCAGCTCGACATCGACCGCCTCGACTACCTGAAGCGCGACAGCGTCTATACCGGTGTACTGGAGGGCTCGATCGGGGTCGACCGCATCATCAAAACCATGCGGGTGCATCAGGGCAATATCGTGATTGAGAAAAAGGGCATCTACGCCATCGAGAACTACATCACCTCGCGCCGGCTGATGTACATGCAGGTGTATCAGCACAAAACCGTGCTGGGCGCCGACAAGCTGATGAGGTCCATCTTCAGGCGGGTCCGCCACATGGCCGACACCAAAGCCATCAAGCTGATTTTCCCGTCGCCGGCACTGGAGTATTTCATCCGGAAAAAACCGTCGGCAAAACGCGGCATCACCCCCGATATGCTGCGGCAGTACACCCTGCTCGACGACAACGACGTGCTGCTCTCCATCAAATACTGGCAGTTCAACGAGGATCCCATCCTGGCCGATCTCTGCACGCGCTTCCTCTCCCGGAAGTTCCTGCGTACCACCTTCACCCGCCAGGATACCGACGCCGCAACCCGCGAAAAGCTCACCGGCCTCACTGCCGCCGCCCTCCGGAAAAACGGCCTGCCCCACGATGCCGATGCCGTATCCTACTATCTTTTCTTCGACCAGAGCCGCAACGAGGCCTACAAATACGAAAACGAGAGCATCTGGATTCTCGACGACCCCAAAACAGCCGTCGAATTCTCGAAAGCCACCGAAACCAAAAACATCCTCGCCCTCGCCCAGACCGTGGTCAAACCCTTCGTCGTACACATGAAAGATGTGGCGATTTGATAATTAGACGTGAGACATCAGACATCAGACTATGTCGTGCTAAGCGCAGGCCTGAGCTATCAACGTCATGCTTCTGAGCGCAGTGGAACGAAGTGGAGCGTAGTCGAAGCACGCATGGGGGCTTTTTAAAAAGCCCCCGCGAAAGCCCCCTGAGAGATTTATACTCCCCAACTTGGGAGGAAGATGAGCATTGCACTGCACTGCTCACGTGCTTCGACTTCAGCCCTCGCAAAACTCGGACTTGCGCTCAAGCATGACGTAAGGGAAGCTCAGCATGAAGGGAGAACTACTCTTTGCCCCAGAAAAAAATCAGTGCCGGCAATATCTGCCCTTTCCACTGCCCCCACGAATGTCCCTGGTTCACCTCTTCAAACCGCATGTGCCAGACATTTTTGCTGAGGATATCGCGGAATTCGGCGGCCTGTTCCAGTCCGTCGTTTATCGTGCCTGCACTGATGTACATCGATACCGGGCGGCGGGTCGAGTTGCGGTAGGCATCCAGCAGTTCGGGCGCCATCCAAAACGCCGGGGAATGGATTACCGCCCGGCCGAATGTCTGCGAAAAGTTCAGCACGGTATAAGCGGTATTGATGCCCCCCAAAGAGGTACCCATGAGGGCACGGTCGCCATCGTAGGCGCTGGTCGCAAACATATCGTCGATGCCCGGAACCAGTTCGCCGGCCAGGAAGGCCGCATACCGGCGGTTCATCACAAACTCATCCTGACGCCGGTTCTCGCCGGTGTAGGGGTCGCGCGGATCGATAAAGACCGCCATTACCGGCGGGATGAGGCTGTCGGCGATGGCGTTGTCGAGCACGGTAACCATCTTCCCCATGTTATCATCGGCGTATTCATGACCATCGGTCACGTATACTACCGGGTAGGCACTGGTTTCCCGGTACTCCTGAGGGAAGTAAATATAAAAGGTGACCTCATACCCCAGCTCACTGCTCAGATAGGTGTAGGGTGGGCTGAGGGTTCCCCGCTCGATATCATACCGTTCAATGGTTTCCTGAGGCACGTCGTAGCAGGGCATGGCCAGCTCGCTGTTCGGCCCGGCTCCGCCCCACTGCAGCGCGGAATTGGCCGGATCGATGATCCAGTCGGAGCCGTTCAGAACTATCTTGTAGTCCACACGGGCGTCGCAGGGCAGATCCAGCTCATAATACCACATATCAGAACCACCGATCCGTGTCCCGGAACCGGCCTGTTCATCCCCGTTACCCCAGCGGTTGAAGTCCCCCCGCCATTGTACCCGGTCTGCATCCCCTTTGTACAGGAAAAGTACACGTTCCTGTTCCGTAAAGGGGATGTGACCCTCCGCGCGAAGTTCCCGGTACAGCTCGTTTAACGCTGCTGACTGCATTGATGCCTGATCTCCGGATTCCTCATCTGCAAGCCCGGTTCCGGCCAGCCGGTTCAGCTCCGCCATCAGCTCCTCAATACCGGAGAACCTGAATTCATCATTCGCATTTTGCGCAACCGTTACCCCGAACCGTCCAATTACAGTAACGGTCGAGAGCAACAGAATAACCAGCATCCTTTTCATACACTAACAATTGGTTTCAACGTAATTAAGGTGAATATAAAACGATTTAAAACAACGAACACATATCCGCCCTGAACCGGCCGTTCATATTCATCACGTATAACGAATCTGCCCCTCCCTGAACCTGTCTCACGAACAGCCATAAAGCATGCATCGCAAGTGTTACATTCAACGATGTGAAATCGTGAATCAGTGAAGTTGCTCGTAAATGGACAATCGAATAGACAGTTTAACAGCTTTAGTGCTATATTCAACACCGGCAACCCACATCATCATCATCATCATCATCATCATCATCATCATCATCATCATCATCATCAAACAGCTTATCAGCTATCTATGTACTGGATCAAAAACGCCATTGTCGATATCCTCGTCACCATCATCATCATCGTTGCGGCGATTTCTCACGTGGAGTGGCTGGAGTACGTGGTAACCGGATACACGATTGTTCTTCTGGTGGCCAAAATCATCATCATATCGATGAACCAGATGCAGACGCTCATAAAAGGCCGGATTACGGATGTACCGGTGTGGGCCTCCCACCTGCTGTATGCCACCAACGTGATCGTTCTCGCGGTGTTCAACTGGCCGGTTACGGCCACCCTGTGGCTGGTGATCTGGTTCATGTCGTACCTGACCTACAAACGGGTGAAGGCCAAAAAAGCTCCGGCGCACCAAACGTAACGCCATCTTCTGCTACAACCCATACCAACAACGCCGAAAACCTTCAAGAGGCAAATGGCGAAAACCTTCAAGAGTGCATGCGCAGCGGAGCGAAGCAGGCTCCTTGAAGAGTTGAAGCCATGGGGGCATTCTATGCCCCCTGAATAAGCCGCTCCACCAGGTCTATCACTTCACCCTTCAACTTCGCCCTTCAACTTCACCCTTCAACTTCACCCTTCGACTACGCTACGCTGTGCTCAGGCTCAGTCCATGCTTCAGACTCCTGAAGGAGGCTCATACACCGTCACTGTCTTCGTTCGTATTCGACGAAGGAGTAGCCGTCGTGGTCTTCGCGGCTGGTTTCGAGCCAGGTTTTGCCGATTTCCGGGCGGTATTCGGGGAAAAAGGTGTCGCCCTCGTAGTGTTCATGCACCTCGGTGATGATCATCCTGTCGGCCATGGGCAGCAACTCCCGGTAGATTTCTCCGCCTCCGATTATGAAAACGACCCGTTCATCGCGCAGATAGTTCAGCGCATTTTTGATGCTGTCGAAATGGGGCACCTGGTCGTAGCGGCGGCTGGTAAGTACGACGTTTTTCCGGTTGGGCAGGGGCTTTTCGCCGAGCTCCTCGAACACGCCGCGTCCCATCAGTACCGGATAACCAGAGGTTGTTTTTTTGAAATGCTTCAGGTCTTCGGGAATATGCCATGGCAGCTTCCCGTCCTTGCCGATAACCAGGTTCCGGTCGTGAGCAACGATGATGACCAGTTTCATACTGCCACTTCGAACCTGATGCCCGGATGGTGCTCGTAACCGGCCAGCTCAAAATCACTCAGGGTCAGCTCATCAATGGGTTTGTCGGCCACGGTAAGTGTTGGAAGAGGATACGGTTCACGTTTGATCTGCTCCTTGAGCCCGTCTACGTGATTCACATAGATATGCGCATCCACGATTGTATGGGCGAAGGTTCCTGGCTCAAGTCCTGCCTGTTTTGCCATGATCATCGTAAGGGCCGAATAGCAGGCCAGATTGAAAGGAATACCCAGTGCAATATCACCACTGCGCTGTGTGAGGTGGCAATTCAGCTTGCCGTTAGCCACGTTGAACACAAACAGGATATGACATGGCGGCAGATTCATCTGGGGCAACAACCCCGGGTGCCACGCCGAAACCACAATCCTGCGGCTGTGCGGATCGGTTTTGAGCAGATCAATGGCATTCTGGATCTGGTCAAACTCCCTGACCTGCGTCCGGTTCTGTTCAATCAGGCCGCCGTCGCCTTCAAGATGGATCTCCTCTTCATCTGGATAGGGAAATCGCCTCCACAGAACGGGATAGATCGGCCCTACATGACCGTCTTCATCAGCCCAGGCATCCCAGATATGACAATCATTTTCATCACGCAGCCAGCGCACATGATCCTCACCTCTCAGATACCAGAGCAGTTCGAGGATGACCGACCGGAAAATGACTTTTTTGGTGGTCAGAAGCGGAAAACCTTCGGCAAGATCCACCTTGTAGAACTCGGCAAACGAAGAGATGGTATCCGTACCGGTCCTGTTGTGCTTTCTGACACCGTTTTCAAGAACCCGTTTTACAAGATTTGTGTACGCTTTCATTATTCATAGAATATAAAATTTTTCAGGACAACAATTAATCCCAAAATGTCATAGCAGGGCAAAACCCAAACGCCATACTGAGTGCAGCCCTGAGCGAAACACAGTGAAGCCGAAGGTGCAACGGAGCACAACACCCAATGTCATGCTAAAAGAGCGCAGTGGTGAGCACAACGAAGCGATGCGGAGTGTAGTCGAACCACGAAGTCGATGCATACTAACAGCACTATCGGTGTCACCTTCATAATAGTGCAACCCAGTAGGGGCGTAATTACCTGTTTCCCATGACGGGAAAATTACATCAAATGACACCAACCGGCGGGATCTTCCACTTTTCCGTGATGGATTCCGGTTATAGTATCGTACATTTTGCGGGCAACGGGACCCATTTTTTCACGGTCAAGCTCAATCTCCTGCCCGTCGTGGTGAATGTGGCCGACCGGAGAAATCACTGCGGCTGTTCCCGATCCGAATACCTCCGTAAGCCGGCCCGACTTGCCCGCACCGATGAGTTCATCGATGCTGATCGGACGCTCCTCAACGTTCATCCCCCACTGCTTTGCCAGATACAACACACAGTCGCGGGTCACTCCGGGCAGTATGGTTCCGGTGAGGGGAGCGGTTATCAGGGTATCGTCAATCACAAAAAAGATGTTCATGGAACCCACCTCTTCCACGTATTTATGCTCCAGCGCATCGAGCCACAAAACCTGAGTATAGCCCCTCTGTTTGGCCAGCCAGGCCGGATAGATGCTGTTGGCGTAATTACCCGGCACTTTGGCTTCGCCCGATCCGCCTTTTACCGCCCTCACATATTCGGGCATGGTGGTTAGGCTCACCGGATTGATACCCTCTGCATAGTAGTTGCCCACAGGACCGGTTATGATGTAGAATTTGTAGGTGTCGGAAGTTTTGAGCCCCAGAAATTCGTCGGTTGCCACTATAAACGGGCGGATGTACAGCGACTTGTATGTACCTTTGGGTACCCAGTTTCTGTCCATATCAACCAGCCGCTCCATGGCACTCATGAAATACTCTTCAGGTACAACAGGAATGTTCATCCTGGCCGCCGACCGGATGAACCGCTGGTAGTGCCGGTCAGGCCGGAAAATATTCACCCGGTCGTCGTTGTAGGTAAAGGCCTTCATTCCTTCGAATATCCCCTGCCCATAGTGCAGGATGCTGGCGGAAGGATGTATGGTAATGGGGCCGTACGGGTAAATCCTGGGCGAGCTCCAGTACCCGTTGGTGTACGTCATTTCAAACATGTGGTCCGAGAACACATCCCCGAAACGGAGTGCAGAAAAGTCGATCTTATTGATCGATGACAAAGCTTTTTTCTCAATGTCAATGTCCGACAATTCAATCATGCTGGGTGATACCTTCAAAATCTGATACGTTTGTTTGTTAATGTTGACCCGGCCAATCTAATATAGGTAAACTGAAAGAACGGTAAAGTGCTTTTTCTCAGATTTTCCTGAGCTTTTTCAGAGCTTCGGAAGCTGCAATCTGCTCTGCTCTCTTCTTGTTTTTGCCCTCTCCCTGCCCGTATTCCGTTCCGTTTACATGTACACTCACCACGAAGGTTTTGTTGTGATCGGGACCTGTTTCCCGGACTACCCGGTAGTCGGGTGTACTCATTTTTTCGGCCTGTGTGTATTCGAGCAGTATACTTTTAAAATTGTCGTGCGTCACCGCCAGTAAATCAAGGTCAATATGCTTTTCATAGATTCCGATTACAAACAGGGAAGTCCGGTCGAAGCCTTTGTCTTTATACATTGCACCGATAATCGCCTCAAAAATATCGGCCAGCACGCTCTCTTTCTTTTCAATGCCCTGTGCGCGTACACGCTTGCCGACTTCGATCAATTCGGGCAGGCCCAGTTCAGTGGCAAGTCGGGCCAGGGTTTGCTCCTTAACGAGTTTTGATCGCAGCTTGGTCATGAATCCCTCATCATTCTGCGGGAAATTCCGGAATATCAGTTCCGTAACGATGAGGTCGAGAACAGCGTCGCCCAAAAACTCGAGCTGTTCGTATGATTCGGTGTGGTCGAGACTTTCGTCGATAAGGCTGGACCGGTGCCTGAGGGCTTTGAGATACAGTTCCGGTTCATCAACCAGATCTCCGATGAGCTTTTCGATGAACATGATTTTTTCGAGAGACGTCCTGTCGAGCGATCTTTTATGAAAATACGCCTTCAGACGCCGGAACATCACACTATTCTTCAAACTTTTTAAAGATGAGCACGGTATTGTGCCCGCCGAACCCGAATGCATTGTTCATGGCATACCGGATATCGCGCTCAACCGCCTCATTGGTCGTGTAGTTGAGATCGCACTGGGGATCGGGAGTGTTATAGTTGATGGTAGGCGGTACCATACCGTTGTATATCGACAACACCACTGCGATGGATTCGGCCGCTCCGGCAGCTCCAAGCATGTGGCCGGTCATCGATTTGGTGGAATTCAGGTTGATCTTGTAGGCGTGATCACCGAATACCTTTTTAATGGAGTTGGTTTCGGCCACATCACCAAGTGGTGTGGAGGTGCCGTGCATGTTGATGTGATCGATCTGTTCGGTTTTGACGCCGGCCGATCGCAGAGCCGATGTCATGGCCAGCATTACACCCGAACCGTTGGGATCCGGAGCGGTTATGTGATGGGCATCGGCCGAAAAGCCGTAACCGGAAAGCTCGGCGTAGATTTTTGCACCCCGCCTTACGGCACTTTCATAGTTTTCAAGTACCATCATGCCGGCGCCTTCACCGAGTACAAACCCGTCGCGTTCGGCATCGAACGGTCTGGATGCCGTCTCGGGTGAATCGTTCCGGGTCGACATTGCTTTCAGCGAGTTGAACCCGGCAATACCCATCTCGATTACCGGTGCTTCCGCTCCGCCGCAGATCGCGTAGTCGGCATGGCCCAGCTGAATCATGTCGTAGGCCAGCCCGATGTTGTGAGAACCGGTTGCACAGGCCGATACGGCACAAAAATTGGGTCCCTGGAAACCGTACTTTATAGAGACGTGACCGGCGGCTATATCGGGAATAAGCATGGGGATGAAAAACGGAGAGATCCCCTTTGGTCCGTTCTGCGAAAAGGAGACACTCTGGTTGTAGAATGTCTCCATACCGCCGATGCCTGAACCGATCAGAACGGCTACTCTCGTTTTGTCGATTTCATCCAGATTCAGTGCTGAGTCCACAATCGCATTGTCGGATGCCACCACCGCGAACTGGCTGAAACGGTCCATACGGCGTGCTTCTTTCGGATTGATGTAGTCGGCAACGTTGAAGTCTTCGACCATGGCCGCAAATTTGGTGGCAAACCGTTCGGTATCGAAATGGGTGATGGTGCTCGCACCGCTTTTCCCCGATTTCAGACCCTCCCAGAAACCTTCCACACCGCTGCCAACCGGGGTCAGTGCCCCGAGACCTGTAACTACAACTCTCCTCTTGTCTGACATGCTAAAACCCCGGTAAAAGGATGACTGTTCTCAGGAACCTTTTTCCTGGATGTATTTTACGGCATCACCAACAGTGGCAATGTTTTCGGCGTCTTCGTCGGGAATGCTCATATCGAATTCTTTTTCGAATTCCATGATCAGTTCAACCGTATCGAGTGAATCGGCGCCGAGATCGTTGGTGAAATTGGCGGCATCTGTTACTTCAGATTCGTCAACACCCAGTTTATCTACAATAATGGCTTTTACTTTAGAAGCGACATCTTTTGACATTGCGTATCCTTATTAGTTTGTTTGGTTGGTAGTAAAATTGATTCGAATGTATCGGGGAAAAATCTGTGTTAATATAAGAAAAATGAATTTAGCACGTAACACTCTGAGCTGATTACATGGCCATGCCGCCATCCACACGGATCGTTTCGCCGGTAATGTAACGGCTTGCGTCCGATGCAAGGAAAATGATCGCGTCGGCAACATCCTCCGGTTCACCCGATCGGCCCATGGGTATGGATTCTTCTATGGCTTTGAGCACATCCTCTTTCAGCTGGCCGGTCATCTCGGTTCGGATGTAGCCGGGAGCTATGGCATTTACCCGGATGTTGCGGGTGGCAATCTCTTTGGCCAGCGATTTGGTGAACCCGATGATGCCGGCTTTGGAGGCCGCATAGTTGGTCTGGCCCGCATTGCCCGATATACCGACCACCGAACTTATATTGATGATGGATCCGCTGCGCTGCCTCATCATCGGCCTGATGGCCGCCTTGCTGTAGTTGAACACACTTTTCAGGTTTGTGGTGATCACATCGTCCCACTGCTCTTCGGTCATCCGCATAATGAGCGTGTCTTTGGTGATGCCGGCGTTGTTGACCACCACATCCAGGCGTTCCCACTCTTTGGTTATCTGTGCGATCACTTCATCGGCGCGTTTGGCATCAACCGCATCGGCCTGAACCGCAATGCAGCGCCGGCCCAGGGCTTCGATCTCCGCCTTCACCTCTTCGGCCGCATCTGCCGACCTTGCATAGGTGATGGCCACATCCGCTCCGGCCCCGGCAAGGGCAACCGCTACCGCCCGCCCGATGCCCCGGCTTCCGCCGGTTACCAGGCAACTTTTTTCTTCGAGTGAAAAATTTGACATGCTGTTTAAATCTATTGAAATCCGTTGATCTGTACGTTTTTCAGTGTGCGTTTAACCAGACCCTGCAGCACGTTGCCCGGACCGATTTCGGTAAACTCGGTGGCACCGTCACGGTTCATCTGCTGCAGCGTCTGGGTCCATCGAACCGGGTTGAGCAGCTGATTCAGCAGATTTGAGCGTATTTCACCGGTATCGATGGTCGGCTTACCGGTGTAATTGGCATACACCGAACATCTCGGGGTTTTAATCTTCAGGCTCTGGAGCTTTTCCTGAAGCCCTTCGTAGGCCGGCTGCATCAGCGGTGAGTGAAATGCCCCGCTTACCGGCAGTTTTTTTGCCAGCTTGCATCCCCGCTCTTTGAGCAGCTCAAGGGCTTTGTCAACAGCCTGCTCGTGGCCGGAAATTACCAGCTGACCCGGGCAGTTATAATTTGCGGCCACCACATCGAGTCCGGTCAGTGCCGATGCCTCATGGCACACATCCTCCACATCAGTATCATCCATGCCAATTACAGCGGCCATGGTGCCCGGATTGATCTTGCCGGCCTGCTGCATCAGCTGACCCCGCTTGCGTACGATGGCCAGCGCATCTTCAAATTCGATAGCTTCCGATGCAACAAGCGCGGAAAACTCGCCCAGGCTGTGCCCGGCAACCATGTCGGGATCCACATCCAGGGTTGAAAACAGGGCTACGGAATGCAGAAAGATGGCCGGCTGGGTAAATTCAGTCTGCCGGAGCCGCTCCTCGGGACCTTCGAACATGATTTCACTTAGTGAAAAGCCCAGAACACGGTCGGCCCGGTCCACATATTCGCGAAAACGTTCAATATCGGCGTAGTGGTTACTGCCCATGCCCACAACCTGTGATCCCTGCCCCGGAAAGAGTACTGCGTTCATACTATAAAGCCCACTTTAAATAGACGGATCCCCAGGAGAAACCACCACCGAAGGAAGCCAGGATGATGTTGTCGCCTTTATTGAGCCGGCCGCTCCACTCATACAGGCACAGCGGGATGGTGGCTGCCGTGGTATTCCCGTACTTGTCAATGTTCATCATCACCTTGTCCATGCTCAGACCCATGCGCCGGGCTGTTGCATCGATGATCCTGAAATTGGCCTGATGCGGAACAAACCACGCCACATCATCGGCGCTCAGACCGTTCTTCTCCATTATCTCCAGCGATACATCAGCCATCGACTCTGTGGCCTTTTTGAAAACGGTTCTGCCGTCCTGCCGCAGGAAATGCAGCCTGTCGGTTACCGTCTGATGACTTGCCGGGTTCAGACTTCCGCCGGCCGGCATGCAGAGCAATTCGCTGTCTTTACCGTCGCAGCGCTGAATATAATCAAGGATGCCCGTTCCCTCAGTGTCGGGTTCAAGCAATACGCCGGCGGCTGCGTCTCCAAAGATAATACAGGTGGAGCGGTCGGTGTAATCGACGATGGAACTCATCTTGTCGGCACCGATAACCATCACCTTTTTGTAGCGGCCGCTCTCGATAAGCGAGGCCCCGGTGGTTATGGCGTACAGAAACCCTGAACAGGCAGCCGATATATCAAACCCGTACGCTTTACCGGCGTTGATCTCGCGCTGAATCAGGCAGGCCGTAGCCGGAAAGAAGTAGTCGGGGGTTACAGTGGCCACGATGATGGCATCAATTTCAGAACCATCAATTCCCCTGTTTTTGAGAATCTCTTTGGCAGCCTCCGCCCCCATGAATGAAGTGGCTTTCGCGGGGTCTTTCAGAATCCGGCGCTCGCTGATTCCCGTCCGGGAGCGTATCCACTCGTCGTTGGTTTCAACCAGCGTCTCAAGTTCCGCATTTGTGAGCACATAATCCGGAACATAATGACCTACCGCTGTAATTTTTGCGGTTAATTTATCAGACATAAATAACAATTAATTCAGTGAGTCGGTAATGGCCGAATTGACCTTCTCGCTCACCATTTTTTCAGCCATGAGTATCATATTCTTCACAGCCATGGGCGTACTGCCACCATGACCAACAAGACTTACACCATTGACACCCAGAAATGGTACTCCGCCAACCAGCTGATAATCGAACGGAGCAAAAGCCTCGCGCAGAACGCCGGTAATCAGTTCAATCTGCTCCCGGTCAAGTCCACGCTTAACAATAACCTTTTTAACGATATGGGTCAACGCTTCGGGAATCGATTCACCGAATTTCAGCAATACGTTGCCGATAAAACCGTCGCACACAAATACGTCGGCCTTGCCCGCCAGTATGTCGCGGCCTTCGATGTTCCCGATAAAATTCGGGCTCTGCTTTAGCAGTTCATGGGCTTTGCGTACGGTTTCATCCCCTTTTTCCTCCTCTTCGCCCACATTTACAAGGCCAATGCGGGGCGAATCGACACCGAGCATGTGCTGCGCAAATATGCTGCCCATCACTCCGAACTGATAGAGCATCTCGGGCTTCACCTCGATATTGGCGCCCACATCCACCATTAGCCGTACACCATTGATAGTGGGGAAATTGGATGCTATCGTGGGGCGGAGTACACCGGGCAGACGGCCCAGAATAAACGCGGATGCGGCCAGCAGGGCTCCCGTGTTTCCGGCACTGATGAACGCGTTGCAGTGGCCCTTGGAATGCATGCCCAGCCCTACAGCGATGGAAGAATTGGTTTTGGTCTTAACGGCCATGGCGGGCGACTCATCCATGCGGATAATATCGGGCGCATCGACTACAGAAATGTTGCTGCCAGAAAAAGAGTGCTTTTTCAGTTCGTCTTCTACCAGCTTGCCGGGTCCAACCAGCAGAATGTGAAGATCGGGCCTTTCGGTCACTGCCTGAATGGCCCCCTCCACAGGATAGTGCGGAAAATGATCACCGCCAACTGCATCTAAAGCTATTTTCATAAGTCTGCTCCGGATTGGGTTTCAGGCAGGGTTTCAGGCAGTCACTTCAATGATCTGGCGCCCGCGGTAGTAGCCGCACTCTTCGCACACATGGTGACGACGGTGGGTTGCGCCGCAGTTATCGCATTTTGCCAGTACCACATCTTCGATTTTGTCGTGTGTTCTGCGCTTGTTTTTGCGGGCTTTTGAGGTTTTTCTTTTGGGATGTGCCATTGCTCGGGTTAATTCTTGTTGATCTTGTCTTTTAAATTCTTCAGCGCGTCCCAGCGCGGATCAACTTCCGGCTCGCCGGAGTCGCCGAACTGCTTCTCAAACGGAAGCGGCTCGCCGTGTTCATCGTAGAATCTGGGATGCAGTTTTTTTATGGGTATTTCCAGTAAAATGGAGTCGCGCAACTCATCGGTGATACTCATCTTGTTTCCACTCACATCGAGCAACCGCGTTGCCATGGTATCGTCGTCTTCTTCCACTACATCGTTCTGCTTGAACAGAACCCTGTAGCTGCATTCAATTTCGTGTTCAAAATCGTCGAGCGACCGGTCGCACGTTAGTACAAACACCGCTCTGGTATCAAAATCAACCAGTATTGACCCCTGCCGGCGCTCAAAGCGGACTTCCACCCTGATATCGCCCTTTTGGGGGTATCCCAGTTCCAGCTCACCAGGCCCGAGCTCAAGGCTGCGGGTTGACTTGCCTTCCGGAATATCACTGATCTTGAAAACGGTTTTCGCTATTGACATACAGCCGAGAAATTTACGGGTTTCAGCGTAATTAATCAATTCTCAGAAAACAATCCGAACAACCTCTCCTCAATCATCGCGATTACCTTGCCCAGATCTTCCCTTCGGTTCACAAAATCGATGTCGTCGGTCTCGATAATCAATTTCTGATGAGGGTAATTCATGATCCAGCCTTCATATAACTTGTTCAATCCCTCAAGATAGTCGATCCGGATGGAGTTTTCATAATCACGGCCCCGCTGCTGTATCTGGTTCACAAGTGTCGGCACTTTAGCCTTCAGATATATCAGCAGATCAGGCGGCCTCAGATAGTCGGTCATCTCCCTGAAAAGAGAGCGGTAGTTCTCATAATCACGGTGACTCATCAGACCCATATCATACAGATTGCGGGCAAATATCTCCACATCCTCGTAAATCGTGCGGTCCTGAATGAAACTGCCGGGCATACCAATCAGCTCTTTCTGCTTGCGGAACCGGCTCGACAGAAAATAGATCTGCAGATTAAAACTCCACCTCAGCATATCTTCATAAAAATCCTGGAGGTAGGGGTTGTCGTCCACCGACTCGTAGTGGGCCTCCCACTTAAAATGGCGGGCAAGCAGATTGGTAAGCGACGATTTGCCCGCACCAATGTTGCCGGCTATTGCCAGAAAATATTTTTTTTTCTCCCGTTGGTCGGACATTGGCTAAATATGCTATATATCGGATAAAGTTGTTAAGATTACTCCGGTTTGCCAAGCAGACGGTACATCGCTTTTTTGTAGTCTTCCACACCGGGCTGATCGAACGGATTCTCTCCCAGGCAGTACACGTACACGGCGGTAGCCAGTTCAAAAAAGTAGATGGCCTGCCCCAGAGATTCGGCATTTAGTTCATCAAAAACAACGGTAAACGGTGGCACCCCGCCACGGGTATGCGCCTCGCGTGTACCTTCGAACGCTTTGGTGTTGATCTCGTGAAACGAGCGCCCCTGCAGGTAGTTCAGCCCGTCGTGATTGTCTTCTTCGGCTTCGATCCTGAGCTTCTGCCCAGCCTTTTTCACCACCAGGAACGTTTCTATGATATTGCGGTGGCCATCCTGCACCAGCTGGCCCACACTGTGCAGATCGGTGGAGTAACCCAGCAGTACCGGGAACAGCCCCTTGCCGTTTTTGCCCTCGCTCTCGCCCATCAGCTGCTGCATCCAGCCGCCAAATGATTTCAGATGGGGCTCGAAACTGGCAAATACATCGATCCGGTACCCCTGCTCATACAGGGCAAAACGGGTGGCTGCGTAATCCAGTACCATCTCAGGCGAGGTTTCCAGCTGCTGATACGCATTCACCGCACCGTAAAAGAGCGTACGGATATCAACTCCCGATACCGCTATCGGCAACAACCCGACCGGTGTCAGCACGGAAAATCGTCCGCCAATATTGTCGGGTAGTACGAATTTCCGGTACCCGTTGGCCCTTATGATCTTGTTCAGGGCACCGCCTTCGGCACTGGTAGTGCAGATGATGTGCTCGGCAGCCTGCTCTCTGTACATGTTATGGATCCATTTCCTTAGTACACGGAAGGAGAGTGCCGTTTCAATCGTGGTGCCCGACTTGGAAATTACATTCAGATACACCTGCCTGGGGCTGCCATCCTCTTTGGGCCGGCTGATGTACGCAAGCAATTCCTCCAGGTAACGCCCGCTCATATGGTGGCCCGCGTAGAGCACCTCGGGTTTGCCTTTTAAAAGTTCGGGGCCAAGCGCTTCGATTACCGCCTTGGCACCGAGGTACGACCCGCCGATTCCGCATACGATAAATATATCGGCCGCCTCCCGGATGGATGAGGCCAGCGAATCGATGTCTTCAAGCAGGGCGTCGTCAGGGCGGGCAACGGTATCGCGCCAACCCAGCCATTCCGGCCCCTTTCCGGTTTTATCCTGAAGCTGCCGGAAACTTTCCTCCGCCTTCTTCACGGCTTTACCGTAGCTATCTCCGGTCAGAAATTCCCTGGCGCCACTCGTTTCAACGTTGATCATGGTTCAGTCTGTCTGTTTAAATTCGTTTTAGCTGCCGGCAGGTTATACTGCCTCCTGTTTTGTGTGATGCACACCAGGCCGCGGTTAACTCAATATCCTGGCCAGCTCCAGCAGCTCATACTTGATACTCTTCTTGCGCGACCAGGTATTCCTGAGCGGTGTCAGCTTAACCTCGCCGTTGATGATGCCCACCATCACATTACTGTGGCCTTCCAGAAGCGCCGTTACTGCAGCCAACCCCAGCCGGCTGGAGAGTACCCGGTCGCGGGCAGTGGGCGAACCGCCCCGCTGAATATGACCCAGAATACACACCCGCATCTCATACTTTTCGAAATCCTCCTTGAGTTTTTCCGAAAGGTTGAGCGCACCGCCGGTCTCGTCGCCCTCGGCAACCACAACGAGCGTACTGCGGCGGTGTGCACTCAGCACCTCGTTCAGGTTTACCTTGATGTCTTTGACCTGGTTCAGCGTTTCCGGCAACAGGATCATCTCCGCGCCTCCGGCAATACCGGTCTCCAGGGCTATAAACCCGGCGTCGCGGCCCATCACCTCCACCAGGAACAATCGCTCATGTGCATCGGCCGTGTCGCGGATCTTGTCAATGGCATCCAGGGCCGTATTCAGGGCCGTATCGTAACCAATGGTTTCGTCGGTACCGTACAAATCGTTATCGATGGTGCCTGGTATACCGATTACAGCAATATCATGCTCCTCGTTCAGGATGGTTGCCCCCTGAAAAGTACCGTCGCCACCAATGGCGACAAGGGCATCCACATCAATCTTTTTGAGATTTTCAGCTGCTTTTTGGCGTCCTTCCGGAGTTCGGAATTCCTTCGAGCGGGCCGACTTCAAAATGGTACCGCCACGCTGAATAATATTCGATACGGAATGCCTGTCCATATCCACAAAATCACCCTCAATAATCCCCTGGTAACCGTGACGCACCCCGACTACTTCAAGATCGTTGTATATGGCGGTGCGAACTACAGCGCGCACAGCTGCGTTCATACCGGGAGAATCGCCACCGCTGGTAAAAAGTCCGATTTTTTTGATCGTTTTCAATTCTTTTTATGTTTATTCTTGCTCAATATTTATGAAGTTTCGCCGGGTAAGTTACACACAGGGTCTAATCCCTTGCAAACAGCGGACCCGGGTCCGCACTGCCCCGCAAGACCACTAAATTTATTGAATATTTTTCGCAATAATTGGCTTAAATGAATACCGCTGAAGAAACCGACGCTATCGAAATCCTCTCTGCATCCGATAAAGAAATAAGTATCAATGATCTGCGCGATCCCGTAGCAGCTGAATTGAAAGCATTCAGGAAATTTTTTAAGCGGGAACTCAAGTCCGACGTATTTCTGCTGGATCAGATGATCAGATACCTTATGAAGATGAAGGGCAAGGAGATGCGTCCCATGCTGGTACTGCATTCGGCGAACCTTTGCGGCGGCATCAACGAAAGCACCTACCGGGCCGCCACCATGATCGAACTGCTGCACACCGCCACCCTCATCCACGACGATGTGGTCGACGAGTCGGAAAAGCGCCGCGGATTCATGAGCATCAACTACATCTGGAAAAACAAAGCCAGTGTGTTACTTGGCGACTTTCTGTTGGCCAAAGGGCTGCTCGTTTCGGTGAGCGCAGGCGAGTACGACCTGCTGCAGGTGATGTCGAAAGCTGTTAAAAGTATGAGCGAGGGGGAGCTCAGACAGTTCAAGGCATCCAAACTGCAGAATATGACCGAGGAGAAGTATTTCAGAATCATCTATGAAAAAACGGCCAGTCTGATCGCCGCCTGTTGCGAGAGCGGGGCAATATCGGCCACCAAAGACCCCGCCATTCAGCAGCTCATGAGCGGGATCGGCCGCAATACGGGCATCGCTTTTCAGATTCGCGACGATATATTCGACTATGGCCCGGCCGATGTGGGCAAACCGATCGGCAACGACATCAGGGAACGCAAAATCACCATTCCGCTCATTGCCGCCCTCGATAATGCCCCCTTCATGCTGCGCAGGTCAATGCGGACCCTCTACCGGAAAAAGGGGAAAAAGGAGGATGAAGTTCAACGTATCATGGATTTTGTTCGCGAATACGGCGGTCTTGAATACGCCACCATCAAAATGAACCAGTACGCAGCCGAAGCACTGAACCAGCTGATGGAATTTCCCGTCAGCGAACCGCGCGGCCACATGGAAAACTTCATCCGCTTCGTAACCACACGTAAGAAGTAGCGATGCGTAAACGCAGGCTTATAGATGCCCATAATGTAATGCACAAAATTGGTGCGGTTGCCGCACGCCTGCCCGAAAACCATCCGGATGCATACAGCCACTTTGTGGCCATCGTTTCACAGATCTGCCTGCACGACGGCATTGGTGCAACGCTGGTTTTCGACGGACCGAAGGTTCCCCTGAACCGGTCGGGCGGCAACATCACCATTCAGTTCAGCCACCCGCATACGGCCGACGATCGCATCCGCTCCATCATCCGCCAGAAGGGAGCCCGCGGCAAATGGATCGTTATAACCGACGATCAGGAAATCCTGGATGACTGCCGGTTCGCCGGAGTGGCTGCGCAGCGTTCGTCTGAATTCATTCGGCTTCTGCAGGCCGACCAGGGCAGGCACCGCACGGAAAACCTGGCTCACGATCCCGGCGAGAATCCGGATGCAAAGGTAAAACCGTCTGAAGTGGACGAAATGCTCCGTCTGTTCAATGAGGGCAGGCATGAAACTTAAACCCGGTGATATCCTCTTTGTGTCGGATGCCCACCTTGGCGGCTTCAACGACGATCTGAACCTTAAAATCGAGGATGCCCTGGTTCAGCTGATTCAGTATGCCACCCGTAACCGCCTGCGTATCATCATTCTGGGCGATCTTTTCGACTACTGGATGGAGTACCGGGGCAAAGCCCCGCATATTGGAAACCGTATTCTGTTCTGGTTCCGCAAACACCATGAGGAGAATCCCCCCACAATTTTTATTACCGGAAACCACGATAACTGGACCGGCCCCCTGCTGCCTTCATCCGGTTTCAACGTCATCCACGAGTACCATGCCGAAGAAATGAGCGGTAAAAAAGTGCTCATGCTGCACGGCGATGGCGTAAATGATCCCGACATCAGGCTATCCCGGCCCCGGCTTCACAGACTGCTCAGAAATCGCTATTTTGTACGTATCTACCAGTTTCTGCTTCCTCCGGCTGCCGGCATCTGGCTCACCATGGCATTTTCACGGGTCAGCCGGTTTCTTTCCGGCTTTACGATTACTGCCATGGAGGAGATCGACAACTGGGCCGAATCGATTCTTAAGAGCAGCGACTTTGATGTAATCCTGTGTGGACATCACCATACACCCCGGTTTATCAGAACCGATGGCAAAACCTATATAAATACCGGTAATTTCTTTGAGGCCTTTTCTTTAGCCGTTTATACTAACGGGGATTTCCAGCTCGTTAGGTGGTCGGACAAAGGGATGCCGCGGCAACTTTCGAAAAAAGAGAGAGATGAATCACGACGAAGAATTTGACGAAGAGAAGTACCTGAACGATCCGGAATACCGGCGCCGTATGATGGACGGGAAACGCCGTAAAGCCGGCAAAAAAAGGGAAAAGCAAAAAACCGTTGAACGGCCATTCTACCAAAATCCCGTTGTAATCATCGGGTCATTATTCGCTCTCATCATTCTTGGTGGATTTATTTCTCTGCATTACCTGGTCCAGGGCCTGCCATCGATCGAAGAACTGGAAAACCCCCGCACCGATGTGGCCTCGTTCGTGATGAGCCGTGACAACGAGGTACTCGACACCTATTTCGTCGAAAACCGCACCTATGTGCCCTACGACCGCATATCCACCCACGTAGTCAACGCACTTGTGGCCACCGAAGACCACCGCTTTTACGACCACTGGGGCATAGATATCGTACGGACCGCCGCCATCCCCTATCACCTGTTGCGCGGCAGACCCCAGGGCGGGTCAACCATCTCCCAGCAACTGGCACGGAACCTCTATAAAAGCATCGGGCGTGAAGTTACCGTGTTCAGGAAATTGCGTGAAATCATTACCGCCATCCAGATTGAGCGCAGCTATACCAAAAAAGAGATCATCGAGATGTACCTGAATACAGTCGAATTCAGCAACAGCGCATTCGGGATCGAAGCAGCCGCCCGCACTCACTTTAACAAAACGGCCAGTGATCTCGACATCATGGAGGCCGCCACCCTGATTGGTACCCTACAGGCCGTATTTGCCTACAATCCGCGCCTCAGAACCGAACAATCAACCATGCGCCGCAATGTGGTGATGGGTCAGATGCTCAAACACGGTTTCCTTACCGACAGCGAATTTACCGCTCTGCGCGAAGAACCCATCATGCTCAACTATCAGCGGCCGCATTCCTCGAACCGCCAAAGCCGATACTTCGGCGAATACGTACGGCAGCAGGTTGCCACCTGGGCCGAAGACAACGGGTACGACCTGTTTCGCGACGGACTGGTTATCTATACCACCATCGATTCCAGAATGCAGCAATATGCAGAAAGGGCTGTCGAAGAAAAACTGATCGAGCTGCAGGAACAGTTTGAGCGCGAGTGGACCTCGTCAGGCGGTGAATACATGGACAGACTCTGGGCTGAATATCCGACTTTTCTCAACAGTTTTATCGAGGAATCGGTGGAGTACAGGGAAGCCTACGACGTACTGAAAAATCATCAGGCCGTACTCGACTCTCTTGGCAGCGATAAGGAATTTGTACTGAAGATCAAAAAGCAGAGGGCACGGCTCGAATCGGGATTTGTTGCCATTGAACCCGCAACCGGACACGTACTCGCCTGGGTGGGCGGTACCGACTACAGCACCATACAGCGAGACAATGTGCACCAGCTGCGCCGGCAGCCCGGTTCCACCTTCAAGCCTTTTGTATACGCAGTAGCTATCGACAACGGCTATAAACCCTACCACAGGTTCTCAAAGTATCCGGTGAGTTTCCGTGACCGGGCCGGACGTGCCTGGAGGCCCCGCGACCCGGTTATTTCCGAAGGACCCGAAATGGTAACCCTGCGTGAAGCCCTCGCCCGCAGCTTCAACAACGTGACCGTTCGCCTGCTGCCAGAGCTGGCGGGCGCACCGGGCACCAACCGCCTTGAGGACCTCTTTCCGGCAGCTGAAAAAATCGCCGAAATGGCCAAAAGACTCGGAATAACCTCGGATCTGCAGGCCTATCCCGCTATCGCGCTGGGCACCTCAGAGGTCAGCCTGCTCGAACTCGTTGGCGCCTACACCACGTTTGCCAACATGGGTGTGCACGTTGAACCCATGGCCGTTACCCGGATAGAGGACAAGGAGGGCAACATCCTCTACGAAGAGATGCCAAGGATACGCGGGGAGGTAATCAGCCCCGAAACGGCCTACGTAATGATCGATATGATGAGGGGCGTAATACGCGGCGGCGACTGGGGCTACGGTACAGGCGTGCGGTTGAGGAACATGGGAGTAACCCAGGATGTGGCCGGCAAAACCGGTACCTCCCAGAACAGCGCCGACAACTGGTTTGTGGCCATGATGCCCCACGTTGTGGCAGGTGCATGGGTGGGCGGTGAAGACCGCCGGATCCGTTTCCCGCAAAATACCGTGGTGGGACAGGGTGCCCGAACGGCGCTGCCCATGGTAGCCGACTTTATCAATCTGTGCAAAGCCGATCCCGAAATCCTCTGGAGCCTCGACGCTTTTCAGCAGCCGGCCGGATTCATCCCCGAAGAATATGAAGAATCGGCTGGCGACCGGGTACAGGTCCGTGACGAACGCAGGGGCCGTGTGGGCTGGTAGATTGCCGTTTTCAGATTTCGACATCAGATTTCAGACTTCTGGGTTGCAGTTTTTCGAACACGGTCTATTTCCTGAATATGGGTATGTTCTGCACTGTTGCAGGACTCAGCTTCTGCCTTTGCTTTCACCAGAACCCTTTCAGCCGGAGATATAGCATGACAGTATATTCATTGCCGTTATTCCTGATTATCACCTGTATTGTGACTTTATCAGCCGGGTTGCAGGCCCAGCCAATGCCCGATCAGCTCCCCTTGCACGAAGCAGCGCCCGACAGCTTTTCGATCGTCTTCGAAACCACCAAAGGCGATATTAAGGTACTGGCCGTCAGGGAATGGTCCCCCCTGGGGGTCGACCGGCTCTACCATCTCGTGAATGGCGGGTTTTACGACGGTGTGATCATATTCAGGGTGGGCGGAACCATGAACGCTACCGGCAGGGTGGCCCAGTTCGGTATCACCAATAATCCCGGTGTAAACACAGCCTGGGAACCGCACACCATTAAAGATGAACCGGTAATGACCAGCAATGTGCGCGGCACCATCCTGTTTGCACGTGGCGGCCCCGATACCAGGGGAACACAGATCGCCCTCAACCTCACCGATAATACCGGCCTGGATACGGTCGATTTTGAAGGCGTAACCGGCTTTCCTCCACTGGGCCTCGTAACGGAGGGCATGCATGTGGCCGACGATTTCTACGGCGACTACGGAAATGAACCGGCCATGCTTCAGGACTCCATTTCAGCTAAAGGAAGCGAATTTCTGGACCGGGTTTTTCCGGGCCTGGACCGGATTATCCGTGCGCGGGTGCTGCTTCCTGCCGTTACAGAGTAAGGATTTCATACTGGAAAAGCATAAAAACCAATATCACGTAAAGGATAAAAACCCAGTAGCTGACCACCTTTTCAGCCACCCAGGCCCTGATTCCAAACCACGTGGAAATGCCGGTCGTAATCAGAAACCCGATATGAAGCAGCGTTGCAATATAGAGCAGAATTACGTGGGTAAGCCCCCGGGGATCTGCCAGGCTCTGGATGATGGATTCAACCAGCATGGGTACTGCCGGCAGTATTACGGCCAGCGAAATCCAGAACCATATAAGTGATTTTCGTCTGTACAAGATCGTTTTATTTTGAATATACGGGATAAGACTGAAACTGCATTACCCCGAACCGGAAAATTGACCCTTGCATTGTTGCGCCACCTTGCCTGCCCGAATTTCATAGTGGGTACCTGAGTGTAATTGCCGAAACGGTTTTGGCTAAAGCCGGCCGTTGTAATGACGGAACCGGATATATTGGCACTAATGGGACTATTAGCACTATTGGCAGTTTTGGAAATATGGGTGGTACTGCCGGAACTGGCCGGTAGGCGGCTATAATGGAGGACTCAGGAATATCGGTACTTATTTATTTATCAGAATAAACCCATAGCTTCCGGTGTATGATGAACAGAGAATGATTACACACACTGCATCCGGGCACCGGCAAACGCCGGATTACACACCATATAATGGCCAGAGACCTTCATATTGAAAGCGACCTTATAGACCGCTGCCGCAACGGCGACCGGGAAGCGTTCGGCATACTGGTTGGAAAGCTGATGAAACCGGCCTATTTCCATGCCCTGGCCCTCACAGGCAATCACGACGATGCGGTGGATGTTTCTCAGGAAGCCTTCGTAAAAGCATGGAAATCCCTTTCAACATTCGATACGTCCAGATCCTTTTACCCCTGGTATTATACCATACTCAAAAGGCTGTCGCTGAATATGCTCCGAAGCCGGTCAAGGCGGAGGGAAACCGCCGTCAGCTTCCTGCCCGGCTGGGTGGAACCCCGGAGTGGCGACACGCCAGAAAGCCGGTTCGAAGACCGGGAACTGGCGGATCGGGTAAACCGGATCCTGAATACCCTTCCGGTGGATGACCGGGAAATGCTGGTACTTCGCGACATTGAAGGATACACCTACAAAGAGATCGCACACATGCTGGATATCCCCGATGGTACAGTTATGTCGCGCCTGTACACAGCCCGGAACCGATTCAGATTACGTATGAAGGAGTCAGGCTATGAATATGCATAAACACGGAAATGAACAGTTACAACGGCTTATGATGGCCGTACTCGATGGCGAAGCCACACCCGCCCAGGAAGATGAACTCAGCAGACACCTCAATGCGGATGCGCAACTGCGCAGTGAATTTGATGAACTTAAATCCATTAAACATACTACCATGAAAACCCGACTTACGGAACCCGATAACACCCTTTGGGCCACCTACTGGATGAACACCTATACCCGGATAGAACGCGGGCTGGGCTGGATCCTTTTTTCAGCCGGTGCCATACTGCTCATACTGTTCGGCGCCTGGGAACTCACTAAAGAGTGGCTCGCCGATCCCGGTCTGCCAATCTGGGTAAAAACCGCCGGAATTCTACTGGGTGCCGGAACCATCATATTGCTGGTCTCCGTGATCCGCGAAAAACTGTTCCTCCACAAAAACGAAAGATATAAGGACATACAGAGATGATCATCACAACATCCTCAACCATTGCCGGCAGACCGGTTCAAAAGACCATCGGCGTGGTACGCGGCAACACTATCCGCGCCCGTCACCTCGGCCGCGATATTCTCGCCGCATTGAAAATGCTGATCGGTGGCGAAATTGAAGACTATACCAAAATGATGGGCGAATCACGCGAACAGGCCCTCGACCGGATGACACAAGAGGCACGCACGCTGGGTGCCAACGCCATCGTGGATATCCGTTTCTCAACCAGCTATATCATGAGCGGTGCAGCCGAGATACTGGCATATGGCACAGCTGTTGTGATCGCTGAACAGAAGTAGTAGCCCCCCGGCCGGAATATCAGATCTCCGATACCCGGATGCGGTTGATGGCGCGCTTGAGGGCCATTTCGGCGTTCACATCCTTGACCTTCTGTTTGCGAAGCTCCTGTTCGGCACGTTTCTTCGCCTCTTCGGCCCGCTGAACATCAATCTTGTCCTTGCGCTCAGCCGATTCCGCCAGAATGGTTACCACGTTTTTGTTGACCTCAACGTAACCTCCGCTGATGGCAAAAAGAGCTTCTGAATCACCCGTTTCCCGGATGGTGAGTTTTCCGATATCAAGCACGGAGATAATCGGGGCGTGATTGTACCGAACCTCGAACGATCCGACTGTACCGGGCAACTGCACGCCTTTTACATCCCCTTCATAAACCGGTCCGTAGGGCGTCAGGATTTTTGTTTTGAGTGTGCTCATTTATTCAGAATCGGTGTGGCTGTACTGATGTATTTCAGGGTTTTCAGGCTGATTATGCTTCCTGAAGCATTTTTTCTCCCTTGGCAATGGCATCCTCGATGGTGCCCACCAGATAGAATGCCGCCTCGGGCAGATGGTCGAGCTCGCCTTTCAGGATCATTTTGAACCCTTTGATGGTGTCCTCAATCTTCACGTACTTGCCCTCCATACCCGTAAACTGCTGAGCCACAAAGAACGGCTGACTGAGAAAACGTTGCACACGCCGTGCGCGCGATACTGTCAGTTTGTCCTCGTCTGAAAGTTCGTCCATACCCAGAATGGCGATAATGTCCTGCAGGTCTTTATACCGCTGCAGCAGATTTTTCACCTGCTCGGCCGTATCATAATGATCACTGCCGATAACAAGCGGATCCAGTATCCTGGATGATGAATCAAGCGGATCTACGGCCGGGTAAATACCCAGCGACGCAATCTGCCGCGAAAGTACCGTAGTGGCATCAAGGTGGGAGAAGGTCGTAGCCGGGGCGGGGTCGGTCAGGTCATCGGCAGGTACGTAGATCGCCTGTACCGAAGTGATCGAACCGTTTTTGGTGGAAGTGATGCGCTCCTGAAGATCACCCATCTCAGAGGCCAGTGTGGGCTGATAACCCACCGCCGATGGCATCCGGCCGAGCAGGGCCGACACTTCGGATCCCGCCTGGGTGAAACGGAAGATATTGTCGACGAACAGAAGAATGTCACGGCTCACCTCATCACGGAAATACTCGGCCACGGTCAGACCCGACAGGGCCACGCGTGCACGTGCTCCCGGAGGCTCGTTCATCTGACCAAACACCAGCGTTGCCTGGCTTGTTGCCAGCGCTTTCTCATCCACAAGAGAGAGATCCCAGTCGCCGGTTTCTTCCAGTTTTTTCTTGAACTCGTCTCCGTAGTTGATAACGCCGCTCTCGATGAACTCACGAAGCAGGTCGTTACCCTCACGTGTACGCTCACCCACACCGGCAAACACCGAAAGACCGCCGTGCTGCTTGGCGATGTTGTTGATGAGCTCCTGAATCAGAACCGTCTTGCCTACACCGGCACCACCGAACAGGCCGATCTTTCCGCCCTTTGCATAGGGGCAAAGAAGGTCAACAACCTTGATGCCTGTCTCCAGCATCTCGGTTGAGGTTGCCAGATCAACAAAATCTGGCGCGGGACGGTGAATCGGGTAACTGCGCTCGGCTCTTGGTGCTGGTATCCCGTCGATGGCTTCTCCGATAACATTGAACAGCCGTCCGCGGATATCCTCGCCAACCGGCATGGCAATGGGCTTACCGGTATCGATAACCGTCATGCCCCGTACAAGACCGTCGGTAGAGTCCATGGCAATGGTACGGACACGGTCTTCGCCGAGGTGCTGGGCAACCTCAATAACCAGTATCTTGTCATCTCCTGTTTCAATGTGCAGTGCGTTCAGAATGGAGGGTAATTGCCCGTCTTGAAAATCGACGTCGACAACCGGTCCGATAACTTGAGCGACGGTTCCTTTATTCATCAGTAATTCCTGGTTTTCAGATTCGTGAGTGGATTAAAAAATGGGAGCCCGGGGCTGGTATTTTCCACTGCTTCAGCAGCGGTCAATACCATAATCAGGCAAATTTCCAAAATTACCAGTCTTTGAGCCTAAAAGCAAATGAAGCTCCAACGCTGCCAGACCACCCTTCCTCCGTTTGGAACCGGCCCGCAGTCTCTCTGCCCCCGGCCTGTATCCGATTAACTGTATAGGCACATATTATTATAAATTAATATGATACCGCCACAACCATACTGCAATTACTCCGATATCTGTATTCAAAACCGGGATATTGAATTACCCCGGCTACACATATACCCTGCTGCATTCCAAAAACCGCAAATCTCCCGTAAACATTTCTCCGCAAAACCGTTATATTTCTCAATTATATAAAATCCACGGAAGCACACAGGAAAAAGTATTTTGGAAACGGTATTAAACGCAAGATTACTCAGTATGAGGGTCCTCGAACGGTTTGACAAAACCCACGACCTGGACCTTGAACCATTAGGCAAGCTCGACCATCAGGACCGGCAACAGGCAAATGAATATATTCACGGGATCTTCCGCCGCAGAAGCTATCTCGACTTTCTGATTTCCCATTACAGCAGCATCCAGCTCGAAGAGATGGAACCTTTCTTCCGGAATCTGCTCCGCCTGGGTATTTACGATCTTCTGTTCATGGACGGCACGCCCGATTATGCAGCGATCAACGAAGCGGTGGAAATCGCTAAAACACAGATCAGCTCCAAAACCGGTGATCTGACCAACGCCATTCTGCGCCGCATACAGCGTGAACTCGATGCCCTGCCAAAACCCGATTTCGAAGACCGTACCAAACTCATCGCCACCACATTTTCACATCCCGAATGGATGGTGGAACGCTGGGTGAAGCAATTCGGCGAACGTGAAGCTTTCATGCTGATGCAGGCCAACAATCAGCGTCCCTCTTATTACGTGCGGGTTAACAACCTCAAAACGAAAACCGAAAACTTTCTTCTGAGAATGGAGAAAAACGATATCGACTTTGAGGAGAGCGACTGGCTGCCCGGCTACTATAAAGTGAATTCCATCAATCCTTTCCGGGCGAAAGGCTGGTTCGAGAAAGGTGTCTGTTTCGTTCAGGATGTGGCCGCAGGGTTCGCCCCCACCATTCTGGATCCGCAGCCGGGCGAGTCCGTTTATGACCTGTGTGCCGCACCGGGGACCAAAACACTGCTCATGGCCAACCTGATGGAGAATCAGGGCAGCATCCTGTCGGTCGATATCGCCGCCGACCGTATGCACAAAATTGCCGAGAATGCCGAGAAATTCGGCGCCGAAATCGTGAAACTGCAGCGTGCCGATGTTATCGAAGAACGGTTCAAGCTTACCGATGCCGTACTGCTCGACGCACCCTGTACCGGTACCGGTGTGCTGAGCAAACGGGCCGATCTGCGCTGGCGCCGGACGCTGGCCGACCTTAAAACAGTGGTCGAAACCCAGGCCGAGCTGCTGGATGCTGCCGCAAATATGGTGAAACGGGGCGGACGGCTGGTCTACTCCACCTGTTCGCTAGAACCCGAGGAAAACATGCAGCAGATCGAAAAATTCCTGGCCGAATACGACAATTTCGAACTCGATTCACTCGAAGACTACCTCCCCGACGAGGTGCTCATCGAAGACGGGAAAGCTTACCAGACCTGGCCGCACAAGCATAACTGCGACGGTCACTTTGGTGTACGGTTGCTTCGTGTAAAATAGATCAGGCTATTATCCATGTCTGCTGAAATCCCGAAACAATACGATCCCTCCGAATCCGAAGCCAAATGGTACTCGTACTGGGAGAAACACAATTACTTCCACTCTGAACCCGATGAGCGGGAGCCCTACACCATCGTAATCCCGCCGCCGAACGTTACCGGCGTGCTCCACATGGGCCACATGCTGAACAATACCATTCAGGATGTGCTAACACGCCGTGCCCGTATGACCGGAAAGAACGCCTGCTGGGTGCCCGGAACCGACCACGCCTCCATAGCCACCGAGGCCAAGGTGGTGCAGCGCCTGCGCGAAAAAGGGATCAAAAAGTCGGACATCGGCCGCGAAAAATTCCTCGAACACGCCTGGGAGTGGACCCACGAAAAGGGCGGCATCATCCTGCAGCAGCTCAAGAAACTCGGTGCCTCTTGCGACTGGAAACGCACCCGGTTCACCCTCGAAGAGGACCTCTACCAGGCCGTTATCGACTGCTTCATTGAACTCTATGACCGCGGGCTCATTTACCGGGGCCTGCGCATGATCAACTGGGATCCCGAGGCCAAAACCGCACTCTCCGACGAAGAGGTCATCTTCAAGGAGAAAAACTCGAAGCTTTACCACGTCAGTTACCGGATCAAGGGCAGCGACGAAACCATCACCATCGCCACCACACGGCCCGAAACCATCCTGGCCGACACCGCCGTATGCGTGAACCCGAACGACAAGCGCTACACGCACCTGGTCGGCAAAACGGTGATCATCCCCATGGTAGAACGCGAAGTACCCATTATTGCCGATGAGTACGTGGAGATGGAGTTCGGCACCGGCGCCCTCAAGGTTACCCCCGCCCACGACCCCAACGACTACGAGCTCGGCCTGAAGCACAACCTCGAGGTGATCGACATGCTCAACGAGGATGCCACCCTGAGTGATGCGGCCGGTTTCTACATCGGCGAAGACCGTTTCAAAGCCCGCAAGCTGATCGTAAAGGACCTCGAAGAGCGCGGGCAGCTCGTGAAAGTGGAAGAGATCAGCAACAAGGTCGGCTATTCGGAGCGCACCGACGCGGTGATCGAGCCCCGGCTCTCCCTGCAGTGGTTCCTGAAGATGAAAGACCTCGGCGGACCGGCCCTCGACAACGTGATGAACGACACCATCCGCTTCTTCCCGCCCAAATTCAAAAACTCCTACCGCCACTGGATGGAGAACATTCAGGACTGGTGCATTTCACGGCAGCTCTGGTGGGGCCAGCAGATACCGGCCTGGTACTATGGCAGCGGCTATAACGAATATGTGATCGCCAGAACGGCAGATGAGGCCCTGGAAAAGGCCCGCACCAAATCGGGAAATCCCGCCCTGGATGCATCCTCCGTGAGGCAGGACGAAGATGTACTCGACACCTGGTTCAGCTCCTGGCTCTGGCCCATCACGGTATTCGACGGCATGAAGGATCCCGGTAACCGGGACATCAGCTACTACTACCCCACCAGCGACCTGGTGACCGCCCCCGAGATCATGTTCTTCTGGGTGGCGCGGATGATCATGGCCGGGTACGCCTTCCGCGGCGAGCCCCCCTTCCGCAATGTGTACTACAATGGCATCGTTCGCGACAAGCAGCGCCGGAAGATGTCGAAATCACTGGGCAACTCGCCCGAACCCCTCGAACTGATCGCCCAATACGGCGCCGACGGCACCCGCGTGGGCATGCTGTTCGCCGCACCTGCCGGCAACGACCTGCTTTTCGACGAAGCCCTGTGCGAGCAGGGAAGGAATTTCTCGAACAAAATATGGAACGCCTTCCGCTTTCTGGCCATGAACATGGAGGATGGGGTCGAATACATGCCCAACCCGCAGATCGATGAAAACAGC
>JBLRWO010000038.1:0-33607 GCA_047921215.1 Cyclonatronaceae bacterium | reverse complement strand
ATCAAAATTTAAAAGGCTCACGATATTTCGCATAACACATCCTCATCCGTTAACCACCCTTTTGCTTCTCCATAAGGCAACAGTTCTTTTCGCATTTGCTGAAAAGATTCGATCGTTAACTGACGCTTTAAAGCATGTCGTACCACTTCACTTTTTGATTGGCCTGATCGTTTTGATGATTCTTCGAGAAGCTGTTCAAGTTCTTTGTCAATTTGAATGGTCAGCTTTGTATCCATAGCATAATATTTATATTCGATGTACTGTATTGTAATACATTTATAGGAACCGGGCAATCAGAATCGTGCGGGTGTTCTTAAGATACTGCCCTCAGCCCGGCACTCTTCAGGGACCTCCGCTTTGCCCTTCGACTTCGGCTTTCGCTTCGCTCAGCCTGCGCTCAGGCCATGCTCCGGACTCCTGAAGGTGCCTGCCTCCGATGCCTGCTTCGGGCCTATTCATTCTCGTTCCGGTTTTGTACCTTTTGGGAGAATGCACCTTAAATACGGGGCGTAATGATGAAAAAGCTTTATACAGCAGAGGATCTGGAGAAGATCGGATACCGGGAGACGTTTCCCGGCAGGGAGCCCTTTACGCGCGGGCCTTACCCTACCATGTACACCGAGCGGCCGTGGACGATACGGCAATATGCGGGTTTTTCGACGGCGCGGGAATCAAACGCGTTTTATCGCAGGGCACTGGCAGCCGGCCAACGGGGACTGAGTGTGGCCTTCGACCTGGCCACCCATCGCGGCTACGACTCCGACCACCCACGGGTGGAGGGTGATGTGGGCAAGGCCGGCGTGCCTATCGATTCGGTGGAGGATATGAAGATCCTTTTCGACGGCATTCCTCTTGATAAAATGTCGGTCTCCATGACCATGAACGGTGCGGTGCTGCCGGTGCTGGCCTGCTATATTGTGGCGGCGGAGGAGCAGGGTGTGAAACCGGATCAGCTCAGCGGCACCATACAAAACGACATCCTGAAGGAATTCATGGTGCGCAACACCTATATCTATCCGCCGGCGCAGTCGATGCGCATTGTGGCCGACATCATCGCGTACACCAGCCGGCACATGCCGCGGTACAACTCCATCTCCATCAGCGGCTACCACATGCAGGAAGCCGGGGCCACAGCGGTACAGGAACTGGCCTTCACCCTGGCCGACGGGCTTGAGTACGTGCAGGCGGCCCTTTCCAAAGGGCTGGATGTGGATGATTTCGCTCCGCGGCTCTCCTTTTTCTTCGGCATCGGCATGAATTTCCTCACGGAGGTTGCCAAGCTGCGCGCCGCCCGCACCCTATGGTCACAGCTGATGAAGGAGCGGTTCAGCCCCAAGGATCCGAAATCGCTGATGCTCCGCACCCACTGCCAGACGTCGGGATGGAGCCTGACGGCCCAGGATCCATTGAACAACGTGGTACGCACCACCATCGAGGCCATGGCAGCCGTATTGGGCGGCACGCAGAGCCTGCACACCAATTCCTACGATGAGGCCGTATCGCTGCCCACCGACACCGCCGCGCGTATCGCCCGGAACACGCAGCTGATCCTGCAGGATGAGACCGACATCTGCCGGAGCGTGGACCCATTCGGCGGATCCTATTTGATGGAGAGCCTCACCCACTCGCTGGCGGCCGAAGCCCGCAAGCTGATCGCCGAAATCGACGAGCTGGGCGGCATGGCCAAAGCCATCGAAAGCGGCATGCCCAAACTGCGCATCGAGGAGGCATCCGCGCGCAAACAGGCCGCCATCGACAAGGGCGATATCACGATCGTGGGGGTGAACAAATACAGGCTGGAGCGGGAAGATGACATCGATGTGCTCGACATCGACAATGCACAGGTGCTGAAGGAGCAGACCGACCGGCTGCGCTATGTGCGGGCATCACGCGATGCAGCCCGGGCCGCCGCCGCTCTTGATGCGCTCACCCGGGCAGCCGGCAACGAACAGGCCAACCTGCTGGAGCTGGCCGTTGAAGCCGCGCGCGCGCGCTGCACCGTCGGCGAGATCTCCGACGCCCTCGAAAACGTCTGGGGCCGCCACCAGGCCACAACCCGAACCGTAAGCGGAGTATACGAACACGTGTATCAGAACGACGACGATTACCGGAAACTGAAGCAGGAGATCGGGGAATTTGCCGACGGTGAGGGACGCCGTCCCCGCATCCTGGTGGTGAAAATGGGCCAGGACGGCCACGACCGCGGCGCCCGCGTGGTGGCCACCGCCTTCGCCGACATCGGTTTTGATGTGGATGTAGGCCCGCTCTTCTCCACCCCCGACGAGGCCGCCAAACAGGCCATCGAGAACGACGTGCATGTGATCGGCGTCTCCACCCTCGCGGCGGGCCACAAATCCCTCATCCCCAAACTGCTCGGCATCCTCAAGGAGCAGAACGCCGCCGACATCGTTGTGGTGGCCGGCGGGGTGATCCCCCCGAAAGACTACGCATTCCTTGAAAAGGCCGGCGTGGCCGCGGTTTTCGGTCCCGGAACCCACATCCCCACCGCGGCGCGGGCCGTGCTCGAAGCGATCCGGTCGAACCGCAATAACCAACCGCACAATGGGTAAAAACGAGAAAAAATCCCGGGGAAACAGTCCGGGGAAAGTGAAAAATGCGAAACCGGGGGGCGGTTCGGGCCGGGTAACCGAACTGACTGAGGGTATCCGCGCGGGAGAGAGGCGGGCACTGGCCCGCGGCATTACCCTCATCGAGAGCACCCATCCCGAGGATGCGGCTGACGCACGTGAAATACTGCGGGAACTGCTCCCGGAAACCGGCAAATCACTCAGGATCGGCATTACCGGCGTTCCAGGCGTTGGTAAAAGCACCTTCATCGAAGCGTTCGGCCTTTTCCTGATCGGAGAAGGTCACCGTGTGGCCGTACTGGCTGTAGACCCCAGCAGCCCATTTTCAGGCGGCAGCATCCTCGGCGACAAAACCCGGATGGAAAAACTGGGCCGCCGTGATGAGGCCTACATCCGTCCGTCGCCCACCGGCGGGAATCTCGGGGGCGTGAGCCGGAAAACACGTGAGGCCATCCTGCTCTGCGAGGCCGCCGGATACGATATCGTGCTGGTCGAAACGGTGGGCGTAGGCCAGTCGGAGTACGAGGTCGCCTCCATGACCGACCTGTTCCTGGTGATGCTGCTGCCCAACGCGGGCGACGCGCTTCAGGGCATCAAGCGGGGCATCCTGGAGCTGGCTGATCTGCTCGTGGTGAACAAGGCCGATGGTGAAACCCTCAAAATGGCAGCCCATGCCCGGGGCGAATTCGAGCAGGCCCTGCATATGATCGCCCCGAAATATTCCGGGCTCCCCGCCCCGGTGATGCAGTGCAGCGCCCTGCAACAGACAGGCCTCTCCGAAGTCTGGCAAGCGCTGAACGAACGCAGAGCGGAGCTTAAGGCCAGATCCCTGTTCGCAAAAAACCGGCGGCACCAGATGGTGAACTGGGCCAGGCGGCTGGCCGACGAAGAACTCCTGCGCCGGTTCTGGACTGACGACAGCACCAAAGAGCTCTTCACCGCCCTGACAGCAAAGCTGATCGCAGGAGTGATCACCCCGTCGGAGGCTGTGGAGCAGTTGCTTGACCGGAAGCGATAGGCAAAAAGAAATTGTAGTTGTTGCCCTTTTATCCCATTCTGGTGTTGTGGGCCGTACGTATACAAATTATATTATACGTATAACATCATAAAACTGATTATGAAAGAAAAACTCACACTCAGCATCGATAAAAAGACCAAGGATCAGGCAAAAAAGTTTGCCAAAAGAAGAGGTATAACAGTATCCGGAATGGTTGAGCAATTTTTACAATCTGTTTCACGGCAAGAAGAAAGCTGGCAACCACGCGAAGGGTCTGTAACATCACAACTCACCGGCAGTATACCTGATCCGTCAAATCAGGATTACGAAATGATGGTTACCGAAGCGTTGATGCAGAAGTATGGTTATGAAAAAAATTCTGATTGACAGTGATATTTGTCTTGATGTAATTACCGGCCGTGTCATGTTTGAAAAGGAATCAGCCATGATTCTACAATATTCTGAGGACAACGTAATTAATGGCCTGGTTTCGGCAGAATCGTTCTCCAATATGTTTTATGTATTGAGAAAATTGTCATCATCAGAAAAAGCTATCCGGCAATTGACAAATTTACGGCGGATTGTCAATGTTGGTGAAATTACCAAGGCTGTAATTGATCAGGCCTTACGTTCCGGATGGCGTGATTTTGAAGATGCAATTCAGTATTTCTGTGCTTTGGAATCAGACTGTGACGCTATCGTAACCCGTAACAGATATGACTTCAGATTTTCCGGATTACCTGTTTATAATCCAACTGAATTGATCAGAATAGTAAATTCATAATCACTCAAAGGCTGGATTGAGATTCTCATTTTACATTGTGTTTATAACCGCAAATGTATCAGTAACCACTTTCCGCAGACTCTGCATTTGACCAATCTTCTTACGTAAAATACCGCTCCGCCCACACCGCGGTTACATTGCCCACGTAGGTTGCATCCTTGTCATCCGTTAGCAGATGGTCGGCATCATCCAGGGAGACGAAGCTTTTCGGGTGCCGGGCCAGCTTGTAGATGTGGGCGGCATTGTCGATGCCCACGGTTTTGTCGACCGGTGAGTGAAAGATCAGCAGGGCCTTGCCCAGGTTCCGGATGATATCATCCATCACCTGTTCGCGGAGGTCATCCAGAAACTGTTTTTTGATCTTGAACGGCCGCCCGGCCAGGGTAACCGTAGCCTCCCCCTTTTCTTCAATTTCATCCATTTTCTCCGACATGTGATGCTGAACGTGCTGCGGATTGCAGGGCGAGCCGATTGTGGCAACCGCCTTCACCGATCTGATCCGTCCGGCAGCCTGAAGTACCGCTGCTCCCCCGAGCGAATGGCCCATGAGGATGGCCGGGGCTTTCCACTCCTTCTCCATGAATGCGGCCGCCGCAACAAGGTCGTCGATATCGGTCGAGAAGGTGCTGTCGGAAAAATCCCCCTCACTCTGCCCCAATCCGGTAAAATCGAACCGGAAAACCCCCACATCCCTGTCGGTAAGCGCACGGCTGATATGGCCGACCGCGTTCAGGTTTTTGCTGCATGTGAAACAGTGGGCGAACAGAACCGCCGTGCGGCATTCGCCGGAATCGGGCAGATCCATCCGCGCGGCTAGCATATGTCCCTGGCTGCTTTTGAATGTGATGTTTTTGCTTTTCATACTTTTGACCTGTAATAGTGTTAACCCATAAAGATTGTCAATTACGCACTCTCTGTCAAAACTATCCGGAAAAAAGTACACATTATCCGTTCAAGGCTGTATTGCAACTGCGCTCTCAGGCAGCCTTACCGGTACATGTGTGCATTCAACAGCTATATGGGCGAATCAAACCAAAATGGTTGCCCTTGGCACCTGGATATGACAAAAGTGTTACACAATGGTTATGAATCCGGGTACTGATTTCATTACACTGTCAATCCAATAGTAAGTTTTAACCATTTTCCCCATTATGAATACATTGATTGCAATCCTTACCACCGTCATCCTGCTCGTTTTTGTTACCATGATAACCGGCGGCGATTCCGGAACCCAAACCGAAACCGACCGCCAGGTTCCCGACAATGCCTTCGGTGTACGACCGTTGCTCATCGGTCAGACCGTTCCCGATCTTCCGGCACTTGACAAGGACGGGAACCGCCACAGCCTGCCGGAGCTGATTGCCCGGAAGCCGACCGTCATCATTTTCTATCGAGGAGGATGGTGCCCTTTCTGCAGTGCCCACCTCGCCGAGCTGGCCGTTGCCGAAGAGGAGATCTACCAGCTGGGTTATCAGGTACTGGCAATAAGTCCCGATCAGCCCTCCTACCTGAAACGTTCATTTGACGAGGTGAACATGAAATACACGCTCCTCTCCGACAGCGGTATGGACATCGCCCGCGCATTCGGTGTCGCGTTCAGGGCCGATGCCGAAACCGTGGCCGGCCTGAAACAACACGGCATGGATATCGAGGCGCAGTCCGGGAAGGACCACCATCAGCTGCCTGTTCCGGCCGTATTTCTCACCGGTACGGACGGCAAAATCCTTTTTCAGTATGTAAACCCTGATTACAAGGAAAGAATTAGCGGTGAAATTCTGATGGCGGCCCTGAAAACATTCAGTAATTGATTTTTCAGGGATTGATTTGATTTGAGACCGGCCCGGTTTCAGTGAACCGGGATAAGGCCGTTTTTGGTTAATCCATGTTAACAACAACACCTTCTGCCGGGAACAACAAACCAGGAGATGAAACCTGTTCGACCGATTTTGAACAATCTGACCCATACGACAACTATGAAAACCTTACTAATCCTCCTTTTTCTGCTAATACCTTCCACTGCAGCTTTTGGCTCAGACGGCAAACCGTCAGCCGGCACCCTGGCAGATGAACCCTTTGCCTGGATAAGCCTTGAGCAGGCCCGGGTCGAGGCTGCCGAGTCCGGCAAAACGATCATGGTTTTTGTGGAGGCGGAGTGGTGCGGAATCTGCAAGCAGATGCGAAAAAATGTATTCCCCCGGGAGAACATCCGGAACCTGGTCAGGGACACGATACTCCCTGTAACAATCGATCTGGACTCCACGGAACCGGTCGTATTCAACGGTGAAACAATGACAGAACGGGATTTTGCCCGAAAAATGAGGGTATCAGCCACACCCACCACCCTGTTCATGGATGCCGAAGGTCAGATAATCGCCCATCAGCTCGGATACATACCAGCAGACCGGCTTGAAGCGCTCCTGAATTTCATCCGTTCCGACGACTTCGGCAAAATGCACTTCGACGAGTACTTCAAAAACCTGCGCAACGACTAACACCCCCTTCTGGTATAATCCCTGCCCATCTCCCTGATCGTCATGCTAATCGCAGGCTGTACAGTACGAAAGCAAAAGCACGTTGTGGGATACAATCCCACGATAAGGATCGTACTTATGGATAACGTATACCCTCAGGCACCCACGGCTCCGTGACCACGGGGCCACACCCTTCGACTTCACCCTTCATCTTCGCTGTGCTGCGCTCGGGATTGCGCTCAGGCTGACGCGTTTGCGAACTGCTAACAGCGGCAAGTTTGTCACCTCCAAAATGGTGTTGCCCGATTGGGCAAAATTAGCGGCTACCGATGACATCTTCCCAAATCACTTCGCTATTCAAATGTTCGCTTGTTCCGTACTTCCCTTATTCGAAGCTTGATAACAGCACACCATCCTGCCATCCCGAAATCTACTCAAACACATATATTCCCAGCCCGGGGTAAAAATCGGCCCAGGCGTACCAGTAGCCGGTGTAGGCGCGGGCTGTTTTCAGCTGTTCTCCTGCCCGCGGACCCTCGACGGCGAAGCCGAACACATCCCATTTATTGCCCTCGTTATCCTGCAGAATGACCGGAAGTTCATCCTGTACGGCCTCAAACTGCAGCGATAATGTACTTCCTGCTTCAAGCTCAAAAGCAACGGCAAAATTGTAACTCTCGCTTCCCGCTATGATGTAATCCCGGTCACCGACCCGGTCTTCTACAAGCCTGATGCCATCACCGAAACCGCCGATCTGGTATACTTTTATCTCTGTGTCGTCATCGTTCACACTTCCACCGATAATTCCGTGCACCCTTGTCTTATTCTGAAGCCGGGCATCGCTGTTGGCCACCGGGAAAAGGATGCTGTTATGGTTCGTTGAAAAATCGGCACCATAAGTGAATCCGCCGTAATTCCGGCTGTGCCCCGTATTGGTGGTGTGTACGCGCGAATCGGGATAGAGCTCTTTCCATGTTTTCCAGGTGGTCTCGACCACGGTAAACATCTCCGCATCCCGGCCAATGTGCCGGCCGTTCACACTTCTGAGCTGCATCTGCGACCAGTTGCTGTCGCTGTTGCGGTCGTATGCGACCAGGTTGTTCCGGTAAAGGAGGCCCGATACACCGAATTCGGTTACATCCCCGTCGATATCCCTGTTCCAGCACATACCTGTGCCGGTCAGCGGGCAGTACACCAGCGCAAAGGAGGTATCGCCGATCCGGTCGTTCACAATCTCGTGCCAGTCGAGCACCTGGTGCGGATACGCCCTCACTTCATCCCCGATTTTAACCCCTACAACCATGCGCAGGTCCGGTATGTAGGTGGTTTCACTAACCGGGGCAAAATCGGGACGGTCAATCGATGGTATACCGTCCTTACCCGGCCCGCCGTCGCGCACTTCGCCTCTCGCTATGAGCCATTCGCCGCTGATGCCGCTGCGCGACGAATTACCTTCAGGTTCGCACGATGCCAGCACCAGCAGTACGGACAGCATGAATGCCATAAGCGCCCACGGTGTGTTATGCGCTGCCCCATCCCCGACGTACCTCTTCCAGGCGCGTTGAACTGATACGGTATCTGCGTGTATACTATTCAGGTGATCCATAGTTAAAACCTTTGTTTTTATTGCCGTTAAAATTAAAAAACACCGACCCCGACAGGGCAAAGCTGGTTGTTGGCTGCGTACCGCTCAGGTGCTGGTACACCGGCAGCTGACCCGACAGGCTTACCGATATCTGATCTGTTACCGGATAACTGAGTCCCGGCACCACAATAACCCACCTGCCGCCCGTATTGGGCAGATCGTTGCCGTTCAGCTGATCGCTGACCGTTGAACGGTAGCGCAAACTGAGCATATACGACAGGTTGCCGGCCAGCCGGTTTGACACACCCAGGGTTGATACCAGCTCGTTGCCGAACCGGTAGCTGTCGCCCTCATCAAATCGGTCGTTGGAGCCGGTAAACCGGTATGATGTGATCAGAAAAAGGTTCATCGCCGTATACGGCAACAGCGAAACCGAGCCGTGCGACCAGAGAACACCGTCCCATGCACCGGTACCTGGCTGCATGTCGGCGTTCATGGTAAAACCGTTGCGTTTCAGTGATGTGGTGCCAAACGGGATTTTCGATCCCGCGCCCAGAGCCAGATGATACCGGTTCCACAACGTCTGCTGCTTCACCACATAACGCAGCATGATGATACCATCGCCGGCACCGCGGGTATTGACTGTTATTCCGCCGCCCGGAATATGCAGCCCCGTGGTCCGGTCTTTGTCTACATACGAAAACGTGCCCGTGGCCGAAAGCCGGTCTGTAATACCATAATTGATCTCCAGCAGTACCGAGCGGGTTGCACGCGTAACTGTTTCATCACTCAGCCTGTTGCTGCCGCTGTAGAGATCCGATATGTCGTTATACTCATAGGTGACGCCGAAAAGGAGGTTGCCCGCCGATGAGGCCCCTGTTGACTGTGAACTGATGAGCGGCGCACCCGCGCAACTACAGGTCTGCGCACGGGCCACAACGGCACCGGCAAGCAGGAAAACGATAACGAAACTGATGAATCTTATTCGGGATGTCATAGGTTCACTTTGCGCCCCGGTACGGAATTATTCCGGCCCATCCTGGGGGGTTTGTTGATATCTGTCACCAAAATCGCCGAAAAAATTGCTGAAATGATCCTGAAACCATCACATTTATATAAACATCCGTGTGATACGTATCTTTCAGTCCGAAAACCTGCACGATCCCGGCATTCCGGCACGTGCATACCATTGCGGCCATGGTTATTTTTGTGAATGCAAATGTGAATCCTGATCTCCCTGAAACTGTATTTCCGTTTAACCATACATTCACCACCTAATTTCATTTGATCATACATTCACCGTCATCCATCACCCCATCCATCACCCCATCCATCACTGCAACCATAACCCCAATCCATCAAATCCGATATTGTCCCTGTAAAACCTCCCGCCGATGATCAAAACCATCCTAATCAATATCGCCATCCTTCTGGGCCTGTTTCTGCTGATGGAGGCCGCTGTACGGCTTCTTGTGCCGCAAATCGGCCCTTTGGGGGTCGACAGTTCACTCATTCATTCCGGACGTTTCGGCGATACACACGGGCTTGCACGGTCGGCCACCGGGAGCAATTACGGGGTTACCACGCGCACCACGCCCGACGGGTTCATCGCCTACACAACACATCGGCAGGATGCATCCCCCGATAAAACCGGCAACAACTGGCTGCTGCTGGGCGACTCAGTGACGATGCCCATCGGGGTGCAAAGCGATTCATCCTTTGCAGGCAGGATGGCTCACGCGGTTTCCGACTCGGTTAGAGTACTCAACTCCGCGCTCATCGGCTATTCCGCCTTCGATTACCTGAACGTGGCTGGCAACATCATCGGTCTCGGCGAACCCTTGCCGGACCGGGTCATCCTCTTCTGGTGCCTGAATGATGTGTACGGCGATAGGGATGTACCCGGAAGTGACCCTGATGGTCTGGCCGGCAACGGGGATGCAGCCCCTGCTGGCGATCCGGCAGTGACCGGTGATGACAGGCGCCCTAAAGCAACCGCAGTAAACCGGCCGACGGTTCGCCGGGGTCAGGGAGCGTTTATGCGCTTTCTGAACCGGAATGTGTACTCCTACCAGTGGCTGATGGCCTCTGTCTCGGACCGCGGGCAGTCCTATTACGACTACGACCGGCAGTTCTATTCGGAAACTGACCCCGGTTTTGCGGCCGCACTCGATCGCATCACCATCATCCGCGATATGGCGGAAATGAACGGCATCCGTTTCGACCTGGTGATGATGCCCTACGAATATCAGTACCGGTCGGGCGGTTTCCACACGCAGGATGTTCTGATGGATGCCCTTCAGGACAAGGGGATACTGGCTTACGATGCCCGCGGCGCTTTTGAGGGGGTTGCCGACATTACGGAGATGTATATGTACGGTGACGGCATCCACTTTTCGGAACAGGGCCATCGGCTAATCTGGCAATGGCTCCGGTCGGAATTTCTTCTTCCCGGCTGAAAAGCATCAATACCGCCAAACGATTTTTGCAACATTGATTATTGCAATCACGCCATACAAGTGGCATGGTAACCAATACATCGCAACTACAACACAACAGTACTGGAAATACCTGATCCACGCTGAAAGGGCTTTTTTACCACGCTGCGCAGCGTTATTTTTGTGCTCAAAAGTTTATCACTACAAAAACGGAGAATATATGGACACCACCCCCGATTCAGGTTTCAGGCCCCTCACCCGCTTCACCGAAGACGAAAACATGCTGCGCGAAGCGGCGGCCGATTTTGCCCGGACGGTTATCGGGCCCAAAGTACACGCCATGGATGCTGCGGCAAAGCTGGATCCGGAGGTCATACAGGGGTGTTTCGATCTCGGCCTGATGGGAATCGAGGTCCCGACGGAGTATAACGGTGCCGGGGGTACGTTCATGATGGCGATACTGGCCATTGAGGAGCTGTCGAAAGTGGATGCATCCGCCAGCGTGTTTGTGGATGTGCAGAACACCCTGGTGAACAACGCATTCATCAATTTCGGGGATGAGGCTTTGAATAAAAAATACCTGCCCCTGCTCGCCGAGTCGAAAGTGGGTGCCTACGCCCTCAGTGAGGCCGGATCGGGCAGCGACGCGTTCGCCCTCAAGACCCGCGCCGTCAAAAAAGGCGACGAGTACATTCTGAACGGCAGCAAACTGTGGATTACCAACGGGGCAGAAGCCGATATTTTCATCGTTTTTGCCAACCTGGACCCCGAAGCCGGCTACAAGGGAATAACCGGATTCATCGTTGAGCGCGATTTCGAGGGGTTTGAGGTCGGCAACAAGGAAGATAAGCTCGGCATTCGCGCCAGCTCCACCACCGCACTCATTTTTGAAGACTGCCGCGTGCCGGCCGAAAATGTGATCGGCCATGTGGGCAAAGGCTACAAGATCGCCATGGAAACCCTGAATGAAGGACGTATCGGCATCGGGGCCCAGATGACAGGCATTGCCCAGGGGGCATTCCAGAATGCGCTGGCCTACAGCAAAGAGCGCAAACAGTTCGGAAAGGCCATCAGCGAGTTCCAGGGGCTTCAGTTCCAGCTCGCACAGATGGCCATTGAGATCGAAACCTCCCGGTTACTTGTCTACAACGCCGCCCGGCTGAAAATGGCCGGTCAGCCCTTCCTCAAGGAGGCGGCCATGGCCAAGTACTACGCCTCCGACATCGCCGAGCGGGTATCGTCAATGGCGGTTGATGTGTACGGTGGTTACGGCTTTGTAAAAGAGTACCCTGTCGAAAAGTTCTACCGCGACGCCAAGATCGGCAAGATATACGAAGGTACATCGAACATGCAGCTGCAAACCATCGCAAAAATCATTCTCTCCGAAGTCTGACGTCATGGTGAGCGCCGCGCAGCGAAGACGAACCACCTCCCCGTCGTGGTGAGCGCAACGAAGCGAAGCGGAGTGTAGTCGAACCATGCGTGCAGTGCTACGCACTGCACATGGGCACGTGTTTAGATAACATATAAATATGGGCCTTTCCATACCACTGGAGGCTTCGTGGAAGTCCCCATGTCCTTAGACTTCAGCTTTTGCTTCGCAAAAGCCTGCGCTACCAGTGACAAGTTCATTGTCACCTCCCAAATAGTGTTGCCCGCAACGGGCAAAATTACGTGCTCAGGATGACGGGGTTGATTTTACCAGTTTCCGCGGCCGCGGCCTTCGCGGCGCTGGCGCCGCTGGCGTTCCATGAGAGCGGGACGGCTGTAGCGTTCTTCCCAGGTTTGCAGCTGTTCGGCCGTGAGAATCCGGGCAAGGGATTCGTGCAGTGAGTCGGACCGGTTTGCCATCATGTGGTCGAACTCCCGGCGGTGGGTTTCCATCATCCGACGCAATTCACGGCGGTGCTGTTCGAGAAGGGTAAAGAATGGCTCCTGCTGATCACTTGTGAGCTCAAGTTCGGTGATCAGCCTGTTGCGAAGAGCCCTGAACTGACGGTCCTGAGCAGGCCTTTCATCTGCCAGTTGTTCTGACACCGGCGGCGGTGACGGAGCCAGGCTTCTGGCTGCAAAAAAACCGGTCGCCCCACCCAGCAGAAAGGTGATGAGAAATGCCAGCGGTATGAATAATCTGTTTTTCATGATCAGGGTTGCTCCCCGGTATGGGAATAATCAAGCCAGTAGGGCAACTGCGCTTCACTGATCAGCTCATCCGGCGATTGGCCGTACAAATACCGTTCAAACGTTTCAGCGTCAACGGTTGTGTTATTATGCAGGGAGGGAATTACCGTCATAAACAGCACCACTGCAGAAAGCCCGCCTGCCAATACATATCGCCTGAAAAAACGTACAATCTCCTCCTCGACCGTGAGCCCTGCTTCCACCGGTTCCATACGGGCTTCCAGCCTGAGTTCAAATCCGGGCCGTGGCACCATAGCGGCATAGGCTGCAGCCAGATCGGGCTTTTTCATCTGGGCGTGGAATTCCGCTTCCAGGTCGGGATGGTGTTCCAGCCGCCCGATAAGCTCCCTGAGTTGATCGGCATCCAGATTGCCATCCACGGCTTCCGTGATGAGTGTTATGATGTCGTTTCTTTTCATAATTCTGCTCCCAGTCTTGTCAGTTCAATCCGGAGGGCCTGCCTCGCTTTGAACAATCTGCTTTTAACGGCACTTTCGGTCACATTCAGTACTTCGGCGATCTCTTCGTAGCTCAGATCCTGCAACTCCCGGAGAATGATCACCGTTTTGTGATCTCCGTTCAGAGATGCAATCGCCTTTCGAACCAGCATCACTTCCTCATTCTGCTCTACTTCCGTCTTATCCGTATGATAATCAGGAAATTCATACTCGCCATCCTTGTCGTCGTTCCGGAAAGGCACCCAGTTGAACCGGTCCCTGAACTTTTTTTTCCGGATCGCATCCAGGCATGTATTCCGTGCGATCCTGTAGAGCCAGGTGTACGGGGATGAGTGCTGGCGGAACCCGTCCAGGTTGTTGTACGCTTTCAGAAACGTCTCCTGTGTAAGGTCTTCGGGGTCGAGTCCGGTTCCGTAAACGAACGCGGCAACCGACCGGTAGATGCGGGGATAGTATTCATCAAGGTTGCGTTTGAGCAACTCATCGGCGGTCAGCGACCAGTCTGTATCTTTTCCGGAACTCTGAGTCATGATTTCCCCAAAAAAGGCTGCGGCGATTGCCGCAGCCGTTGAGGGGTAATATACAGTACTTTGCGCCGTCATGGTATGGAATGGTTACCAGTTGCCGCGTTGCATGCCACGGCGACCGACAGGGCGGTTGCCTCTCGGGGAGTCCCAGCGCCGGTTGCCGGCATACCAGCCCGCACCATATCCCTGACGCATATCCTGCCACATCAGGTATTCTTCCGCTGTGAGAAGATCGGTCATTTCCCCGCGGTGGCTGATCCGGAGCTCTTCAGCTTTTACACGGAATTCTGCCCGGGTAATGTCGCCGCTAATTTCGGCATCACGCAGTGCCTGCATCGATGCTCTCTGATTCGCAGTGAGTTCAAGCAGACGGGCTTTTTTGGCCGCGTCAATTTCTGCTTCTTCGGCAAATTGTTCGATCATGGTGTTGGAGTAGGTTTCAGAGAAGCGCCGTTGAAACGCCTGACGGTCAGTGCGCAATTCATTGAACCGGGCCTGCTGCTCAGGGGTAAGTACTTCCATTATTTCGGCTCTCGGGGCGGTTTCCCAGCCCATCCGGCCGCCACGGCGGAAATTCCGGACCAGCCTCATCTCAGCCTGGTGTTTGGCCATAATATCGGCGATTTCCATGCGCTGTTCCGCAGTCAGATCAAGTTCTTCCATAAAAATCATACCGCGACCCTGCATCATGCCGGGACCGCGCTGTGCGAATGCATCGCTGAAAATAAACAAGCCGCCTGCGACTAACAAAACGGTGATAAGCAATCTGGTCTTCATAATTCATCTCCTGTGTTATGGTGGTTACAATGGCTTAGACGCACACCGCCGCCAATCGTTTTCCGGAGTTCCGGAGGAAATATTCCAATATTTCCGGTACTCTTCCTCAATCCGGTATTAAGTTGTATTTTTTCAGTCATGCGGGGATCATTGCTGAAGGGTTTATTTTTTAAAATTCTGCGTTATATTGAATGATTCTTTTTCCCCTGGTGTTCTAACAATCTGATCAAATATATTTCCCAATAAAAAACCAACCGTTACAAGTGTATTATGCCCGATCATAGTGTCATCGAAGAACTTAAAAAGCTGGCTAAAGACGATGCCTCTTTCAAAAGGCTTACCGAATTATTCGAACAGGTATATGCCCTGAAGCAGCAAAAGGAGCAGCATCTGAACCTGCTGGAAGCAGCCATCCGCAATGACTATGATTCGATCCTTATTACCGAACTCAACCTGGAAAAACCGGGGCCGCGCATTGTTTACGTGAACGACGGATTTCTGAAAATGACCGGCTACACCCGGGAGGAGGTCATCGGGCAGACCCCTCGTATTCTTCAGGGGCCCAAAACCGACCGCAAAGTTCTCGATAAACTCAAAAAATCGCTTCAGGAAGGCGGATCATTCTTCGGGCAAACCATCAACTACCGCAAAGACGGTTCCGAATTTGTGAATCAGTGGGACATCCACCCCCTTCTTGACCGTGATGGCAACATTACCCACTGGGTTTCCTACCAGCACGACATCACCGAGCGGAAACGGGCCGAGCGACGGCTTATCGACAGTAACCTCGACATGAACGACTCCTACGAGGAGACCAAGAAAATTTGTCTGGATCTGAGTCCTGAAGGTGCCGTGGTTGGTTCAAATGTTGCCTTCCGCGAAATGCTCGGGTACGACAAGGATGAAATCACCAACTACCATCTCTGGGAACTGACACCCGAAAAGCATGCCGATACCCTGAAAAATATCTTCAGCTCCGGAGCGTGGAAAAAGGAATTTGCCGACGGAAGTACCAAAGCCCTTATCCTCGAAAAGAAAAACGGCATGGCCACCCAGGTAGAGGCTAAAACCAGAATACTTGAACTCAAAGACGGCGGACAGATGATCCGGTGTGATATCACCAACGTGAGCCTGCGCAAAAACGTAATGAAGGTACTGAAGCAGCGGAATCAGGAATTCAACAAGATTTTCGAAAGGAAAGCCGATTTCAAATACGGCCTGGAGATCTGCGAATCCGGTGAGCCTTCGTTCACCTGGTTCTCCGAAGGCTTTTCAAATATGACCGGGTACAAACCCGAAGAGATGACGGGATCGGGAGGCTGGAAGAAGCTGGTTCACAAAGATGACCACAAACAGGCCACCGGGCATCTTCAAAGTGTCTCAAAAGGGAAATCATCCTGCGAGAAAATCCGCATCGTGCTGAAAGACGGAACTGTTAAAACGATCATGGACTACGTAAAGCTGGATGAAAACGACAGCAAGGGCCGCATGAAAGGCTCAGCTATCGAAGTTAAAAAGGACAGCCTCTCGCTGGTCTGATCAGTACATTTAACGGCTCAACATGTTATCAGGTTGAGATGAGCCGTGAAATGATGAATACGGGTATATATACGGATACAATCGAACGGTTTCGTTCCCTGTAACATAAATGAGCAGGCAGACACATCACATCAAATCTGCCCGCCTGCTCAATATCATCCCTGCCTGATTTGCCCTCAGTATTTTACCGAGCACCCATAGGGGCGGGTTGTTTTCACTTCAACCTCATTACCGGCCAGAACGGCATCAAGTGCTTCGGCTGCATAAACTCGGGCACCTTCCAGATCGGCTGCATTGGCAGTAGGCTTGTCGTCGATGGCTCCGTTGTAGCGAAGAATTCCGTCTTCATCAATAACGAACATGTGAGGCGTGGTCCGGGCGCCGTAAGCGCGTCCTGCTGTTCCATCGGCATCGATCAGCACAGCTGTGGAATGCACGTTTTTTTCCTCGTTCACTTTGATGATTTCCTCAGGTTCGAGGTAGCCCTGCTTGCCGGGCGCTGACGAGATCACAGAAAGCCAGATCACATCTTTAGCGGTATATTCCTGCTGAAGGCGCTGCATTTCACCGGCCCGATAATATTTCACAACAAACGGACAGTCGTGATTCAGCCACTCCAGAATCACTGTTTTACCGGCAAAGTCAGCCAGGCTGTGTTCGTTGCCATGCTGATCGGTCAGTGTGAATGCAGGTGCAGGTTCGCCAATCACAGGATCATCGTTCAGACCAGCTGCATGTATCTGCAAACCGGCCACAAAGAGAAACAGAAAGAGAAATAGTATTTTTTTCATGGTTTTGGGATTAGTTTTCGGGATGTTAATCGTTCACTGTTCAGTGTTCTGATAATACGACTGTAACAGTCAGCGCTTTCATGCCGTTTCCGCCCCAGCCGCCGGCATTGTACAGAACGCCGCTTATTTTTGAAATATCATTACCAATAAATGCGGATTTTCTCAGCACAATACGAAGCCCGCTATCGGTAATTTCATACAATTGATCGGCACCGCTTTCCACTACGCCTTCCTGGCTGCAATAGAAGGCCAGGCTGTTCACATCGGCATTCCTGAGCCCTTCATGCTTCAGATGAAGTGTTACAGAGCGGTCATCTTCGGTGGCGTCAGCCTCAAGACCGGGCACCGCCACAGGCAGCCGCAGTCTGTATGTATCGAACAACGTCGTGTTTTCGGATATTAGACCGGGCTGATGATCCGTTACGCGAACAGTTTCGCTTACGTCGGCACTGCCCGGAATGCAGATATCTTTGCAGACCAGCCAGGTTACGGATGCCGAAACTGTTATGTCATTTCCTGTTTCAGCATCATTCGGGGCACTCAGTTCGGTAAACAGTACAACCTCTTCCTTATATCCGTAACTCACGAAACTGTCGGTATAGAAACTGCCCGGCCAGGGCCACATCAGATCGCTGCTGCTGAATCCCTCAGGCAGATTCCATCGTACGGACGTGGGAATCCCGGAATCACCGGGATTTTTCCAGTACACATACCAGCCCTCCGCCATCTGAAGCCGGACACCGGCCAGCAGTGTTCCTCCAGGCATTATCGCCGGAGATTCAGTTAGCAGTGTTGCCTTTACCAGATCTTCATCATCGCCCGGCTTGAACAGGCTGTTATTTCCGGCCGGATTACTTTCTTCTAATGTCGCATTATATGACAGATCGAACGGTGAGTTTAAAAAACCGCTGTCTTGTGCTGCACTGTATGCGTTCGGCAATTCGGTTAACCACAACAGTGGAACAAGCCAAACAGTCATGAATAACTTCGATCCTATTTTCATAAACATTCCCTATTCAGTGGATTTTCTGAAACTCCGGTATTCAGTTCCCGTTTACGATCCGGTAATCCCGGATGAACTCATTCACGAAATTCATGATATCGTTTCTGATAACTGGCAGTTTGGCTGTTCCGATGTGGCCGAGCGACCCCCTGTTCCAGGTTGTTGACATCATGGATATATCACTGCGCCTGAGCACGATCTCCTGATTCAGCTGCACATCAATCTTGTAGGAGTAGAATCCAAGATCACTTTTCAGGGTATTTACCAGAATCTGCAGATAGGGTACACCTGGGGTCGATGACCACTCCGTCTGCGACAGCAGCCGGATTCCGGAACTCCGTAACCGTGCCGCTATCGCGGTTTCGAGTTCATTTTTTTTCAGGCCATCGGCCTCGACCGCTGCTTCCGTAAATTCAACAACAAGCAGCAGGGCATTCAACCCTTTCAGCGACTGCTTCTGGTCGCCGGCGAATGTCTGCGCGGATGCGGATGCAGCAAGCGTAAATAATAATACTGCCGTGAGTATGCTTTTTTTCATGATTATAAAGAAAATGGCCGGTTACGGATAATAAACGGACTCCCTGCACTTAAAAACGGCGCATGTCCGGTTCCATTGCTGGCTGATTTTATACCGCCCAGGTTCCGTTTCAACGCAGCGACTGGTCTCATCCGTACATAATAATATACCACCTTCCGGATTGCAATTCCCACCGGGCAAACCTCACAGATTCCTGCGCAACCCCATTGCTGCTGATAAGCGTGGCCTAAATCACCTAATTAGGATAGGCTCCTGTAATATAGTCTTTCAGATAGTCTATTTCGATCTTCTGTTCTGTAATGACTGCGTTTACCAGGTCACCGATCGATACAATCCCGACAAGTTCTCCGTCGTCTACCACGGGGCAGTGCCTGAACTTTTTAGTGGTCATGAGCGCCATGCACTCTTTAACGGTCTGTTTTGAGGTTACATAATTCACATTCTCTGTCATGATATCCCTGACCGGTGTGGTTTTCGATGACCTGCCCTGAAGGATCACCTTGTTCCGGTAATCGCGTTCAGTTATGATGCCGGCAATTTCATCGCCATCGAGTACCAGCAGTGCACCGATATTTTTTTCTGACATCAGGGCTATTGCCTCATAAACGGTACTGTCGGGTGGTACGGAATAGATATTGCGGCCTTTATGGTCCAGTATATCGCCGATCAACATAATGCATCTCCTCTATTTTAATGGGAATCAGGTACATATATGAATACAACTTTTTCTGGCTCAAAGCAAGATACCCTCATCAACTACTGATAATTTCCAGTGTGATGCGGTCGGCGACAAGCATCCCCTTACCAGTGAGCCGGATGGTTGCGCCATCATAATCCAGCAGCTTTTCATCCCTGAATTTCCGGATTTTATGCAGTTGCGCGGTGTTGAAAGCATAGCGGTACCGCCGCTCCAGCTCAGCTAATGTTAACCCTTCCCGGGTACGAAGCCCCATCATCAGGCGCTCGGTGGCCAGCTGATCCATGGTCAGTTCTTCCAGGCCGAACGGATTCGGGCTTTTCTCCAGGTATTCGGGCAGATGGGGCTTGTTGCTCCAGCGTTTTGCATGGCCCTCATCCGGCTTCCATGAAAAAGAGTGTGCCCCGGGTCCCAGCCCTAGATAATCCTGGTGTGACCAGTACGCGCTGTTATGTACGGCTTCATGGCCCGGCCGGGCAAAATTCGAAACCTCATAGCGTTCAATCCCCGCATCGGCAAGCCTGCCCTCAAGCAGTGCGGTGTGTTCGGCCACCAGGTCGTCACCGGCCGGTTCAACCAGATTCTTTCTGACCATGCTTCCCAGCCGGGTATGGGGTTCAACGGTGAGGGCGTAGGCCGAGATATGGGGCGGATCGAAACCGAGCAGTGTCTCAATATCTTCTGCGAGGTCATCGGGGGCCTGGCCCGGATTCCCGTAGATCAGGTCGGCTGTCCACGACCGGAAACCTTCTTCCCGTATCATCCGGAGGCACTGCAGGGCGTGTTCACGGGTATGTGCCCGGTTCATGAAAAGGAGCCGTTCCGGGCTGAACGTCTGAATGCCCACGCTCAGCCTGTTCACGCCGGCCTGCTTCAGCTGCCTGAGATAGTCCGGCGTAAGGTCATCGGGGTTCACCTCCACGGTAATTTCCACGGCCTGATCGAGATTGAATACGGAATCAAGTGCATGCAGAAGCGAGGCAAACTCCCCGCCGGTAAGGCGCGACGGGGTTCCGCCACCGAAATAGACGGTATGCACTGGCACTGACGACCACTCCGATTCCCGGTAGAGTTCAATTTCTGCTTCCAGGCTTTTCAGAAAGGCCGGTTTCAGGCCTCCACGCGTCGTGAAAAAGAAATCACAATAGGTACAGGCCTGTCTGCAAAACGGGATATGTAGATAAATTCCGATCAATTTGTATGCTTTTCAACAGCTTCCACAAAATACTGTTATATTCCACCCAATTCTGATCAAGTTCTCACCATTTTTCATGAAGAATATATTGATAGATATGGACGGGGTCGTGCTCCACGACAATTCACTCATTCCGGGTGCCGACCATTTTCTGCACAGAATCATGAAGCAGGGCAACTCGTTCCTGTTCATTACCAACTACCCGTCGCAAACCGCTGCGGATCTCAGGAACCGGCTGATGACCTCCGGCATCGACATCCCGGACAAGCATTTTTATACCTCGGCCATGGCCACGGCGGCGTTTCTTGCGAAACAGAAGGGAAAAAAAGCCTACGTGATCGGTGAGGGGGCACTCACGCACGAACTCTACAGTATCGGATTTACCCTTACCGACATCAATCCCGATTTCGTGGTGGTCGGCGAAACCCAATCCTTCAACTGGGATATGATCAAGAAGGCGGCCGGACTTATCATGAAAGGCGCCCGGTTCATTGCGACCAATCCCGATGTGGCCGGTCCTTCAGGGTCGCCGGCTTGCGGTGCCCTCTGTGCACCGATTGAGCGCATTACCGGCAAAAAACCGTTTATCATCGGCAAGCCGAGCCCCTTTATGATGCGGGCCGCTCTTAACAGCATGAACGCCCACTCCCACAACACCGTTATCATCGGCGACAATATGAACACCGATATCCTCGCCGGCATACAGGCCGGTATGGAGACCGTTCTTGTGCTCAGCGGAGTGAGCCAGATGCCCGATCTTGACCAGTATCCCTTTATGCCCAACTATATTTTTGACACCCTCTCGGATGTCGATATTGTATAACCAAATCACCTACCCAAAGCATGTCTACCGTACAAAATTACATCGACCAGAACCAGAAACGATTCGAGGAAGAACTGTTTGATCTGCTCCGCATACCCAGCGTAAGCACCAGCTCTGCCCACAAACCAGACGTAAAGAAAGCCGCTGAATTCCTGCGGGATAACCTGAAGGCCATAGGTGTGGAAAAGGCCGAACTCCACGAAACACCCGGCAATCCCATCATCTATGCCGAGCATTCCGAAGCGGGGCCCGGCAAGCCTACCGTTCTCATCTACGGTCATTATGATGTTCAGCCACCCGATCCGCTGCACCTCTGGAAAACACCGCCCTTTGAGCCCGTTGTACGCGATGGTGCCGTATATGCGCGCGGTGCCAGCGACGACAAAGGTCAGGCGTTCACCCATGTTAAAGCCCTGGAAGCCTGGCTGAAATCAGGTGAGAAACTGCCCGTTAACATTAAAATGCTGCTTGAGGGCGAAGAGGAGATCGGATCACCGAACCTGGTTCCCTTCATAAAGCAGCATAAGGAGATGCTCAAATGCGATATGGTCCTCATCTCCGATACGTCCATGTTCGCAAAAGACACCCCTTCCATCACCTACGGCCTGCGGGGCCTGGCCTACATGGAACTCGACGTGATCGGCCCGAACCGCGACCTGCACTCCGGCGTGTACGGCGGAACCATTAAAAACCCGCTGAATGCGCTGTGTGAAATAGTGGCAAAGCTTGTTGATGAAGACGGCCGCATAACCATACCGGGTTTCTATGACGATGTAGAGGAACTGGCTCCCGAGGAAAAAGCCGCCTATGCCAAACTGCCGTTTGATGAGGAAACCCTGAAAAAAGAGCTCGATATCGACGCCGTAATCGGGGAAAAAGACTACACCACCCTTGAACGCCGTTCCGCCAGGCCCACACTCGACCTGAACGGAATCTGGGGAGGATACCAGGGCGAAGGGGCAAAAACCGTACTACCGTCCATGGCTAGTGCCAAGGTGAGCATGAGGCTCGTGCCCAACCAGGACCATAAAAAAATCGCAAAACTCTTTGCCGATTACATCCATCAGATCAAGCCTGAAGGAGTACGCGTGGAGGTTCGTGACCACCATGGCGGAGAGGCTGCAGTCACCGATCTTCATTTCTACGGACTCCAGGCCGCGTCGGAGGCATTTCATGCGGTTTACGGCAAGAAGCCCCTGTTTTCGAGAGAGGGCGGCTCCATCCCGATCGTTGCCGATTTCGAAAAGGTACTCGGTGTGAACTCCATCCTGATGGGATTCGGCCTCAACAGCGACTCCATCCATTCGCCCAACGAGCACTTTTCGCTCACCGATTTCCATCGCGGTATCAAAACATCCGCCAAATTTTTTGAGGTACTGCCGAAATATAAGCAGGAGCTGTAAAGGTGAGTGCAGCGTACTGGTGACACCGATGGGGGTGTTAGTATGCTTCGAATTGGGGAAGTACAGAACAAGCGAACATTTGAACAGCGAAGTGATTTGCTTGGTCATGGAGAGCTACTAATTTTGCCCCTGCGGGGCTACACAGTTATGGAGGTGACACCAATAGTGCTGTTAATATGCTTCGAATTAGGGAACAATAGAACATGTGAACAATAGAACGGCGAAGTGATTTGGAAGATGTCACCGGTAGCGCAGCCCGAAGGGTGAAGTCGAACCACGTGGGGGTTATTTATAACCTCTTGAAACGCGCCGCTTCTTAAAAACCCTCTGGGCAGTGCTGCGCACTGCCCATGTTCTTCGACTTCAGCCGTCGCTTTGCGCCGACTTGCGCTCAGAATGACGGGGGGATGATGTGGAGGTTGAATCGGACTCATTTACTTATACACGGCAGTTTCATATACTGAATGGAGATGCAATTTTAAGCAAATCCATTCTGATATGCCCGAATCCATCAATCCCGCGACCGGCGACCTGATCACCGGCTACGAGGAGCACACCGACTCAGAAATCGACAGCATCATCAAACAGGCGGATGAGCAGCAACGCCGATGGATGAAAACAGGCTTCCCCGAAAGGGCCGTTCTGATGAACAATGCGGCCACCGTGCTGAAAACGCGCCGCGAAGACTACGCCCGCATCATGACCCTCGAGATGGGCAAGCCGATCGCCGCCGCCCGGGCCGAAGTCGACAAATGCGCCTGGGTATGCAACTACTACGCCGATCATGCTGAGAGTTTTCTGAAATCCGAAATTATCCGCACCGATGCATCCGAAAGCTATGTGGCCTACCGTCCGCTCGGTGTTGTTCTGGCGGTTATGCCATGGAATTTCCCATTCTGGCAGGTTTTCAGATTCGCCGCCCCCGCCCTGATGGCCGGAAATGCCGGCATCCTGAAGCACGCCTCCAATGTTACAGGATGCTCACTTGCTATCGAGGATGTATTCCGCAGGGCCGGTTTTCCTGAAAACCTGTTCCGGTCGATCATTGCCGGCAGCAAACGGATGGACAAGGTGATTGAACACCCCCTGATCAGGGCGGTCACACTCACCGGAAGTGTACCGGCCGGTAAATCGGTCGCGTCCAAAGCCGGCTCCCTGCTCAAAAAAACCGTTCTTGAACTCGGCGGCAGCGATCCCTACATCATCCTTGGAGATGCCGACCTGGACAGGGCCGTGCTATCCTGTGTGAACAGCCGCCTTATCAATAACGGGCAGAGCTGCATTGCCGCCAAACGCTTCATCGTTGTTGAGTCGGTACTGGATGAATTCACTGAACGGTTCGTCCGGCTGATGAAGGAGAAAAAGATGGGCAACCCGCTGGATGAAAGCTTTGATCTGGGCCCGCAGGCATCAGCCGACCTGCGTGACGAATTGCATGATCAGGTTCAGCGCAGCATTGAGGCCGGCGCTGAGTGTGTACTTGGCGGCGAAATGCCCGACAGCCCCGGCTCATGGTACCCGCCTACCGTGCTCACAGGCGTAGCCAAAGGGATGCCTGCGTTCGACGAGGAGATCTTCGGTCCGGTTGCCGCCATCATCGCCGCAAAGGATGAGAAAGAGGCGATTCAACTGGCCAACGACAGTATTTTCGGCCTCGGGGCATCGGTATTCACAAGGGATGTACTACGCGGGAAAAAAATCGCCGAACTCGAACTGGAGGCAGGCTGCTGTTTTGTAAACCAGTTTGTGAAATCGGATCCGCGGCTACCGTTCGGAGGCATAAAAGAGAGCGGCTACGGACGGGAACTCTCCTGGTTCGGCATCCGCGAGTTTATGAACATCAAGACGGTGTATATCAAATAGAAACTGCACCGGGCTTCGACGCCACACAAGCTACAGCTGTTAACAGGATTATGATGCCTGTGAGGCCCATTCCCGAAAGTGGATAACATTTCATGCGCTCAGATCAGAATGAGGGGATGAACAATTACGGTATGATCTCACTTTCGGATCATGAATACAACAACATGTGAATTTAGGTGTGCAAGTCAGCCCGGGAAACCGTCAGCTACTATAATGCGGGCCTGTGCCGCATCCCTGCGAACCGCCCTTGCCTGGGAGTATTCCTTTGAGTCGTACCACCGTCTGGCGTTGTCATACGATGGGAACTCAAGCACCACGATGCGGCCGGGGTTCCAGCCGCCCTCAAGGGTTTCGACCTGACCTCCCCGAACAATGAATTTCCCTCCGTAGGCAACAAGGGAGGCGGGCGTCAGTTTTTTGTAGGCTTCGTACTGATCAGGGTCGGTTACCTCGACATCAACAATTACATAAGCAGGCATGGGGATGGCTTTTGGGTGATCGGTATAGGGTTTTGGGCTCCGCTGATGATAATTACTGGATTTTTTACTTAAATCCAACGGGATTGTTTGCCGGGCGCTGATTGCGGGACGGGATGTGGGATGTGGGATTTGGAATGTGGAATGTGGAATGTGGAATGTGGAATGTGGGGTAGCGGGTAGCGGGTAGCGGGTAGCGGGTAGCGGAAAATAAACGTATTACCCTTACAACCCGACTTCTTCGGCGTACTTTTGTCCCGGAACGGAATCGGCGATCACTTTGGCCGGCTCGTTGTCGCGGCCCATCAGCACGGTACGTGGCTTGTGGTTGCGGGCCTCCTCGGGGGTCATATGGGCATAGGAGATCACAATGATGCGGTCTCCCACGCTGGTAAGGCGGGCGGCAGGGCCGTTCAGGCACACATCACGCTTGCCGCGCTCACCGGGTATGGTGTAGGTCTCCAGACGGCTGCCGTTATTCACGTTCACAACCTGGACCTTTTCGTAGGGCAGCAGCCCGGCTACATCCAGCAGGTCTTCATCGATGGTGATGCTCCCCTCGTAATACAGGTCGGCCTGTGTTACGGTAAGCATGTGAAGCTTGGATTTGAACATTTCGATGGTCATGGTCTGAGTAAAACTTAGGAAATCTGTTTGAAGTCGGTAATCAGGTTATCAATGAGGCGCGTGGTGCCGTTATAGACGGCTCCGGCCACGATATATCTGCTGCCCGGTACAATATGAACAACAGGTTGCAGGTCAGAAAAATTCACTACCGAAAGATAATCTATTTTTAAATCATTTGCTTTCAGGCGTTGTTCCTGCTCATTCAGCACATCCTGCACGGACAGATCCGGCTTTGATGTCAATGTATCACGAACACTTTTTACAGCACCGTACAGCATCGGAGCCCTCTTTCTCTCCTGCGCGTTCAGGTAGGCGTTGCGGCTGCTCATGGCCAGCCCGTCGGCTTCCCGAACCGTTTCACTCATCAATAAACGTACGGGATGGTTGAATTCTTGCACCATCCTGTCGATCAGCACGAACTGCTGGATGTCTTTCTGCCCGAATATGGCCAGATCGGGCTGGGTGATGCTGAACAGCTTGTTCACAACCTGCAGAACACCGCCGAAGTGGCCCGGACGTGATTTCCCGCACAGGTGGTCCGCCAGGCCGTTGATCCTGAAACTGATGGCCGGTTCAGCCGGATACATCTCTTCAACATCCGGATAGAAAACCAGATTCACCCCTTCCTGCTCACAGATCTGCCGGTCGCGCTCCCTGGTGCGCGGGTATTTTGAGTAATCCTCATTCGGGCCAAACTGGGTTGGGTTCACAAAAACCGTGACCACCACAAAGGAAGCCTGCTTCTTCATTTTCCGGATCAGGTGTACGTGGCCGTCGTGCAGGGCGCCCATGGTGGGCACCAGGCCGATCAGCTCGCCGCGGGACCTTACCGCGCTGAGTTCATTGCGTACACCGGTTATCGATTGAATTTCTTTCATCTATATAAAAAACGGCATGGTGTTACCCATGCCGTCGTTAAAATTTGTACTGGAACCCGCTTATCAGACATGCCGGTTCATATCGAAATTTTCGAGGTTTTTGATCACCCGCTGAACAAACGCGCCGCCCAGTGCACCGTCGACGATGCGGTGATCGTAGCTCATGCTCAGGTATACCATGTGGCGTACGGCAATCACATCACCCACCTCGGTTTCCATCACCATGGGCCGCTTCTGGATCACACCGGTACCGAAAATGGCCACCTGCGGCTGATTGATGATCGGCGTGCCCATCAGGTTGCCCACACTTCCGTAATTGGTGAGGGTGAACGTACCGCCCACCAGATCGTCGGGCGAGAGTTTTTTGCTGCGCGCCTTCTCGGCCAGATCGTGCGTGGCCCGGGCAAGACCGTGGATGTTCATTTCGCCCGCGTTTTTGATTACCGGCACGATGAGTCCGCCGGTACCCGATTCGCCGAGTGCAACGGCGATACCGTAGTTGATATCGCGCTTGAGCAGGATATTCTCACCGTCGACCGAGCTGTTGATGAGCGGGAATTCACGGATCGCCTGAATGGTGGCTTCGATGAAAAACGGGGTAAAGGTGAGCTTGAATCCGTTCTCCTTGAAGAAACGGTCTTTGTGCCTGTTCCGGAATTTCACCAGGTTGGTCACATCCGCCTCACCGAAGGTCGTAACGTGCGCGGAGGTCTGCTTTGAGCGGATCATATGCTCGGCAATAACCTTGCGCATACGGTCCATTTTAACGATTTCCACGTTCTCCGTAGGCCAATGCACGTTAATTTCACCGGCACTTATGCGCGACGTATCGGCCTTTTCCTTAGTGTCCATAGGTTTACTGAGACCCTGCGATGCAGGTTTCTGCTCTTTTGCAGCTGTTTTTTCTTCAGCCGGAGCAGGTCTGGATTCTCCCCTCGACTCGAGATAGTCGAGCACATCCTGCTTGGAGACGCGTCCCTGGGCGCCGCTGCCCTCGATCTGCTCGAGTTCTTCCATGGAGATGCCTTCCTTCTCCGCAATCGATCGCACCAGCGGTGAGTAGAAGCGTCCGTCGCTGCCCTTGCGCTGCGGCGGAGTGTCGCCCGATGGCTTCGAACCATTGGCACTGCCGGCCCTGGCGGTTTTCTCTTCGGGCTCATCCTGCTCTGCCTCATCGCCGGCATCTGCAGCTGAATCCTGCGATCCGGTTTCTGCCTTTTCAGCTTTCCCGACCTGCTCAGCCTTCTCAGCCTCACCGTTTTCCCCGTCGTCAGCCGGAGCGGAGACCGATTCTTCCTCCTCATCTGCGGCTGCATCCTTGCTTTTGGATGCTCCTGATGCCACATCACCCGCCTTTGCGGGGTCGGTTTCGATAATCGCGATGGGCTTGCCCACCTCAATCGTGTCGCCGGCCTCGGCAAGAATTTCGACAAGGACCCCCGACTCGGGCGCGGGTACCTCCGAATCGACTTTATCGGTGGCTATTTCGAGGATGGTCTCATCCTGCTCGATATGGTCGCCAACTTTTTTTGACCATTCGATGACCGTTCCCTCCATTATCGACTCGCCCATCTTGGGCATTACCATTTCAACTCTTGCCATGTGCCGGTTTAACTAATTGAATAATTGTATGTGTATGATACTCTATAAAAACTGCATTTTTGAATATACGCACTGCATTTAAAAAGTGCATTATAATACATATGGTCATCACCGGTAGCTGATGATGCCGGACTTACATAACCGTACTGAACGATAATACGGTCGCTCCATCGTCCTCATTAATTCAGCTGATTGCGGCTAATTCATTGGTGACAGTGATACCATAACTTTGGAGCCTGTGTTCGGGCTCACAGCCGCAAAGACGACATTGTTGCGTTGCTGTTACCTACCTCACCAGCAGCATTTTACGGTGCTGAACCGCGCCACGGGTGGTGAGTCTCGCGATATAGAAACCACTTGCCAGCCCGGTGGCATTGAACACTGCCGTGTGATGCCCGGCCGGAGTATGATCATCGGCCAGCAGGGCAACGCGCCGTCCGGTCAGGTCAAAAACTTCAAGTCTCACCGGACCGGGCTCGTCAAGGTCGTAGCGCAGGGTGGTCGACGGGTTGAAGGGATTTGGATAGTTGGGGAGCAGGCGTACAGCGAGAGGCCTCTCTCCCGGTTCCTCCAGACTGGTTAGAAGCCGTTCCCCGAATTCCTCACCATTGATTCGGGCATAAACAATTTCATAAAAAGCTCCAACTAATAGCCCAATACCTTTTGCCAACTCGTAATACGGTGCATTTAAAATCTCCTGTTCATAGTACCGAATTTCATATTCCTGATTAAAGATCATTCTGGTGGAAACATTTACAAGAAGTGTGGTAGACAAGAAATCCGGGCTGGACTGCCATCTGTATGTCAATCGGTTGGATTCTATTCTGGTTAAATCATTCATTGCCAACAGGCTGTCAATCAATACTTCTTGCGGTTCATCAAAATGACGGGCCCATGCATATACATTCCCGGTTGAAGAGTCGATTCGTTCATATGTATAAAATGCCGGATATGGATCCCATAAATCGGGGTCTATCCAGTGTTCTTTAACCCATCCGTTGTGTTTTAAAACCTGGTATTGTTTTTCATTTATCAGTGTATCCTGGACTACCTCTATTCTGGTATACCATTGTGTTGGAGGTACATGATAGCTCCCATCATCATAATAATCCCACTGGTTGCCAATCTGGATGGGATAGAACGACAGGGCGTATTCAAGGGAATCGGTCGGTTGAGCACGAACCATTCCAGAAGCCATTAACAATATGGGTAAGATGAACGAGTATTTCATGATGTCACCCCCCTTATTTAAGCAATTGGATCTTGCGTGTTAAAACCGTGCTTCCGGTACGAAGCCGGATCAGGTAGATCCCGCTGGCCAGCGAGGAACCATCAAAAGACACCTGATAAACGCCCTGCTCCATTACGCCTTGTTCAAGAAGATTTACCCGTTTACCCAGTACATCAAAGACCTCAATCACAACATTGGAACGATCGGCCAGCGTGTACCGGATCGTGGTCACGGGATTGAAGGGATTGGGATAGCTGGTCAAGGTATATTCAGAGGGTAGTCCTTCCTCTTTATCATGCTGTGCCGGATTATCCGTTTGGCTCAACTGCTGAACCGAACCGGAAGCCTCCTGATCGGCATGATAATCCCTGGCTGTCATCTCGGCCAGGCCACGAAGCGCACTGAATCGCTGTAATCCGTGTGAACGAGAAAACCGGCCTTCTAGCTCGTCGATGAGTACCAGCGCCCGATCCGGGTCGGTGTCTGTCAACTCGTAGGCCGACTGCATACCGATGACCAGATCGGCCTCAGGCCAGTTTTTTTTCAGGTAGCTGGTGATGGACTCACTGGTGTTGATATCACCCAACTCCCGGTAGAGCTGGGCGGCATACAACGTGTAAATCCAACGCAGCGATGCCGTACTTTCATGGTAGCGGTTCGATAAATAGCCGGCCAGTTCAGATTTTCCCGCTGTATTCAATGACCGGATTGCAAGGGTTAGCCGGTAGATCAGCTCTCCGCTCTGTTTATCTACACTAAGGGTATCGATTGCCGGAATCACATCATGTATACTATCAAATTCTCCCGCTGTAGTATTGGAATTTCCTGTTGAAGTGAGCATCGGTTGTTGCGACATCATTAACGGAGTGCCCGAACAATCCGAGATTCCAATCATATCATTGTAATGAACTGTACCACCGTTGTTTGTGATCACTGGTCCGTTCACGGTCGGCCAATTGTTATAATCGGCCCATATTGCCCCATTACTTTCTACTTCCAGATGGGCGCTGTTCGAGGTACAGAAGGAATTATCGACATTAGTTGGAAAAGAATCACCAGCATGGATCACCGAATAGTTCATCGCATGCAGGCCCGTGCCGTAAAACTGATTTAAACCTACCCAGGCAACAGGTTGAGAGTTGGTGATCACATTGGAGTACAAATCGGATTGTACAGCCAGGCCGCCTGTATTGATTACATTATTGTATAGATAGACAAGGCTGTGGTTATTGGCAAATAAACCACGAGCATTTGAGTTCAGTATTGAATTTGTTATATATACTGTTGTCGATGCCCCGGATGAGCGTACTGCCATGCTGTTGGTGCCACTTAATACATTGATTTCACAGTAACGAATTTCGGTATTACCAAAAATGTTGATCCCGAAATCATTCAGATCGTTCATTACTACGCTATCGAACACGACACCATCGGCATAGACATCGAAACCACGCCAGTTTGTAGTAGCCCCGTTCAGGGTGGTATTACTTATGCTATAGGCGTCGTGCAGGTCAAACCGACCGCCCAGAGACCAGGTGCTTTTGTCAGCGACGTTATTCCCGGAAAAATTATAAAAACGGTTGAGGCGTTTTTGCATGGAAGAAGATGCCGGGTAGTCTTTCCAGAGGCGGAAACTGATCGTTCCGGCCATTTCGTTGAATGTAATATGTGAAATAGCAACCTTTCCGTCGAGGTTGGCGGATTCGGGGAAAAGATAGTACACTTCGGTAAACGGGCTGTATTGGGAGTTCTCGTCAAATACCACTTCCGAATCATTGATACCTAAAAAAGTTCGTCGTCCAGAAAAAGCACCATCATGCATACTGCTAAATCTGTGATTGTATAAATTAAAGCTATGCGCTTTGTAAATATACAGTCCCATTCCTGGTAGACTCCAGTCTTTGCCATCACCATCAAGACCAAGTTCGGCAGGGTCTTTGTCCATAAAGGATGTCTTGAACCGAGCTTCGATGATTATATCACCCACAGCCCGGTTGTTGCCATGCTTAACCCATAGTATTTCGTTTTCGTTGTTATCGTTTATCTTATTTCCATCATGTAAGGTAATAGTGGTGTAGTGGAGCCATGGATTCGTAGTGATGTCGCGTTCAATGATATTGCCCCAGTTCAGTTTTATTTTATCGGGACCGCTGAATGTGTGAATCCTGTAACCACCCATAACACTATTAGCGTCTTGATTAGATGAGTTAAGATTACCACCGTAGGTATGATAACCACCAAAATGGCGATGTCCGATTTCATGCATGATAACTCCTAATACTCCTTTTTGAGAGAATCCATTAGCCACCACCCCGGAGCTATTGCTCCAGCTGCTAAGGTTATCAATAATATCCATTCCACCCAATGTAAGATTTGCTGATCCCAAACCACCTAAGTGTGCAATTGCAGAAGCTAAAGAATCACTACCATGCTTATATAACTTTCTGAAACTGCTAAATCTATATACAATAATAATCATGTCAAAATTTCCATCTGATACAAAATCCTCACCGTCCCCGTTTGTGTATTTATCAAATATCCCGGGGGTAATATTAATTCCAAAAGCATTGTGGTTATCATCAATAAAATTGATGATTTCAGCATTCAATTTAGCTAGTCCACTGTGCATAGATCCTTTATTGTCTTAATACCATTGGGTATTGTTTTCCGGTATATAGGTATATGGCCAGACCTTCCCCCTAAAATTAAAATCTCCATTCGAATAGCGTTTATACAGATCCGTAAGGGATCCCTCTGTGATCTGTTCTGAGTTGGGTGGATCAATGATCCCCGATGCCCATACCGGTAGTTGACGATAACTCGGATGTGCACTGTCCGGCAAATTGGCGGGCCACTCTGTGAGTGGATTGTCTGTGAATGACTGCACCCCGTCAATATCCCAACTATCTTGCATATTGGGCCGGTTTGCACAATAACTGTAATCAATACTGTCTTCGAACTGCGGTTCACCAAGATGGTTATACCCTAAAAACCGCCTGCAGTCTTCATAATGATCATCTTTTCTTTGAACAAAAACGATCAACGCATTCACGTTGCCCTCTACAGGGAAATTTACACTGGCACCCGGGTAGTTTAATGACGCTAAAACATTCTCAAATTTTGTGGGGTGGGCATCTTCATGACTCATAGCACAAGTACCATATATATCAATGGATTCTTGTTGTGCAAAAAGTATCGAATTCACGCTTGGCAGGATAACCAGAAAAACTATCAAATATCGAATCATGATATTATAATTTATTTAATTGGATAGTTGAATCTATTTAACTATACAACTAAAGTCAAATGAAATAGGGGATTACAGATAATCGGTTACGGGCAAAGACCGGAATTTAAATTACATCCATCTATAAAACGGATGTCTGAAAGTTTATTGGAGTTTGCTGAATCCACTGATGCATTCGTACTGATGATTGATTAAATTCGGGTACTTAAGAATCGGCAATACCTACCTCTAACTCTACTGTTCCGGACTAATAATCATGGAAATAAAGGATCTCAAGCGGGATACCGCGACCATCCGATTTGCAGGTGATTCAGGCGACGGCATACAGCTCACGGGATCACAATTCACCAACACCACCGCCCTGGCCGGTAACGACCTGAGCACGCTGCCCGATTTTCCGGCGGAAATCCGCGCCCCGGCTGGTACGGTTGCCGGGGTATCAGGCTTCCAGATCCACTTCGGCAGCCGCCCCGTACATTCGCCCGGCGATCTGTGTGACGTGCTCGTTGTGATGAACGCGGCGGCGCTCAAGGCCAATATCAAATTCCTGAAACCCGGTGGCGTGATCATCGCCAATGAAGACGGATTTGGAAAACGCGATCTGTCGCTGGCCAGGTACGCGCCCGACGAAACACCGCTCGAGCAGGTGAAAACATCCGGGTATATGGTGGTGGCACTGGATGTGACCAAACTCACCCGTGCAAGCCTGGCCGATTCAGGCCTCCCGCCCAAAGATGTCGACCGGTGCAAAAATATGTTCATTCTCGGCATCATCTACTGGCTGTACAGCCGGTCGCTTGATGCCACCATCAGTTTCATCGAAAAGAAATTCGGAAATAAGCCTGAAATCGCCGCCGCCAATATCAAAGTCCTTCAGGATGGCTATAC
>JBLRWO010000037.1:0-35953 GCA_047921215.1 Cyclonatronaceae bacterium | reverse complement strand
TTTCATTCCGGCCATTATTCTCATTTCGTGGTTTTGATATACTTTGATGCATCCAATGGTTTACAGGCAGATTTTTTGCATTACTCTTACAACAAGAAACCAAACCGGCGGAATAAAGTCAACGTGTTCTCAACGTCCTCCTTTTCGTCGAATCGACCGCCACCTGTGTGGTACATCACGTACACTTCCCGACCCTCTTTCCGGGTATATCCAATAAGCACGTCAAAAATATGCCCCTCCGGGCTTATGAACCTATTTGATCAGCATCAATTTGCGCGTGTCAGTCCAGTTACCAGTTCCGTCGTGCGAAATGGCCTCGATGGTATAAAAGTACATCCCGCTGCTCAGGCGGGATGCATCAAACGTAGCCGCATAGGTGCCGGCATCCTGACTTGTGCTCACCAGTGTTGCCACGCGCTGCCCGATCAGGTTCCAGACGGTTAACCGGATGTTCGACGGCTCCGCCAGGCTGTAGCGAATGGTCGTGGTTGGATTGAACGGGTTGGGATAGTTCTGATGCAGCTCGAAGCGGTATCCCGAAGGGCTCACCTCACCTGTCCCGGTATCCCTAACAATCACATTCACGCCCGGCGAATGGGTCATGGCCCCGTCGTTGGTGATCTGCCTGATGCGGTAGTCGTAACTTCCGGGCGCCGGGGTTGAATCTGTCCAGTTGTAGGTTCGGGTCGAATCGGCATTACCCTCAGCGGGAATTGATCCCACATCCACATATTCACCTCCATCTGCAGCCCGTTCGATCACATACCTGTTAACACTCATTTCCGAATTTACAGACCATTCAAGCTCAATATGCAGGCCGGTCCACTCCGCATTGAAAGCGTGGAAGCCCGTGGGCACGGTGAGCGCGCTGGTTACCAGGTGATCGATGAAGAACGTTCGCGTCTGGTTCAGCAGGGTCTGCCCGTTTCCGGTAAGCCGGAAGCCGTTGAACTGGTTACCGGTTCCGGTGAGCAAACCATTACCGGTGATGTAGCCGTTGAAAAGGGCATCGTCGAGGCGGGTGCCGATCTGTTTCCAACCCACATGGTTCATCGGCATGGGCGGGCCGGCCTCGAGCTGACCACCGCCATCCCTGATCACGATATGCAGGTTCAGGTCGGTACGGCCGTCTACCCACACCCAGGCACCCACGTAGCTGCCCCGGAGGATCCGGCCAAGATCCTGGTTCGCGCCCCGTGTTATGCGCACATCCCAGTTGGTCCCGGTGCCGTCGTCCACGTAGGTCCAGTGGCCCGAATAATTGCCTTTCCAGGCCCGTTCATTGCTCCAGACCAGGGATGATGCCGGCACGTTCACGCCGTGGATCTGGGCGCCGTGGGTCTGCTGAGGGGTGAACCAGCCCATGATTCCCGATTCGAAATCCCACAGCACCGTCGCATCCACATTCCGCTGAGGGTAATGGGCATCTATGCCAAGCAGCGTGACAGACCCGTCGCCTGCGGTCGCCGGCCTGAATCTGATTTTCCGGATCGTGACGGGGAAATCAGGGTTTCCTGCTCCGGAGGCCTCTGCAAGATTGAACCCTGTCTTGCGAATATTATCACTGGTAACCACCGAAACCTGGTTCAGTACAAATGCATCCCCGTCACGGTCGGTTATGTGAATCTGGATGTTTACTTCTTCGTTATGTTCCTCAACTTTCAAATACAGGCTGTCGGGACGGCCCGCCAGCGGCATCACTGTCACCATGTCGATCAACGCACCTGATTGTGCATCATACCAAGTCAAATATGTTTCTGCATCGTAGGTATCAGCTATTCGTATCAGTTCAGCAGTTGTCCCCTCAGCCTCAACGTTCCAAAGGCGCCATTCTGCAAAATCTTCGGCCACCACGGTCGTATCGTTGCCCGATGAGTTGAAATGGCTTTCCGCGCTGATGGTTTCCACATCGGCGGTAACCGTTCCGTATCCGAATCCGGTTACGCTAAGCAGGCCCCCGGTACCAAACTCGAGCTCACTGGTATCCGACTGGAAAACGACATTATCGTGAGCTACATCAACTACTTCACCGTCTGAATCGATGCCCCTTACCAGAAGATTTACGCGCTCACCGGGCACCATTACCAGGTTGCGCGGAAACAGGTGCACGCTATATAGCGATCGCACCCTGACATGGGCCGAGTCAGCCACTTCGTTCCAGCGGATGTACACATACCCTTCCGCATTCACTTCAGCGGCGGTGAACAGGCCATCACCGTTGATGGTGCCAAGTTCGGGGGCTACCTCCCAGGTCACATCCGCCGGCAGATCGATGGGATTATGAAATTCATCGGTGCCCGTTGCACTGAACTGCAGGGTTCCGCCCTGGTATACAGCGCCCCCGGTCGGGTCGATGTACAGATGGGAAAGTGTTCCCAGCGGGGCCGTGCTGATAACCTGCAGGGAATTGGCCACACTGCGTTCCCCGCCCGGATCCGACGGCGAGTTCGTGACCTCACCCCGCACAACCATGGTGGTGGAGCCGCCGCCATCAAGGTTGAATGCATCGCTCACATTGATCGACTGCAGGAAGGATGCCATCTCGTTAAAGCTCATGCCCAGGCTGGAGGTCTGCCGGCCGTCGACCGTACAGAAATAGACCTTGGTCGTATCGGCATTGAATCCCGCAAACGTGCGGGGGTGCCGGGCCGTCATAAAACTGCTGCTGATGCCCTCGTTCGCGGGATTCTGCGACGACACGTTCACGCCGTTCTGCAGGATCCGTCCGCCGCCGGCCATCACCTGAACGATGTCGGTGATGTTGTCGCCGAAGCCGAGCTTCACATCGAGGGTATCGCCCACCGAAACATGGGTAGTGATGAACGTGGCCGGAGCCCCGGATGCGCCGGAGATCACCCCGCCGTTGCCGGGAATCAGGCTGTTCGACCCGCCACTGCCCGTAACCACCATCTTCATGGTTGTACCGGCGAGCCAATCCTCACCATCGATAAGCTCAACCGTCACTTCGGCTCCTCCACCTGCCGTACCCGTTGTGGCACCGCGGTAATCGGTGTAGAACACCATGGCACCGGACCCGCGCGAGTTGTTGACCCCGGCAACCGGATGGCTTTCACCGCCATTCGCCGTTACCGACCCCGAAAAGGCCAGCCGTTCGATGTAGGGATTGCCGTGCACATCAACTGCCAGGTTCGAACGGATGGTGGGCAGGCCCTGAACGAATTTGCCGTTCACCACCTGGTTACCGATGGGCCATCCGGTCTCAAAACTGAAAAAATCGGCGTTGATGGCCCCGATTACGCGGTGACCTTCACGGTCGTTCATGTCCGACTGCACCGTGGTGCGGGTGAGGCCGTTGGGCCTGAACGACTCGATGCTGATGTACTCGTTGGTGATGTCGATCTCCAGCACATCGAGCCGGAACGGACCGGGCATGGAGTACTGGGTGTGGATCACGCCGGGCGCCACTGTTCTTGAACTCACGGTATCCGGCTGGGCAACAAGAATATCCGACAGTAAAAACAGGCAGATAAACAGGGGGAGCATGTAACGTTTCATCATATATAACCTCATGAATGCCTTGGGATTAGTTATATACTGAATTAAGGATTTTCCCCGTAAAACACAATCAAAACTCCCCATGCACAATACCTGCCCATCACAAAAAGAATCAACCACCCCTGTTTACACGTACAAAAAACAGTTCAACCCGCGCACCCGGTCTTTCATTCTGTATCCCCCACGTCACATATCACACATCCAATATCTAAGTATAATAGTCTGATGTCTGATGTCTCAAGTCTGATGTCTTTTCAGACGTCTGATGTCTCATATCTCAAATCATGCCTCCCCGCTCTCTGCCATCCCCATCCTGTACCCCTCAAGGCTTTTCTTTGCCAGGAATATCAGAGCAACCGACAGCGTAAACAAAATCGTTGCCACAATGCCGAGCGTGTAGCTGTGCGATGCAAAATTTTTCCAGGCGAACAGGAACAGGGAGCTGAGCGTTACCGCGAACATGAACACCATGGGTACCAGGGTGAAAACCGGGTTCACACCGGTTTTAATCAGCCATACCGTAACCGCCAGCAGGGCGAGCGCGGCAAGAAGCTGATTGGCCGAACCGAAAATGGGCCACAGCTCCTGAAACTGCCCGGTGAGAAGCAGGGCCATGCCGAGCAGCACAACCAGCAGCGTACCGGCAAACCGGTTACCCGCAAAAAACCGGGATACGGCCTGCGAATGGCCTTCAGCATACTCCTGAACCACAAACCGCGCGAGGCGGGTACAGGTATCCAGCGAGGTGAGGGCAAAGGCTGAAACCGTGAGTGCCACAAATGATATTCCGAAGGCCAGCGGAATGCCGATACCGGCCATAAAACCACCCACACCCTCCGAGAACAGGGTTACCGGCCCGGCGGTTGCAAGGCTGCTGATGTACTGCTCACGGCTCATCACGATCACCGAGCAGACCGCTACTACTGCCAGCATCGATTCGATGAGCATGCCGCCGTAACCCACCTTTTTGGCATCCGATTCCATGTCGATCTGCTTGGATGTGGTCCCCGAAGCCACCAGGGAGTGGAATCCCGATATCGCCCCGCAGGCGATCGTCACGAAAAGCACGGGAAACAGGTATCCCAGGGTTTCCACCTCAAAACTGACCGCCCCCGACATTTCGATATCGGGGTTCATCACCAGAATGCCGACGATGCCGAACAGCATCATCCCGTAGAGCAGAAAGGAGTTCAGATAGTCGCGGGGCTGCAGCAGGATGTTTACCGGGGTTACCGCAGCGGCAAAAATGTAGACCACCAGAATGATGATCCAGGCAGAATATCCGAGGTTCACCGGGTATTCCAGCCCTACCCAGATCATCAGGTACATGATACTCACACCGGCGATGGTCAGCAGCCAGAACGGGATGCGGTAGCGCTTCATCACAAAGCCGAATACCAGGGCCAGCATCATGAACAGCACCGATGCGCTGGCCGCAGATGGTACGCTCACGAAGGTTTTGGCCACGATATCCATGAATACCGCGATGATGAGCAGCAATGTGGCAAACGCAAACACCAGGAACAGGTTTTTGCCGGTCTCACCGATGTAGGATTTGATCACGACCCCGATCGATTTGCCTTTGTGCCGTATCGATGCCATCAGCGATGTGAGGTCGTGAACGGCGCCAAAAAAGATGCCGCCGATCAGGATCCACAACAGGGCTGGTATCCAGCCGAATGCCACGGCGATTACCGGACCAACAATCGGGCCGGCGCCCGCAATGGAGGCAAAGTGGTGCCCGAGCACAACAGGCGCCTTGCTGGGCACATAATCCACGCCGTCTTCCTGATTGTGGGCCGGAGTCACATTTTTATCGTCAATACCCAGCTTATCCGACAGCCAGGTGCCGTAAAACCGGTACGCCAGCCAGAGTAAAATGCCGGATATAAGCAGGATGGATACCATTGATTATACTTTATAAGGTAGTTACAACGATGTTGCTGCTAGTATGCTTCGAATTAGGGAACAAGTGAACATTTGAACATTTGAACGGCGAAGTGATGTCTCTGGTAACTCTGTCATGATCACGGCCTGGGCGCAACGCAGTGAAGCCGTTCCTTTGAGCCGGCTTGTGCTCAAAATTACGTGCTCAGGGTGACGGAGCCAATCACTTCCACATTCTATTGTTCTACTGTTCTATTGTTCTATTGTTCAAAAGCATGCTAACACCACCATCGTTGGAGGGTAAAAAGTGGCTCATTATTGGTTCTATTTCACCAGCATCACTTTTTGCGTACGCGTATTCGCGCCATTGCTGATCCGCACAATATACAACCCGCTGCCCATCATTGATGCATCCCAGGTTACCTGGTGCGAGCCGGCGGGCATCGGTTCCCCGTTTTTCAGGGATGCGACCCGGCGACCGAGCATATCGTACACAGAAAGTGTGACCACGGATGATTCCGGCAGATCAAACGCCAGCGTGGTAGCCGGGTTGAACGGGTTCGGGTAGTTGTTGTGAAGGGTGAACTCCAGCGGTAACCCTTCACGATCAATGGAGGTGGCTTTGCTGTACTCCGCCTCGATCATCAGGTTGTTTTCGCCGCCAAACAAGCCTGTTTCACCGATTTTTACCCACTCGTTGGCGTTGAGATAAAAAGCGGTCGCCCTGAATTCTGCCGGATCGGTAATCCCTGCATCACGGCCGATGGCAATTTCGTTCTGGTCGAAGTCGCCGGCCAACACGATATGGAAATCGCGGCCTTCTTCGAGTTCATAGCTCCAGTCGGCAACATCCACGGTATTCCAGGCCTGCTGGTCGAGACCGCTCATGGGTACGGCCTTGAGGTTGATCACATTGCCCGGTTTCCCGTCGTCATCTTCGTGAAGCAGTACGAACAGTCCGTCGGTTATCACGACCTGACCGCCAACACTGAAGCCGGCTGTCATCCTGAAAACGTACTCCGAATTGAACTGCGTGTTCTGCAGAAAACGCCACGCACTTGTCTCGCCGCTGCCGGTTACACGTGCGGCCGAGCGGTAGGCCGGTTCCGGTTCCGCTCCGTCGGAGATGAAAGAAAAACGGTCCTGGTCGCCCACCTGTATCACCTCGGCGGTTACCCAGAAATCCTCGCCGGTTTCGAGCGAAAGGCCGAGGCTGCTCACATCAATGGCATTGAATTCATTCGGGCTGAACTGATTAAAAGGGATGACTATGGTATCGGCCAGCGGGGAGTTTTCGTCGGGACTGCGGCTGTCGTTGCCATCATCTGTGGTGAGGCTTTCGAACACCGCCCTCATCCAAAGTTCGGCGTGCCGTGCCAGATCATTGGCTCCCCAACGATCGGAATCGGCAAAATAGGCCCATCCACCGGGTTCCAGTATCAGGCTCCGGCGGGGTTCACCGATGGCGGCTGCGCTGGCAAAGCCGATGTGGTTGGGTTCGCCGGTTACAACCAGGTCGTAGGCTACAATCACCTCCGCGCCTGGCTCCACATCTATACCAAGATCAAAAACATCGATGGTGTTCCACTCCAGCGGTTCAAACGAACTCATGACCACTCCTTTTTCAGCGAGCAGTTCATCAGGCAGTGCGGTTATACTGTCAACGGAAAACACCCTTACACGCAGGTCGTCGTTGGGTGGCGTATCCCCGGCCGGCAGGAACGGGCTGCTGCTCAGATTTTCAACGAAAAACTGGACCTGCGACAGCCTGACAGCTTCATCCCCCTCCGGAGCCGTATATCGTACACCGTAGGATTGTACGTTTGTACCCACCGGCATGTTGAAAATGATTGTGAAGTTATTCGTCGCGTTCTCGTTTCCGTAACGCAGTGTATCGATTGCACCCCTTGCCGGTTTGAGCAGCGATATTTTCAACGAGTCATTGAATCCGTCGGTTGAGCTGAATCCGGTGCCGGGATAGAGGCCGATGCTGGTAAGCAAGCCGGTGCCGGGCGATGTAAACCTGACTGCCTGCTGCTCAAAAGTCTGGGGCACATGGTTGAACGGAAAGGGCCAGTCGAACGCGATCTGAGGTCCGTGATAGGAGATGGTGGAATCAGCCACGCCGCGTGTAAGTATCTCTTCCACCCAGAAATTGATGTTGCGGAGCAGACCCGCCTCAAGCGGTGTGAACCGCATACCGTACTGGATGATGAAATTCAGGTTCGGATCGGGAAACTTCTCAATACCGCCCTCCTCGTCAGGCGGGTAGGATCGCGGCATGGCGGCGGTACCGTCAAAACCGTCAGCGTAACGCAGTGTTGCCGTTTCCTGGGCAAAGGTAACCGGCAAGATTGCAAGACAAACTGCAGCTGTTAACAGGGCTATTCGGGTTTTCATGGCTTTGTATTTTTGGGGATTTCAGATAATTCAGCGGGTTCAATGGCCTCGGAACTGTCCATTACATTTTTTGACAGGTGCCGGTACCAGGTGAAGTAGAGTGTTATGCTAAGTACCACCAGTACGACCGACGCGTAGCCGAAATAGTGCCATTGCTTGGTCACAAACAGCATCGGTGTGATGCCCATGAAGAGCATCCACGGCACAGCCACAAATGTTGAAAAGATGTCGCGCCGGTTCTCCTCGTTCACCGCGTTCATGTCGATTTCGGGGATATTGTCGCGTATGCGCCCCCAGAAGCCGAACGGACGGGTTTTCTTGTAGAATTTCTTCAGGTTTTCGTCATCGGTTGCGGGAAACATCAGCGCTATGATGATGCAGGCTGCAAAGGTGATGGCGGCCGTGATAAAGAACATGTACATTTCGGGCAATCCATCTATTACGAAACGCAGCACAATGGCAACGGTCATGCCCACAAATGTACCGCCCGCATACCCGTAGCCGTTAAACCGCCACCAGTACCACCGTACAAACTGTGGCACGATCAGGCCCACACCGAAGCCCATGGTCAGAAATCCCCACACATCGTTCAGGCTCCGGAACATATACGTGGACATCAGCCCCAGTATCACGATCGCAATGGAGGAGATGCGGCTCTGCCAGATGAGCTGTTTTCTGTCGGCATCCGGCCTGAGGAAACGCTGGTAGATGTCGTTCACCCAGTAGGCCGCACCGGAGTTCACAATGGCCACATAGGTCGACATGGCCGCTGCCATCAGACCCGCAACCAGAACCCCCTTGATGCCCGCCGGGAACAGCTCCATCAGAACCGTGGGTAGTACGATTTCGGGATTTTCAATCACCTGCCCGCCTGCACTGTACGATATACCCAGGATGGCGATGCACATCACAAACGGCCAGCGGAATGAAAGCAGGGTGATCCAGAACACGCTGAGCAGACCAACCTCGCGTTCGTTTTTTGCCGCGTAAAAACGCTGCACCATATAACCGCCCGATCCGCACATCCCGTCGATGGTGGAACGAAGCAGATAGAACATGGTGGCCAGCCCGATCAGGTTATACTGGCTGTATTCGCCGGGTATGTTCATCTCCCAGCGGGGTATGAAATTGGTCCAGTCCGACAGCTTGTGCGTAATCTGCGTAAATGTTCCGTCGGTCATCGGCACCGAAACAATGAATTCTTCGGGCAGCGTAATGTTCACCATCACATTGATCACCACGTAGATGATCACAAAAAGGATGAGTACCCCCTGGAACACCTCCGTGTAGACCACACCGTACAGACCGCTCAGAGCCGCGTAAAAAGCGCACAGGGAAACCATCAGAATCGCGGCCACATCTTTGGGAATTCCGAGCAGCTCGCTCAGGAAAATGCCGGCGCCGGCAATGAAGTAGGAGATGGCCCAAACGGCAAAGGTGAGCTGGGCAATCGCGGCCAGAACCCTTGCCGCCTGGCCCTGTTTACCGTTTCCGAAGCGGAATTCCATCCATTCGGCCAGGGTCATCACCTCGGCCCGGCGGTTCCACTTGCCCATGAAAATCATGAAGAAGGCGAGGATGAGCACCACCCCGCCGCGGATTTCAATAAAGAACCCCTGCACGCCAAGCGCGTAAATAAGCGCGGCAATAATCATGGTTCCCGATACATCCATGTTCGATGCCATACCCGAAGCGCCAAGCGCCCACCAGGGCAGGTTTTTGTCGCCCAGGAAGAAACTTTCGGTACTCCGCGAGGCACGGTGCTGCAGATACAGACCCATCATGATCAGTATGAGCAGGTACACGATTACAATGGCATAATCAATTAGTGCCAAGCGGCCTCCGCAGTATTTGGTTGGATGGTGCTCATATCACTGATTCCATCACTATTTCACCAGCAGCATGGCCCGCGATGTACTCATCCCGTTGGCCTCCAGCCTGTAGATGTACATTCCGCTGGCCAGCGACGAGGCATCGAACTGTACCGTATGCGAACCTGCCGGAACCCTGTCGCCATCTCTCAGCACCGCCACCACCCTGCCCATCACATCGTACACTTTCAGGGATACAGATGCCGGTGAGTCGAGATCGAAACGGATGCTGGTAGTCGGGTTGAACGGGTTCGGGTAGTTCTGGTGAAGATAAACCGAGGCGGGTGCCTCCTGTCGCTTTTCCTCATCAATGGATGTGACCAGGCTGACCGGTATCTCCACACCGGGCGACTGTTTCCGGTCGAGAACGAGCATCACGGCATCGATCAGCACCGGATTGCCGTCTTCCACGTCGTCAGAGCTCAGGTAAACCACCGGTTTTGTTCCTTTAGTGAGTTCGGTATTGCCGATCTCCATCCATCCTTTATTACGCGAAAGCTGCTGGTTGATCACCGTCCAGGTGGTATCGGTACCCGCGTCGTTCAATACGCCGAAACGGGCGCCGGAGGTAGCCGTAAAATCTGATTTGTAGGGTATGTATACATATACGCGGTAATGGGCATCCCAGGGCACATTAACACTCCAGGTTACCGTTGCACCTGATCCGGCCGCTGTGCCCAGCGAGTTGCCGCTGTAGCCTTCCGGTGTTATCTGCCCGTTCAGGAACGCCTGCCAGGAACCGGTCCGTACAGCCGCAGCATCCGTTTCATTTACCACTACAGCCGTCGGGCGGCGCAGGCTTCTGTTCCGGTTGGGCATGATGGCCGGAATATCGTACCAGTACTTTTTGAGGGTATCGGCCAGGAATGCGTTCTTGTCCCACATCCCTTCGTAAAAAAAGTAGACCTCACCGGCCAGGTTGAACTGCCTGTTATAGGCCACCATCTCCTTCACGATGTTGGGCGAAACATTTTCGTTGCCCACCTTGATGAGCAGCCCCGGGGCCAGTATGTGCCGGTAATTCCCTGCATAGGAACCCGGGCCGGTCGTATTCGGACCCACAGTATTCCTGACCAGCTGCTGGTAGTTCGCCAGTGTGCGAACCGGCGGATAAAGCTGTGGATGTACAAAATCGAGGATTTCACGCTCAAGCCATATCGCGGTATGCTGCAGATAGTTGTCGCGCCCCCACGGGTACTGGCTGGGCGACATCGATACGGTGAGCTTCGGATCATAGTCCTTCACAGTGTTGTAGAGGTCTTCCAGGTAGTCGGCCAGTTTTTCGGATCGCCAGAGTACCCAGTCACTGTCGAGCCTGAAGGTTGGGGGTTCGTTTCCGTTGTGCTCCGATTTGTACAGCTCCACGGTGTATTCGTCATAGCCGCCCTCAACCGGCATGGCCGGCAAACGGTCATCGCCCTGAATGCCGTCGACATCATAATTTTCGGCCACCTCCATGATGAGTGCAGTCATAAACTCCTGTACCTCGGGGTGGATGCCGTTCATCCAGTCGAATCCGTTGCGCACAACCAGTTCACCGGCTGAATTTGTCGCCTTCCAGTGCGGATATTGCTGAATGATGTGGCCGCCGTTCTGCCCGAATGAGGTTGCGAAGCCGAACTCGAACCAGGGAATCACCTCCATGCCCACACGGTGTGCCTCCGTAATGATCTCGCGCAGCGGATCGCGGCCCTGCAGCCGGAACAGGTCGTCCTGCCGGTAGGCGGTTCCGAAGTAGTCTTCCATCACCTGCGACGGGTGGAGTGTAACTCCCTTGTTCCAGACTACCGGGAATACGACATTGATACCATTTCCGGCCAGATAATCCATGGCTGCTGCCAGCTTTTCCTTGCTGAACATCACGTCGCTGGCCACATTGGTGATCCAGACACCCCGGATTTCCTCCGTATACAGTACATCCTGTTGAGCTGCCGCCGGCCGGGGTATCAAAAACAACACCAGCAGCAGAAGTGCCACCAACATGGCACGTCTGCATGAAACTATTCCGGTTACAGGTTCTTTAGCATTCACTATTTGATGACTTTATGATTCTGCAACAGCATTACTGCATCAGCAATCAGGTTTGCGTTTCCACTTATGGTTACCGTTACATCACCGGAATCCGATATATCAAGACTGCTTACAGGTATCCACCCTCCTGTTATCCCGTCGGTAAATTCGGGCCTGAAGCTCAGTACACCTTCGGATCGGTTGACCCTGATCCCGGGAGTGGTCTCAATCACTGTTCCGTAGGGATAATGCACATACAGATCGTATCTGCCTCCGCGCTCTGCGGTAAGATTAAATGTTACCCATGCGGAATCGGTAAGGCTGATGTAGTAGCTGCCGCCATAGGCGTCATCCGACACCGTCTCTGTCCACCCGCCGGCAGGTTCGAATGCTCCTGCACCGGCAGTGGCGATTTCAGCCGGAATTACCCTTTCCCTGCCATGACGATGTGGCTGTGAAGCAGGCTCCGAATAGTAATATTTGTACAGTGTATCGGCCAGGTGCTCATTCGACGCTCCAAGCCCCTCATAAAAGAAAAAGACTTCGCCATTCAGGCCCAGCAACCGGTTATGGGCCACAGCTTCCATCACGTAATCGGGTCCGTTGTAACGTGGACCCGCCTTGATGAGTATACCGGGGGCAATCACCACACTATGTTCGGGTATAAACCGGTTGCCCGATTCGTCAGTTGTAAGACCGGCGTACCAGGCCATGGTATCGGCCGTGGATATGTACCGTTCAATCTCGTATCTGTAGTTCTGGGGATGCAGCAGATCAACCTGTTCACGTCTTATCCATACCGGCCAGTCCTGCAGATACTCGTTCAAAGACCACGGATAGATACTCGGTGAGAGTGACACCATAATGTCCGGATCCTGATTTTTGACCATGGTATACAACCGTCCGCCAAAGGATGTGAGTTTATCGGCTTTCCACTGAAGAAACCGTGGTTCGCGAGGATCGTCAGGTACCTGTCGTCCCGTTTCCCGTTCATACAGGGCGCGTGTATACTCGCTGTACCCACCCTCGGCCGGCATGGCCGGCAGGCGGTCGTCACCCTGAATGCCGTCGATATCGTAATTGGTGATGACCTCGTGAACCAGTGCCAGCATGAAATCCTGGACTTCGGGATGGAGCGCGTTCATCCATTCAAAACCGTTTTTGGCGAGCAGATCACCGTTCACATCCCTGGCAGCCCAGTGAGGATACTGCTGCAGGATGTACCCGCCGCTATCCTGGTAGGAGCTTGAAAAACCGAATTCAAACCAGGGCATCACTTCCATGCCCACACGGCGGGCTTCAACAATAAGTTCCTGAAGGGGGTCACGTCCGTCTGTAAATACCGTATCTATCCGGAATTCTTCTCCGAAATAGTCTGCCATAACATCACTTGGGTAAAGGGTAAGGCCTTTGTTCCATACAACGGGGAACACCGTGTTGAAACCGTGGGCAGCAAGGTAGTCCATGGCCTTTGCAATGGCCTGCTTGCTGAAGAGTACATCGCTGTCCACATTAGTTATCCATACGCCACGGATTTCTCCTACGGCAGCAGCATCTGCCGGCCGGTCATCAGCCCGTGAGCAGCCCGCAAAAAGTACAGCGGAGAATATGAATGCGGTGATAGTTTTCAAATTGGTCAGGCCGACTGGCGTTTAATCAGTTCCGGTTTCAGCAGCACCCGCTCGGAGTTCCAGCCTGTATCGGTATTCATCATTTCAACGAGCAGTTTCATCGCTTTTTCACCGATCTGTTTCCTGGGAACATTGATGGTGGTAAGTGGCACTCTGGCCTCGGAACAGCGGTCGATGTTGTCGAAACCCACCACGGCCACATCTTCGGGTATGGCCAGGCCTCTTTCCAGAACAGCTTTCTGAAAGCCCATGGCGATCAGGTCGTTGAACATAAAAAACCCCTGCAGGCCAAGGCCTTTCAGATCGAGGGTTTTGCCGATTTTGTACCCCTCGTCGAAGGCGGTTACCTCCGTGCCGAAGGAATAACGCAAAATGAGGCAGTCTTCATCCACATTCACACCGGCATCCCTGAGGGCATCCACAAAACCCTTCAGGCGCATGTCGTCGGTACGGAACCCGGTTTCACCAACCACCACACAGAATTTCTTCAGTTTGCGGGCAAGAAGCTGGCCAGCGGCGAGGCGTGCACCCTCATAGTTGTCCACGTCCACGCTGTAACCGGGATTGTCGTATACATCGTGGAGCATCACATACGGGAAATTCAGATCAAGCAGCCTGTTGAATGTGGTGATTCCGAACAGCGATTTGCGCCTGGTTGTGGCCAGTATTCCCCTCGTCTGTTCCACGAGGGTTTTGAATACTGATTCTTCGTGATGGAAGTCGTCCAGCGAAACCGTGAGCAAAAACTGTTTTTTGAGCGCATGGGCTGTGTCCCTGAGACCTTCATAGATACCGGAGAAGTAGGGACCGTCAATGTCGCGGATCATCAGGCCGATCTGCTGACCGGTTTCAGCAGTTTTACCGTTATTGTCGCCGTTCTTGAGATTGGCAAACGTTCCTTTACCGACTCTCGCCACTACCATCTTCTCATCGGTGAGAATCTGCATTGCTTTTTTAATGGTCGAGATACTCACATTATAGCTTTTTGCCAATTGCTTGAAATTTGGCATCCGTCCGTGTGAGCCGAATTCATACCGGTTTATACGCACTTTCAGATCATCAGCTACCTGCTCATACAGTTTGGTTGACGGATCATCAAGTTCAATTAGTTTGTCCATGATTTAAAAATTCACTGATACACCCAGAATATTAACACCGCCGAGTACCCCCCGGTCAGAATAGGCGTACTCCGTTTTGATCCGGTCAAAAAGATTGAGCCCAAAGCCGAGCCGGATATTGCCTTCGGCGTCATCCAAAAATAACTGAGTATACCCGCCTCGTACAAAGAAAAGTTTATTAAAGCCATATTCAGCGCCGACATTCAGATAACTGTTGTTGTTATTGGGGTAAAGCGCATCGGCTGTAAAAACAAAACGGTGATATTCGGTATCAAGTGCTATGGCCGAAATTCCGAGCCGGTACACCAGCGGAAGGTCCCATTTCCTGAGAGCCAGATTGGCCACAATACCGTCATTGTTACCGGTAGATCCCGGGTCCAGGTCGATTCGGCGGGCCGTATTATCTCCCTGAAGCTGCATTTCCCCGCCGAAATTTGAGATACTGAAGCCCAGTTTAAGAAATTCAAACGGTGTAACATATTGTATGCCAAGGTCAAGGCCAATGGCTGAGGCCTTCATTCTCCAGATGGTCGATTGTATATACTTGAATGTGCCGCCCACCGCAAACCGGTTTGTAAGCTGCCGCGCAAATGTAAGCCCCAGCATCATGTCCTGCACGTTGAATTCCTCGCCAGTGCCATCGGGAAATGTAATGTCAGTCACCTCCATGGCTCCTGAATCAAAAATATAGAGCTGCGCACCGATGTATCCGTAATTTCCCGCCTTCATACCAACGGCGGCATAGTTGAGACTTGAACCGGCAATCCAGGTGGTATGGCTGAAAATGGCTTCTCCGCCCCGGATATTGGTTATCCCGGCCGGATTCCAGTACAGGGAGGTTACATCGTTGGCCGATGCCACATAGGCTTCGCCCATGCCCACGCCACGCGGTCCGACCCCGATTTCAAGGAAAGGCACGGCCGTTGTACCCACCTTGCTCTGAGCCAGTACCGTAGTTGCTGCGGGCAGGGTTAAAAGTATGATCAGGGCAGTTATAGCAGTTCTCATAGTACCCTCTAATTGATTATTGCAAATTTGCCCACTTTTTCACCAATTCCTTCCGCTTCCACATGATAGAAGTATAGTCCGAATGCAGCCTCCAGATCGTCCTTGGTCCGCAGATTCCAGACGGCCACACCCATGTCGGTTTCAATCTGCCGGACAAATACGCCACTGGCCGTATATATCCTGATTTTACTGCGTGCCGGCAGATTCCGGAATTCGATGCGGCGCTCACCCCGACCCGACAGGAAGGGTCTGCTTTCCGTAATCGTGGCCGCGACATACGGGTTTGGTACTACACGGATCTTGTCGAGAAGGTCATTACCCGATATCTCGCCGGGCTGGGTGGATGTGGTGCTGAAAACAAACTTGTCGCGTTCACTGAAGGGTACTTCCGCCCTGAGTATGAACTTGTCGCCTGGTTGCGGCGGAATGACCTGGCCGGGCGGTAGAGGCGTTCCATCAGCACGCGTGGGTGAAAGGAAGCGGATGGTCCAAGAGTAGGTATATCGCGAATCGGTCGGCTGATTTCTGAATACGAGGTTGATACTGTTGGTAGTGTCGATCACTCCGGGTGTTGTACCCTGGGAGTTGAAGATGAAATTCACATTCTCTTCGGATCCCTCCTCATAAACCCTGAACCATACCGGGTCTTTCACACGGCCCGTCGTGGTACGGAAGGATGAGTCCACCGGCTCCCCGGTTGGATCAAAAACCTCTATTACCACATTTATCGGCCAGATAATAGGAGGATCATACGGGAAAAGCTCGATGGATGTACGCAAATTGGTCTGGCTGTCGCTGGTCCAGCCCGACGTTATCTGGGTATTCGACAGCGTTGGCTGCCTGTTGTTGAAAATAAGCACGAACCCCTCGTCGAGCAGTTCATGGGTCCAGTTGTTACTGTACACATTGGCCAGTGTTCGGGGTACGGGTGCACGGTCAATGAGTATGTTCCCCTCACTGTCGGTAAGGGTATAGGTTGATGTGGCATACTCAACAGAGGTTTTGGTTTCCTCCTGCTCGAAGGTTAGCTCATAGGTGAGGTCTTTGAGCAGGTCCTGGGCTACGGTAATGGCCTGTATCTGGCCGGTTGTGAATCCCTCGCTGCGGGTAATCCGGTTCTGACTGTCGGTATCGATATTGCCCTCATCCACATCGGTCGGCTGGGTATTCGGCCGGGCCGAGGCAGTGTTCGGATCAAAACGGGTAATCACACCGTTTTCGAGGGTGATACTGGCGGGCGATTCTGAAGGGGATATGTCGAAGGAATTTTCAATTTCGGAAATACCGCGTTCAAAAAAGTCACCGTAGTAGCCGTGGTCGTAGGAGATAACGGCATAATAATACTCACGCCCGTTGATCACATCCTCGTCGATATAATAATGGCGGAGGCCGGTATCATCGCCCATATAGTAGTGGATGCCCGTGGGTGCCCCGATCTCCTCGCCGAGCTGCAACGGATGCGGCCCGGTCAGGTCGTTGATCAGGTCGTATTGGGCTACCGACACCTTATATCTCGGAGTACCCAGTGCATCGGTGATGTCTTTAGCATCACGGAACCGGGGATCCGTAGCCTTTATAACCCGGTAACCCTCAAAATCGAACCCGTAGATGGGGTCGAAAGAGAACTCGGCCACTTCATCCCAGACAAGAACCACCTTGCCGTCGCCGGGAATGGCCTGCAGCCGTGGCGGAAGCGGCGGTCGGGCAAAACGGTAATCGGCATCGAAAATCCGCTGGGCAACCTGAGCATTGCGGAACATCTCGTTCTCGCTGGCGCCGAACACGAAGCAGGTCGAAAAACGTTCGGTCTGGCCCGGCAGCAGTTCAAAAGGTCCCGATCCGAAAATCCAGTACTGGTTAACCGCCTGCTGTGGGATGTCGAAAAATCCGGGCTGCATCCGGTTCCACATGCTCTCCTCATCGCTGATCAGCACAGTTCCGAAGAGTGGGGCAAAAAAAGAAGTCAGACCGATCTGATCGGATTCTGCATTATCAAGACGGCCGAAATTGGGTTCACCCTGATCGGGTATTCCATTGCCTTCGGTCCCGTCGGGATCGGGTCCCGGCCAGTTGGGATCGAGCGGCCCAATGCCGTCGGTTCCCACATCGTCAACAAGCGGGTTCCAGTTACAGTTCTCATCCCCTTCCCAGCGGAATTGCGGATCGTCATAGATACCGCATGTCCCGAATACAAACTCGCCCGCATCATTCTCCTGAGACTCATCGATCAGCTCGTCGCCGTCGTTGTCGATACCATCGGTACTGATGCCCGGGCTTTGCAAAAACTTCCATCCGATATACCCCGGCGGAATTTCGCGGAACTGGTTCCATAGCCCCACACCGGTGGCCGACCAGCCGTAAACAATATTTTCCCTGCGGTTAAATGCTGCGGCATCATCGGTAGCCCCGGCACCCGACGGGTTTACGTCGGTATAACCACCAAAAAAGATGGGATTGTCGTTCATGTTGAAACTGTAGGAAGTGGTACCGGTATTGGACACCTCGTACAGCATAAACAGAATATTGTTAGCCAGTGCCTGCGACCACTGGAACAGGCGAACACTAACCTGCATGCCCAGGCCCCGCTTGCTCGAATCGTTCGCGTTGGGATAGAACGGGAATTTGCGGTTCCAGTAATCATCCATCACATAATAGGCCTCCTGATCGGCACTGAACTGGTTCAGACCAAAGAAACCGTTCCACTGCCCGTCCCAGGTGGCATCCTTGCCCGGCCAGGTATCTGGCCATGTGTTCGGATCCAGCTGATTGGCAATCTGCGGATTGTCGATGGAAGGATCATAATACCCCGGTTTGGGATGAAATTTCCACTCGACGCCGGTCTCGGGATCCTGAACGTTGCTCTGTGTATCGCCGAAGCCGTTGCTCACAATCACCTGGCGCCCGCCTCCCGGCAGGTCAACCCTGGATGTAACCCATCCCGTCATTTCATGCAGGTGGCCGTGACCGGTTCCGCGCGGCCAGACCCCGGCCTGGTTAATACTGGCATTGCCACTGCCAATCGTGCCAAAGTTATTAATGATGGTCTCCACATTATTACCGGCCATATTGAGGCGGGTACGGAAATCGCGATCACTCTTTACAGGATCTATGTATACGCCGGTATCGTTATTCTGCGCCGAAGCCGAAATACACGACATTGCCATAACTGCTGTAATAAGCATAACCCTGACAGAAAGAACGTTAAAAAGTTGGGTGCGTTGATGCATAGCGTATGGTCGTATAAAACTGGTGATAAATCAAAAATCAATCTGAAGTCCGAACCTGACTGATCTGGGTTGGTTTTGCACAATCGGGTTTCTCACAAAATCTTCAATAGAATTCACACGATCGATTCCGCTCTCCCTGCTGGCTTCAATTTCATCCCGGCGGAGGTTGGGATAACGGTCGGTGCGGTAGAATCCCAGCACATTTTCCGCGTTCACGAACACCTGGCTGGTTATACCGGCAAAGCGTATGAGTCGGGAAAGTCGCAGGTCCAGATAAAACTCAGGTTTATAGCGAGCTTCATTCCTTTTCTCGGTGATGGATATACCCCTGATATCGCGGGGAGTAAACGGATAGCCGCTGCGGTATTCGGATATGACACCAAGGTTCCATCCGCTGAGCCTCATCGACAACTGCGCGGTCAGGTTGTGGGTCTGGTCCCAGTCGAGCGGCACCAGGATGCTGGTTGCCTCACGCAGCCCCTGGGCGTCGAAAAAGGCCTGTCGGGGATCGCTTCCGTTACCCCGCACGCTCTGGAAGGTGTAGTTCAGACCAAAGGTCATGCCACGGGCCGCATCAACCAGCGAAATGGCTGCCGTTACCCCTCGTACAGATCCAAAATCGGCATTTTCATACCGGCCGTAGGAATCGCCGCCACGAAGCACTTCATAAAGGCCTGTACCCAGGAGGTTTCTCACGTCCCGATGATAAACAGTCAGGTCAATGGCCATGAAACTGGTGAGCTGCTGCTGCAATCCGATCTCATACAGAACCGAGCGCTGGGCATCGAGATCTGCATTTCCAATGAACGTATTGAAACGCCCGCCCTGGACGGCAAAATTGGAGTTCTCATATAGCCGCTGAAATTCGGGAATCTGGAAAAACTGGCCATAGGATGCATAAAGTACACCATCGGCCGAGATCGGGAAGGCAAATCCAAGGCGGGGGCTGAACTGCTGTTTAGCATCCACTCTGCGGTAGGCTTCATCATAGGGCCTCTCCAGCAACCGGTTCTGGGGATCCCTCAGGTTGGTCGGCACCACTGCATTCGCATCAAAATAATCGTAGCGCAGGCCGATGTTGATGATGAGGTCCTGGATCTCCAGTTTGTCTTGTATATAGGCGCTGAATTCGGTGGGGGTACGGCGATAGCTCTGGTATCGGCCGGCCGTATCGTTGAAAAGTATGCGCGGCGTAAGATCACCATACACATTGGGGTCCACCTGAATATTGAAATCTTCGTATTTGAGCAGGTTCCACCTGTATTCCACACCCGCCTTTAGCAGATGGGTGCTGCCGATGAACCGGGTTATATCAAACCGGGCTGCCCAGGTATAGCTGTTCCGGTCGAGATAGTAATTATCAACCCCGCCGGTATTGAACATGTTGGCAGGCTGACGGCCACGGCCGAAAATTGATGCATAGCGCGGATCAAACGGGTCTTCATATACATACTGATCGAAACTGGTCAGGTTTGAGGTCAGTCTCAGGTTGTAGAAAGTCCGGTTGTTCAGAATATGGTTAATGGCCAGAAGATGATTGTTGTTCTGGCTGTACTGGGTAGGCAAGAAGCCCGGGTTCAGGCGGTACTGATGCCGGTAGAAATTCGACTCGTTCTGTGAACGGGTATAGGTATAGGAGATTTTCAGATCACGGGTTGCCTGCAGGGTCAGTTTGCCCATATTGGTAAGGCCCCACGAATTGTTCATCCGCACCGTAGTGCTGTCGCCGCTGGACTCAATCCGCCAGTTATCCGGATTGGGTGATGCAAAATTTGAACTGTCGGAGGGCAGAAACACCTCGCGCCCGAACAGCCATCCATCGTTTCTGCTGTACTTAACATTGGTGAAAAACTTCAGCCTTTTCCAGAACGTCGGACCCGAAATCGACCCTTCATAGAACTGGATACCATACGGCCTCGCATCATCAATACGGTAGAAAATATCATCCTGTGTTGACAGGTAACCGCCCACACTGCCGATAAATGTTCCCTCAAAATTCTCCCCTCCCTCTTTGGTCACAATATTGATGATTCCGCTGTTGGCCTGGCCGAATTCGGCGTTGAACGTACCGCTGATAACCTCCACTTCCTGGACGGCCGTATTTTCGACCGGTACGGCAAGACCGTAGTTGAACGGGTTCGATACCGCCATGCCGTCAACATAGTACTTGATCTCGCTTGAGCGACCACCGCGAATATGCAGCGATCCGCCCTGACCCCTGGTTACACCGGCCTGAAGGGCAACCACCTGGGTAAAATTTTCGGCCGGCAGAACGGTAAGATCGCTGCCTGTAATTTTGGCCGACGAGGATGTACGGTCCATCACAATCATGTTCCGCTGCGCAGTTACCGTAATCTCCTCGGAACCAAGCACCAGTTCCTCCATCACAAAATTCACACGGGTAGTGCGGTCTACCGAAACCGAGACTTCAGTTACACGCTGAGTCTGGAACCCAAGGTATGAGGCAACCAGGGTGTACTCGCCCGGACGTACATTCAGAATAAAATAGTACCCGTCTGTGTCGGTGGCCATACCCCGGGTGGTACCCTCGATTGAAACGTTTACACCGATGAGCGGTTCTCCGCTTTCATCGGTTACAATACCTTCAATTCTGCCTGTCTGGGCTAGAAGAGGCAAACTAAAAGCCAGAAACAGAAAAAGCAGACTGATTTTTTTTAGCCAGCGCATACGTAATCCCGCGGGGTAGATGTATTGGATGAACAGAATACAGGAAGGTTTGCGGAAAAAATAATAAAATGTCCGGCCAGGTTTGGCTGCCCGGCCGGACATTGTTTGCTTTTACTATTTGATCAGCACCATTTTCCTGGTTATAGCTTCCCGTTCTGAGGAAAGCCTGTAAATGTAGACCCCGCTGCTGAGATTGGCACGCTGGGCATCAAAAGATACCGTACTTCTGCCTGCAGGGTAACGTCCGTTGGCAACCACGGCCACTTGTTGGCCGAGCAGGTTGTAAACCGCCAGATTAATATCCATAGCCTCGGGAAGGCTGAAATTGATGGCCGTTGTCGGGTTGAACGGGTTGGGATAGTTCTGGCTCAGATCGATTGACTGCGGACGGTCTGAGGTAACCGGTTCGGTTATGGAAACCTGAACACCGGCTGTCTGAACTACCTCTCCTCTCATCTGGAATGACTTCGAATCCCGCCACAGCGCCGGATACCGGCCCATGCGGAGAAATACCGGGGCGGAATCACCGTCGTCGCGGTCGGTTACATCGGCATCAAAAGCGATGACCATACCGTTGGAGGGTTCAAACAGCGGCCACTCAAAATCGGCAAACGGAGACTGCTGTTTCGAAATCGAGCCCGCAAGTGACGTCCAGGGAATCTGCCATTCAAGCACATATCCGGTTTCATCATCGGTGAGCTGTGCGGCAGCAACCGTACCCCGGATGGTGGTATCCACATAAGCACCGTTGTAGGTATGTTCTTCGCTGTCAAAATTCGCGGCCATGTATTCAACTGCCCTGATCAGCATCTGATAATCTGCACCAAGTGTGGTCTCGGTGTCGTCGAGGCCGGGAGCGATACGGTAGGTTCGATTGGCTTCGAAAGAGCTGTCGGCAAAGGCCGGGTTAAGGTGGTTGAATTCACCCGGACCTTCCACGTGCGGGCTGCCGGCCCGGTTGCCGATATCATACAGACCCAGATAGACACTCAGGTGGTCAAAGTCGAAAGCCAGGTTAGGTGGGGCCGGGGTTTCGATCATCGGTGTTCCTTCGTCACGGACTTTAATCGCAACATACAGATTATCGTCATCCATCTTCAAGGAATAGTAATAGGCAAAGTCTGAAATGTTATCCGGAATCCCGAAAACAGGCTGGTTATTGGTCACCTGCAGAAAATGGGGATGGTCCATATTGTTGCCATAGAAGTATGAGTCGGCCCAGTCACTCAGATCAGCATCAATCTCAACTTCCTGTTCGGGTTTGTAATCGATGTAGAACTTCTCGCTCGGTCTGTCGTATGGATGTTCCGACAGGTCGACTATACGGCCACGCATGCCAAAGCTTTTCGAGTCGCGCCACAGTGCAGGATTCTGGCCAATACGCAGAAATCTGTTCAGGCCGCGGTCACCTTCATCAGCATCGGTAATATCGGCATCAAACACGATGATCTGGCCATGTGCCGGTTCAAAAAGAGGCCATTCAAAATCAGAAAATGGAGATCCGGTTCTTTTTGATACCTGTCCGGCAAGTGATGTAAACGGAACTTTCCACTCGAGAACATAGCCGTTTTCCTCATCATTGAGTACAGCTGCAGCTGTTGTACCCTGAATGGTGGTATCCACATAGGCACCACTATAGGTATGCAGGTTTCCGTCAAAAGTGGCCGGATCGTGCTCAACAGCACGTATCAGCAGCTGATAGTCGGGGCCAAGTGTTGTCCCGGTGTCGTCCAGGCCCGGGGCAATACGATAGGTACGGTTCGCTTCGAACGAGCTGTCGGCAAAAGCCGGGTTAAGGTGATTGAATTCGCCCGGACCTTCAAGGTGAGGACTTCCGGTTGCATCGGCTCCGATATCGTACAAGCCCAGGTAAACACTCAGGTGGTCGAAGTTGAACGAAAGATTGGGTTCAGAGGGGGTTTCAATCATGGGCGTTCCCTCATCGCGAACAACAACCGCGAAATAGAGCGCCTCTTCATCCATTTTCATGGCAAAGTAACCGCTGAAATCATCCGGTGAGACCGGTGTTCCCTGAATGACTATAAAATCTGGACGGTCCTGGCTCAGGTAAATCCAGTGGGCGTCGTCCCAGTCGTCCACGCTGCCGTCGATTACAACGGGTGTTCCTTTATAAGCAATGTCGTAGAGGTTTTTTACGGCGGGGGCACCGTTTTGCGCATGTATCATGGCAGCGCTTCCAAGGAGGGTGAAAAGAAGTGTAAACAGTATAACGTTAATTTTCATAGGTCACCTTTCGATATGATGAGTGTTTTGCGAAAGCATTGTCTGTTACAGTTTATCATGAAGAAAGTGGTGCAAACAGCTTGATATCGATTGAATGCATCACAATAGGCATGATATTAACACCTATTGTAATGCTATATAATTCTGCAAATAGCCGCAAGTGTTTTTTCAAAAATTTTTTATTTATCTTAAAAAGCGCTTTTAAGGTGATTTTAACCACCCGGTTCCGGCTCATTCATACCAAAGCACACCCCATGAGCAAACAACACAATTTCCCCATTAAAAACCCTTTTGTATCAATTGTGTTGCTTATGTACATTAGTTAATAATATGACTTACTTGAATCTCGTACTCAAATCCTATTCAACCATCAACCAAATATTCTGGCACCATAGTGCAAAATCTGCAAACATCCCGCTTTAAACGGGTTCACGGGTATCATGCCATCATCACTCTCAGACTAACAACATCCCGAACATGTCAAGCATTACCCCCGAGATTGCTCAACACCAAATAAAACTGACGGCCAGGCAGGCGGGTGAATTGGATCCTGCAAAGAAACAGGAAAAACTCTACCTTCCACCGGATAATGGGTCTGGCAGCATAAATCAGGTTCATTTTTCAAGTGCATTTGCTCTTGCCTGCGCAGGCGCCCGAGCTCTGCGCTCATACCAGTGCTCATACTCGTACTCGTACTCATACCGGCGCCCGAACCAGCACACTGGCCCCGTTTCAGAATGCGAAATTTGCTGAATTTGTGGATTAATCAAAAATGGCAGAAACAACCAAAAAAACCGGCATTATTGTTTCACACACCCATTGGGACAGGGCCTGGTATCTCACATTTCAGCAATACCGGCTCAGGCTGGTTCGCCTGGTAAACCGCCTTATAAGCTTGCTGGACAAAAATCCCGGTTTCTCCTCTTTTACGCTCGACGGTCAGACCGTATTGCTCGAAGACTATCTTGAGATCCACCCAAAAAACAAGCCTGTGCTGAAGCGGCTCATTAGCGGCGGACGTCTTCATGTCGGACCATGGTATACTTCGCCCGACCTATTTCTGGTGAGCGGTGAATCAGTAATTCGAAATCTGCAACATGGCCAGGCCATTGCTGAGCAATTTGGCAGCACTATGAAAGTAGGTTATGTACCCGATCCTTTTGGCCACTTTGCACAAATGCCTCAGATACTGAAAAAATCGGGGCTCGATTCCTTCATTTTCATGAGGGGCCTGAGTAATGAACATAAAAAAAAGGCCGGTTCCATTTTCAAATGGGCTTCACCCGACGGGTCGGAAGTGATGGCCATCTACCTTGTGGGCGGATACTACAATGCCGGTAATCTCGGTTATCCAGAGGTTTATGGCCGTTTTGACGGGATGAAGCCCGACAGAGAACTGGCACTTGAGCAAATCAGTAAAAGCATTGCCCTGCTTGAACAACATCAGAAGGAAAGAGTATTTCTTCTGAACAACGGATTCGACCACATGCCCGAGCAGCCTGAACTGCCTGAACTCATTGACTCCGTTAACTCACGCAATAACGGGCTTGTTCTGAAGCACGGTACCTTTCATGATTTCATACGGGCCATTCAAGAAGAAAATATGACACACGCCCGTATCTCGGGCGATCTGACCGGCAACGCAGACCATCCCATACTTCTCAGTGTCTATTCTACACGGGTCTATCTTAAGCAGCAGAACCACCAGGCACAAAGTCTGCTTGAGCGGTATGTTGAACCATTAACTGCATGGGCAGAAAACCACATCCATTATCCACTGCCCGAAAGTTTACTGCAGCATGCATGGAAACAACTGCTGCTCAACCATCCGCACGACGATATTTGTGGTTGCAGTGTAGACGGGGTACACGATGACAATGAATACCGCTTCAGGCAGGTTCGTGAAATTGGAAATGCACTGATGGTTGAGGTGCTCGAAACGATGGAAAAGGTCGGATTGCAGGTACCTGAGGGCTTTCCTCACAGCAACTATACCGACCTTTTCGTTTTCAACCCCCATCCGCGCCCCTCAAGGCATCGTGTGGCGGGCCGGATCTATTTTCCCTCAAAACCGGACGCCGCTGAGACTCCGGCCGGCAAGAATCCATCCATACACACAAGTTCCAGCCAGCGTCCGCTTGCCGCTTATTCCCCCGACGGGTCGCACCTGCCTGTTACCGTAACCCGTTTCGAACCCCATGTGATGCGCAACAACTACCTGGAAAGCACCTGGGGACGATGCTACGAAATTGAGCTGGAATGCGATCTGCCTGCTGCCGGCTATTCGATTTTGAGGATTTGTGAAACGGACCAGGAAACCGAAAAAACCACAGTGAGTGACGAAAATGAGGCCTTCAATAACCGGGAGCTGATCACACTTCGGAACCGCAACATGGAACTGCATTGCCCTGACAATGGCAACTATTCACTCACCGATCGTAGCAGCGGACAAAATTTCAACAATTTCATTCGTTTTGAGTACCAGCAGGATGCGGGCGACACATATTCATTCAGCCCGGTAAAGGGCTCCGGACCTTTTTGGGCTGATTTCCATAAATGCACAGCACATCCCGTATACAAAGATGCAGTCAGACTTCATTTTTCGATCACTGTTCCGGCCGGACTTGAAACCAAAGAACACGTTACCATTCCCATCACATGCGATTTGAGGTTCAATGCTGAATCTGGTCTTGAAATACGTGTTTCATATCATAATACCGCCGAAAATGGGCGGCTCAGAATTGTACTGCCAACGGGGGTGTCAAATAATACAGCTATTGCCGATGCCCATTTCCGCTATGCGAAAAGATTACAAAGCCCGATTTCAACACCGGAAAGCGCGCCTGAACGCTATGCCGCATACCCCGGAGAACTGGAATACCCGACCCTGCATCAAAACGATTTCATTCTTTTCCTCGGGGAACTGAATAAGGGTGACACATTTGTGTCATGGATTGCCAACCGCGGCCTCCATGAATTTGAAATACTTCCTGAGGGTGACAAAAATATGGCAGCAATAACCCTTCACCGGGCAGTAGGGTATCTTTCTGTTGATAACGGACGAATCCGCCGCCCGCAGGCAGGTCCGTCGGTTCCCACTCCCGGAGCACAGTGCAAGCGCAGCCTGCGGGCTGATCTGTGTTTCGGTATTTCAACAACAGTTTCAGAAGCCGCGAACAGTGCGCGGGGCTTTTCTCATCCGGCATGGTGCCGTGAGATGCCATGGCTTCCTCACCTTACCCGCAGTGGTTCCCTACCGCTCAGGCATTCAATACTTCAACTCGATAACCCGGCCGTTGAGTTTTCGGCTCTAAAACGGTCATCAGGGTCTAATGGCATTGTGCTGAGGCTTTATAATCCCGTCGAAGAAACACAGAACGTGGCAGCTCAGCTGGGATGGAATGCCAAAAACTGGTGCGAGACCGATCTTTCTGAAATTTGGCTGGAATCAACCGCGAAGTATCTGGACACCAACACACTGACTCTTACCCTGAATCCGTTTGAAATCAAAACTATTCTGATCCGTTAAACCGATTGCATGCGTACTCTTTCCACATACGGCATATATTATTCAGCACCCCTCTGCCGGGCCGTCGTCGCGGCAACCGTGCTTTCTACGGTTCTGATCCTTGCCGCGTGCAGCAAGGATCCGGCAGATAAAACCTTGCCGGTTGTTGCCGAATGGAACGGATCCGCTATCGATACTGCACACTTCAGGCATGAGTACATCTATTTCTCAACCCTTGCTCCTTTCCCCGATAATGAAAAAACCCGGGAATACTACGCTAAAATGATGCTTGAACGCATGATTATCGCCGATTTTGGCCGGGAAGTCAGCCTGGATACCCTCAGGCAGGTTCGGGAGAGTGTTAAACGACGCGAGGAGATGGCCATGAGGCGCCATTATCTGAATCAGGTGGTGCGCCCCGGGGTGGCCGAACCAACGGAAACGGAAATCCGGGAAGCTTTCCGAAGGTCGAAAACACAGCTTAATCTGCAGCAGATCTATGCCTCCTCAAAACGGGAAGCCGACTCCCTCTACACGCTGCTGAAGCAGGGGTACAATTTCGACCGGATCGCCATGGAATCGATGCAAAAAGCCGGTGTGCCCGACTGGCAGAATGCCGGGCATATGGGGTGGGTGAGCTTCAATGATTTCGATGAGGAGGTGGAAAACGCCGTATTCAGCCTTAACCGGCACGAGATATCCTGGCCGATCGAATCACTGAGGGGATGGCATATTTTCCGTGTTCACGACGTGGTGGAAACCGTACACTTCGATCAGAGTACTTATCAGAATGCACGCGATAACCTGAAATTCAGTGTATTTCAGCGCCGCTTCAACGAATCCTCTGCACGGTTTATCCGAGATATGGTAATGCAGCATGATCTCGCTGTAGATATGATGGTACTATCGATACTCTGGGGCAAGATTCAACCGGTTCTGCCACGCGAAAGCACCCCAATCGAACTCGCACGATTCAACCGGGAAATCAACATTATCAAACCCGAGATAGACAACAGCACACCTGTTGCCTTTGTTGACGGTCAGCCCTATACCGTAGGGCAGTTTATGGCCCAAATACCCGATATTCCCCTGGAGTGGATTGGGCGTGATTTCCGTCATGCTCTTGAAATCGCGATCAGGGATTCCATCCTGGCCGTACGGGCACAGCATGAAATTCAGGCCGATACCGCCCCGGAGGTAATCCGGGACCGAAAATTTGCCGAATATGCCGGTCTGTACTATGCCACCCTGCAGCACGCTTCCGATACACTCAACCTTGCACGGTTGGACTCGAAATACTACGACCACTGGAAAGACGAGTTCTTTGTGGACTACCGGACGAGCTGGTACATTCAGTACAATTTCGCCGACAGCCTTACTGCGGTGAACGCCGTACGTGACTTCAAACAAACGGCCGACTGGCAGAAAACCCTGGACTCACTGCCTGAAGGCAGCTTCACTGTTGAACAGAAATCAGCTACCACCAAAGAGATAACCCTCCTGCCAGTGCACCGGCTGCCGGTTAACGATCCCTCGTCGCCGGCAAAAATTTCGGGACCCTTCGCCCGGGCCAACTGGGCAGTAATCAAAACAGAACGCCGTGAAACCACCTACAAACCCTTCGATGCAGTGCAGGAAAAGGTGATACAACTGCTACATGACAGGAAAACATATGTGGTGCACAGGGAATTGCTCGATAATAAGGATTTCAGTACCGGACAAATATCGCTTAACAGGGAGCTGCTGAATTCGGTGCTGCCGTTTTATAAGTAATGATCTGCACGACCGGGGTGAATATTTAAAAAGCTGCCAAAGCCTCAGTATGAGCCTTTTTTACTCTAATGAGCAGTGTGCAGCACTGCTCACATGCTTCGACATCGCCTTTTGGCTGTAGCCAGAGGGCTGCGCTCAGCAAGACGTTTTTCGCTACTCAACTACTCATCTTCTGCCAAAACAGAAAGCACAGAAGCAACGCGCGTGGTACGTGGAAACATCCCTTATAGGGACCGCCCTTAAAACGGTGAGTTGGATGGCCATCGCGGTCGAGATAGCCGTACCACTCGCCGTACTCATGATCCGGGAAGTGTGAAAAAGTGTACTCGTGCACCTGCTCAAAAGCGGCCCTGTCCTGCTCATTCCCGGTTAAACTGTAATTAAACAGATGGGCGTAGAGAGCCTCACAGTGGGGCCACCACAGTTTCATATTCCATTCGAGCTGGGTCGGCGAGTAACCCTTGCTGTCAAGGAAGTAATAGATGCCACCCTTTTCTTTGTCCCAGCCCCGATCGTAAGACCAGCGCACCATGTTGACGGCCGTTCTGCTCAGATCATCCCTCTCGAGGTACTGTGCCCAGTGCTGTAGAAACCAACCCGCTTCAATGGCATGACCCGGATTGAGCAGGCGCCCCTCGATTGAATCGATAAAGCTGCCGTCCGGCGCTACAGTTTCATAAACAGTTTTTTCATGCTCGTGTACATGGAGCAGCATGCGGGCGATGCATTCCTCCGCCTCGGGGAGGTAGGTTTCGCGGTCATCTCCCGCCACCTCCTCAATCAGGTTGAGCAGAATCATCGGAATGGCCAGCGACTGCGACGGGGTGTCTCCCGCATATACCGGACGGCCGACTTTTGTAAGATCCCGGCTCCACTCCCACACCTTCTCCAGCAGTTCTTTAGCCTCCCGCATTGCGGATGCATCACCCGATGCCCGGGAATATTCGGCCATCGCCATGATCCAGAAACACTCCGAAAAAATTTTCCGCTGCATGTGCACGGGTTCACCGGTTTCGGTCATACTGAAATAGACCCGCCCGTCATCGCGGATCGCATGGTTGCGCAGAAAATCCGCTCCCAGCCGGGCAATTTCAAGCCACTCCGGCCGCTTATCAACCGTGTTGTACAGCTTGCTGAACATCCACGTCTGCCGGCCGTTCAGCCACATGTATTTTTTGGAATCGTACTTGCCTCCATCCCTGTCCAGGCAGTTCCAGAACCCCCCGTTTCGGCGGTCCACCGAGTGCCTCTCCCAAAACGGGATTACATGGTTGAACAATTCGTTCTCGTATACGGATTTATAGTGCTCAAGTGATGTCATTCTCATATACAGGTTTAATATTATCTGATGTTGAGCAATCTGTTATGGAGCAATCTGATTTGAAGCAGTCTGATGCAGGGCATAAGTCAGGTCTTACCGGTTTTCCATCCATTCCATATACCGCCTGTAGAGGCCATGCGCGGATGGGTACATAGAATTCGGACTCATAAAGTGGGAAAATTCAAATGTGATCAGTTTGTCGACCCCGGCCTTCGCGGCCAGTTCCATCTTGTAGCGAAGCTTTTCGAACGGAATGGGCGGGAATTTGTACGGCATGTCGCGGTCGAACGACTCCACGTTGCTCCAGCTCTGTATGCCGTGCCTGGCAGCCAGTTCGCCGTTTGCATTAAGGTAATCGGATAGCTGATCGTACGAAACCTGGCCGTCCTGGAAAGCCACCACATCCACCAGGCCTTCGATGCGCTGAAAAACCCGTTCCCACTCACCGATATGATGGTTCAGGCTTATGGCCTCATCCCCGAACTGTTTTACACCTTTAACATAGGGTGATATGAGGATTGGCAGTTGTTTCAGCCCGCGAAGGTGCCCGGCCAGTTCTTCATACACCTTCATCATACCCTCTTTGTAGGTATGAATCTCATGGCTGATGTACCACCCCCGGAAGGCTTTCCGGTGTCCATACTTCCCGAAAACCTCATCGCAAAAGGCCCGGTTGATGTCCGATTCTTTTCGGTAATCACCGTTAATCCAGTACTTCCCGCTGTCGTAGGTACCGAACCAGAACTCCATCCCGTATTTTTCAGCCAAAGTGAGGAACAGGTCAACCAGATCAGTGTACACCGGGTAGATATCCATCTCCCTTTGAAGCACACTGCTGCTGAACGTGGCTGTTCTGCGGTACCCGGCCCGGATCAGGATCACGGTATCGATACCCGCTGCTTTCATGGCGCTGAAATCGGCATCCCATTCAGCGGCTCCCCAGTTCTGGGCGGGAATATCGTGGGTTATTTCATCAAGAAAGGTACCTGTGATCTTCATTCTGCTTCTTTTGAATTCGAGTATTTACCGGATGGCAGTTACCGCACACAAACTACCGGTTTTGGGAATAAATTAAGTGAAAAAATGAACCGGATAATATAATAGTCACGATATTTCCTGCATGAAAGGCCGTCCGGCAAAGTCGTCACAACATATTTTGTAAAGATTAAAATTTTTTAATTATATTGATTACCCTTTAGGTGTTAATCCTGTGCATGAACACAATCACTAAATCAGACAAGCGGGAATCGGGGCTTGATGCCCTCCGCGGATTTGCCATTCTCGCGATGGTATTGTCGGGCATAATCCCGTACAGGGTATTGCCATCGTGGATGTACCATGCGCAGCTGCCACCGCCTGATCATGTGTTCAATCCCGGTGTGCCCGGAATAACCTGGGTCGATCTGGTTTTTCCGTTTTTTCTATTTGCCCTTGGTGCAGCCATTCCGTTTGCCCTGAACAGACGCCTTAATAAAGGCAACCCCCTGCCCGGCATCACATGGGATGTGATCTGGAGGGGTATCCTGCTCGTCTTTTTCGCCATCTTTCTGCAGCATGTTCGTCCATACACCCTTAATCCGGATCCCGGAGCGGGTACCTGGCTGATATCACTCGCCGGTTTCATCGTTCTGTTTGCCATATTCCTTCGGGTTCCCTCCACCTGGCCATCCTGGTCGCAGCCAGCACTCCGGATATCGGGCTGGATTTCTGCCATCGTAATGCTCTGGCTGCTGAAATATCCTGACGGGTCGGGATTTTCGCTCTACCGCAGCGATATAATCATTATCGTTCTGGCCAACATGGCCATTGCCGGAGCCCTGATCTGGCTGGCAACACGTCAGAATATTCTGATGCGTCTTTCCATACTTGGTCTGCTGGTCGCCCTCCGGTTGTCGTCGGGCGAAGATGGCTGGGTTGAGCCCATCTGGACCGCGTCACCTGTTCCCTGGGCCTTCAAATTGTACTATCTGCAATACCTGTTTATCGTTATTCCGGGCACCATTGCCGGCGACATGCTGTATCGCTTCATGGAATCATCAGAAGAGGGTAAGAGTGAGCGGGCCTGGGGCAAACCGGTGTACATCACACTCACCATTTCGTCTGCCCTGCTCATCCCTTTAATGCTGGCCGGCCTGTTTGATCGTCATGTGACCGAAACCCTTCTGATTGCTGTCCTGATAGTGGTAATTACATATCTCCTGGTACGGAATGAGGCAAATGACCGGGAACAATTATACAGAAATCTCTTTTATTGGGGTTCATATTTCCTATTTTTAGGTCTCGCATTCGAGCCCTATGAAGGGGGTATCAGAAAAGACAGTCCGACCATGAGCTATTACATGGTAACGACCGGTCTCTCGTTTAATATGTTACTGTTATTCAAATTGTTAATGGAGCGCTTTGAGATTCAGAAAGGGTTAAACCTGCTTGCTGATAACGGGCAGAACCCGATGATTGCCTATGTGGGAATGATGAACCTGTTTCTCCCCCTGCTTGCCTTAACGGGTATTGACGGGCTTATCCGTTCGTTTACTGCGGCCCCCTGGGCCGGTTTTCTGCGCGGGCTCGTATACACCATAGCTCTTGCCTTCATTGTACAGGCTTTTTCGCGATTGAAAATATACTGGAGAACCTGATAGAAGATCTGCTGAAATATCTTCCGTTATTCTGGTCGGTAACCGGCCTGGCACTCGCCACCACGCTTGTGTACTACTACTCTGTATTCAGGGTCAGGCGCAAACCGCGCAACAGTCCTGACAAAATGCTGCTGACCAGGAACAATACGGCACCCGGCCGACTGGTAGTCTGTGTCGGCGACAGTAACACACACGGGAATTCAGGGTTCAGCTATGTTAACTGGCTCAAATCCAACCTTGAATCCAGGGGTCTTGAGTTCTGCAATGCCGGCTACAACAGCGATCTGGCCTGGAATGTGCTGCAACGTATTGAACCGGTAATCGAACTCAATCCAGAATACATCATCATAATGGTAGGCACCAACGATGTGATTGCCAGCCTGTCGCGTGAAAGCGCTGAATCGTATGTGCAAAACAAGAACCTGCCACAACAGCCAAATTCCGTTTTCTTCATAGATTCCTACCGCCAGATAATTGATCGCATCAGGGAAGTGTGTGACGCCCGTATTGCCATGGTATCTATTCCCGTGATCGGAGAAAATCCCGGATCGGTAGCCAATCAGAAGACATCGGCTTATAATACCCTTCTCAAAGACCTTGCTTACAAATACGGACTCGACTATCTGTCGGTTTTTGACGAGCAAATCACCTATTTGCGCAAACAGGGAGTGGATCCGCGAAAAGGTACAGCCGAAGAGTCGTTCCCCATCACACGTTCGATGATGATGCGGTATATTTTAGGTGTCAGCTGGGATAAAATTTCCAGTGTACAAGGCTTATATTTAACCACCGATAAACTCCATATGAACAGTACCGGTGGCAAAATGATCGCTTCACGTATTGCACATTTTTTAACAAGATCTGATGAGCCGCACAACGGTACAGTAAATTGATACCTTATATATATGCGATTTCATTCATTTCTCGTAGGCGTTCTGCTGATCGCCGCTTCGTGCAGTCCTGTTGAAGAGCCGGTTCGTTACGAAACCGACGTCCTGATAGCCGGTGGAGGCGCCAGCGGCGTAATGGCTTCCATACAGGCTGCCCGTATGGGTGCCGATGTGATCATTGTTGAAGAGACCGACTGGCTCGGAGGCATGCTTACGGCAGCGGGTGTAAGTGCTATCGACGGCAACCACCGGCTTCCCTCGGGCCTGTGGGGCGAATTCCGTTCTCATCTGTATGACCACTACGGCGGCCCCGATTCCGTCGAAACCGGATGGGTGAGCAACACCCTGTTCGAACCACACATCGGAAACCGGATACTGCACCGGATGGTGGAAACGGAACCACGCATCACCGTCATTAAAGGCTACTATCCGACTAAAATAATTAAAAACGGAGTCCTTACCCCGGCATTTGAGGATGAAAACCGGGTTTCCGGAGCCCTGTTCAGAAATGACGATGGAGATTTGATCGAAGTCCGGGCAAGGGTTACGATCGAAGCCACCGAATACGGAGATCTGCTCCCTCTTGCAGATGCCGGCTACCGGTTCGGATTTGAAGCCCGTGACCAGTTCGGCGAACTCATGGCGCCGGAGGCCGGCCACGACATGATACAGGATCTGACCTATGTGGCCATTTTAAAAGACTACGGTGAGGGGGCCGATAAAACCGTTGAACGTACTGCATCATATGATCCTTCGCTGTTCGACGGTACTTGCAGGCAGTTATCAAGTAATACCGATGCCGACGTTGTGAACTGCGGACCGGAATCGGGCAAAGATCTGTACATGCTGAACTACGGAAGGCTGCCTAACGACCATTTCATGATCAACTGGCCAATACACGGTAACGATATCTATATCCCCATCCTTGAAATGACCCGTGAGCAGCGATCCGCAGCCCTTGAACTTGCCAAAGAGATGACCCTGAACTGGATTCATTTCATTCAGACAGAGGGCGGTTACAGACGGTTCGGCATTGCTGCGGATATTTTCCCGACTACCGACAATCTGCCCATGATCCCCTATATCCGGGAAAGCCGGAGGGTTGACGGGGTTCAGACCTTCACTTCCAGCCACATCAAACAGCCGTTCCGCCGGGGCGAGGAGCTCTACAAATACGGAATTGCCGTTGGCGATTACCCCCTGGATCTGCACCATGAACGAAAACCGGTTGAATTTCAGACACGAACCGATGATCTGCCAAAAATTCCCTCCTACAATGTGCCATGGGGCACGATGGTACCCGAGGAGATCGATGGCCTGATCGTGGCTGAGAAGAGCATTTCCGTAACCCATGTGGCCAATGGAGCCACGCGGCTGCAACCCGTGGTTATGCTTCTGGGTCAGGCGGCCGGGGCCGCGGCCGCGCTTGCTGCTGAAGCAGATATCAGTCCCCGCGATCTGGACGTACGCGATATTCAAACCGCACTCCTGGAAGGTGGAGCATGGCTGGTACCATACGTTGACATCACCCCTGATGACCACGCTTTCCTGGCGGTTCAACGGGTAGGTCTCTCAGGAGTAATGAAAGGAGAGGGTGTGCCTGAAGCCTGGGCCAACCGGACCTACTTTTATCCGGATGAAGGTATCAGCAGGGCCGATCTGGAGGCGGTCATCAGCATGGCAAAAGGGGAGCTGGAAACCTATGAAAACATAGTATACAGGTCGAAAGGGCGTATGCTTACACGGTCGCAAGCCGCAGGGATGATATGGGATGCAATCGGTTCACCCGAACCGGAGATGGTCGAAGAACTTTCTGATTTGAGGGAATCTGACCAGGATTATTTGGCGATACAGTATCTGATTGCCGAGGGGTATCTGGATGGACTGAAAGAAGGAGGCCGGATCTTCCCGGATCGTGAAATAACCCGGAAGCAGGTTGCAATGATTATCGACAAAGCGTTTGATCCATTCTATTCGCTGGACCTGTAAGGTCAGTTCCTGCCGACCGTATTGCCAATCTCAGAATCCACTGCATTGACTTTCCGGTCCAGTGTAGTGCCAACTGCCGAATCCCTCAATCACAATTCCCGAAACTCCGGATTGTCAGTTTCAGGATCCCTTGCTCTGTATTTACCTGCCTGATTACTGAATCGAGTAGGAAGATAAAAGTATCCAGGGATACTTTTATCTGTCCTCTCACACCACCGTACGTACGGTTCCGTATA
>JBLRWO010000036.1:0-36294 GCA_047921215.1 Cyclonatronaceae bacterium | reverse complement strand
GGGAATGGGGAATGGGGAAGGGGGAACTGGAAGGGTTTTCATCGGCGGCATGTGTGCACGGCACTTCTCACATGCTTCGACTACGCTACGCTGCGCTCGGGATTGCGCTCTGGATTGCGCCCGGGACTGCGCCCGGCATGACGGGCGGGTTGTACGTTTGCGGTAAAAAACCGTTACCTTGGACGTGTATATACTGACAGACTTTTTTTTATGGATCAAAACGAAGCAAAAAATAACACAGCCAATGCCTGGCGGGATGCGGGCAGGCTGGTGGAGCGCCGTCTGGAGACCAGGCAGGTTTTTGGCGGGGTGCTGCTTGATGCCAACCGCGACCGGGTATCCCTGCCCGATGGATCCGATTCGGTAAGGGAGTGGATCCGGCACCCGGGGGCCTGTACGGTGCTCCCGGTGTTTGAAAACGGCGACATCATGCTGGTTAAGCAGTTCCGCTACCCCATGGGACAGATATTCCTGGAGGTGCCGGCCGGCAAGATCGATCCCGGAGAGCCTGAAGAAGTTACCGCTGTTCGCGAACTGGAGGAAGAGACCGGGCTGGTATGCCGGCATGTTGAATACCTCGGCCACATCTATCCCTGCATCGGCTACTCCGACGAAATCATCCACTTCTACATGGCCTGGGGCATTAAACAGATGAACCCGAACACCGATTCCGACGAATTTCTCGAGCCTGTCCGCCTTCCCTACTCCGAAGCCATCGGGATGGTACACCGTGGCGAGATCACCGATGCCAAAACCGTTACACATCTCTTACGCGGTATCCACTGGCTGGAACGCCTGCGTCACACTTAGCGCAAGCTTTCGCAAGGCGAAAGCTGAAGCCGAAGTATGTGAGCAGTGCCGCGCACTGCTTATTTGATTTGGGGTGTAATCTACATTTTCGGAATCCGTGTAACAGCCCCGCCCGGGGGCTTTTTAAAAAGCCCCCACTTGCTTCGACTACAGCTTCATCGCTACGCTCTTCAGCCTGCGCTCAGCATGACGTTTGGAAATCTCCCGTCTTACTACTCACTACTCAATACTCACTACTTTTTTCCTATATTAGGCGGAACATTGTAAGCCCTTACATAAACCATATCCGCATGGCAAAGATGAAAAAGCCCCGCCTGAGTTTCTGGCAGATCTGGAACATGAGTTTCGGATTTCTGGGCATCCAGTTTGGTTTTGCACTACAGAACGCCAACGTAAGCCGCATTTTCGAAACCCTCGGTGCCGATGTTGAACGGCTGGCCCTTTACTGGCTGGCGGCGCCGGTAACCGGCCTGATCGTACAGCCCATTATCGGCTATATGAGCGACCGCACATGGAACCGCCTGGGTCGCCGGCGTCCCTATTTCCTGGTGGGTGCCCTGCTTTCATCCGCGGCGCTCATCATCATGCCGAACTCGCCGCAGCTCTGGATTGCCGTGGGCATGCTCTGGATCATGGACGGATCGATCAATGTGACCATGGAACCCTTCCGGGCCTTTGTTGGCGACATGCTGCCCTCCGATCAGCGAACACTGGGCTTTTCCATGCAGAGTTTCTTTATCGGCATAGGCGCCGTAATCGCCTCCGCCCTGCCGTGGATGATGACCAACTGGCTCGGCATCTCGAATGTGGCCCCCGAAGGCATCATCCCCGATTCGGTCAAATGGTCGTTCTACATCGGCGGTGCGGTATTTCTGACCGCTGTACTTTGGACCATCATCATGACCCGTGAGTACAGTCCCGAGCAGCTGAAAAGTTTTGAGAAACCTGCGGATGAGGCCGAAGAGGCGATAAGGGCGAACCTTGACCGTCCCGCAGCCCAAGAGCTGTCGGAAGTAAAGATGAAGCTCGCGCCTGTTGTTCTGCTTATCGGGGCCGGCATTACCGCGCTCATCTACTATATGGGATGGGCCAAGGAGCTCTACATACTCAGCGGCGGCGTTCTTGCATTCGGGGTGCTTCAGCTCATCGCCGGACTGATGCAGCGGCGCGGCAGAAGTGAAAGCGGGCTGGTGGTAATCCTCGACGACCTCCACCTGATGCCGAAAACCATGAAACAGCTGGCTGTGGTGCAGTTCTTCTCCTGGTTTGCCCTTTTCGCAATGTGGATCTACACCACTGCCGGCGTTACCAGCCACATCTACGACATGAAGCTGAACCAGCAGGAGGTGACGGCACTGGCAACTGCGGCGGCCGGGCTCGAAACCCGGTTCGGCGACGACGAAAGCTGGTACTCGCGCCTGCCGGGCATCCGCGATGAGCTGGGCCGTTTCGAAACCCGTTTCCAGAATGGCGAAAGCAATGTGGTGATCACCATGAGGATCGTCAATTTTTTCATCGATGAGGACAAGGAGCTCGCACTGCCACCCGATGTGCGTTCGAGGCTGCTGGAAATCCAGCGCGAATACAACGAAGGGGCCGACTGGGTGGGGGTCTCCTTCTCCGTCTACAACGGGTTTGCGGCCCTGGTAGCCTTCCTTCTGCCCGTACTCGCCTTCTATACCAACCGGAAGGTGACACACGCCATCGCTCTGATCAGCGGGGCCGTGGGGCTCATCTCCATCTATTTTATCAGCAACCCGAACATGATCCTGGTCTCCATGGTGGGTGTGGGCATCGCGTGGGCCAGTATTCTGGCTATGCCCTACGCCATCCTGGCCGGATCGCTGCCGCCCGAAAAGATGGGCATCTACATGGGGATTTTCAACTTTTTCATCGTACTTCCGCAGATACTGGCGGCATCCATTCTCGGCTTCATCATCGGCAGTGTTTTCGGCGGCCAGGCCATCTATGCCCTGTTCCTCGGCGGTCTGAGCTGGGTGATCGCGGCGGTTATGGTCATTTTTGTTGATGATGTGGATGACACTGATGCAAGATCCGCTGCTTTGTGAAGGTGAGAACAATGGTGCTGTTAGCATGCTTCGAATCAGGGAACAATAGAACATGTGAACAATTGAACAGCGAAGTGATTTGGGTGGATGGCACTGGTAGCACCTGATTTTGTCCGCGGGCAACACTGTTTAACGGTGACAATGAATCTGCCACCGGTAGCACGTAATTTTGCCCCGAACGGCAACACTGTTTTGGATGTGACAAGCAACTTGTCACCGGTAGCACGTAATTTTGCCTCAATCGGGCAACACTATTCTGGATGTGACAAACTTGTCACCGGTAGCACGTATTTTTGTCCAATCGGGCAACACTATTCCGGAGATGACAGACTTGTCACCGGTAGAAATGACCTGAACGCAACCCTGAACGCAAACCCTTGAAACACGACGGCTGAAGTCGAAGGGCATGGTTCTATTTGACTTTTATGGCCTTATAGAGCTGTGCTACAATGTATCCGACAATATTTGCGATGACCACTTTAAAAAAAACATTCACTACTGATTTAAGCGTTTTATTCATGATATTGCTCCCTTTTTTTCTGATACCCAATGTTTTGTAATTACCGTTAAAATGGTGAACTGTACGAATCCACCACTCAAACATTCAATCATTACTACTGTACATTCGTATCGGATTACTTCGCACGACCGCTCGTTCCGATTGGCTGACTGAACTCATAGGATAACTCTTCAATCGCCTGGTAATCAGTTTGGGTTTCGACGGCCTTGATGCCGCGATAGTATGTTTATTTTGTGCCTCTAATTTTGTCATCTTCGTGGTATTAAATGTTTCGATTGCGTCAGCTACGTTAACTTTTTCCATTTCGATTGCCTTTGTTGTCGAAGAGTATGTTTTATTTGTTGTCGGGAGCTTCATAATTTCGTTCATAGTAGTCCCTCAGATCACTCACACCGATAAGACCTCCGAAGGCAGCTACTATAACCCCCATGATCAGTGCAAACGAGAGATATGCAGCTGCTTTGGACGCCGCATCAGCAACTTTCCCGGCCTGTTCACGCGCCGTTTCTTCAGCGTCGGCCAGGAAATGATTCACATCTTCCCTGAGTGCGTTATATTCAGCAAGAACATCGTCTACTGCACTTTGCGCCTCATTACGCGACATATCCGTGCGCTCAACCAGTACATTTACAAGAGCATCCCGGTCTATCTCTTCAAGTGCAGAGCCGAGCCTCGCCCTTGCATTTCTGAAAGCCCTGCTAACATTTCCGTCCCGTAGTCCCTGAGCAACGGTATTCTGCACACCGGATTCCAACATTTCCTGATCAGGACCTTCGCGGCCGGAGTCTTTCAGCAGGGCCAAAAATTCCTCTCTGGCCTCATCCAGTGTCAGGTCGATTTCTTCCGCATGACGTTCTATTACCGGAGCCAGCACATCTCCAGCCACCTGACCGGTCGTGGAAATGACCCCTCCTACTGCTGAGCCGACCCCGGAAACAATGGATCCGACCACTGTGGTAAACAACCAGACAGAAACCATGGTGTACAGGGCCCAGGTCATTACACCCTGAACAATTCCACCGGTATTCGTGAATGAAACCCCGACGCGTGCGGCGATGAATCCACCTGCAAATAAAGCGATCAGATTACTGATTACCCACCAAATGAGAGCTCCGGTTCCAATTCCGCTCATTGGATTGGCTTCTTCGGCTGGATGGATACTGCCAAGTCCTATGGCCAGTCCAATCAAATTAAATATGAGCATAATACACAGAACGGTTACTGTTCCGGCAAATACCGCCCTCCACGAAATACCTTTTTTCGGTTCGTAGTGATATGGATTTGTTTTCCCCCTGTACTCCATAGTCGTTTGATGGTATTTAACTCTTTATAAAAATAGTTTGTTATCCAATGTGTTGATATTGTGAACGACCTGCGTTATAATTTTTTCGATACTATTTATAGATATCACACACGGCCGACCGGAATAGCTTGAAACTGATTCATTTGGTCACATACCACGACGCGCAGGATTTGAATTGTGCTGCAAATAGGTATCTTGACTGAGAGGCAAATAACTATTCAACTATGCAACAGTGGGTTTTCCTGATTCTGACAGTAGTCCTAATCGTGTGCACATTCGCACCGTTGTCACGTTATGAACAGTGGTGGGTTAGAGGATGGGATTTCCCCCGCCTTCAACTGTTTTACCTGTCGCTGTTGCTGCTCGCTGCGGAACTGCTTCTTCTGGATATGAGCATCACCAAAAGTCGCATAATGGTAGCCGCAGGGCTGGGCTGTACCATATACCTTTCCTGGTGGATCTTACCCTACACACGGTTGTCGGCAACTGAGGTCGCGCCGGCAGTAAATCCCGATCCCGGCAACAGTTTCGTAATCATGGTATCTAACGTTTTCATGGATAACCGAAGAGCGCACCATCTGCTTAAGGTGGTGCGTGATAACGATCCCGATATCCTGGTTACACTTGAAACCAATGCATGGTGGGAAGATCAGCTTCAGGAACTTGAGAAGGACTATCCCTACTCCATAAAATGTCCGCTCGAAAACAGATACGGCATGCATGTATACTCAAAGCTGAAGCTTATTGATGATAAAATAAGATATTTGATTGAGAGAGATATTCCGTCGATGCGTGCCCGGGTTGAGCTGCCATCCGGACAAATGGTGCAACTACATTTTTTGCACCCGACACCGCCGAGCCCTACCGAGAACGAGACCTCAAAAGATCGGGACGCCGAGTTGATCACGATAGCGAAAGAAGTTTCTCCAGAAGAAGAGTTCAGGGACACAGGGGCGGGGGATACGGACGCTGTAGTTGTGACGGGTGATCTTAATGATGTAGCCTGGTCACATACAACGCGGCTCTTCCGAAAAATCAGCGGATTGCTCGATCCGCGCGTCGGCCGTGGAATGTTCAATACGTTTCACGCGGAATATTCACTGATCCGCTGGCCGCTTGATCACCTGTTCCACAGTCACCATTTCAATCTGATCAGGATTAAACGCCTGCCATACATCGGATCGGATCATTTTCCCTTCCTTGTAGCACTTGAATTAACGAATGATGAAGAAAATAAAGGAGCCGGACTCGAAGCAACGCAAGAGGACGAGGAGATGGCGGAGGAAAAGTTGAGCGGGTAAATAGGGAACAGTAGAACATGTGAACAATAGAACGGCGAAGTGATTTGGGAGGATGTCGCTGTTAGCATGTAATTTTGCCCCGAACGGGCAACACTATTGGGGATGTGACAGACTTGTCATCGGTAGCGCAGCGGAACGAAGTGGAGCGAATTCGAAGTACGTGAGCAGTGCCGCGCACTGCTCATTTGGGATGATGAAAAGTCTCTTTTGGAGCTTCCGGGGGCTTTTTAAAAAGCCCCCACGTGCTTTGATCCTTCGACTTCAGCCGGCTGTGCCGGCTTGCGATCAGGACTGCGCTGCATTTCGTTCAGCATGACGTATTTTTGGACTGCGCCTGGCATGACGTTTATTTAATCAGCATGGCATCGCCGAAGGAGTAGAACCGGTATTTTTGGCGGATGGCGTGGTCGTAAACATGCCGCATTTCATCATAGCCCATGAGTGCTGCGATCATCATCAGGAGGGTACTTTTCGGCAGGTGGAAGTTGGTTATGAGCTGATCGAGGCCCCGGAACCGGTAACCCGGCCTGATAAAGATGTCGGTAGATCCCTCGCAGGGTTCAAAATGGCGGCCGGAAACCGTAAGCGGCCGTGTACGCGGTACACCAGGTTGGTTATTCCGGACACCGGACCCCGCCGACGTAGCGTCTGCTGGCGCTGATTCTTCAAAAATAACCGCCGATTCCAACACTCGTGCCGTAGTTGTACCGACGGCCGTGATATGCGATGCCCTGTTCAGCTGGTCTGCGGCATCCCGGCTGATCAGGTACCGTTCTTCGTGCAGGTGGTGTTCATCCACATTTTCTGTTTTGACCGGTGCAAAGGTACCGAGGCCCACGTGCAGGGTGATTTCCGCCTTCGGTATCCCCATTGCGGCAAGGCGGCCGAGCAGCTCACCGGTAAAATGGAGCCCTGCCGTGGGGGCGGCCTTGCTGCCGTCGTGCCGGGCTATCACGGTCTGGTAGCGGGATGCCAGCTCCTCGTTCTGGCGGATGTAGGGCGGAAATGGCGTGAACCGGTACGGATCGATCCGGGGATCATCAAGACTCATACTGAAGCGGATGCGGCGGGTGCCATCCTCCTCCACCGCCAGCGTTTCGGCAGAAATATCATCCGTAAGGGCGGTTTTGCGGCCCGGCCTGAATTTGCGTCCGGGCCTGACGAGCGCCTCCACCGTATCGGTACCGAACTGCCGCAGGATGAACACCTCCGTATTGCCGAACAGCAGCCTGGCCTTCTCCACGCGGCTGTTGTTCATCACCAGGGTCGTACCGGGCATCAGGTGGGTGGGCAGGTTGTTGAAATGGTCGTCGGTGATGCGGCCTGTAGCACGCTCATACACCAGCAGCCGCGAATGGTCGCGCGGTGTAGCCGGCTCCTGGGCGATGAGGCCGGGAGGCAGGTGGTAGTCGAAGTCGGAGAGGTTCATGGGGCAAATGGCAGTAGTAAAAAGCAGAAGTTAAAAACAGAAGGCAAAAGCAGATGGCAAAAGTAGGGAGCAAAAGGCAAAAAGCAAAAGCAGTGATGCCCGGTGAGTATTGCACCTGATTTTGAATGGTGTTTTTAATGCAACGGGTAAGAGGTTGAACAATGGAGTAAAATCTGATTACGTTGCAGGTTTTGCAACAATTACGTATAATTATAATCACACGTGTAATTATGAAGAAAAAGCTTACACTCACCGTACAGGATGACGTCATTAAATATGCCAAACGCCAGGCAAAAAGGCGGGGTATATCCGTATCACAGATGTTTGAGGATGTGATGGGAAATGAAGAAGCCAACGAAATCGAAACAGAATCACAGCGAGCAGCAAAAAGGTTGCTGGAAACTCTGAAACAGGCTGACAATACGGTTACAAAACAGGATAAAAAACTGATCAGGGAACATGTTAAAAGGAAGTTTACCTGAACTTTTTCTTGATACGGATGTGGCTTTCGATATTCTGTCAAAAAGGGAGCCTCACTTCCATCACTCCGTTCAGCTTCTGGAACTGGCGGCTAAAGACAAAGCGGCTCTGCTCATTGCGGAAAGCAGCCTGGCAAATCTTATTTACCTCAGCATGGATATATACAAACTGAGCAATGCTGAAAAGCGGCTTTTGGATTTCATATCCGCCTGTGATGTCATCAGCGGAGGTAAACCGATAGTGCTCCGGGCATTATCTTCAACCTTTACAGACAAGGAGGATGCTCTACAGTACCACACCGCTCTGAGTCACGGAGCGGACTACTTTATAACCAGAAATCTTTCTGATTACAGGAAATCATCAGAGCTATTACCTGTGATGACTCCTGCAGCGTTTCTGGCATTGTGCAAAAGGTAAATTTTATGAGATTTGCGAACCATATGTTGGTGACACCGAAAGTACTTTTAGTATGTTTTGAATTAGGGAAGTACGGAACAAGCGAACAATTGAACAGCGAAGTGATTTAGGAAGATTGGACTTGCAACAAAAAAGTGGACGATGAGATAAGCTTCAGGCGGCAACAGGGTTATTGTATAATTCAGCAGCATATTGCCGGGCGCCTGTTCCCGGCCGCTATTTCGAACCCTGCGATGAATCCACCGATATCTTCATCCGTTCGGAAGCACTTTAATGAAAATTTTTCACAAACAGAAAACTACTCATCAAATATGTATTAACAAAGTTTTACACACTATTTAAGCTTAGAATATTAGGATTTTAGGCTGGGTATTTATCCTGTTTATGCAAAACTTATGCAATATTTATGCAATATTTATTGCATAAATGCAAACTAATCCGTTGTTTACAAGTGGCACAACTTATCGTATGTCCTACCTGAGCACTAATTGACAGCTGTACGACGCCTTAGATATGAATGTGTTTCTTGCTAATCTGATCTAAATATTGAGGTTTATATGAAAAATAAACGATTCCGTTTTCCAGGGTGGAGTATAGTTGCCCTGATGTTCAGCGTTTTCCTGCTTACTGCTGGCAACAACGCTTTTGCAAACTTTTCCCCGGATGCTCAAAATAATGTGAGTGAAACCGGTGAGGCCTTTTTTGACGTACCCGGCGACCCGATCGTTATTGTTCCACCGGAAGATCCCGGTCTGCTGCAACCCATGCCACTGGTATTCAATATGGATACCACCGGTATTGACTGGACCGGTTACACTCTTTACCAGTTTGAAGGTGCCGGACTTACACGTATCGAAAATCCCGACAAAACCGGGCTGAACGAGACCAATTATGCTCTCGAATACACAAAAAGCGCTGAAGGTCAGCCCTGGGGTGGTTTTTTCTACCATCTCGCCACCGTCGTCAATACAACATCGGAATCGGTATTCCGGCTCAAAGTCTGGTCGCCCCGCGATGGCATCAGAGGCCTGATGAAACTGGAAACCGTTGATGGAGCCAGCACTACCGGTGATCTGTTTGCCGATATCACCGTTTCGGAAGAGTGGACCCTTCTGGAGTGGGACCTGAGCGCAGTAAATCAGACAATCAACTGGGACATGGTAGTAGTAATTATGGATCTCGATACCAACAACCCGCCGCAGGGTGGAGCAAGAGACACCTGGTACCTTGATGATTTCGAACTCGCCGGTGTGGTTTCTGCTGATGAACCGGTAGATCCGGGAACAGACCTCACCAAGTTACCCCTTCCGCTTGATCTCGAAGACGACCGTTACGATTATGATGCTGCATTCACCGGTTTCGGCGGTGCGGAGATAACCCGTATAGAAAACCCGCAACCCGACGACGTTAACAACAGCAGCTGGGTTGCCCGGTATGTGAAAAATGACGGTGCCCCCTGGGCAGGTGGCTACTTTGACGTACAAACACCCTTCGTATTCGAACAGGACGATGCCATAATGACCATGAAAGTCTGGTCGCCCCGAGCCGACATCTCTGTATCTCTGAAGGTTGAACGGTTTGATGAAGAGGGTGCTCTTGCCGGGCTTCGGGAAGAAGCAACCACCCTCGAAACGGCTAACGAGTGGGTTGAACTCAGCTGGGACTTCAGCGCAGCAGGCTACACAGATGCCTGGTCGCGCGTGGTCGTATTCTTCGACTGGGGAGCCGGCGAAGGCCAGGTAGGTGACGGAAGTGCCGATTTCACCTTCTTTTTCGACGATATAACGGCTGGTGCACCGGTTGAACCCGTTGATCCGGTTGATCCCGGAACCGGACTGGTTCGCGTATCGCTGCCCATCGACTTTGAAGATCAGACCGTAAATTGGGATAATGTATTCCTCGGTTTTGAAGGTGCACACGCCGACGTGGTGCCCAACCCTGATAAAACCGAAGCTAACGACAGTGATTACGTGGGCCGCATGATCAAGAATGCCACCATCTACTGGGCCGGCGCATTCCTGCTTACCGACGAAACGTTCTACTTCGACAGCGAAAACAACACCATTACCATGGACGTGTGGTCGCCGCGTACGAATGTCGGCATCCAGATCAAAGTGGAACAAAGCGATGGTACTGCCGAACATGGTGCGTTCGCCGTTACATCAACAAGCAACGAATGGGAAGCCCTAACCTGGGATATGAGTGGTGCAAGTCCGCTGGTTGACTGGGATCAGATAACGTTGTTTTTCGATTTCCACGTAGGCCAGAATGGCGATGGCGGTCCAGACTGGACATGGTACTTCGATAACCTGGTAGTAAATGCAGGCGATCCGGATGGTGAACGTCCCGAGGGACCTGCTACTCCGGCCGATCTCCATCCTGTTTCCCTGCCACTCGACTTCGAAGATGACGAGTTCAACTGGAACTTTGCCTTCTTCGGTTTTGAGGGTGGACATGCCAACCGTGTGGCCAACCCCGACCAGGGCGAAGGCAACGACAGCGACTATGTAGGCCGGATGGTGAAAGGATCAGGCCCGTTCTGGGCAGGTGCCTTCATGTACACAGATGAAACGTTCACCATCGATTCCGAAACTCCCTACATCTCCATGAAGGTATGGTCACCCCGTGCCGATGTACCTGTGCTGATGAAAATTGAGCAGCAAAATGGTACCCTGGAATATGAAATCACCCAGAATACCACCACAAGCGGTGAATGGGAAGTAATGACCTGGAACATGAGTGCAGCCGGATTTACCGATGCGTGGGATGTGGTTGTCATGATTTTCGACTTCCGCGAAGGTGGCGTTGGTGACGGTGGGGAAAACTTCACCTGGTACTTCGACGACCTCGCTGTGAATTCCGATGGAATGCCTACATCCATCACCGATCCGGAAACCGGAATGCCTCTTGCTTTTGAGCTTGAGCAAAACTATCCGAATCCCTTTAACCCGACAACGCAAATCAGGTTCAACCTGCCCGAGCAGTCGGATGTAAGGCTTGAGGTATACAACATTACCGGCCAGTTGGTTTCGGTACTTGCAAGCGGCGCCTATCAGCCCGGTCAGCATACCGTTAGCTTTGATGCTGCAAATCTTGCCAGCGGAATGTACATCTACCGCCTGCATACCGCATCGTTTACACAGACCAGGAAAATGATGCTACTCAAGTAGTATTGAGTATTGAGACTCAGTATTGAGACGCAAATCGAATGTGTGGCTGCCTTTGGGTGGTCACACATTTTTTTATCTGCTTTGGGGGTAGTGACATTTTTTCAGACATGAGAGGTGAGACATCAGACATGAGACATCAGACATCAGACATCAGACTTGGACATTGAAATTTTGATATCAGCGGTTTATCGGTTCAGGAGATTCTGGTCAATCCATTCGGGTTGGGGAAATTTTTCTCTCTTTCAGTTCCTTAAGGCCCTGAAATGTACCCTGTACGATTCCATAACCCGCCCAGTGGCATTTATAGCGTTTGATGAAGTGTACATTCCCCCGGGGTTCCAGCCGATCCGATATGAAAGAATAGATACCGTCATCCACTTTTTTATCGATGTGAATGAGAAAATGGACACCCGGTGCATCCAGCCGGTCGACCAAACGGAACAACTGCTCCGGGTACCTGTGTGCCAGTATCAGATAGGTGATCATCATGTCGGAAAATAGTAAAGTAGCTTTTTATTTGAGTGCTTGGCAACGATTTATTTACAGATACCGGAGCCGGATAACGTGCCGGGTTGGGTTACCTCCCCATAGTGCCTGACTGCTGTTAAACATATCCAAACCACCACTGTTCCGGATGCCCCTGTTCCCTGCCCCTGGCATTTTAACTGTTTTTTATTGAAACCTAAATGGGTTCAGGTTGAGTTTTTTTGTGCTGCCATGACATTTTTACCATTCCGTTTTACCATTCCGCATTTGCCAGTCGGTATTGACATTCTGAACTGCCATGACGTATTGACATTCCGAACTACCATTAAGTACCATAGCTGATAATCAAAAGTTTCTGACTGGCTGGACAAGAACGTGGCTGCCGACCCATAGCAAAGTGCTCATTCTCATCAAAAGAAGGCAAGATAAAACCACCCCTACAACAGGTTCAGCTTTACCGACAGGTAGGGCAGGAACGGGGTCTGATCGACCCGCATCAGGGTACTCATGTCGAAGTTGAAAATGTTATTGCGGTTATAGATGTTGATGACGCCGGCTTCCGTTTCCAGCGACCAGTTCGGCGCGAGCCGGAATGACCGCCCTATCGAGACATCCAGCCGGTGGTAATACGGAAGCCGCTCGCCGTACGGGCGGCTGAACAGCATCCGGGCCTGGCCGGGATCGGTTACCGGGCTTTCGGCCGGCACGCGCACCGCCATGTCGAATCCAAGAATCTGAGTGAAGGGCATGCCGGTACCAAATTCCCACCTTGCGCCGGCCGTGAACCCTGCAAACCGGTAACCGGCAATCACATTTAATTTGTGGCGCTGATCGTGGGCCGGCGAGTAGCTGAAAACCGGCTCCTGGATCCAGGCACCGAGATCTCCCGAAACGGCTTCATAGTCAACTTTCGACCATCCGTAGCCGGCAGAAAGATAGACCGGGTTCCTGTCGACCATCAGCCGTACATCAAAACCGTAGGTGAATCCGTCGGCGAGTGCCGTTTCGATTTCAATCTTCGGCTCCGGATTCCATTTGGATACCGGTACATTGCTGTGGCGCTTCACGAAGCCTTCCAGATTTGCAATCACATAGCGGCCAAAACGCTGCTGATACGCGAAAATACCATGCAGGGCGCTGGGCAGCGGATCACCCGTTTCCGTGGGCTGCAGAACTGTAAATACGGTACCTGCATCCCGTTCGTCGCTGATGCCAGACATAAACTGCACGTACCGGCCGGCAGCCAGGCTGAACTCCTGCCTGTCGCTCCCTCCCGGCCTGTAGGATATCCTCAGACGGGGCTCGAAGGTAAGGGAATTGTCCAGTGAAAACTGTGATGCAATACCCGGTTGTATGGTGATTCCGGTTACGGGCGACCATTCGGTGGTACTGTACAAATTGGCAATCGGGATGGTTCTTCTCAGGGACCTGAGCGAGGTAAACCGTTCTGCCAGGTCGATCGTATAGGTGCGGAATTTGATACCGAATCCATAATGTACAGGCAGCCTGAGTATATCCGTGCGCAAATCGATATTCAAAAACAGCTGATTGATCGCAGATGACCGCTCGGTAACCTGCTCGGAGCCCTCGGTATTCCGGTAACCGGTATAGCCGGCCGTAACTTCTGCCGGATGGTTAAACCGTTCATCAAATGCGATACAGCGGGCGCCGATAACTGTATTCGACCAGGCGTGGACAATTCCCCGGTAGGGTACAATTTCACCCCGGTCGCTGGTATATACACCTGTCACGTTGCAGGTGATGCTGGTTTCCTGGATGGTATAGCGTGCCAGAATATCGCTGAAGTTTAACGGCACCTCTTCTCCGGTTAGCGTGGGCGCGAAGGTTTCTATGGTCGATTTCCGGGCCATCAGCATGTACGACTGCCGGTCTGTTTCGAGCGGACCTTCCAAATTCACCGACAGCAGATAGGGACTGAAGGCCGCGTTGCCCTGATGACGTCTCATGTTGCCCGGCCGAAGACGCACATCGAGTACCGCTGATGTTGCTCCTGCAAACTCAGCACCGAAACCGCCCGCATACAGATCGGCACTCTGGATCACTTCATCCGGAAAGGCAGAGAACAGGTTGGAGATATGAAACGGCTTATAAATGTGCAGGTTATCCACCAAAATCAGGTTCTGGTCGGACGTACCACCGCGAATATACAGTTCCCCGCCCCGGTCGCCGCTGGTTACAACTCCAGGCAGGGTTTGCAGGTATGACACCAGGTCTCCGCCGACTCCGGGGGCCGGTACCCGGGCAATATCCGGCACGCCGATTCTTCTCACCCCGGCTTCCCCGGTGGTAACATAGCGTTGCCGGTCGATGGTAACCTCGTCGATTTGCTCTGTGTAGGGTTCAAGAACGGGGCGCAACAGTATTCTTTCGCCACGGCTCAGGGCCAGGTCCACCTCAAAGGATTGATATCCGATAAATGTGATACGGAGCGTAAACAGCCTGGCGGGGGGAATATTCCTGATCTCACAAAATCCGTCACTGTTGGTAACACAGTAGCGATACGGATCATGATCATTCGTGGCGTAACCATACTCATACAACAACACGTTTGCCCCGGCCAGCGGATTCCCGTCATCACCTGATATGACCAAAAACCGAAGCTGGGAATCGTCCTGCGCAGCCGAAATCTCAACCCCGGCAAGCAGGCATGCCAGGGCCATACATGCATAACCCGGCATGATAAATAATCTCATCAAAAACCACTTCACCATTCACTTGTTCTATTATTCACCTGTTCCTGACATTAGTGGTCGCCCACTTCAATATTCCATATTCCATATTCAATTGTTCTATTTTTCTACCGTTCTACTGTTCATTCACGCGCCCGCTTCCGGCTACCACACTCTTCACATATTTACCGGAACGGTAAGCGTATCCCTGTAAAGCGCGCCAAAACGCATGAAGCTGGCCTGGATATCGAACGGATCGTTCTCGATTTGTTCATAGAAACCGGGCGCATAGTGCGTATACGAGATGTAAAAATTCATTCTGTTACTGCACCGGGGGCTCGCAGGATTTCCCGCGCTGAGGAGTATCAATTGTTCGGACGCAAGAAAACGGAATGTGTACGTACCGTTCCCGCCGTTTTCGTCCGGCCTCAGAATATATGGCGCTCCCCAGCAATCATCGGCCTGACAAGTACCGACTCTCAGCACAAATACGCCGCCGTTCACCGGACCGAATTCAATATCAGCCGGAACATGGCATTGCACATTTTCCGGATTGGTTACCGGAACCGAGTACGTTGGGCTGGTCGTCTCAGCTTCTACAGACACACCATCGGACCGGATTACCCTCAACCGGTATTTTGTATCGGGTTCTATCGCACTTTCAACCCTGTATGTATGTAAAAAGACCCCCTCATATTCCCGGATATCACTCTCCAGTATTTCAGAATCACCAGTACCGGGCCTGTCAAAAAAAACGGTCGCGTCCAGTTTACGGGTTGCTTCGCTGGTAAACGGGGCATTCATTTCTCTTATCCGTACGTAATGGGTCTCCTCATTCATGTCGAGATAACCGTAGACCGAATAGATACCAATATCCTGATCGAACGGTTCAAGCGTGTTATCGCATGCCAGTATCCACAAAGCAAACATGGCAAGCAGAACTACCGGCAAAGCAGGATGACTGGTTTTCATGTCTGTTCTGGTTTTCATAACGGTGCCGGTTTATCCATAAAACTTTTGCCTTTTGCCTTTTGCCTTTTGCCTTTTGCCTTTTGCCTTTTGCCTTTTGCCTTTTGCCTTTTGCCTTTTGCCTTTTATGGTAAATGATAACCATCATAATGAATTGACGCCACAATTGGGAGCGGGTAATTCAATTTCTCAAACATTGCTATTACCGGGCATTTGTGATATTTTTAGAGTCTTGGGAATTTTCACCCGGAATGTTTTAAAAAGTAAGTACAGGTATAATGAAATCAAAAACCTGCCTTTCTTGTATCCGGTGAGATAAGCGGTCATCATTCAACGTTTCCGCTTTACCCCATACGCGCCCGTAGCTCAGCTGGATAGAGCGTTGGCCTCCGGAGCCAAAGGTCACAGGTTCGAATCCTGTCGGGCGTACTTTCTGCTGTTTTACTTCAGAACCCTGCCGGAAATCACATCATCCGGGGTTCTTTTGCAACCATTTTCGAATACATCACGCCAGGTCACACAATGAGTTTTTTTGAAAAGCTGGGTTTTAAACGGGAAGAGAAACTGAAAGAGGGGCTCGAGAAGAGCCGCGAGGGGTTGCTCGGAAAGCTCGGTAAGGCCGTAATGGGCAAGGATACGATCGACGACGAGGTGCTGGATGATCTTGAAGAAGTGCTCATCACCTCCGATGTGGGTGTAAAGACCACGCTCGAGATCATCAAACGGATCGAGGCGCGTGTGGCCCGCGACAAGTACGTGAGTGCCGGCCAGCTGCAGAACATGCTGCGCGAGGAGATCATCGCCCTGATGCGTGATCACGATACCGACAAGCCCGCCGAGTACGATGCCGTACTGCCCAACAAGCCCCATGTGGTGATGATTGTGGGCGTGAACGGTGTAGGCAAGACCACCACCATCGGCAAGCTGGGCAATCTCTACAAACTGGCGGGCAAAAACGTGCTGCTTGGCGCCGCCGACACCTTCCGGGCCGCCGCCGTTCAGCAGCTTCAGATCTGGAGCGAGCGCGCCGGGGTGCCGATCATACAGCAGGGCCAGGGTGCCGATCCGGCCGCTGTTGCCTACGACACTGTTTCCGCCGCCAAATCGCGCGGGGCCGATGTGGTACTGATCGATACGGCCGGACGCCTGCACAACAAGCTGGCGCTCATGGACGAGCTCACCAAGATCAAGCGGGTGATGGGCAAAATCGTGGAGGGTGCCCCTCATGAGGTGATCCTCGTGCTGGATGCATCCACCGGGCAGAATGCCATGCAGCAGGCCAAAGCCTTCACCAGCGCCGTCGACATCACCGGGCTGGCCCTCACCAAGCTCGACGGCACCGCCAAGGGCGGCATCGTGATCGGAATTTCAAACGAACTTCAGGTGCCGGTCAAGTATATTGGCGTGGGTGAAAAGATAGAAGACCTTCAGATTTTCGACCGTAACGGTTTCGTGAATGCCCTGTTTGAGGGTAAAAACGGGTAACCTGTCAACGAATTACGGCCACTAAAACCAGCCAGCCGGCCACTCAGGGAGGCGGTGGCTTACCTCCCCCAGCAGGGTTCCCACCTGATTCTTCCCCGCCCGGAGTATCTTCGCCGGGCTCATCCTCAGTATCAGGATCGGCATGATGGCCTCTGATCAATATAAAATCGGGGTACTTGGCTTTTTTCATCGAATTTTTATTAGATTGTTTCACTTGCGTAATATAATTCAGCCACAGAGCGCGATCAAACACCATTAACGCACCTTTCCCATGCTCAAAGCACTGGTAATTGCAATTTTACTTTCGGGATCAACTTTTGAGGTTGAGGTTAAGGTTAAGGTTGAGGTTGAGGTTGAGGTTGAGAAAGAATCCGGTATTACCTTTGAAAATCCGGGTCATGCCCTGAAACAATCTGTACGCCCTCACAACCCGGACAACCCGGCTTTACAGCAGATCAGATTTCTGCCGGAACTGCAAATCCCGGTTCAATATTATTCACAACCTCAACCTCAACCTCAACCTTATCACCCCTCCCTCCATCCGTTCCGCTCTCAACCTCAACCTCAACCTCAACCTTATCACCCCTCCCTCCATACGTTCCGCTCTCAACCTCAGTCTCAACCTCAATCCGGGGATTCCACATCAGCACAGCTGTTTTCGGCCGGATATCGCCTGTTTCAGGTTTACCGGTTTGATGATGCCAGGCAGTACTTCGACAGGTCCCGTGAGGCTGCCATCAGGGAAAATGACTCCCGCCGTGAGCTCATGGCCATGTGGTACAAGGTAATTACAGATAACCGGGTGTTCAGGCTGGAACCCGCGATGGAGGGTTCCATACGCTTGTACGACCTGTCGGCAGCAAGAGCGGATACCCTGATGATGATGCGGGCCCTCTTTCAGAAAGCGCGTGTCCTGGATGCGCAAAATGAATATCAAAAAGCGTACGAAGTGTACGAAGCCATTCAGGATCTGGCCGAAAGGGTTGGTAACAGGGGTTTTCTCGCGTCAGCGATACGCAACATGGGGCAGATCCACAGAACTAACCGGCAGATTGACGATGCGATGGAAAAATTCGATACCAGTATTGAGTACTACAAAGCCCTTGAAGATACCAGCGAGCTTATTCTTACCTACAACTTTGTGGCCGTGATGTATAATGATAACTATGACATCACCACATCCATGCACTACAGCCGGATGGCTATGGAGCTCAGCGAAGCCTCAGGCAATACATTCCAGGTATCGATACAGTTATACAATCTCTCAAACAGTTACAGTGCCATGGGCGACTACGTGACAGCGCTTCAATATGCCAAGCGGGCACTGGAACTCCGCCGGAACATTCCGATACCGCGTGAAGTCAATTTCGCACTGTATCAGATCGCCAATCTCTATTTTAAAACCGGCCAGTTCGAGCAGGCACTTGCCTTTAATGAGGAGTGCCTGGCCCTTGAACGCAACGAGCAGTACCTGAGCGAAATGATCTACACCCTCACACAGGGTGCTGCCATTTTCGAGATGCTCGACCGCCATGAGGAGGCCCGCCGCTACTCCCGCGAAGCTATCGATATCAGTTACCGGCTCAATGCCTGGCACCGGATCATTCATCCCATGCGGAACCTGGCCCGGAGCTACATCACCGGTAATGAGCCCGGTAAAGCCATTGAAATTCTCAATGAGGGCCTCGCGCTGATTGACACAACCGGTCAGGACGAAATTCTCGGAGATTTCTACCTGTACAGGGGCATTGCCTATAATCTGACTGGAAACCATACCGGGGCGCTGGATGACTTCAAAAATGCGATCGCCCACATAAAAACCTTTCCTGAACGGATTGTACCCCCCTCCTACTATTTCCATCTTGCCCGGGGTTACCGGCACCTCGGCAGCGACAGTGCCTATGTTTACGCACGGGAATTTATCGAAAGCAACAACCGGTACCGGAAGAATATCCGCCTGTCGGCGGGGCTGCGGGCCGGGTTTATGAGCCGTTTTGTTGAGCAGTACCACGAAATTGCCCGCTGGTACCTGGAAGATCTGCAAGATGTTGTGCTGGCATACAACATCATTGAGCAGGCACGTGCACGGACCTTTGCCGAAAGCGTAGCGGATGCGGCCACCGATTTCAGCTCCGACATCGACAGTGACCTGCTGGCTGAATTAAAAGAGGCGGAAGCCCGTCTGCAAATGGCCGAGCTGGATCTGAACCGCCTGAAAACCGAAGAAGCCGCCCGGGATTTGCGGGATGCCGGACTGGCATACGAGGTTGTGATATCCAAAATCAGGAACTCCGATGCGATGTACGACCGCTTTCACGACCCCGAACCGCTCACCCTGACCCAGGCGCGGAAACTGATCGACCGGAACACAGCCGTAATCAGCTACGCCGTTACCGGCACACACCTTATCGGCATCGCCTTCAGTGATACCCGCAGCACACACTGGACGATCGAATTTGACCAGCCTTCCGGCTCCGCCAGCCTGGCCAGGCTTATCACGAACTTCCGGACCGCTATCGAAAGCGGGCAGCCGCTGGCCGATATCAACCGACCGGGGGCAGAGCTTGCCGCGATGCTGACAGAACCTGCCGGGGAGGTGACCCGCGGAGTGGCCAACCTGATCATCATCACCGACGGCCCCCTCTCCTATCTTCCCTTTGAAGCGCTGCCCCAGGGCGATTCCTATCTCATATCTGAATTCAACCTCAAGTATGTACCATCGATTACGGTCTACTCCCTGCTTCCCGATGTACGGACCGGACATGACCGTGACATGTTCATCGTATCCAATCCCGATTTCGCTGATCTTGAGGAGTACAGCAGTTTGATGAATACGCCCCTCACCCGGCTGCCCCACACCCGGATCGAGGCCGATTCGGTCGCGTCGCGGTTCACCAGGGTTTCGCGATACCACGGCGCCGGGGCGACCGGAGCGGTGCTTCGTGCACAGGACCTCTCCCGCTACCGTTATCTGCATCTTGCCACACACGGTGTGGTGAATGAGCAGAATCCACGGATGAGTGGACTGCTGCTCGCATCATCCGGACAAGACAACCCCAACGGCTTCGATGCTTTCCTGAGGGTGCCGGATATACACACCCTGAACCTGAACGCCGACCTGGTGGTGCTCAGCGCCTGCAATACCGGCCTGGGACAGATCCTGAAAGGTGAAGGCGTGCTCGGGCTGCAGCGGGCATTTTTCCTGGCGGGCACCAGCTCGGTAATGGTGAGCCTGTGGTCGGTACAGGACCGCAGCACCGCCTCACTTATGGCCCGTTTCTACCGGGAACTGCACAACCTGGGTGATCAGCAGAACACCTGGCGCTACCGCATGGCCGGCTGGTTCAGCAGCGAACCCGAAAAATTCGGCCACAATGCCGCGGCTCTGCGCAATGCCAAGCTCGAGATGATCAGCGACCTGAGATTCAGCCACCCGAGGCACTGGGCAGGGTTTGTGATAATTGGGAGGTAAGGTTGTGGTGAGAACGGTTTTTGATTCAGGGAACAGGGGAACAGGAGAACAATAGAATAGGGAATAGGGAATAGGGAATAGGGAATAGGGAATAGGGAATAGGGAATTGGGAATAGGGAAGTATAGTAAGGGCACCCATTGTCATCCTGTGTGACAAATTTCGCCCGTAATCAGGGCTATTTTATTTGGAAGGTTACTTGGATGGTGCGGTTGGGTTGCTTCGAATTAGGGAAGTACGGAACAAGCGAGCAATTGAACGGCGAAACGGGTTGGGAAGATGTTACCGGTAGCCCCTGATTTTGCCCCAAACGGGTAATATTAATGGGGATGTGACAGTAACTTGTCACCGGTAGCATAGCCCCTCTTATGTCATGGCAGCAAGGGATGCACTCACCCTGACGGTATCACCTCCGCAATGGTATTGCCCGCCCGGGGCGAAATTATTGGCCAACGATACGGGATGGGACCGTACTGAGATTTATATAACTCTCTGCCGATTATGTATAACGGATATTGTCCCTTGAATAAATATGTTTTTAGAGTACGCAATAGCCCATAATTGGCAGGTGACTGGCAGGTAAAGCTGCGGCGATCATCAGCAATTACCGGCTATCACTCACAATCATACGATCACTTACAATCACTTACAATCACTTACAATCAAAAAATCCCAAAACTATGAAATCGAGAATTATATCCTCATCCACATTAACCGGTCAAACAGTCTATAATCTGAACGATGAAAACATCGGTGAGATCAAAGACCTGATGATCGATCCGCACAACGAAGAAGTTGTATATGCTGTATTGGCTTTCGGAGGATTTCTGGGCATGGGCAGCAAGTATTTTGCTATCCCGCTCAGAGCCCTTCAGTTCTCGGAAGCCGATAATAACATACGGCTGGACGTTAATAAAGAGACACTGGAAAATGCCCCCAGCTTCGACAAAGACAACTGGCCATTGACAGCCGATAACGAGTTTATTGATTCTGTTTACAGCCATTATGGATATGAGGGCCAGCGACGCGCTGCATATAAATAACTCCTGTTATTCTCCCGCAAACAGAGCTGAATCTGTTTGTAAGGGAGAACAGGTTTTTACTACGATAACGACAGGTATCCTTCATTTTTCTGATGTATATATCAAAAAATGCAGGGATACCTTTTTTTTCAATTATGCCAGGCGGCCTGGTTGATTGCAATGCATCCGCTAAAATCAACAGTAAAAAAGAGCCATGAACAACAGAAAACCGATCGGGTCTCCGAAAGACATTGACAGCTCCGGATGGAAAAACATTTTAAAAGTGACCGGTAAACGTATTGCGGAAGATCATATACCTATCGTATCTGCCGGTGTGGCATTTTATGCGTTCATGGCATTATTCCCCGGTATTCTGGCCCTGTTTTCGATTTATGGTCTGGCAATAGACCCTCAGTCGGCCCAGGAGCAGCTCACAAGGCTGGCTGATGTGATGCCCGGGCATGCCATTTCAATAATCGAAGGCAGAGTAAATAATTTAATGGAGACCTCATCCAGTGCGCTTGGCTGGGGAACCCTGTTTGGGATCCTGGTTGCCCTGTGGAGTGCCAACCAGGGAATAAAATCTCTGTTTACCGGTCTTGATGTTGCCTACAGGGTAGAAAACCGGAGAAGCATTATTAAACAATATGCCCTGACCCTCACGTTTACCCTGGGAACCATTATTGTGATCATCGTGAGCCTGGCATTTATTGTACTGTTTCCTGCACTGGCCAATACGATCGGCCTGCCCGGCAGTGTTGAAAGCCTCATTACCTGGCTCAGGTGGCCCGCGCTGGGTATACTTGTTATTTCGGCAATCAGCCTGATCTATAAGTACGGTCCGTCACGGGAAACTCCGGGATTCCAGTGGGTGGTTACAGGGGCTACCGTTGCAACCATACTATGGCTGATAGCTTCCTGGGGATTTTCCGTCTACGTAAGCAACTTCAGAAACTTCGGCGAAATGTACGGGGCGTTATCGGCAGTAGTGATTCTGTTATTCTGGCTTTTTATCAGCAGCTTCATCATCCTTGCGGGAGGAGAACTGAACCGCGCAACGGAAGCACATGCCGAAAACCGGCCTGGAATGGTCATAGGAGGCTTTTAAAAGCCCCGGTCACTCGACTACCTTCGTCGCTTCACCCTTCGACTCCGCCCTTCGACTCCGCCCTTCGACTTCGCCCTTCGACTCCGCCCTTCGACTTCGCCGTGCTCCTCAGTGCGCTCGGGATGACGGGGAACACTTCCACATTCAGTTGTTCGCTTGTTCCGTACTTCCCTGATTCAAAACATGCTCCGGGTACAAAACATCGAAGCCGCCTCAATACCGCCTGTTCCTACGCTTTTACGACTTTTTTGCCGAAAAGCTCCTTGTCTTTGTAGACGTTGCGGGTGTCGATGATCAGATCGGACCATTCGCGGAGGCTGTCGTAGTCGATATCGCGATGGTTGGTTGAGATGAGCACCGCATCGTAACCGCGGATTAAGGCTTCATCCCATTTGATCGATTTTGTTCCCGTCCAGTGGGCGTGTTCGCGTGTGGGGTTGATTACCGGAACGTACGGATCGTAGTAGCTCACTTCGGCGCCGTGTTTGTCGAGGATATCCATCAGCACAAAAGTGGGCGATTCGCGCACGTCGTCGATATCAGGCTTGTAGGAAAGGCCGATAATCAGGATTTTCGATCCGTTTACCGCCTTTTTGCGGCTGTTCAGGGCTTCGGTGGTCCGTTTCACCACATAGTGGGGCATCGAGGTGTTCACCTCGCCGGCCAGCTCAATGAAGCGGGTATTCACACCGAATTCGCGAGCTTTCCAGGTAAGGTAAAACGGGTCGATGGGGATGCAGTGACCGCCCAGGCCGGGGCCGGGCGTGAATTTCATAAATCCGAAGGGCTTGGTGGATGCGGCCTCGATCACCTCATGTACGTCGATGTCCATCTCCTGGAAAACCACCTTCAGCTCATTCACCAGGGCGATATTCACCGACCGAAAAATGTTTTCGAGCAGCTTCACTGCTTCGGCCGTGCGGTTGTTGCTAACGGGCACGGTCTTTACGATAACCGCCCCGTACAGGGCCAGGGCGATCTTCAGGGCATCCTCGCCGTCGGCACCGACTACTTTGGGGATGGTGCCTGTAGAGAAATCCTTGTTCCCGGGATCTTCCCGCTCGGGACTGTAGGCCACGTAGAAATCGGTGCCCGACTTCATACCGGTCGCTTTTTCGCAGATCGGGGTGATGATCTCGTCGGTGGTGCCGGGATAGGTGGTCGATTCGAGAATGATCAGCTGGCCCTTCCGCATGTGGGGGGCAACCGTCTCAACCGTACCCACTACGTAGCTCATGTCGGGCTCGCGGTGGCCGTCGAGTGGTGTGGGTACACACATCAGGATGCAGTCAACCTCGGGGATACGGTTGAAATCGGTGGTGATGGAGACCAGGCCGGATCCGGCCATGCGTTTGAAATCGTCGTCGCTGAAGTGCTTCAGATAGGATTTACCCTGTTTGAATGCCTCGATTTTAAGCGGGTCAATGTCGAAACCGGTTACCTTGAACCCGTTGTTGAAGAATGTCCACATCAGGGGCAGGCCTACATAGCCGAGGCCGATTATACCAACGTTGTACTCTTTGTTTTCAATTTTTTTGAGGATGTTGTCTACCATATTGGGAAAGCGATTGCTCTTTAAATTGTTACGATGTTAGTTTAAATATTATCGATATGCACTCTTTACCAGATAGCGGTTCTGAACATGTAGCTGAAACCGGCACTGGCCGAGAGCATATTCAGTCCGCCCAGGGTGTACTGGCCGCGGACGAAGAAGAAACCGGGACGGGCCATGAACTGGGCACCAGCCCCGAGATTGGCACCGATGTAGTCGTCACCAAAACGGGTGTAGTTGATACCGGTATAAATATAGGGACGGAAAACGTCGCTGCCCGGTATCATGAAGCGCAGGTTGGCGTTCGCATCGCCGGCGCGTGGGGCATCACGGAAATAGATACCGCCATCCACGAAATAGGTAAAAAATTCGCTGGCCGGCACGCCGCCGTAAAACCGGAGCGAGGTGGCTTCAATTTCCGAATTATAACCGGCCCCGACACCGATATAAGCCTCAATCTGCGCATCGGCATCGATGGCGGTAAAAAACAACAGAACAAGAGAAATGGTCAGTATCTTTTTCATAACACCTTCGTTTTCAGTAATGAATAATTGATATATCCCCTTTCTAACCGTGAAAAGCGAATTTCGTTGCAATCGTTAGAAAATAATCATAATTCGGTTAAGTAACGTCATGCCGGGCGCAGTTCCGGCTTGCAGGGACGTAGTCGAGGCACGTGGAGGCATGACAATGCCTCCGGGGGGTGTGCTGCGAAGCGATGTTGTTGATATAACCCACGGGCTGAGCCCTGCTCTGCCCATGTGGTTCGACTTCGCCCTTCGGGCTGCGCTCACCATGACGGGGGAGCCTTCGGAGCGATCTTTAAAACGACATCACTTCAACCACACTATGCTTTGATTTGGCATTTTTTACAATTTGTTCAATTTTCACAGCATATTTATCATCAACTCATTCCATCCCGCACTGTGAGCAGATGGTAGCCGGAACATTCCTTATAACGACAACACCAGATCCAAAATCAACGGTAATCGTAGTCTCGCCCTGTTTCATTGTACCACCGCACGAAACACACCTTTGCTGAGAGGATTTTTTCATCATGATTTTCTGGTTTTAAAGTCTTCAGAAAATAGATGGTTTACTGGTAAAAAACTCATCGGGCAGAGCGCTGCTCTGCCCATGTGGTTCGACTTCGTCCTTCGACTTCAGCCGTCGCATTGCGCCGGCTTGCGCCCTTCGGCTTCGCTGCGCTGCGCTCAGGATTGCGCTCAGGCCGTGCTCGGGGTGACGGGGAGGGATTACTCGTATATCCCGTCGGTGATGTTGCTGCGCTGGTTTTCAATCCACCAGGGCGGGAGCTGGCCGTAGATGTTGGTGAGAAGGAGGTCGTTGTATTTGATCTGAAGGGCGTTTTCCAGGCCCACCAGTTCGTAGCCGATATCGGCGGCGTCGGCCAGCACATTATTGCTCTCCGAGTAGATTTTGAAATCGTAGTGGAACATGGTGATCAGGTCGTAGAACGGCAGGATGTTGTACTCGCCGCTCACCTGTATGCCCGATCGGGAGAGGTAGGCCACCGTGTTCGGGTCGGTCAGGTCGATGGCGAAGCCCACGCCGTTGCCGAATTCATCGCGGAAACCGGCCAGCAGATCGTCCTCGTCGTAGAAGCCGGGATTGTCCCAGTGTGCGGTGCCCAGCAGCAGGTTCATCGGCTTCAGGTGGAAGCCGCGCTCGTCGATGTACATGATCAGCTCGAGTTCGAACATGCTCAGGCGGCGGAAGTCGCCGAAAAAGGCTTCACCGCGGGCTTCGGCCTCGCGAACCAGGTCCGACTGCGCGCGCAGGCGCCCTGAGGTCAGGTCGTACATCTGGGTGATGCGGTCGTCGGCGCGGGTAGATTCGGCCATGCCCCGGCTCATGCGCCCGAGCAGTTCCTCGTAGCCGAGCAGGGTGCCCTTCACAAAAATATTCTCCATGCGGGCATTCGTGCTGCGCTCCACCGTAAATGCCTGAACGGCGCCGCTGCGCACGGCATTCTCCATCGAATCGCGCAGGGCGATCCAGAAATTCCGGGTCACATGCCGGTACGGGGTCAGGTCGGTGGTGGTGCCCGGACGGTTGTTCAGCCCCGATGCCACCGACAGCTCCAGGCTCTGCCGGTGCGGATCAAACGGCTTCATCACCCCGCGTATCCGCAGCGTCTTCTGCCAGTTGATGCCGTCAGACACCACCGGGTACTGGGCCACTGCATCCGCCGGTGCCATCAGTTGCAGGATGAGGCCGATAAAAAGTGCAGCCAGCACGGTGAGCATGCCGGTGCCCGTGTGCAGCAGTGAAACCCGGTGCCCCGACGGGCATGATCTCACCCGGACAGCCGGTGCAATGGACAGATCTCCCGTGTACGCCTTCTGAAATTGATCGCCGGACCGGCCGTTTTTCGTGATGTGGTTCTCTGATGTGATGTCCATAATCTGATCTGTTCTGTTCTGACTGGCTTTTATGCAATCTGTTGGTGTACGGTCTGCCTGCCTGTATGTTTCCTAAAGTGCCCGGAATGAAAACTGGTTGCGCACCTGGTTCAGGTCGAGCGGGATGCGGCGGTTTTCGTAGTTCACCCGGTTCAGGTCTTCGATGAACACGTTCAGGCCGTTGCCGCGCAGGTTCGGTACGAACTCGCCGAGCGAAAACGGGCCGTAGATGTCCTCGCCGGAGGCGCGTGACCGGCTCCGGTCGTAATAGCGTGCCAGCGTGGCACGGTCGAGCACGATCTCCTCGGGGGCCAGGCCCGCGCGGGTGATGCTCAGGCGGATACTGCCCACCTCGTAGCGGGCATCCTGCGGGAAGTCGCGCAGAAAGTTCTCGTCGGGGCGGATCACCACCTCGAACCGGCCGAACAGGTCAACGGGTTCGTTGCCGGTGAGGAACTGCCGCTCAAGGTGGCGGCGGATCCCCACTACCGGGTTCGGCGGCGGCGTTACGCGGAAGCCGCGGCGGTCGATCGTGCGCACCTCCCCGTCGGGGGCGGTAAAGCTGATGGTTACCACGGTCGTGTCGCCGCGGGGGGTCCAGTCGAGGCGGGCGCCCTCAACACGGCGGTTCGTGGAGCTTTCGTGCAGTATCAGGTTGTTGTCGTTGATGCCCTGCACCCCGAAATTCAGGCTGTTGCGCGAGTCGGCCACCACGCGGGGCGGCGCGTTGCTCTGCACCTGCACCATGGGGCGGAATACGCGGAAGGTTTCATCCACCGTGCGCTCAAAGGTCTGCCGCTGGGCGGTGGTGGCGCGGATGTGCACCCGGTAGGGGATGTCCTTGTAGAGCAGGTTCGCGTCGGCCCCCTCGAACACATCGGCCGTATTGAAAACGATCCGCTTTTCCTCCGCATCCCAGGTCATCGACTCCGGCGATACCGAGTAGTCGATCGTCACCTCGGGATCGAAAATGAATGAGGTATGGCCGTTGTTGGCCGGCGGCGGGCTCGTGTCGAACAACCTCAGCTGCTCGGGCGTGGGCACGATCTGGTACATCAGCGATGCGCTGAACTTATCGCCCAGCACCACCGACCGCTGTTCAGGAACCGAATAGGCCTCGAGATTATCGCCGCCGATCACCAGGGCGTCGGGCTGCAGGTCGAAGGTCGACATCGCGTACAGCAGGATCGGCAGGTAGAGGATCGTCATGATCTTGAGCCTGAGATTGAGTGCGTAACTGTTACTGGTAGCCATTGGGATGGAGGAGGTTTAGAATGAACGGGAATTAGAGGTTGCTTGATTTTGCAGGTTCACCGGTTGGGGTGTTGGCGTGCTTTGAATTGGGGAACAAGTGAACAAGTGAACATTTGAACGGCGAAGTGGTTTGGGGGGATGTCACCGGGATGGTGAGGTTGAGGTTGAGGTTGAGGTTGAGGTTAAGGTTGAGGTTGAGGTTGAGGTTGAGGTTGAGGTTAAGGTTGAGGTTAAGGTTGAGGTTAAGGTTGAGGTTGAGGTTGAGGTTAAGGTTGAGAAAGAATCCGGTATTACCTTTGAAAATCCGGGTCATGCCCTGAAACAATCTGTACGCCCTCACAACCCGGACAACCCGGCTTTACAGCAGATCAGATTTCTGCCGGAACTGCAAATCCCGGTTCAATATTATTCACAACCTCAACCTCAACCTCAACCTTATCACCCCTCCCTCCATCCGTTCCGCTCTCAACCTCAACCTCAACCTCAACCTTATCACCCCTCCCTCCATACGTTCCGCTCTCAACCTCAGTCTCAACCTCAATCCGGGGATTCCACATCAGCACAGCTGTTTTCGGCCGGATATCGCCTGTTTCAGGTTTACCGGTTTGATGATGCCAGGCAGTACTTCGACAGGTCCCGTGAGGCTGCCATCAGGGAAAATGACTCCCGCCGTGAGCTCATGGCCATGTGGTACAAGGTAATTACAGATAACCGGGTGTTCAGGCTGGAACCCGCGATGGAGGGTTCCATACGCTTGTACGACCTGTCGGCAGCAAGAGCGGATACCCTGATGATGATGCGGGCCCTCTTTCAGAAAGCGCGTGTCCTGGATGCGCAAAATGAATATCAAAAAGCGTACGAAGTGTACGAAGCCATTCAGGATCTGGCCGAAAGGGTTGGTAACAGGGGTTTTCTCGCGTCAGCGATACGCAACATGGGGCAGATCCACAGAACTAACCGGCAGATTGACGATGCGATGGAAAAATTCGATACCAGTATTGAGTACTACAAAGCCCTTGAAGATACCAGCGAGCTTATTCTTACCTACAACTTTGTGGCCGTGATGTATAATGATAACTATGACATCACCACATCCATGCACTACAGCCGGATGGCTATGGAGCTCAGCGAAGCCTCAGGCAATACATTCCAGGTATCGATACAGTTATACAATCTCTCAAACAGTTACAGTGCCATGGGCGACTACGTGACAGCGCTTCAATATGCCAAGCGGGCACTGGAACTCCGCCGGAACATTCCGATACCGCGTGAAGTCAATTTCGCACTGTATCAGATCGCCAATCTCTATTTTAAAACCGGCCAGTTCGAGCAGGCACTTGCCTTTAATGAGGAGTGCCTGGCCCTTGAACGCAACGAGCAGTACCTGAGCGAAATGATCTACACCCTCACACAGGGTGCTGCCATTTTCGAGATGCTCGACCGCCATGAGGAGGCCCGCCGCTACTCCCGCGAAGCTATCGATATCAGTTACCGGCTCAATGCCTGGCACCGGATCATTCATCCCATGCGGAACCTGGCCCGGAGCTACATCACCGGTAATGAGCCCGGTAAAGCCATTGAAATTCTCAATGAGGGCCTCGCGCTGATTGACACAACCGGTCAGGACGAAATTCTCGGAGATTTCTACCTGTACAGGGGCATTGCCTATAATCTGACTGGAAACCATACCGGGGCGCTGGATGACTTCAAAAATGCGATCGCCCACATAAAAACCTTTCCTGAACGGATTGTACCCCCCTCCTACTATTTCCATCTTGCCCGGGGTTACCGGCACCTCGGCAGCGACAGTGCCTATGTTTACGCACGGGAATTTATCGAAAGCAACAACCGGTACCGGAAGAATATCCGCCTGTCGGCGGGGCTGCGGGCCGGGTTTATGAGCCGTTTTGTTGAGCAGTACCACGAAATTGCCCGCTGGTACCTGGAAGATCTGCAAGATGTTGTGCTGGCATACAACATCATTGAGCAGGCACGTGCACGGACCTTTGCCGAAAGCGTAGCGGATGCGGCCACCGATTTCAGCTCCGACATCGACAGTGACCTGCTGGCTGAATTAAAAGAGGCGGAAGCCCGTCTGCAAATGGCCGAGCTGGATCTGAACCGCCTGAAAACCGAAGAAGCCGCCCGGGATTTGCGGGATGCCGGACTGGCATACGAGGTTGTGATATCCAAAATCAGGAACTCCGATGCGATGTACGACCGCTTTCACGACCCCGAACCGCTCACCCTGACCCAGGCGCGGAAACTGATCGACCGGAACACAGCCGTAATCAGCTACGCCGTTACCGGCACACACCTTATCGGCATCGCCTTCAGTGATACCCGCAGCACACACTGGACGATCGAATTTGACCAGCCTTCCGGCTCCGCCAGCCTGGCCAGGCTTATCACGAACTTCCGGACCGCTATCGAAAGCGGGCAGCCGCTGGCCGATATCAACCGACCGGGGGCAGAGCTTGCCGCGATGCTGACAGAACCTGCCGGGGAGGTGACCCGCGGAGTGGCCAACCTGATCATCATCACCGACGGCCCCCTCTCCTATCTTCCCTTTGAAGCGCTGCCCCAGGGCGATTCCTATCTCATATCTGAATTCAACCTCAAGTATGTACCATCGATTACGGTCTACTCCCTGCTTCCCGATGTACGGACCGGACATGACCGTGACATGTTCATCGTATCCAATCCCGATTTCGCTGATCTTGAGGAGTACAGCAGTTTGATGAATACGCCCCTCACCCGGCTGCCCCACACCCGGATCGAGGCCGATTCGGTCGCGTCGCGGTTCACCAGGGTTTCGCGATACCACGGCGCCGGGGCGACCGGAGCGGTGCTTCGTGCACAGGACCTCTCCCGCTACCGTTATCTGCATCTTGCCACACACGGTGTGGTGAATGAGCAGAATCCACGGATGAGTGGACTGCTGCTCGCATCATCCGGACAAGACAACCCCAACGGCTTCGATGCTTTCCTGAGGGTGCCGGATATACACACCCTGAACCTGAACGCCGACCTGGTGGTGCTCAGCGCCTGCAATACCGGCCTGGGACAGATCCTGAAAGGTGAAGGCGTGCTCGGGCTGCAGCGGGCATTTTTCCTGGCGGGCACCAGCTCGGTAATGGTGAGCCTGTGGTCGGTACAGGACCGCAGCACCGCCTCACTTATGGCCCGTTTCTACCGGGAACTGCACAACCTGGGTGATCAGCAGAACACCTGGCGCTACCGCATGGCCGGCTGGTTCAGCAGCGAACCCGAAAAATTCGGCCACAATGCCGCGGCTCTGCGCAATGCCAAGCTCGAGATGATCAGCGACCTGAGATTCAGCCACCCGAGGCACTGGGCAGGGTTTGTGATAATTGGGAGGTAAGGTTGTGGTGAGAACGGTTTTTGATTCAGGGAACAGGGGAACAGGAGAACAATAGAATAGGGAATAGGGAATAGGGAATAGGGAATAGGGAATAGGGAATAGGGAATTGGGAATAGGGAAGTATAGTAAGGGCACCCATTGTCATCCTGTGTGACAAATTTCGCCCGTAATCAGGGCTATTTTATTTGGAAGGTTACTTGGATGGTGCGGTTGGGTTGCTTCGAATTAGGGAAGTACGGAACAAGCGAGCAATTGAACGGCGAAACGGGTTGGGAAGATGTTACCGGTAGCCCCTGATTTTGCCCCAAACGGGTAATATTAATGGGGATGTGACAGTAACTTGTCACCGGTAGCATAGCCCCTCTTATGTCATGGCAGCAAGGGATGCACTCACCCTGACGGTATCACCTCCGCAATGGTATTGCCCGCCCGGGGCGAAATTATTGGCCAACGATACGGGATGGGACCGTACTGAGATTTATATAACTCTCTGCCGATTATGTATAACGGATATTGTCCCTTGAATAAATATGTTTTTAGAGTACGCAATAGCCCATAATTGGCAGGTGACTGGCAGGTAAAGCTGCGGCGATCATCAGCAATTACCGGCTATCACTCACAATCATACGATCACTTACAATCACTTACAATCACTTACAATCAAAAAATCCCAAAACTATGAAATCGAGAATTATATCCTCATCCACATTAACCGGTCAAACAGTCTATAATCTGAACGATGAAAACATCGGTGAGATCAAAGACCTGATGATCGATCCGCACAACGAAGAAGTTGTATATGCTGTATTGGCTTTCGGAGGATTTCTGGGCATGGGCAGCAAGTATTTTGCTATCCCGCTCAGAGCCCTTCAGTTCTCGGAAGCCGATAATAACATACGGCTGGACGTTAATAAAGAGACACTGGAAAATGCCCCCAGCTTCGACAAAGACAACTGGCCATTGACAGCCGATAACGAGTTTATTGATTCTGTTTACAGCCATTATGGATATGAGGGCCAGCGACGCGCTGCATATAAATAACTCCTGTTATTCTCCCGCAAACAGAGCTGAATCTGTTTGTAAGGGAGAACAGGTTTTTACTACGATAACGACAGGTATCCTTCATTTTTCTGATGTATATATCAAAAAATGCAGGGATACCTTTTTTTTCAATTATGCCAGGCGGCCTGGTTGATTGCAATGCATCCGCTAAAATCAACAGTAAAAAAGAGCCATGAACAACAGAAAACCGATCGGGTCTCCGAAAGACATTGACAGCTCCGGATGGAAAAACATTTTAAAAGTGACCGGTAAACGTATTGCGGAAGATCATATACCTATCGTATCTGCCGGTGTGGCATTTTATGCGTTCATGGCATTATTCCCCGGTATTCTGGCCCTGTTTTCGATTTATGGTCTGGCAATAGACCCTCAGTCGGCCCAGGAGCAGCTCACAAGGCTGGCTGATGTGATGCCCGGGCATGCCATTTCAATAATCGAAGGCAGAGTAAATAATTTAATGGAGACCTCATCCAGTGCGCTTGGCTGGGGAACCCTGTTTGGGATCCTGGTTGCCCTGTGGAGTGCCAACCAGGGAATAAAATCTCTGTTTACCGGTCTTGATGTTGCCTACAGGGTAGAAAACCGGAGAAGCATTATTAAACAATATGCCCTGACCCTCACGTTTACCCTGGGAACCATTATTGTGATCATCGTGAGCCTGGCATTTATTGTACTGTTTCCTGCACTGGCCAATACGATCGGCCTGCCCGGCAGTGTTGAAAGCCTCATTACCTGGCTCAGGTGGCCCGCGCTGGGTATACTTGTTATTTCGGCAATCAGCCTGATCTATAAGTACGGTCCGTCACGGGAAACTCCGGGATTCCAGTGGGTGGTTACAGGGGCTACCGTTGCAACCATACTATGGCTGATAGCTTCCTGGGGATTTTCCGTCTACGTAAGCAACTTCAGAAACTTCGGCGAAATGTACGGGGCGTTATCGGCAGTAGTGATTCTGTTATTCTGGCTTTTTATCAGCAGCTTCATCATCCTTGCGGGAGGAGAACTGAACCGCGCAACGGAAGCACATGCCGAAAACCGGCCTGGAATGGTCATAGGAGGCTTTTAAAAGCCCCGGTCACTCGACTACCTTCGTCGCTTCACCCTTCGACTCCGCCCTTCGACTCCGCCCTTCGACTTCGCCCTTCCCTTCGACTCCGCCCTTTCGCCGTGCTCCTCAGTGCGCTCGGGATGACGGGGAACACTTCCACATTCAGTTGTTCGCTTGTTCCGTACTTCCCTGATTCAAAACATGCTCCGGGTACAAAACATCGAAGCCGCCTCAATACCGCCTGTTCCTACGCTTTTACGACTTTTTTGCCGAAAAGCTCCTTGTCTTTGTAGACGTTGCGGGTGTCGATGATCAGATCGGACCATTCGCGGAGGCTGTCGTAGTCGATATCGCGATGGTTGGTTGAGATGAGCACCGCATCGTAACCGCGGATTAAGGCTTCATCCCATTTGATCGATTTTGTTCCCGTCCAGTGGGCGTGTTCGCGTGTGGGGTTGATTACCGGAACGTACGGATCGTAGTAGCTCACTTCGGCGCCGTGTTTGTCGAGGATATCCATCAGCACAAAAGTGGGCGATTCGCGCACGTCGTCGATATCAGGCTTGTAGGAAAGGCCGATAATCAGGATTTTCGATCCGTTTACCGCCTTTTTGCGGCTGTTCAGGGCTTCGGTGGTCCGTTTCACCACATAGTGGGGCATCGAGGTGTTCACCTCGCCGGCCAGCTCAATGAAGCGGGTATTCACACCGAATTCGCGAGCTTTCCAGGTAAGGTAAAACGGGTCGATGGGGATGCAGTGACCGCCCAGGCCGGGGCCGGGCGTGAATTTCATAAATCCGAAGGGCTTGGTGGATGCGGCCTCGATCACCTCATGTACGTCGATGTCCATCTCCTGGAAAACCACCTTCAGCTCATTCACCAGGGCGATATTCACCGACCGAAAAATGTTTTCGAGCAGCTTCACTGCTTCGGCCGTGCGGTTGTTGCTAACGGGCACGGTCTTTACGATAACCGCCCCGTACAGGGCCAGGGCGATCTTCAGGGCATCCTCGCCGTCGGCACCGACTACTTTGGGGATGGTGCCTGTAGAGAAATCCTTGTTCCCGGGATCTTCCCGCTCGGGACTGTAGGCCACGTAGAAATCGGTGCCCGACTTCATACCGGTCGCTTTTTCGCAGATCGGGGTGATGATCTCGTCGGTGGTGCCGGGATAGGTGGTCGATTCGAGAATGATCAGCTGGCCCTTCCGCATGTGGGGGGCAACCGTCTCAACCGTACCCACTACGTAGCTCATGTCGGGCTCGCGGTGGCCGTCGAGTGGTGTGGGTACACACATCAGGATGCAGTCAACCTCGGGGATACGGTTGAAATCGGTGGTGATGGAGACCAGGCCGGATCCGGCCATGCGTTTGAAATCGTCGTCGCTGAAGTGCTTCAGATAGGATTTACCCTGTTTGAATGCCTCGATTTTAAGCGGGTCAATGTCGAAACCGGTTACCTTGAACCCGTTGTTGAAGAATGTCCACATCAGGGGCAGGCCTACATAGCCGAGGCCGATTATACCAACGTTGTACTCTTTGTTTTCAATTTTTTTGAGGATGTTGTCTACCATATTGGGAAAGCGATTGCTCTTTAAATTGTTACGATGTTAGTTTAAATATTATCGATATGCACTCTTTACCAGATAGCGGTTCTGAACATGTAGCTGAAACCGGCACTGGCCGAGAGCATATTCAGTCCGCCCAGGGTGTACTGGCCGCGGACGAAGAAGAAACCGGGACGGGCCATGAACTGGGCACCAGCCCCGAGATTGGCACCGATGTAGTCGTCACCAAAACGGGTGTAGTTGATACCGGTATAAATATAGGGACGGAAAACGTCGCTGCCCGGTATCATGAAGCGCAGGTTGGCGTTCGCATCGCCGGCGCGTGGGGCATCACGGAAATAGATACCGCCATCCACGAAATAGGTAAAAAATTCGCTGGCCGGCACGCCGCCGTAAAACCGGAGCGAGGTGGCTTCAATTTCCGAATTATAACCGGCCCCGACACCGATATAAGCCTCAATCTGAGCACAGGCATCGCTGGCGGTAAATACCAACAGGAGAAGAAAGATGGATAGTATTTTTTTCATAACACCTTCGTTTTGGTCCGGGGCATCATTCACACCCGGAATTAGCAGTAATAAATAATAAATATATCCCCTTTCTAACCGTGAAAAGCGAATTTCGTTGCAAACATTACAAAATAATCATTATTTGGTTAAATCACGTCATGCCGGGCTTGGACTGGGTTCAGCTGAGCGGAGGCGAAGGGCCATAGCGAAAGCCGATTTGATGGGTGCAAGCCCTTACATCTTGCTTAAGCCAAATGGTCGTGGAAGCACAGGCTTGCCAGGTGTGGCAGACTTCCCTGTTCAGGTCGGTTCATTTGAAGGTGATGCCCATCCGGTTACCGTTTCATGGCTGATACCGGCACTCATCTGCTATATAACCTATTTACCCGCTTCTTGCTTTTTTTATCAGAATATTCCTGGCGGCTTTAAAAAAGTAGGATATGTCTGTCCTGACGGGATGTTCTTTATAGGCAAAAAGGTATCGTCGCTCAGACTCGACAATCTCCTCGAAGGTCTTTGGTAAATCTGCATAGAATGGTGGAACCAGGCCGGGGCGGGTACTGATTCGGAGCCGCTGAACATCCTCGGGGTAGAGATGGAAGTAGTGCTGGCTCAGGGGTCTTACGCCGACGAGTTTCATCTCTCCCTTCAACAGATTTAAGAACATGGGCAGTTCGTCGATCCACAGTTTACGCATTAAACGACCCCAGCTGGTGATCCGGTAGTCGTTGTCGAGCTTGCCGCCCTCCTTCAGATTATTGT
>JBLRWO010000035.1:0-37048 GCA_047921215.1 Cyclonatronaceae bacterium | reverse complement strand
GTTGGCCGTGATCAACAGCGTGCAGCAGGGTCTGGTGGCCGAGATGGATATGCAGGGTATCTATGACCTGGTGGGCGAACGGATCAGGACGGTGTTTGACGCCCAGGTTACGAGTATTGTTACTTTTGACCTGGACAGCAAAACAGAACATTTTGCCTATCTGTTTGAAGACGGTGACCGGTTATTCCCCAATCCCAGGCCGTACGACAAGGTGAGGGAAAAGATCATCAAAGATCGCAAAACGCTTCTTCTGAATGAAAATGCTGCAAAAACCTTATCTGAGATCAATGAAAAACCATTCAAGCCGGTACCAGGCACCCGAATGGCCGTTTCGGGACTCTTTGTACCAATGGTTGTGGGTGATTCGGTGCGCGGGTATGTTACCCTGCAAAACCTCGACAGGGAACACGCGTTCAGCGACTCGGATGTGCGGCTGCTAAACACCCTTGTGAACAGCATGAGCGTGGCCCTCGAAAATGCCCGCCTGTTCAACGAGACGAACCGCCTGTTGGGCGAAACGGAGCAGCGCAACGCCGAGCTGGCCGTGATCAATAGCGTGCAGGAAGGGTTGGTGGCAGAGCTCGAGATGCAGGGAATCTACGAACTCGTCGGGGAGCGCATCCGCGAGCTTTTCGACGCGCAGGGTGTGGTCATCGCCACATTCAATCAGGAGACGGAGATGGAGCACTTCCAGTACCTGCACGAGCACGGGCAGCGACTCTATGCAGATCCCCGGCCATATGACAAGATCCGCCAACGCCTTATTCAGACACGAGAGCTCATCCTGATCAACGAGAATGCAGACGAGGCCTCCCGCCACATTCTCGGCAAGTCCCGGGAGGCCGTACCCGGAACGAAGCTGCCGAAGTCCCTTCTGTTCCTGCCACTGATCGTCGGCGACAGCGTGCGCGGCTACATAAGCCTTCAGAATCTGGACCGGGAACATGCATTCTCAAATGCAGAAGTGCGGCTCCTTAGCACGCTCGCGAACAGCATGAGCGTGGCGCTGGAAAATGCGCGCCTGTTCGCTGAGACCGAGCAGCGTGCAGCCGAGATGGCCACGGTCAATACCATCAGCCGGGCGCTCGTTGCACAGCTTGATCTCGGGTCGCTGGTCCATCTCGTGGGCGAGCAGATGCGCACGACCTTCAGGGCAGACATCGTCTACCTCGCGCTTCTCGATCGCAAAGCCGAGATGATCGAGTTTCCGTACGTCTACGGAGAAACCCTTGACACTATGCCTTTGGGCGAAGGGCTTACATCGCAGATCCTGAGAACCGGCGAACCGCTCCTGATCAATTCGGATTTCAGCGGGCGCACGCAGGAGCTCGGGGTAGACATCGTCGGAAAGTCGGTTTCGTCCTACCTTGGCGTCCCGATCATGGTGGGGACGGCTGCCACTGGTGTGATCAGCGTTCAGAGCGTGCAGAAGGAGGAGGTTTTCGGTGAGGACGACCTGCGCCTGCTCCTGACCATCGCGGCCAACGTAGGCATCGCGCTCGAGAATGCCCAATCGTACCAGAAGCTGCAGGCGGCCCTGGTGGATCTCGGGGCCGCTCAGGAACAGCTCGTACAACAGGAAAAACTGGCCAGCCTGGGTCAGCTCACCGCCGGAATCGCCCATGAAATCAAGAACCCGCTCAATTTTGTGAACAACTTCTCGGAAGTTTCCGCCGAAATGGTGGATGAAATGCTGGAAGATGTCTCCTCGTTCCGGACGAAAATATCCGGTAGCGGCGTGATCGACAAATCCGAAATCGATAAAACACTGGCAGACTTTCAGGATATCTTTAACGATATCAAGGCCAATCTTCGCAAAATACACGACCACGGAACCCGTGCCGATGGTATCGTTAAATCGATGCTGCTGCACTCGCGAGGCGGCAACGGCAAGATGGAGCCAACCGACCTGAATGCAATGGTCAGGGAGTATCTGAACCTCTCTTTCCATGGCATGCGGGCAGGAAATGAGCCAATCAATGTGGATATAGACCTGCAGCTCGATGAAACAGTTGGGGAAGTCGCCCTTATATCCGAGGATTTCAGCCGGATAATCCTGAACCTGTCGGGTAACGCGTTCGATGCCATGCGCGGGCATTGTACGGTGTGTTCGGCGCAGGGCATCGCCTATCATCCGAAACTATCCGTGCGAACCAGGGCAGACGGCCGCAGAGTCAATCTCGAAATCGAAGACAACGGCCCGGGCATCCCCGACGATATCAAAGACAAAATCCTGCAGCCCTTCTTCACCACCAAAAAGGGAACACAGGGTACCGGCCTGGGCCTTAGTATAACCCACGATATTATCAAGGCCCACGGGGGCGAGATGGATATCACATCCTCTCCCGGCAGTACCATTTTCAGAATCTGTCTGAACAGATGACGCTAAACCGGCACGCAACGGTTCTTTTGGGATATTTATGAACGGTGTCAGGAAACCATCACCTGCAATTAACTTGCTGAAGTGCCGAATTACGGAAATTACTTAATGATGCAGGAATGCAACTCATCCCTGTGTTTGCCAATTTCATTATCCACCGGTTATGGCTTCAATCATGCATAAAGCATATCCCTGGCAAAACTGAAAAATAATTTTTATAACATGATAAATTATTGCTATTTAGTGACCTGTTGGTAAATCTCTCCCCAGGTAACCCCGGCCATCAAATTCAAACGTACCATGATCGCCAGAATTCTCCATGTGAAGTTCCTCTTATCAGTACTTTTATATGTGGTTCTCCACACGACGGTCGTCCATGCTCAAAGCCAGACCTATAAGCACCTTACCACCAGAGACGGTTTGCCATCAGGTTTTATCTGGAACATGATGCAGGATCAGAACGGTTTTATCTGGATCGGTACCAATGCCGGTCTGAGCCGGTACGACGGGTATCAGTTCACCAATTACAGGCCCAATCCGGAGGATCCTGATGCCCTGGTCGGCCCGCTCATCTACTCAATCAGGGAACTCGACCGGAACACTTTTTTAATTGGCACAAACGGTGCATTGAATCTTTATAATCCGGAAACGGATGTTTTTAAAAGGGTTGTGGTCCCCGAAAATATACCGGAAATCATCAATACCCGCGACATTGAAATCACAGAAACCGGAGATATATGGGTTGCCGCGGGTGCCGGCCTGTATCATTTCCAGGCCCGGGATATCCACGTCGAAACACCCTCTGTCGAATTCTATCCCTTTGAGTTTGAGCCGAGACAAGGCACCATTGCCGGTTTTACCGCACTTGTAATTGAGGACAACCAGACCCTGTGGCTCGGATCTCAGACCTATGTCCACAAATTTGACCTGGAAACCCGGCAATATGAAGAAATCGGACCATTTGAACAGAATGTTGAGCGAATTTTACGGGGAACGGTCTGGAGTATGGAACTGGCATCCAACGGTACCCTGTTCATCACTTCATTAACCGGTCTTGCAATCCGGGAGGCTGGAGAAGATGAACCCTCGGCCGTAACCGAACTGGGACCGTACAATGCAGAACAACTTGCTGCCGCAAACTTTCAGTCGGTTACCGAAGACCAGGAGGGAAGAATCTGGCTCGGGACCGGTACCGCGGGCGCAATCAGGTGGGACCTTGATACGGACGAAGTTGCCGTTTTCCGGCACGATCCCGACAATGACAACAGTATCCGGTCCGACGACGTGCATTACGCTTTTGTGGATAATCAGCAAAATACCTGGTTTGGCTATCATTTTGAAGGTGTAAGCATCATGTACTCAAATGCCTGGAAGTACACGTTCAACAAGGCAACAGATGAATTCGGTTCCGACCATCCGGCGAACAACCTGCTGCACGTAACAGAAGACAGTACAGGAAATTTATGGTTCCCGACACCACACGGGCTGGTTTATCACCCGTTAAATGGTGATGAACCGACCATCTACACACTGCCATCGGAATTGACAGATGATGATGGCTTCAGCTTTTCAATTCTTCAGGATGATGACCTTTTTCTGGTATCCGGAGCCGGAAACCGGATTTACATGTTCAATACTGCCAGCAATACGTTCTCCGATGTAACCATGGCAGACAGTATGGAAATTGTACCATTCGCCGGTATTGAAACCGAAACCAGCTGGTTTTTTTCATCAACTTCCGGAAATATTATCCGCGTTGACCGGTCAACGTTCGGGTCCGAACAGATCCGGGTCCCTTACGACGAGACGCTGGAAGCGGCTTTCAGACCCGTATTAATAGATGAGGATGCAAATGGCAATTACCTCGTTTTTTTAGTCCATTTCCGGCCCGGTGCAAGTGTAATATCGGAAAGCTTTTTCTTTAATCCCGACAGTCTGACCTTTAACAGGCTGGATGCCGGACTACCTGATAACACCATTGGATTAAGCATCCCCACAATATCCGATTACCAGCCCGGTGTGATATGGATGAGACTTGATACCGGAATTTTCCGGCTTAACCTGCTTACCGGCCAAACGGCCACTTTTTTTCAGTCAGACCTTGGGGTTATCAGTGAAGGCTCCGGTTTTATATTAGAGGATGCTGAAGGGTTTTTATGGATGGCAAATCCGTCTGCCATTATGAAACTGGATCCGGTTACTGAAAGCATTACTTATTATGAAACCGATCCGGGAAACGCGCCTGACACATATTTTGCCACTTTCAGAATCAGCAACGGCGATCTGCTTTTTATCGGAACCGGCGGTTACATCCGTTTTAATCCGGCTGATCTGCAAATGGAAGAACCCATACAAAATATTCATGTTACCGGGTTTTCGGCAGGCTCCGGTATGTATAACACGTTGTATGCCCAAAATGACAATTACGAAATTGAAAGTTCCGACAACAATCTCTCCTTTTCATACCTTGGTCTGAACTACCGGGATCCCGCCTTTACGCGTTACCGCTACCGGATTGACGGATACGACGAAGACTGGAACCCCGTGGGAACACAGCGGAGGGTATTTCTGGCCAATCTTCCTCCCGGTCAGTACACCTTCAGGGTGCAGGCGGCTCCGCGGTTCGGTCCCTTCAGCGAGTCTGCGGCAACCGTCCGTTTCACCATTCTGCCCCCGTGGTGGAAAACCCTGCCAGCCTATTTTCTCTATTTGGTGCTTTTTGCCGGAGTTGTTTTTGCAATCGACCGGGTTCAGCGGAAAAGAGTGGTCAACCAGGAACGGGAGCGGGCACGGGAAAAAGAGCTGGAACAGGCCCGGGTCATCGAAGTCGCGTATGAAAACCTGAAAGCAGCCAAGGAACAACTCGTGCAGCAGGAGAAACTGGCCTCTCTTGGTCAGCTCACTGCCGGCATCGCCCATGAAATCAAAAATCCGCTGAATTTTGTCAATAATTTTTCTGATTTAAGCATCGAGCTGATTGAAGAAGCGCGCGATGAACTGGCACGGCTGACCGGAAAAACCAGTGCCGAACCCACCGGCCGGGAAAAAACCGAAAAGAATGAACAGGGTAATAACAGTGACCGCACCAGTGCAATCGATCCCGAAAACCTGATCCTTATTCTGAATGACATTGAATCGAACCTCCGCAAAATACACCAGCATGGTACACGGGCCGACGGAATCGTAAAATCGATGCTGATGCATTCGCGGGGCGGCAGCGGTGAAATGAAACCTGCCGATCTGAATGCCGTCATTCAGGAGTATGTAAACTTGTCATTCCACGGCATGAGGGCTGGTAAAAATCCTATTAATGTCGATATCCGGCTCGATCTCGACGAACAAACAGGTGAAGTACCGCTTATTACCGAAGATTTCAGCCGGGTTTTGCTGAACCTGTGCAACAACGCTTTCGACGCGATGAGGCAAAAACTGCGTGACGAGAGTGACCATAAGCCGGAAACCCCGTATGAGCCGGTGCTTACTGTGAGGACACGCAAACAGGGTGAAAAAATCCGGATAGAGGTTGAAGACAATGGCCCCGGCATACCTGAGGAATTTCAGGACAAAATACTTCAGCCATTCTTCACCACAAAAAAAGGGACCGAGGGCACCGGTCTCGGGCTGAGCATATCACACGATATCATCAAAGCCCATGGCGGTGAAATTTCTCTTGAGTCAAAACCCGGCGAAACGCGCTTTATTATCATGCTTGGGAAGTAGCCGTTACGATGGTATCACTAACCACCGTTAACGATTATGCATAATGAGCTTGCCCGGCTACATTTTCCGTGATTGCAGGCAGGATTAAATTTGGGTCTTTGCCTCACCAATCATATAATAAAACTGTAACCTGGGCGCATGATTTAAGAAACAAAAGATATGTATGGAAGCAAATACATTATTACATTAACACCCTATTCAATGCCGAACCAATAATTGACACAGACTATGAAGTTTTTAATTGTTGACGACGAAAAAGATGTAAAGGACTTGTTCCTCCAGCAATTCAGGCGGGAAATCCGGGCGGGCAGTATTGAGCTTCACTTTGCCTTTTCAGGCAAGGAGGCCCTGGAAATACTGGCCAGCAACGATCCACCTGATGTGGTCTATGTGTTTTCCGACATCAACATGCCCGGAATGTCGGGACTTCAACTGCTTGAACTTATAAAGGAAGAGCATCCGCAGATCAAGGTAAGCATGATTTCGGCATACGGAGACAGCGATAACTACAACAAGGCCAAGTCGTCGGGTGCCGAAGGCTTTTTTACAAAACCCATTGATTTCAAGGATCTGAAGATAAAGATCAACGATTTTCTGAATAACCAAGATAACTGAGCAACAATATATGTATTCAATTCTGATAGTAGACGACGAGCCTGATGTACGGGTTTTGATGGAACAAAAATTCCGCAGACAATTACGGGATGCGAAATTTACACTGCAGTTTGCCGGCGACGGCGTGGAAGCCCTTGAAGTACTGAGCGGTAATGACAACATCGCAATGGTGCTTACCGACATCAACATGCCCCGCATGGATGGCCTCACACTTCTTGATGAGATTCAGAAACTTAAAGACAGCCACCTGAAAACCGTTGTGGTATCGGCCTACGGCGATATCGCAAACATCCGTACCGCCATGAACCGCGGGGCGTTCGACTTTGTGACCAAACCCATCGATTTCGGCGATCTGGAAATGACGATCCAGAAAACACTGGATGAGATCCACCGCCTCAGGGAGGCCCTGCAGGCCAAAAGCCAGCTGAGCAGCCTTCAGTACGATCTCTCCACAGCTGCCCGCATTCAGCAGAAGATCATCCCGAAAACGTTTCCGCCGTTCCCCGACAAAAAACAGATCGATATTTATGCCAGCATGGATGCAGCCAAGGATGTGGGCGGCGACTTTTACGATTATTTTTTCATCGACAACGAACGGCTCGCTTTTCTGATCGGTGATGTATCCGGCAAGGGCGTACCTGCGGCCATCTATATGGCCATCTGCCGCACCATGCTGCGTGCGGTGGCCTCACAGGTGGCCGATCCCGGTGAGTGCCTGCGGCGGGTAAACAAAATGCTCATCCCCGACAGCGATATCACCACATTCGTCACGGTTTTCTACGGCGTACTGAACATACGCACCGGTTCCGTCAAATACTGCAACGGCGGCCACGACCTGCCCCTCATCCTGCGGGCCGACGGTTCGGTCGAAACGCTGGAAGATACCCAGGGCCTGCTGCTCGGCAAGTTCGAGCCCATCGATTTCGAAACCGAACGGGTTAATCTGAACAAGGGCGATATACTGGTGCTTACCACCGACGGCGTTGCCGAAGCCATGAACGCGGAAGAGGATTTCTACACCACCGAAAAACTGGAAGAAACCCTCAAAGAAATTGGCGGCGGCAAAAAACCGAAAGAGGTCACCGAAGATATCATCGCATCCGTAAAAGGTTTTGTTAACGGCCACGAACAGAGCGACGACATCACGATGCTCCTGGTGCAGTACAATGGGTGAGGGAACAGTAGAACAGTAGAATATGGAATAGGGAATAGGGAAGTGGCGATCGTGGTGAATACACCATCCCAACGTCATGCTGAGCGCAGTCCCGAGCACGTCATCACAACGTCATGCTGAGCGCAGTCCCGAGCACGTCATCACAACGTCATGCTGAGCGCAGTCCCGGTTGGCCGGGACGAAGTCGAAGCACGTGGGGGCTTTTTAAAAAGCCCACAGGCTCACAGCCCATCAAATTCCCCTTCCAAAACGGATTAAGTCGGGATTTTGCTATTTTAGGGAGTATCCTAAATTGATCACCGCATTATCACCACTCCGATGAGAAACCTGCTATGCTGTTCACTCCATTTGTCCATCCTGTTAGCCATCACCATAATCCCTGCAACATCGGCCGCCCAGTCCCATACCGTATCTTCGCCGGATAATGTGCTAAGCGTTACCTTTGATCTCATTGAAGGGGTTCCCCACTACCGTGTCGACCGCTTTGACCGGCCCGTAATAACCCCCTCCCGGCTCGGTTTTCAGCTGAAGGATGCCGCCCCGCTCGACCGGAATTTCCGGATAGCAGCACACCATACCGAAACCTTCGACGAAACGTGGACCCAGGTCTGGGGCGAGAAGAAACACATCCGCAATCACTACAACGAACTCCGCCTGGAGCTTCAGGAGGCTGAGGGCGCGCTGCGAAAAATGACCGTGGTTTTCCGCGTGTACGACGACGGCATCGGCTTCCGCTATGAAATACCGGAGCAGGATAACCTGCCGGTGATCGACATCATGGATGAACTCACCGAATTCACCCTTACCGGCGATCACACCGCCTGGTGGGTTGGTGCCTACCAGTGGAACCGTTTTGAATACTACCCGCAGGAAACCCCGCTCAGCGCGGTCGATACCGTACATACACCCCTTACCATGAAAACCGCCGGCGATCTCTATCTCAGCTTTCACGAGGCGGCGCTGGTCGACTACTCCACCATGACCCTCGAACGTACAGAAGGATATACCCTGAAGGCCAACCTGATGCCTTGGGCCGACGATGTGCGGGTGAAGGGCGGCAGCTCGGTAACCTCCCCCTGGCGCACCCTTCAGGTCTCCGACACGCCTGGCGGCCTCATCACCAGTTACCTCATCCTGAACCTGAACGAACCGAACAAAATCGAGGATACGTCGTGGATAAAACCCGCCAAATATGTGGGTATCTGGTGGGAGATGCACCTCGACAAATCGACCTGGGGTTCGGGCGAAAAACACGGTGCCACCACAGAAAATGCGAAACGCTATATCGATTTTGCCGCTGAACACGGATTCGACCATGTACTGGTGGAGGGATGGAATACCGGCTGGGACGGCGAATGGTATGCGAGCGGTGTGGTATTCAGCTTTACCGAATCCTACGACGACTTCGACCTCGAAGGTGTGGCGCAGTACGCACTCGATAACGGTGTGCGGCTGATGGGGCACCACGAAACCTCTGCCTCCGTGCTGCACTACGAAGGCCAAATGGAAGATGCTTTCGCGCTGTACGAACGCCTCGGCGTGAGGGCGGTAAAAAGCGGATATGTGGGTCACGGACGGGAGATTTTCTGGCTGGATGACGACGGCGAACCTCAGCATGAATGGCACCACGGGCAGTTCATGGTAAACCACCACCAGCGGGTGGTTGAGCTTGCCGCCCGGCACAGGATTGCACTAAATGTTCATGAAGGACTGAAAGACACCGGGCTACGCCGGACCTGGCCCAACCTGATGACCCGCGAGGTGGCCATCGGGCAGGAATACAACGCCTGGGGCCCAGCAGGCGGAAATCCGCCCGAGTATACCGTGCAGCTTCCGTTCACCCGCAGCCTGGCCGGACCTTTTGACTATACGCCGGGTGTTGTCGACCTGCACTATGATCAATACCGCCCTGATAACCGCATCAAATCGACTCTCGCAAAAGAACTTGCGCTGTACATAACCATCTACAGTCCCCTGCATATGGCCGCCGACCTGCCTGAGCATTACGAAGCACGGCCCGATGCACTCGAATTCATCAAAATGGTGCCCACAGACTGGTACGACACCAACGTGCTCCACGCCAGCATCGGCAACTATGTGACCATTGTCCGAAAGGATGTGAACAGCGACGACTGGTACCTGGGCAGCATCACCGACGAAAACGGTCGTGTTCTTGACGCCCCGTTGCATTTTCTAGACCGCGACCGGGAATATAAAGCCCTCATCTACCGCGACGGACCCGATGCCGACTGGGAGTCGAACCCCTACGACATGCTGATCGAGGAAAAAACCGTGAATGCAAATACCATTCTACCCCTGCGCCTTGCCGCGGGAGGGGGGCAGGTTATCAGGTTTACACCAATCGATTAACGCCCTCGGCCTAAACAGACGGCAACCAACAGCAACGTCATTAGCTAAGCTAAACCCCAGTGACTCGGGAGTCTTGCTGCCATCCTCTTTTGGGGTTATACCCCAACCTTCCCACTCCTACGCTCCATCAGCACGATATCTTTCCACACACCGTTCAGGCGGCCCAGCTTTTCGCGCGTGCCCACAATGCGGAATCCCGCTTTTTCGTGGGCACGGATGCTGGCCCTGTTTTCGGCAAATATACCGGCCTGAAGCGTCCAGAACCCTTTATTTTCGGATGATTCGATCAGTGCTTCGAGCAATTGTACACCAACACCCATCCCGCGGAAAGATTCCCCTACGTACACACTCTCTTCGGCAACCCCGCCGTAAACACACCTGCCTGATACCGGCGTGAGGGCAGCCCATCCGGCAATTTTACCATCAATGATGCCCACCAGCCTGCATTCTTTTAAATGGGATGCATCCCAGCCGGCCCAGCCGGGAACATCGGTTTCAAGAGATGACATGCCGGTTCGCATCCCCTCCTCAAAAATGCGCAATACATCGGCGGCATCTGCGTCAGACATCATCCTTATGATCAGATCAGTGGTTTTAAACATATAAATGGATAGTAAAGGGTTAAGATCACAATGTGCCAAAATCGTCTAAAGACACATAATTTGCTTATATTTAACTGCATATTTTTCAACTTTCACTCAAGAAATCGATACACGGATCGGCCGACTCATTCATGATTGAACATCCTGTCTTAAAACTGCTCAAAAAACGAATCCTGCTGCTCGACGGCGCTATGGGCACCCTCATCCAGCAGCACCAACTGACCGAAGAGGACTTCCGGGGCGAACGCTTCAGGGATCATCCCAAAAACCTCCGGGGGAACAACGACCTGCTCAGCCTCACCCGTCCCGACATCATCAGTGAGATACACACCGAATTTCTGGCAGCCGGTTCCGACATCATCGAAACGAACACCTTCAATGCCAATCCGGTATCGCTGGCCGATTATGAGCAGTCTGACCTCACCTACGAGCTAAATGTGGCATCGGCACGGCTCGCACGGCAGGCCGCCGACCGTTTTACGGAGGATAATCCCGACAAACCACGATTTGTGGCCGGAGCAATGGGCCCGACAAACCGGACGCTCTCCCTGTCGCCCGATGTTAACGATCCCGGCTACAGGGCTATCACGTTCGACGAACTTCGCGATGCCTACGAGGAGCAGATACGCGGCCTGGCCGACGGCGGAGTCGACCTCCTGCTGGTCGAAACCGTTTTTGACACCCTGAACGCCAAGGCGGCCCTGATGGCAATCGACCGTCATCGGCAAAAAACAGGCCGGATACTGCCGGTAATGATATCCGGCACAATTGTGGACAACAGCGGAAGAACTCTCTCAGGGCAGACCACCGAAGCGTTCTGGACCTCCCTTTCCCATACGCCCAACCTTATGAGCATCGGGCTTAACTGCGCCCTGGGATCCGCCCAAATGCGTCCCTACATTGAGCAGCTCAGCAAGGTGTCGGATTGCTACACCAGTCTCTATCCCAACGCCGGCCTGCCCGACGAGTTCGGTGCCTACAACGAGGATCCCGGATTCATGTCGCGCTATCTGGGCGACTATATCGACAACGGCTTCGTGAACATCATCGGTGGTTGTTGTGGCACCACACCCGACCATATCAGGGCATTTGCAGACATCATCGAGGGGAAAAAACCCCGCCGGCCCTTTGCCCAGGAACCACTCATGAAACTGAGCGGCCTCGAACCGCTGGTAATCCGTCCCGAAACCAATTTTGTGAATGTAGGCGAGCGTACCAACGTAACCGGATCACCAAAATTTGCCCGTCTTATCAAGGAGGGCGATTTCGAGGGCGCCCTGGGCATTGCCCGCCAGCAGGTGGAAAACGGCGCCCAGATTGTGGATATCAATATGGATGAAGGCCTTCTCGAGTCCGATAAGGTGATGACCCGCTTCCTGAACCTGCTCGGATCGGAACCGGACCTCTCCAGGGTGCCGATTATGATCGACTCATCGAAGTGGAGTGTGATCGAAGCCGGCCTCAAATGCATACAGGGCAAGGGGATCGTCAATTCGATCAGCCTGAAGGAGGGGGAGGAGTCCTTCAAAGCTCAGGCGCGTACCATACTTGCGTACGGGGCTGCGGCCGTTGTTATGGCGTTTGATGAACAGGGCCAGGCCGATTCCTATGAGCGCAAAATAGAGGTTTGCGAACGCGCCTACCGAATCCTGGTCGACGAGGTCGGGTTTCCACCCCAGGACATCATCTTCGACCCGAACATCCTCACCGTGGCGACCGGCATGGATGAACACAACAACTATGCGGTCGATTTTATCAACGCCACGAGATGGATCAAGCAGAACCTGCCCCTTGCCAAAGTGAGCGGCGGCATCAGCAATATCTCCTTCTCGTTCCGGGGGAACAACCCGGTTCGCGAGGCCATGCACTCGGCGTTTCTCTATCATGCCATCAAGGCCGGCCTCGACATGGGAATTGTCAATTCCGGAATGCTCGAGGTCTACGAGGAGATACCCAAAGACCTGCTCGAATATGTAGAGGATGTTCTTCTGAACCGGAGGTCCGACGCGACCGAACGCCTGGTCGATTTCGCCGAACAGTACACATCCGACAAAGTGGCTGATGTGGCCAGAAAAGACGCCTGGCGCGAGGGGACGGTAGAAGAACGCCTCAAACACGCTCTCATCAAAGGCATCATCGACTACATTGATGAGGATACCGAAGAGGCCAGGCAGAACTATGCCGAAGCCCTTGAGGTGATCGAAGGCCCGCTGATGGCCGGCATGAACGTGGTCGGCGATCTGTTTGGAGAGGGAAAAATGTTCCTGCCCCAGGTTGTGAAGAGCGCCCGTGTCATGAAAAAATCCGTCGCTATTCTCATCCCCTACATCGAAGAAGAGAAAAAGAAAAATCCGAATGCCAAACCCCGGGCCAAAGTGCTGATGGCGACCGTAAAAGGGGATGTTCACGACATCGGCAAAAACATCGTGGGGGTCGTTCTCGCCTGCAACAACTATGAGGTGATCGACCTCGGTGTGATGGTGCCGGCCGAAAAGATCCTCGAGGAGGCACGTAATCACCGGGTGGATGTGATCGGGCTGAGCGGGCTCATCACGCCATCGCTCGACGAAATGGTGCATGTGGCATCGGAAATGCAGCGTGAGGGCTTTACCCTGCCCCTGCTGATCGGCGGGGCCACGACATCGCGGGTCCATACGGCGGTGAAGATCGCGCCCGGTTACAGCGGAACAACGGTTCACGTGCTGGATGCGTCGCGCAGTGTGCCGGTCGTGAGCAGCCTCACGTCGGAGATCCACAAAGACGAATATGTGAAGAATCTCCGGAAGGAGTACAAGAAGGTTCGTGAAGATCATGCAAAACGGCAGGACAGGAAGGAGATCCTGCCGTTCGAAGAGGCTGTTGCCAACCGCACCCGGATTGACTGGGCGAAAGCTGAAATCCCGAAACCCGCCCATACCGGAATCCGCGCATGGGATGATTTCCCGATCGCCGAGATCCGTGACTACATCGACTGGACACCCTTCTTCATTTCCTGGGAGATGGGAGGCAAATTTCCCGCCATACTCGAAGACCCGGTGAAGGGTGAAGAAGCACGGAAGCTGTTTGCCGACGCGAATCACATGCTCGACCGCATCATCAGTGAAAAATGGCTTCAGGCCCGCGCTGTAACCGGCATTTTTCCAGCGAATGCGGTCGGCGAGGATATCGAGGTGTACACCGGGGAGGCCAGGGACGAGGTGCAGGCGGTGCTGTGCATGCTGCGCCAGCAGGTGCGTAAGCGCAAGGGGCAGCCCAACAAATCACTGGCCGATTTCATCGCCCCGCGCGAAACCGGCATCAGCGACTATATCGGTGGATTTGCCGTAACGACCGGCATCGGCATCGAGGAGAAGCTGAAAGAATTTGACGAATCGCTCGATGATTACAGTTCCATTATGCTCAAGGCCCTTGCCGACAGGCTGGCCGAGGCTTTCGCAGAGCTGCTTCACAAGAAAGTACGGATGGAAATCTGGGGATACTCCCCCGGTGAAACCCTTCGCAACGAAGATCTGATCAAAGAAACATACAGGGGGATCCGTCCGGCACCTGGCTATCCGGCCAATCCCGATCACACGGAGAAAATGACCCTTTTTGAACTTCTCAGGGTTGAAGAGCACACCGGCATCACCCTCACCGAAAGTTATGCCATGTACCCCGCATCGTCGGTGAGCGGGCTCTATTTCGCCCATCCCGATTCGGATTATTTCGCCGTTGGTCAGCTCGGCCGCGACCAGGTCGAAGAGTATGCCGGCAGAAAAGGAATGACCATTGAGGAGGTCGAACAGTGGCTGTCTCCCAACCTGGGCTACGAAAAGGAACCCGTTCCTGCAAACAGGGAAAACTGATGTATGCGCTGATGTGGAAGATCAAGGATCCGGTAAGCTGCCTTACCCATCTGATGGGCGCACTGCTATCTGTAGCAGGTATGGCCATTCTGGTATATCAGGCCGCCTCACTGCAAAAACCGGTTCATACGCTGGCATTCGCGATCTTCGGACTCAGCCTGATCCTGCTGTACAGCGCAAGCTCCGCATACCACATGTTCAACCTCTCCGATGCCGGAAACATGCGGCTGAAACGGCTCGATCATATGATGATTTATATTCTGATCGCCGGAACGTATACCCCTTTCTGCCTGATTGCCCTTCAGGGCACCGTAAAATGGGTTCTTTTCGGCACAATCTGGGCACTGGCGGTAATCGGCATCATTTTCAAGATTTTCTGGCTGGATGCACCGCGCTGGCTATCGGTAGCATTTTATCTGTTCATGGGATGGCTGGCCGTATTCACCATCCCGGGCATGTCGGGGTATATCCCTGCCATGGCAACAGGATGGACAGTAATCGGCGGTCTGAGCTATTCGGCAGGTGCCGTAATCTATGGCGTGAAAAAGCCGGATCCGTTTCCGGATGTGTTCGGTTTTCATGAAATCTGGCATATTTTCGTGCTCGGCGGGAGTATCAGTCACTTCTGGGTGATGTACCGTTACCTGATGTATGTTGAGTGAAAAAAGGCGGGCCGAATTTCATAACGCCCCGTCTTTATACTTTCTCATGCGCCCCGGTCCTCACTTGACCAGCATCATCTTGCCGGTGAGCACCTGCCCGCCGCTCTGCAGCCGGTACATGTACACGCCCGAGGCCAGACGCGATCCGTCGAAGGCCGCCGTATGCGAACCCGCCTCCACCGGTCCGTTCACCAGTTCGGCTACCCGTCGCCCCAGCATGTCATAGACGGTCAGGTGCACTTGGGCAGGCTCGGACAACTTGTAAGTGATTTGAGTCGTGGGGTTAAAAGGGTTGGGGTAGTTGCTTTGCAGTTCGTTAGCCATTGGCGTACCCGATTCCGCTTGCTCACGATCTTCCCTGCTGCCACCCTCAAGCTGCCTGCCATAAATCCCGGCAAGCTGAAAGGTAGTCTCCGAATCAGGATACCTGGTTTGCAGTTCCCCAAAATAACGTGCCGCCTCACCGTGATTCTCCAGGTGTTCAAAATACAGGTACACCAGAGAGGCCAATGCCAATTTGTGCAAGCCCGGCTCATCAGAAAACAGCTCATTTATGCGGACATAGTTATCATGTGCCTTTTCATATTGCCGGTCGCGTATATGAAAGATGCTCTCCAGGTTCAGGGCCGAACCGTAGGCCCGATCTGTTTCAGATACCCGGGACTTGACTTCACTTGCGAGAAATTCTGGAAACCCCACCTTCTCGTTATACAAATAACAACCGGCCAGCTCCATAAGCTGCGCCTCATGATTATGCGGCCAATTGGTCTGGGAGGTCATGGCAGCTCCGGCATCGTCACAATTGCTTTCAAACATAGGCTGTCTCTGATCCGCTGCGGCTGTGGCCGGCGAACTGTTTGTTCGTACCTGAACAAGTACCTCTTCTTGACTGCCGGATTCGGGAGCCATCTGAAACTGATTCCAGTTATTCCAGGGTGAAGGGGCGGGTGGAAAATAATCCAGGATTTGTGAGCCGAGCCCTTCATGGAACATGGCATGTACAGGACTCATACCCCAATAGTTCGCCCCGTAATTTGCCGTAGCTCCGGCGTGAACCGTTGAATAAAAGGTAGAAACCGCATAGTTACCCGGATAAATATCGTTCTCATTGGCCGTGGACACACTGGAAAATCCTAAACTCAAACCTGAGTTACTGTTAGATAGCATTTTATTACGCAACACCTGTGATCCACTGGAGTAACTGGACAAAGCCGTGCTATGACCATCAAACAGATTATGCTGAATCAGTACTGTGGAAGAATTGGAAAGATAAACTCCGTTCCCATTATCATGAAATTCGTTGCCTTCCATGCCGAGTGAGGAAGAGTATTGTACAGACAGACCTGTGTTATTGTTTTGTATGGTGTTGCCATATACCATCATTTCCGGGAATCCCCCTTTAAAAAACTCTGCGATCCGGATACCGACTTGATTATCTTCTATTATGCAGTTAGTGATGATGGGGGTACTGTTGTGTGTATTGGATCGAATGCCGATTGAGGCGTTGCTTACCTCACACCAGTTTAACTCGCTGGTTTCGGATGAGCTGCCGTGAGACAGTTCGATGCCTTCCCAGCTGTTGGAACCCGAGCTGGTAAATTCGACCCGGTTGGCCGGGGAGCCGTTCACGAGAAGCCGACCATGGACCACCAGCCCCTGGCCGGTGCCAAATGCAAATTGTACGCCCGGCTGCACCTGCATCTGCCCGCCGATTGCAATCTCCATATCCACATCGCTGAACACGGCGTCTTCCCGCACAATCAATTCCCCGCCGTCTTCCACCTCGATAGCGACCTGGTTAAGTATAGCCTGATCCTCAATAATAACTCGCCCGAATACCCGCAACCGGGCGTTTGCTGTCCCATTCACGGTGCCGCTTATTACCGCCACTCTCCCGGCTGGTATGGTAACCGTGGCCGAAAGCCCCGAAGTACCAAAAATATGGGCCGAACCCGGAAGGGTAACCGAAGAACTCAGGTTAACGCTGTTATACTGATACGGCAGGGCATGCTTCACCGCCTCGTAAGCGTTCAGGCGCCCGCCGGTTGTTGTGATACCAGATAGACCGGCAATCGGATCAACATTGTTTAAAATAAAATCCTTTACGGAAAGAGCCAAAGGACCTGGGTTGGACAGGCTATTGGCAATATCTACAGTCGATAATACCGAATAAATCAGGCCCGCCACTCCGGTAACATGTGGTGTAGCCATTGATGTACCGGTATCATATCCATAGGAACCTGAACCAAGAGTTAAGGTTGACCTTATATTTGTACCTGGTGCTCCAAGATGTATTGTGTTAAGTCCCCAAGCCGCTCCTTTATCCAGATCTGGATGCGCATATTTATTATCCAAGTGAGTCGTGTTTGTAACCGTGATTAAATAATTGCTGTTGCAAGCAGTTGGCACATCCCCAACTTGATCTATATCCCAATCTTTATTAGCAGTTGCGGCAACGCTTAAAATCCCGGCAGCACCCATAGCATCATACATGGCACACCAGTACGGAAAATTGGCGGGGTCGCCTTCGTCAACGCCGAATGATGAATTGGTGGCCACAATAAACCGGCCGCTTGTGCCGCCGGAACTGTTATACTGCTGACGCAATCCAAGGATATGTTCATAGGCACGTACCACCACGATTTCACTGCCTGACGATCCGGCAACAGGAAAAACTTCCGTACCCCACATAACCCCGGATACCCCATTGTTATTATTTGATGTAGCCCCTAAAATACCGGTAACATGTGTACCATGGTTGGCCACAGGAACGTCAAAATTATCGGCATAGGCATTGTAGCCTCCGGATAAAAACGCCAGGTCGGGATGATCCTGCTGAAATCCGTTATCAATTACCGCTACCACGGGCACGTGATTGCCCCAGTTGTCTCCACGGGTAATCTGCCATGCATAGGCTGCCGAAATATCCGCCCCTGCGGTACCTCCGGTTTGGCCGGCATTCCGCAACCCCCACTGTTCGGGGAAAAACGGATCATTCGGAATACTTCTACGCAATGTAACCCGGTTCCTGATCGGCTCGGCATAGCGAATCCCCGGTTCCACTCTCAACTGCTGCAAGGCGGACTCCCTGGTCGTCTTTTGTGGTTTGTGCTGTACCCACCAGATATTCACATACTCAAAATGCTCTATAATGATTAACTCACCATCACTGGAAAACAGGCTTTTTGAGCGTACATCATCGGCTTTCACATCCGGCTCAAACATGATCAAAAAACCTTCTGTTTGATCGGGCTGCTGGGCAGTTAATGTATGGCTGCCCATAACAAAGATTAACAGGGAAATACAAAAGATATGTTTCATAATCAGCCTCCGTAATTTGTTGGGTCAAATGAATGGAAAATGATGATCCCATGACCTTCCATTTGTGAATTAAAATTTAGTATCAACCGACCATTTTGAAACGTGTACCTATCTGAAGTGGTGACAGCAGTACAAAATGCCGTAGCAATTCCGCAAATAGCTCTCGAACAGATCAGCGTTACCTCAAGCTCCCGGCCGGGTGTTTCGGTAAACCAGCCGTCGGCCCAGTTACAATAAGCGCCGCCGGTTATTTTTTTATGATATTCCCCTTCGGCCCATACATCTATATCCCGAAAGCCCAGCCAATACAGTTCACCCTCGCCGCCGCCGGGCCGAAGCACCCTTCCCGTATCATAGACGATCCGGTCCAACCTCCAGTAACCATAAATTTCATCGGAGTTTTCGGTTTTTGATCCCATTAAATTACAGCTTACCAGCATAACTGTGGCAAGCAGCAAAAGTACATAGTGGCTGCCATGAGGTATTGAGGCGACTGATTTAATTACAATGCTATTACCGGTGTGTTTGAATTTCATGGTGTGAATGCTATTCAAGGGTTATTTCCGCATTGACCCGGTCCTGAGCCGGGCACATCTTTAATTCAGATCGTATATACAGGCAACGCGGGCCGGGTGTTGATCCGATAATCTTTTATGAGTTAGTGTAATATATACCCCCGCTTCAAACCGGGAGGGTGCTCTCCGTTTTTCGCCGGAATATATCCGGCATCTGAACCCGCGCCTGCATACAGGCGGGCCGCCATCTCAAGTTGTTCTTCCTGCAAGTAAGGGAAAGTAACATCTATTGTCAAGTAAAAGAATGACCCCGGGCGGGCAACAGCGCATGGTGATGTACACCCCGGGGCCATTCTGATTCAACCTTACCCCGGCTTTATTTGTCTGATAACGGTTTTAGTTTCCTGTGCACACCCCCAGAGTTGCAGGACCGGTCTGCTTTTGGTCTCTGAACGGAATACCCGCCGGCCCATGCCGAAACTTCCCCTTGCGCCGCGGACCTCACTTGACCAGCATCATTTTTCCGGTGAGCACCTGCCCTCCGCTCTGCAGCCGGTACACGTACACGCCTGAGGCCAGCCGCGACCCGTCGAAGTCAGCCGTATGCGAGCCCGCCTCCAACGGCCCGTTCACCAGCTCAGCCACCCGCCGCCCCAGCATATCATACACTGCCAGGCGAACCGTCCCTGCCTCCGGAAGGCTGTAACGGATACTGGCCGCCGGGTTAAACGGGTTCGGGTATGCCGCATGAAGCACGAGCTCTGTTATTTCCTGTCCGGCCTCATCTCGCTCCGCGTCCGGACTTTTCATAGTATCCAATAAGGCCTGTGCCGTCGCCAGCGCGGTCAGCGTCAGGTCGTCCTCCGGGTAGTCTTCTACAAGCCTGTCCAGATAATGCAGCGCTTTATCCGCGTCCCGCTCTATTTCCAAGTAGTAGCCGAACAGGTTATAACTGGCAAGCAATACATGGGATGGTTCATCGGAAACATGATCTGTCAGAGACAGGTAATGGTCTCTGCCCTCTTCATTATTCCCGGTCATCAGGGCGTCCCGCGCCAGCAGACGCACGGCGAAAGGCCACAGGGGATCGGTCTGGCCCTGATCACGCCAGATTTGCAGGAATGCGGTCAGGCTGTTTTGCAGCGACTGCCGTCCGGTGTCCGATCCCGCCTCTCCGATCATGCGGTGCACAAGAGCGTGGTAGCCGAACAGGGCCAGGGGAGCATACTCCGAATGGCGCTGCTGCTCCATGAACCGGGCCAGTTCGGCCAGGGCTTCTTCATAGTTTCTTTCCATACCCAGATGTAACGCCTCGATCAGTGCTACCGGCGGACCAGACCCGGTGTCCGTGTCGCTTATGGAGGGCAGACTACCGGAAGCGCCGGACTGCCTGCTTGCCAGGATATTCTGGTAGTAAGGCGGATTAGGGTCGGAGCCCAGCGGATATCTGTCAAGAACCCAGGACGTGCCGTCGGCATGGTTGCCCGGACCTCCATCCCAGTAATTTCTGTCCGCATACACCCCGGAATGGTTTTGTGCATATATATGAGGCAAGTCGGTTCCATAAAAGCTGTTGTACCCGCCGTCAATGGAATAGCCCATAAATACAGTAGCCCCGTTTTGCGCCCTGAGCATAGGTCCGGCCCCTTGTGCAATTACATTATAGCCCTCAAGACCGGGCGACTCGGAAAAACCCGGCCCGCCGTCATTGATCAGCACCTGATTCCCGCCGTTCCCGGCAAAGACGCTGTGAGTGATCCACATGGAGGATGCGTTCAGGAAAAGGTCGCGTACCGAATTATAGCGCACCTTGTTGTTCTCGTATTCCGCAGCGGAAGACACAAATTCGGCATTGATCCCATAGGCATTGTTCTCGATGATATTGCCGGCCACCAACGCGTTCGACTGGTAGACCTTCAGGCCTATCGTACAATTTTCGATCAGGTTGTCGAGAATCTGCACATTCGTACCCGTGCCGGTCAGTTGGATACCAGTGGCGGCATTCCTGATCTCGGCATAGCTGACTTCCCCGCCCGAGCCGTTCTCAAAAACAATACCCTTGCCATTGAAGGTGATCTTGTCGGTCGATGAACCACGTGCCAGCAGTTCCCCGCCGTTTTCCACAATGACCTCGGAATTAGTCAGGGTTGCACCCGGCCTGATCTCCACAGCCCCGCCGGTCTCTATCGTTACCGGTACGCCGGACAGGTTGGCATCTTTGGCTATGATAACCTCCCCGCCGTTCTTGATGTCAAGGGCCACCTGGCTCATGGAAGTTCCTTCGGTTATCACCAGGCGGCCGTTGACATACAGCTTTGCCCAGGTCGATCCAAAGCCGGTATATGTGCCATCTATCACGACCACCTTGTCGGAAGGAATGGTCAGAATACCGAATTCGTGGGAGGTCTCGCCTTGTATGTCGTTATAAATGTGAGTGCTGTTGAGCGTTTGATTGCCTGCAAAGAAGTGGCCGTCGAGCTGAACGGGAAGAGCATGCTTCACCGCCTCATACGCGTTCAGGCGACCATAGCCGTATTCATTGGTGAAGGGCTGGCCGCTCATGCCGGAAACCTTGTCGGCGGAATCTTCAAGCCGGCTTCGGACCTGTGCAGGGGTTAAATCCGGATTGACGGATAAAATTAATGCCGCAGCGCCGGATACATGGGGTGCGGCCATGGAGGTTCCCGGTGCATAATCATAATTCTGAGAATACCCTGCCTGTTGAGTCAATGCCACAGCATAATTAGGCATAGTAGAGTAGATATTACGCACATCTCCTGCCCCGGAACCGCCAAAGCCGCCCGGTGCGGTCAAAGTAATCTGGGGGCCGGCATTCGAGTAAGATGCCCGGCTGTCGTTATGATCTGTGGCTCCGACTGCAATCACATTGGAATAGGAAGAAGCGTAACGGGCCGGATAACGTACACCATTACTGGCACCATCATTATGTGTAATAGCGACAATAAGCACATCCCGTGCTGCCGCATAATTGATGGCGTCAATATAGGATTGCGAGCCGCTGCCGCCTCCGGAACTGAAATTAATCACCACCCGTTTTCCAGTACTATCGGCATAATCGGAAGCATAAAGTACGCCGTTCTGGAATGAAGAAAGAGTGTATACACCGAATACACTATTGTCATTAGTTTTAACAATCAATAATTCTGAATCCCATGTAGTTCCGCCAATGCCGGTGCTGTTGTTTGTTTCGGCACCGACTATCCCCGCTACATGAGTGCCATGACCTTGCCCGTCTCTTACCGTTTGGGTTGTATCACTAAAATTTGGGCCAAGTATAATGCGGTTCGTGTTTTGCAGTTCCGGGTGGGACAAATTAGTAGTACCAGGATTCCCGTGTCCAGTACAGCCACTACCACATCGCTGCTTCCGGTCGTGATGTCCCAGGTATACCGGGCTGAAATATCGGCACCCGGAGTTCCATTGGTTGGCGACTGGCCTGTATTGTTCAAAGCCCATTGGCGATAAAAGTTCGGATCATTGGGCAGTATGCCCACCTCGCCAACATATACCGGCTCTGCTTCCAATACATCAGGATGTGTTTTCAGCTGCTCTATGGTTTCAAACAGATCCGTTTCCGCATCCAGTCGAAGCACACCCCAGCCCAGCTTATTAAAGGCCCGGTCCACCTGTACATTCATTAGCGAATGCCCAAGAACGGCTTCCAAACGACCCACATCCCTGAGTTTGATATGGATTTTTTGTTCTTTATGAACAATCTCTTCACCGTTCCAAACCGAAACGCGCACATTTTCTATGTCTTTGAAGCGTTCGGCCAAGCTCACCTGCGCGAATGCATCGGTGCAAACAATCAGAAATATCCCCGCTATCAACAGGGAATGTATTGGATTTATAAATCGTTTCATTTTTTATTACCTTTTCGTTTGGTTAAAAATACAAAGCGCCCCTGCCGGCTTGTCAGCCGTTTATTTGTTCTCTGCCAGGAGATACTGCGGTTGGTAAAAAACCGGCGGGCGCTTTTTTTAATTATGTGATCTCACATAAAGGCCTCCGTTGTCGTACGTTGTATTATTGGGTGATAAGCCCACATATATTAAGTCACCGTATACATGCATACTCCTTACATAGCCATCAGACAGGTTATCGGTGATGCTAACCCAGGAGTTTTCTGCTTCTCGTATATATACCCCTCCTCCGTAACCGACAGCCAAGGAACCTGTTGACGCCAAGAAGCCGAGGGCAACCGTATTATATTCCAGATTGTCCGGCACCGGCCGGATATCCCATGTGTCATCAAACAGATTGTATTGAAATAAACCGCCCTCAAAATATCCCTCAAAATGGCGGACCATTCCATAAATAGTAGTATTGGACGGGTCAAAAACAATGGGGTGAACAGGGTTGCCGCTATCATGAAAAGCTTTCCTGTACCAGCTATTGCCCCGATCCATACTCTGCAAAAAATCAAAGTTTATCGAGGTACTTACAAAGAGCTCATCCGTGTTTGACGGATTTATTAAGATGGGTGATCCTATACCATTATTCAGTGCCCGATTATCATCTATATTACGTTCCAAATCTCCCCTGCCGGGTACCGGATGCCAGTTGTTCCCCCGGTTATCGGAGTAAAACAGCCATCCAGCCCCGAATCCGGCTGTAGAGGAATAAATGCGGCGAGGATCCTGCGGGTCAACGGCGACCGATGTTACGCGCTGGGTAAAATTCAAATACGGGGCAAGGCCTTCATCAATAATGGCCCAGGTCTTGCCTCCGTCTTCACTGCGGATCATGCCATGCGGGCTGGCATACACGATTTCTGGATCCTTCGGATCAAACACAACCCGGCTGACCGATCCTCCTTCCCAGACCTGCTGCCATGTATTCCCGCAATCGGTACTCCGGAAAATTTTACCCTGGGTTCCCGCACTGAAATCCTGGCTGGTACCTACCATAATATGAGCGGAATTGCCCGGATTGATGGCTATAGTCTGCACTATCTCGTCTCCTAATCCCAAATACGTCCATTCTTCAATAACGGCATTGGCGCAGGTTACCGGCTCTTCACTGCCAGAATCAAACAACCCGCAGCCCACAGCCCATACGCTCGGCAGCAAAATAAGGACAAAGTTAAACTTATGTTTACCGGTGTGTTTGAATTTCATGGTCATGATCGCTTATTCAGGGCTATTTCCGGTTTGGTGGCCTGTTTTGAGCTGGTGCATTTTCAGCTCTGTTCATATACACAGGCAACGCGGCACGGCTGTTGAAATGCTTTTATCCTTTATTGATAGTAATATATCATCTCCTCCCCTTTCAGAACGGGAAGGTTCTCTCCGTTTTCTACCGGATTATACCCGGCATCTGAACCCGCGCCTGCATGCAGGCGGGCCGCCATCTCAAGTTGTACTCCCAGCAAGTAAGGGAAAGTAACATTTATTGTCAAGTAAAAGAATGGCTCCGGGTGGGCAACAGTTTTGGCTGTTGCACCTCCCGGGGCCATTCTCATTCAATCTGACGCCGGCAATAATTTTAGAGCATTGTTAACGGATTACTGTTACCCATCTTCAGTTTTCCGCGAGAAACGTCGATACATGACTCAACTCAGGCCGGTCGCTTTCATCCGGAACAACAATGGTATGAAGTTTGGTAAAAAACGATTTCGCCTTATCGGTCTGATTGGCTGCTACAGCTGCCATTCCGGCACCGAACAGACTGTTGAAGCGGTTGGGTGAAATTTTAAGCGCTTTTTCATAGGCTGCAATGGCTTCTTCCGGTTTGTCCTGCAAAAGCAGCATATCCCCCAGCAGCTCACGTGCGGGCAATACATCGCTCGGGGTTACCGGGTGTTTGTCTACCGAATCTTCCTGATCAGCCGCTTCTTTCATCAACTTCCAGGCCTGTTCATGATTGCCCTCTTCATGAAGGATCCAGGCGTCTACCGTTTTTCGCTGCGCATCAACCAGTAGCGCCCAGTATACCTCGCCATTCTGCAATGTGAGATCATGGAGTTTTGACAGTTCTTCCGACGACTTCCGGGCAGATTCAATGTTTCCGCTTCTGGCCGCACCAAGGCCCCGTGCCCACCAGGTGATGGCTTCAAATGCAGGGTAATTGTCCCAGGGAAAATCACTGTGCACGCGCAACGGAAGTTCTGCTGCCTCTTTCCACTGACGCCTTTCCAGCGGATAGCGGGCTTGAGCCGCCGTGATATTATAGGCGGCCACACCCGGCTGATAGTTTTTAGTTGTGTTAAGCTCGTCGAGCACCTCATGCGCATGCTTGTCGCGTCCCTGCTGCAGGTAGGCATACATCATGTAATCCAGCGCATGGGCATGGTGCATGGAGGTCATATTCCCTACCGGCTGCTCAAGGGCCGCATCAGCCGATCGGCGGTTCCAGTCGATGGTTTCATCCCATTCTCCGATGCGCACAAATATGTGGCTCGGCATATGCAGGGCATGCGGCACATTCGGTGCAAGTTTGTCGTACCCATGGGCAAATGCAACCCCTTTTTCGGCCAGAACCGGATTGTCATAAGCGTGAATGATGTAATGAAATAGTCCGGGGTGTTCCGGCGCCCTCTCATACAACGCTTCGAGCAGTGCTCCCGCTTTTGCCTGCTGACTGAAGGTTTCATCATCGCGTGATGCTGTTGCCAGCAGCGATAAACCATAGAAGGCACCCGCATCAATGTCGTCAGGATATTTTTTGTATACTTTCTCAAGCTCACGCTCCCAGGCTTTGAGTCCGTTTCTGAAACCGGATTCATCCATAGTTGTATAGTACGCTTTAAGGGCATGGACATAGTCAAGCTCCTTCTCCGTTGGATTTCCGGCGTCTGCGCCCTTCTTAATGGCATCAAATCCCTTCTCGAACGTCTTTTCGTTTGGCGGAGCCCATAACGGGTTCAATTGGGTCATCGCAACTCCCCAATACGCCATGGCACATTCGGGATCGGCAGCCTGTGCCTCATGAAAGATGTCGGCTGCCTGATCATACATCATGTGGTGTAGCATGCCAAGACCATGATTAAACCGGGACTGGGCTTCCATATTGCAGGAGGTCTCAAAATTGACCTTTCCATGGTCATTTTTGGCTTGTTTGTGCCCGTGCTGGGCCGAAACCGTCTCAAACAGAAAAAAAATAACGATTAGTATGGCAGTATGTATTCCTGGTCTTTTCATAGGTTATCCTCTTTGTATTATTAAGCTTGTAGTAAGTATCATATTAAATTTGACTAAAAAAGGACCTTGCTAAACCCCTTGTACTCTATAAAGCCATAATTTCCGGGAAACCCTATCATGGTATCGAACTGATTATGGCATTTGATTGGATGCGTTACTCATGGGGATTCTCCCGGTAAGCCCGTCCCGAACGTCAATGATGTGCAAAACGAATGGAATCCCGCGCGGCAACCGCATGTAAGCCGTTGTTTTGGTACCTGCCTTACAGCAATCCTCTTGATTTAATTTCCAGGTACTTATTTACCGTATTCACTGTCAGGTTTTCGGGTTCGGTCAGGATGGTGCTGATGCCGTACCGGTTCAGCTCTTTCACGATTTCCCGCTTTTCGTAAATATACTTCTCGAGAGTGGTTTTATAATAGATATCCCACAGCCTGGCGGTGGGTTTTTGCATTTCGGCGGCCAGTTCGGCATTCTCAAAGAAAACGGCTACCAGCAGATGCCGTTTGTTTATGGCCCTCAGATACGGCAGATTTCGGTGCAGCCCGTGCAGGGTTTCAAAATTGGTAAAAAGCAGGATGAGGCTCCGGCGCGAAAGTGTTCTCTGCAGATGTGCATAGAGCTGTTCATAACCTGATTCGCGGAATTCGGTCTGCTGATTATAGAGCATTTCCATAATCCGGCCCATCTGCAGGCGCCTGTTCTCGGCCTTCACCGTGGTTTTAACTGTATCGGCAAAGGTGATCAGTCCCGCCCGCTCGTGCTTCATCAGGGCAACGTTGCTCATCACCAGGCCGGCGTTGATGGCGTAGTCGAGCAGCGTCATTCCGTTGAAGGGCATCTTCATCACCCGGCCCATATCGATAACGCTGTACACCTCCTGGGCCCGTTCGTCCTGGTACTGGTTTACCATGAGAGATGTGCTGCGCGAGGTGGCTTTCCAGTTTACCGTCCGGATATCATCGCCCTTCACATACTCACGGATCTGATCATACTCCATGGAGTGGCCGCGCCGCCTCACTCGCTTGATGCCGATCTCGTTGAGGCGGTTGGCCCGGGCCAGCAGCTCAAAGCGGCGCATCTGCAGGAATGAGGGATATACCGGTACATTCTGTTCGGCCGGCACCGTATAGCGTCTTCTTGCCAGCTTCAGGTTTGTACTAACGAATACATGGATGTGGCCGAAACGGTAGTCGCCCCGCTCGGTCGGCACAACCTTATATACATGGTGACGCGCCTCCCCGGGCATCAGCCGGAGAGCAAACATCTGTTCACGGGCCTGGAACTGATAGGGCTGTTCATCGATCACCTGCAGGTCAACGGGCAGCGGGTAGTTGCTCTTCAGTTTGAGTGTGACCTCGTTTTCATCTCCGTTCGACAGGCGGGCCGGCAGAAACCGTTCGGCCTCGAGGGTGTCGCCCCGGCCGTAAAGCATCACCAGGTCGATCAGTACAAGTACGGTAAGTATCCACAGCGATCCCGTCGCTGCACTCTGCATGGGCGGAAAGGAGTACCCCAGGGCAAAGAACGCCACTACCAGCAGCAGCAATGCCACCAGGCGTCCGGTTATGAACAGGCTGCGGATAAAGCGGATCACCGGGGTACCTCGGTCGATTCTATTATCTGACGGATCACATCGTCGGGGGTTGTTCCCTCCATCTCTTTTTCGGGGGTCAGCAGAATCCGGTGGCGCATCACCGGGCGGGCCACAAACTGAACATCCTCGGGGGTAATGAAATCACGGCCGTCCATAGCCGCGATGGCCTTGCCGGCGTTCATGATGGCAAGCGAGGCCCTGGGCGAAGCCCCCAGGTAGAGCGACGGATGGTTCCGGGTCGCCGTTACAAGCCGGGCGATATATCCGAAAAGCTGTCCGTCTACCTGCACCTTCGATACGGTATCGATGTAACCGAGCAGCTCTTTCTCCGTAATTACCGCGCCAATGGAGTCGAGGGGATTCACATTCCCCCGCTCATGGAAGGTAGAGAGGATGGTGGCCTCGTCGTCGACCCCGGGATAGTTCACAAATATCTTGAACAGGAAACGGTCGAGTTCGGCCTCCGGCAGGCGGTAGGTGCCCTCGTGTTCAATCGGGTTCTGGGTAGCCAGCACCATGAATGGCTGCTCCATTGGGTAGGTTTTACCATCGATGGTGATCTGCCGCTCCTCCATCACCTCGAACAGGGCCGACTGGGTTTTTGCCGGCGACCGGTTGATTTCGTCAATCAGCACAAAATTGGAGAATATCGGACCATTCACGAACTGAAATTCGAGGGTTTTCGGGTTGAAAATGCTGGTGCCGATCACATCCGATGGCATCAGGTCGGGTGTGAACTGTACCCGTGAAAATCCGCTGGAGAAACATTTGGTGAGAATACGGGCGGTCATCGTTTTGGCTATACCCGGCACCCCCTCAATAAGCACATGTCCGCGTGCAAGCGTAGCCGCTATCAGCAGGTCGATCATGTCTGTCTGACCGATGATCACTTTGGATGCTTCCGCCCGAATTTTGTCCACGGCAGTTTGGAGTTCATCCAGGTTTAACCGGCTTTCAAAAGGCTTTTCTGATTCCATATCCATTAACGTTGGGTTGTTTGGTAAAAGGTTTCTATTTGCGCGTTGAGCGATTTCAGGTCATTCGCCCCGATGAAGCTTCTTTCGCGGACTGCTGCTATGCTGCTGAAAAGTTCTGCTATCTTATGCTCATCGATGCCCGAACGGGCCGCCACCGCCCCGGGTGTGATCGTTTCGCCGGGTACCTGCTCCAGGCCGAGCTCTTTCCTGAAGTAGTCGAACAGATAGATTATTTTTCGCTCGGCGAGATCCTTGTGGTCGGCCCTGCCAAAGAACAGGTTGGTCACCGTTTTCACAAAGGCAACAGTGGCATTAACCGGCCTGTTGTGGATTGGGATAACCGACTGGCGCCGTTTGGCCGAAAACAGGATGAACAGAAAAAGGGTGAACAGCCCGAGATATAGTGCATAGCGCAGAGTGCTGATCGACAGTATGAATCTAAGGGGCGTTTGCGCATCGGCCGTCATCACCTTTTTGTACTCATCCCAGTAGATATACCTGCCGGGCAACTGTGTCATAACCTCCCAGATATACCCGTTACTGGCATCATCAACCAGGAAATAGTTGGTAAGGGTAGCCGGCAGGGTATGCACGTACACCGTTCCCTTACCCCGCTTTACGGCAATATAATTCACGGCATCCCTGTCACTGAACCCGTATGCCGCCCTTTCTCCCAACCCCAGCACATTCGTTTTCAGCGAATCATACCGGGTTATAATGGCTGTAACCAGAAAGGAGGGGAACCGGTATACCGGTGCATCAACTCCAATGTGATCCCGTACCACCGATATACCGGTACTGTCTGAAGTACGATCGCCCAACAGGTCTATTCCCCTCAGGCCCATATTACTCAACATCCCTTCTTCAATCCTGATTCCGAGCGAGTCTTTAAGCGGGTCTGAAAACTGTTCGGCAGAGAGAAATACCTTTCCCCCGTTATCGGCAAATGCGAGCAGCAAGCCCGTTTCGTACTGATCAAAAACCAGGCTGTTGTTAATGTAGATGAGCATCGATTCTGCATCCTGCCCCGAATTCCGCCTGCTCAGCCAGTCGTAGGCCGGAAGCCGCATGGTGGTGACCTCCGATCCCGGGAACAGCTCGGGGATCACCTTGTACAGCCCGTAGGCACCGTAAGGAATGGTATCGCGGCTCGAATAGGATTGTGTCCAGTCAACCGGCCGGGGTTGCATCCAGTCGGCTATCAGTATTACAATCAGGGCAACGGCAACGAACAGCAGAAGTTTACGGTCTTTGTTCATCCCCTGCTCCCCGTTTCAATCTGTTTCTCGACCGACTTCAAACTGTCTACGGCCCGTGCGTAGGTACCCTCATCCAGGTCGAAATGTCCGTACCAGGTGTAATTGAACAGGTAGGTCATGTACCGGAACGCTTCTCTGACCGGTGTGCCGGCAAGTTCGCGCAGGTAATCATGGTTTGTTTTGTCGGGCTTCCAGATAATGAGTTTACCCGCAGCAAGCAACTGAATCAGGTGAAGGTAACGGTAACGGAGTGCCGACCGGTAGTCCCCTTTTTCAGCCATTTCCCCGGCCATCCTCAGAAAATCACGGTCCCTGATGTCATCCACATTCCAGTTAACCGGGCCCGATTCAACCTTCGGATCCCGAACCTTGAAAACAGCATTTATCTCGCTGCGGAATATGAGGATGATGGCAAACAGCAACAGGATTCCGAAGAACAGATACCAGGCGTAGGTGTAGATGTCGGCTGCCACACGGTTACTGAAGAAACGGGCGACCCTTTCAAAGAACCAGGCCCGAAGCCGCTGCATCAACGTCGGCGACTGATCGGGCGCACGTTCATAGACCAGCTCCGATTGCAGTTCCAGCATGGTCTGTTGGGATGGTTTCCTCAACTCACGATTTACATCAATAAAGGCACTTGAACTTGAACTGACGTCGGCATTGACATCGGCATTGGCATCGGCAACGTCACCGGCAACGTCACCGGCACCGGCATCGGCACTGGCACCGACGCTGGCATTCACGCCGACACTGGCACTGGCACCGGCACCGGCACTGACGCTGACGCTGGCATTGACGCCGACACCGGAATTCGCACCGGCAACGACGCTGGCATTCACGCTGACGCTGGCATTCACGCTGACGCCGGCATTCGCACTGACGCCGACACCGGCATTCGCACCGGCACCGGCAACCGGCGTTACGGAAATTAGAAAAAAGGCTGTAAGTACCGCTGCCGGCAATATTGATGAATTATTGTTCAATCGGCTGTCTTCAGGTTTTCAATGTCTCTGGAAAGTCCCGGGGCATGCTTTCTTTCCATAATATTGAAGTATTGATAGGCCGTGGCCGTTACCGGCAGGATGATAGCGATATAACTGACCGACGATATCAGGGTAATTACAAAGGATAGCAGATAACTGATATTGGTTTCGCCCCCACCGGCGGACAACAATCCGACCACAGCCCCGTAGATCAGGGCCGGAAGGCCAAACAGCATTGATATTATGTAATAGATAATATAGGCCAGCAGAAGCAGTCCGAAGGTGTTCCACCAGTGGCCCTGTACAAATTCATAGCACCTGCCAACAGCTTCGGAGAAGGAGCGGTCTTCCAGAAAAGCAACGGCGTAAACAAAGGAGAGGGTTACGGCCAGGTATATGCCCGGAACGAAAAGAAAAAGAAAACCGATAAATGTGATAATGCCTGTTAAGACGGAATAAATGAAGTAAAGGGCGATCCGCTTTTTTACCGCATACCAGACCTCGTCAACCCCGTATTCCCGTATGCCCTGCCGGTAACACAAAAAGATGTATTCATACATCACCGCCACAATCACGATGGTAACCAGCATTGCAAGCAGGTTATTTATGAAAAACAGTAGCATACCCCACCCGGATCCGAAGGTTAACGGGTCTGCCCCGGCCGAAAATTCACCGGCCAGATAGAATGAGCTGATTACAACCACAGCTATAAGCACCGGTCCGGCGATATATATAATTGACCGCATAATCGGTTTGAAGTGGTCTCTGATGAAATACATCGAGGCGTTCAGCACTTCGCCGATATCGCGGGTGCGTAGGAATTCAATATGGGCGTTCGACATAGGTTTTATTATTGGCTTTTTGGGCGGGGTAGATAAGAAAGTACCAGATTACAAACAGAAGCGACAACAGGATTATACCCGTCTTCAGCAGGTCGGGCAATTCGGTGAGCCGGGTCACATACGACTCCAGAAAACCCGCAACAAAAAACACCGGAACAAGCGCCACAACTATCTTCAGGCCCTCCCTTGCTCCCGTCTGAAATGAGTGGAGCCTGCTGAACGTACCCGGAAAAAGCAGGCTGTTACCCATAACCATGCCCGCAGCACCGGCTACAATAATCGCTGAAATCTCGAGCGTGCCATGAATCCAGATCGTAAGTACGGAGGTGAGCAGAAGCTCATGTTCATAAAAAAAATACTGAAACGACCCCAGCATCACCCCGTTGTAGAAAAGAATGAGCCCCGTACCGAACGAAAACAGCAGCCCGGCCCCGAAAGCCAGCAGCGACACGCGAACGTTGTTGAAGGTGATGCCCAGAAACATGTCGGTTTGCTGCATGGACTTGTACACGGCCATGGGGTCGCCCTTGCCGATGTTCTCAAGCGTCATGTTCACATACTGATCGCCCATTATAAGCCGCACGAACATGGGATCGTTGGCGGCCGAAAAGGCACCAATGCCGCACGACACGGCGAAGATGATAAAAGAATACAACAGCATCAGGCGATGCTTGTGCATAATGTGCGGAACTTCATCCACCCAGAAGGTTTTAATGCGTGCGAAGGGTTCACGGCGGTCGCGGTACAGTTTGTTGTGTGCCCGCCGGGCCAGCCCGTTCAGGTACTGATGGGTGCGGCTGCCATTATAGAATGTCTGGGCATAAGCCAGGTCGTCGGTTATCTGCGTATAAAGATCGGATATAACCCGCGGATGCGCGTCACCCCCCGACAACAACAGCTGCTCAAACTCCGACCATTTTTTTTCGTTCTTGCGAAGAAAAGTAACTTCCCTCATCTTCCGTTACCATCCTGTTTATTTACCGTAAATTACACCGATGTCTGACCTGAGAATAGAAACCGCCCAGAATATAGGCATTGATTATTCCATTGCCACCATTTCCGACAGGATTCTTGCCACCCTGCTCGACGGGCTCATCATGATCGGCTATCTGGTTTTCATGGGATTGCTGTTTTCTGCCAACATCCTGCAGATGACAACCGGGCTGATGGTTATTATGTTCATGTTCCCCCTGTTTATCTACCATCCGTTTTTTGAAATCATGCTGCAGGGCCAGAGCCCCGGCAAAAAAATCATGAATACCCGTGTTATGACGGTAGACGGCACAGAAGCGGGTATCGGCGGATATTTGCTGCGCTGGCTGCTGGGTATTATCGAGATCCAGGCATTTACCGGATCGATCGCACTCATAACCATCATTGTGAGCGGTAAAGGGCAGCGCCTGGGGGATATGGCTGCAGGCACCACCGTGGTTAAGCTGAAAAAAGAGTTGACCCTGCACGATACCATGCTCACCGCCCTCGATGAAAATTACAAACCGGTATTCCACCAGGTTGAACGGCTCTCCGACCGGGATATCAACATGATTAAAAACATACTCGACCGCACAGGGCGCCATTACGACTGGAGTACCTACGAAAAACTGGCTGTAGAGCTGAAATCGGTACTTGAGCACAAGATGGATATCCGCTCGGAACTCCAGCCCTTCGCCTTTCTCACTACCGTAATGAAAGACTATAACCACCTGGCCGGCCGCCTGGGCTGAGCGGATCGCTTAGTCGGAAACTAAATACGATCGCAATCCCTTATTCTGCACAAAACCGGATTTTTTACCATCACGAGTCCGCCTGTAATCGCCCCTCCATGATCAGACGGCACAATAATTCCCTTTTAATTGGCATTCATTCCGCTTAACTTTGCCCTTCACAAAAATTACCCCGCCCGTTGGATATCCTTTTCTACCTGTTCACCAGTTTTATCTCCATTTTTGCCATTGTCAACCCCCTGACGGCAATGCCCGTTTTTCTTGCCCTCACACAGGACAATACGCGGGCCGAGCGAACCCGACAGGCCTTCAAAGCATCGGTTTTCATGGTGTTCATCCTTTCGGCATTCCTCTACGGGGGTACCTATATCATCAACTTTTTCGGTATTACCCTGGAGGGAATCCGAATCGCCGGTGGATTGCTGATTATGCGTTGGGGCTATTCCCTGTTGAATCCGGATGAGGGCGGGCGGAAGCTTACCGATGAAGATGAGGTAGAAGCCCGGCTGAAGCCCGATATCTCTTTCAGTCCGCTGGCCATGCCCCTGCTGTCGGGACCGGGCAGTATCGCCGTTGTACTTGGCCTTGCCTCACAGGCCGATTTCCCGTTCGATTACCTCGCCCTTACTATCGCCATCATCCTGGTCAGCATGGCCACATTCACCGTTCTTTTCCTGTCGGAGAGAATGGTCAAGGTTCTGGGCAACACGGGGATGACTGCACTTACGCGCATGATGGGTTTTATAGCCCTCTGCATCGGGGTACAGTTCATCATAAACGGAATTTTACCACTGGTCCACTGATTGGGGGAACGGGCTTGCCGGTGTGATTCGATTCGGGATTGTCTGCACTGATTTTCCTTCAGAACCGCTGTGTTAAAACCGTAGCAGATCCCCGATTGGGTTAACTATCACCGCAATGCGGCCGGTCAAACAGTAACAGACTAACACGCCGCATCATTGAGGGGCATATTCCCGGAAATTACCTTTTTCCCATCGATGATTTCTGTTTTGGCAAAACCCTCATTAATAGCCCTGTCTACATATCCGGTTACCTCCGAAATGCATAAAAATGTGAGTTCAGGTCGCTCAATTTCGGGAAACATCTTTTTTGCGGTATCAAACAGCGATGCGGGATCACCGGAAAGGATTTCAAGCACTTTCATGTACCGTTTTTCATGCGATTCCAGTTGGTGCTGAACCGTTTCTGCGGCACCGGAAAATGGCAAACCGTGGCCCGGATATACCATTCCGGTTACGGATGATATTTTTTTCATCGACTCACGCAGCTGCTTAAGTGAATTCTGCCGTTTACCTGTGTCGGGATCAAATGTGATGATAGCATTCGATGATATACGCTGCAGCAAAACATCTCCCAAAAAAATATTTCCGTTTTCATCGGTAAATGCCAGATGCCCGGGACTGTGGCCCGGCAGGTGATGAGCAGTAAAGCGGTGGCGGCCAGTTATAAGTTCATCGCCATCCTCAATCCAACCGTCTACCTCTGTGGCGTCTGAATAGACATTGTACCATTTGTTCTGCATGTCCATCTCATGGATAAGATATCCGGGTACGCCGGCATCCTCAAAAAACCCGCCATACAGCCGCCGGTCGGTATTCTTCGAAATATTTCCCCTTTCCCCGCGATGAGCAAATAATCTGATATCATGCTTATCGCGCAATGTGGACGCGAGCCCGCCGTGATCGGGATGGCCGTGGGTAAGCCAGATTTCATCAATATCGCCGGGTTTTAGCCCCGCTTCCGCAAGTTGTGCGATCAGTGTCTGTGCGGCGATCCTGGTTTTGGGCCCGCAGTCGATAAGCACGTTCTTCTCATCCCTGATGAGGTATACGTTAACATCGCCAATGGCAAAGGGCGTTGAAATCTGAAAATGGAGGTAATCAGGATGACCACCCGCAGAACGGTCCGGAAGAATCATGTTGTCAGGATATAGCTTGGGTAAAATAAGGCTGCTTTATAATCAGTAGCTGTATCTCTATAGATCCTCCGGAATGAAATTCGGTAAAAACCCGTTGTCTCGAACGTTCTTTACTGTTAATGCTGCTGTGCACTTCAGAGTTTATCCTCTTTTTGTCGAAAAATCAACCCGCCATCATTTTGCAGGGCCATTTGATTTTCCGGCTGAAAACATCAATTTTATGTTGATTTTGTGTATAACATGTGGGTATATTTGAAGTCTTTGGAAATTCCAGGAATCGGTAGCTCAGCTGGTAGAGCAACGGCCTTTTAAGCCGTGGGTCGTGGGTTCGAATCCCACCCGATTCACCAGCGTATTACTCGGTTATAAGCCGCCCGGTCTCCGGTAGCGGCTTTTTTTATGCCATATCCACTGAAGGCAAAAGATTTATCGCCTGCGGTATTTTTTTGCACGTCTTAGGTCTTCAGACATCCGCTTGACATCCCTTTTGCTGAATTCCAGGGGATATGACCGTGGCCCGTCGAGCCTTACATACTCCTGAACGGTTCTGCGTCCATGCTGATGTACAATAACAAGCTCACCCCTGTGATGCCGGAGATTGCGCACCGATTCAATGGGATAGTAACGCGGTTGCGGCCTTCTCACCGTCGATCTGACCGGCACATCTTTTCTGAGTATCACCTCAAAGCCGGGACCCGGTATGTTTACCGATACCGATGCATTCGCCGGTGATCTCCTGTAACGCGTCTGATGTATGGGGGTTACAATGAGGTGTCGCCGTGTAAGCACTACCTCAACCATGTCATCATAATCCGTTATGACCGAGATTACCCGATCGTGTGAATAGCTATGGTTAGATTCATATCGCTGGCCCGGCTGGCTGCCCGATACGGCCAATCCGAGCATTGTGATGGCGAGGATGGTAACAGATAACATAACACTGGGGTCTGGTTACGGTTTACAGCATTATTACGCACCGGAATTCCAAAATGTTGTTTACGCCAGGTTCGGGAAAAAGGGCTGTTATGAAAAAAATGCGTTCTCCTCTATATTCACAATGCCGGGGAATGTGGTTGACACACCACTATAGCATGGCTACATGACCAATAACATCATTCAATTATAACCAAATCAACCACAGTGAGGGTTCTATGGATAATTATGCAGGTTTCTGGAAACGATTTATTGCGATAATCATCGACGGTATTCTGATCTCATTACTCATCTCTGTACTGCTTTTTCTGCGTTCGCTTCTTACTGGCGGTGCCGCATACGATCCCGGTGCATTCAGCAATATTACCACATTCATTATCTCCCTGGCCTATTTCTCTTATCAGGAGAGCTCCGAAAAGCAGGC
>JBLRWO010000034.1:0-37229 GCA_047921215.1 Cyclonatronaceae bacterium | reverse complement strand
GTGATGACCTGACCGTCTTTTCTCGACATGAATAGTTCCGGGCTGTCTTCCTTTTCCATTTCCGAGAGCGATAATTCCCCTGTGCCTGTATCGATGTAAATACTGTGGAATACGGGCCGGTCGGAAAATTGCATTCTTATCAGGTTGCCTAAATTTGACATGTTGGCGGCTGATATGGCATAGTTGATCTGCAGCACCGATAACTCAGATCCGGTATCCCTGAAAGCACAGTACCTTGGGCTGAAGAGCGCGTCGTTTCTTGAGGAGATCATTCTCTCCCGGGGTGTCTTAATGTTGGATTCCGTCAATACCTCATAATCCAGTTCGTCGAGCCGGGAAATCCATTTCAACTGACCTTGACAGTCAGCCGGTCATCACCGGTTCCAATACCGCGGCTGAGGCAGTTATCACTATGCTAAGGGCTTGTGATTCCCCGGGTCATATCGCTTTCGTGTACAAATTGAATCAAAAAGATGTAGAAGATGTAAAGGCATTTATGAAGCGATCGGCTGCAACGAGATTCTATTTTGATGAGAATATAGCTACTCGTTTAGCAAGGGTCTCGCTATTCTTACCGAAGTGGATCAGATTGGAGTTTACAGTAAAGTCGATGAATATAAACGGGGAGTTCCAGATGGAGAGTGGATACAAGCAGTAGAGAAGAACGATGGTAGTTATCACGCAAGACCTTAACATACACCGAACCCGTCATCAAAGGGAGCTATATAAGTAACATGGAGTCGGAGTGGTGTAAGAATGACGGTAATGTGCAGAATGGCCGCATATAGACCTGTTCAGATCAGATTGTCACGAAGTAATTAACTCCAATTTGTGTTTGATTTTCCTCCAATCTGGTATGATAGATTCGAGGAGTTTATAAAATTCTGAACTGTGATCATGATATACAAGATGGCACAACTCATGTGTTACGACGTAGTCAATGCACTTTTTTGGAGCTTTTATTAATTCTGTATTTAGGGTCAATGTACCCTTGTCGGATAGACTACCCCACCTTTTTTGCATTCTCCTTACAGATAGTTTGGGTTTGTATAAACCAGGGGGTTTGAATTTCAGCCAGCAACGCTCTATACTTTCTGAAAAATGTACGTTGGCTTTTTCCGAATACCATTTATTCAGTTGTTTTTTAACAATATCAGGCGTTGTCTCATGAAGACAGGTTACATAAAAATAGCCGCGAGATAGCCTGACCGAATTGACTTCTCCTGCCAATAATTTTAAGCGGTATTGCTTTCCAAGATACATATGTGTCTCACCACTCACGTAACATCGAGCTGGTGTCCTAGGATTAAATTGTTTGAAATATGAAAGTTGTTTAATAATCCAGCCAGCTCTCTTGAGTACTTTTTCCCCGATTCGTATTTGGTCTGTTTCAATTGGTGCTTTTACGATAACTGAACTATCAGGATATACAGAAATTTCAATTGTTTTCCTTTCACAATACAACAATTTGAAGTCAATGATCTTTCGCCCAAATACAATCGAGTGTCTTTCATGATTGATAATTTCAGCCATTAACCAAAACTCCTGTGCTTGGCTACTTGAAGCACCTTATCTATTATATCGTCCATCTGATAAAGGGATAATTCAATACGTCTTGTTGATTTGAGTTCATCAAACAAATAATCGTCAATTTCATTAACCACTTGTTTTTGAGCATCCTCGTCATCCCAGAAATGAATTTTTTTGTGATCTTCCAAAATGTTGAGAATAGCTAATGCCATATCAATGGCTACCGACTCAATCTCGGCTTCACTTAACAGGTGTTGTTCGAGGAAGGGTTTAACCACTCCGAAATAGGCCATGGCATCTTCATTTCCAGCTAGTTCATCAGGTATATCGTCATGTTCCAGGCCAACAACCTTGTTGCGAATTTCCACGACTTTCTTCAGATAGTCCAGATCCGATATTCTTTTGGCCCTGAAATCATCAATTGCCTGCTGTATCAGCTTTGAGAACTTTTCGTAAAATGCGGGATCTTCATCCATTTTCTCCGTAATAGTTCTCTTTGTAGCATGTGCAATCGTGTCAGCCCTTGAGGCTACGGTTTTCTCGGATTGATAAACGCCTTGATCTTCTTTGACCATACTAAACATTTCGTCGTCAAAAATATTTACCGGATCATTCAGTTTAATTACCTCGTTGGCTTGAATGTGAGTATCCAGCAATTTTTTGATTTTAGGCTCGTAATCCCGGTAATCTATAGCCTCAGCATATCTCAGCTTGACTGCCTTCCTGAGCAACTGAAACTTCCGAAAATCTGCCTTGTATCTGTTCAATGTTTTTTCATCGGTTTCGGTCAGAAATTTTGAAGATGAGAGTGCAATGCTCAGGGTTTTCCCAAACTCCAGCAGACGGCTATAAAACTCTTCTCTCAACTCTTCATCAGCCAGCAATACTTCATAAGACTCTTCATCGTATGAATGTTTTACTGCCTTAAACAGATCCCAAAGATCAGAGTAGCGGACCGGCAGTTTTTCTATTTCATTATTAATGGATGTAAGTGTGCCAGCGAGGTCGGATTCATCAAACCCTTCAAATGCACTATACATTGTGAGCGCATTGTCCAGTTCACCAAGGATACTTGCATAGTCGACAATATAACCGAAATCCTTTCCCTCGTGCAGGCGATTAACGCGCGCTATTGCCTGTAGCAATGTATGTTCTTTGAGTACCCTGCATAAATAGAGAACCGTATTTCGAGGTGCATCAAAACCTGTGATCAGCTTATCAACAACAATAAGAATTTCCGGGTCATCACCGTGCTTGAACTGATTGATGAGCTGCTTGGTATATTCTTCTTCACTCCCATAGCGTTGCATCATTTTTTGCCAGAATTTCAGAACCTCATCCGTAGTCTCATCATCTGTTTCTTCATAGCCTTCACGCATATCGGGCGGCGATATAACGACCTCGGAACTCACAATCCCGATTTCATTTAAATAGGTGTTGTACTTGAGTGCAGATGCCTTATTCGGTGCCACCAACTGTGCTTTGAAACCAGTTCCCTGCCAGTTGGAGTGAAAATGTTCACTAATGTCAAAAGCTCTCATATATATGACCTGATCCGCCTTGTTCAGCATTTCAGCTCGCGCGTACTTTCGTTTCAGATCGGCCTGCTGCTCTTTGGTCAATCCCTGCGTGTGTCGTTCAAACCATAAATCCACTGCCGTCTGGTTCTGGGTCATCTCCACATGCCGTCCCTCGTATAAAAGAGGAACAACAGCCCCGTCTTCAACTGCCTGTGTGATTGAATAATGAGGTTCCACCAGTTCACCAAATTTGGTAAAACTATTCTTTTCCTTTTTAAGCAGTGGAGTGCCGGTAAATCCCAGATAACAGGCATTGGGATACATTTGTCTCATTCTTGCTGACAATGAACCGAACTGTGTTCGATGGCCCTCATCCACAAGAATGAAAATGTCGGGGGATTCATCCTGGTACTTTTTTATCGTATATGCCTTGTCGAACTTGTGAATGAGGGTGGTGATTATACCGGATTTATTTTCAGCTACAAGTTCCAGAAGATTTCTGCCTGAAGTGGCCCTGTTTGCATCCAGGCCACAGGCAGCAAAGGTATTCCCAAGCTGTTTGTCAAGATCGTCCCGGTCAGTTACTAGAATTATTCGTGGATTCAAAATTTCAGGATCCAGAGCCAGGTTTCTTGCCAGCATTACCATGGTCAGAGATTTTCCGGAACCCTGAGTATGCCAAATCACACCGCCTTTGCGTGAACCGGAGTTGTCAAAATGCTTTATCCTGATCAGTGTTGATTTGATGACGAAATACTGCTGATAGCGGGCAACTTTTTTTATACCCCCGTCGAATATCATAAACTTCCATGCCAACTCAAACAGTCTTTCAGGGCGGCAAAGCGCGTACACTGCTTTATCCTGCTCTGTAACCAAGCGAGTTTTTTCAAACATGGATTGAACAGTAGATAATGAATAATCATCCGGATTTATATCAAATTTGGATGATTCCTGAACCAGCCTGTCCAGTTCTGTTATTTTCGCACTATTATCGTGCTTCGATGTCAATCCGGATTCTTTCCATGCGCTCCAGAATTTTGCCGGGGTCCCCGTAGTTGCGTACTTGGCGCTATTCTTATTTATCGCCAGAACCAACTGGCAATAGATGAAAAGCTTCGGTATATGGTCATCGTTCTGATTTCTGATCATTTGCGAAACAGCCTGAGTGACCTCTATATGTGGGGCTTTACATTCAATAACACAAAAAGGAATACCGTTTACGAAGAGAACGATGTCCGGCCGGACAGTTTCTGTTGATCGTGATCGTTCCACATTGTATTCAACAGTTACGTGAAACGTATTTCGCCCGGGATTACGCCAGTCGATATAGTTCAAGTTGAAGCTCTTTGAGTCACCCTCAATGGGTTGTTCCATAGCCGCACCGAGTGTGATCAGATCGTAAACAGCTTCATTGGTTTTTAGTAAACCATCATATTTAATGTTTTTCAGCTTTTGGATTGCCGACTGAATATTCTCTTCGCTGAAAAGGTACTCGCCACCTTTGTAGCGAATGCGGTTAATATATTTTAGCTGACTGCGCAAAATGTTCTCCAGCAGAACATTGGAAGTTCTGCCCTGCCGTTCACTTAACGCTCTTTCGTGAGTAATGTACTCGAATCCGAGTGCCAGAAGCAGCTGCACCGCTGGAATCTGGGAGATCAGTTTTTCATTGGTATAAAAATCAGTCATAATTACTCTTGCACCTCCCAATGGCCGCCTTTTTGCGGACCGATATACTTTAATTTTCCCTGGTCGCCTAATTTTTTGGCCGCCCGTTCAACTGCGCTGACCGATTTGCCAATGCGATGAGCGACTTCAGCCAGTGTTAAAGATGGATCATTTTTCAACGTCATAAGAATTGCATCGGGTGTTTTCACCTGCGTTTCGACAGGCGTTTTCACCTGCGTTTTGACAGGCGTTTTCACCTGCTCCCGGGTTAATGTTACCAGCACCCCGCCAGAACGTTCACTGAATGCCGGGGGTGGCAAACCGGCATCTTTGCAGGAATCGGCAATCTTTTGAATACCACGCCCCCAGGAATCGATGTAGCCTGCACGATAGCATACCTCGGCAATCAATGGGTTGCGTGGGATTGATTCATGCACCTGAAACAACTTCTCAATCGACAGTTCCTCCGGCAGGGTTCCGGCATTCCAGAGTGTTAATGTATCGTTGTAAACCTTCATCTGAGTCATACTGCCAAAATAGTTGCGATGCACCAATGCATTTAAAAGCATTTCACGTAACGCTGCCACGGGATATTCCAGCTCCTCAATGCGCTGAATACCCTCAAAACGCACCGGTTTGATCAAAAACTTTTTCTCAAGCTGCTCCATCACATCTCTCAACATCTGAATCAGATTACCTTCACACACCTCCTGAAAGCGCAGGTCTACATCGCTGGTCCCAAAACGCCCGATTTTCACGAACAGATTGGGATAAAATTCACCGGGGTTTTTGCCGAATAAAACTATGGCCGCACGAGTGAGCCCATCGCGGGTGAGTAGACGTAACTTTTTCAGGACCTCATGATCTGATAAATCACTCAGATCAGAAAGACGTCCTGCCCGGGCTGCATCTTTTCTGAAGTATTCAATGGCATATTCATCGATGTCTTGCAGCGTCGCTTTTTCCTCAACGGCCCGATCCCAGGACATACCCATTTTCTTCATCAGAAAATCGTTCAAGGCCTGGCCTTTCAATTCTTGCTTTACACTGCCGGAACGCCAGTAGTAGGAACCCCGCAGGGAAATCGGCACGTTTGATGGCTCAACTATAATTTCAATGTATGATTTACCATCGTCTTGCAACAGATTAACATGGGGCATAAGTCCCAAATGATCACGTATTTTATTCGGCAGGTCTTCGAGAAGTTTACTTGCATTATTCACACCCACCACGTGCCCGTCGTCGTCTACACCAATATAGATGCGCCCCCCCAGCGCATTGGCAAAGCCACATACCCATTTAAGGTATTCATCCCGCCAGGTTTGCTTCAATTCGATGATTTGGGATTCTTTAGTCATGAGCTGTTTCTGTTTCAATCGTCATTGACGAGCATACTATGGCTGATGGTTGGCTGATTAATGAATGCTGTATTTAAAAATCATTTTTTGCTCTTCGATTTTTAGACATCTCGCCATGTTTTTCTAAATACGGCTCCATTCTTTTGATGCATGTGCTTTGAACCATGACATTGGTGCCATTTTGCGAAACTCGTTCAATTTTTTATTTAAAGTGCATACTCCTAGTCTTCTTCCACATCCACATGGGCAGGGTCGTTTGTTCGCAATCCGTTTTTTTATCGATAACAACTGAATGGCCCTATCAATCTTATACCCATCTTTTAAACCCAGCAATTTGGAATAATCCTGCACAATTCCCTGATCACCATGTGCCAAATCACCAAAAAGAAATTCTCCACCGTTCTTCAGCTTGTATGAAACAGCATATAGGTACGGTACAAGGCAATTATCTGCAAAGCCGGTCAGACTTGGTGAGCTATGGACTTTCATCAACAGTCTGAGCGGTGACCCCAGACAAAGGGTTCCGTCCGGATTGACATGAAAATTTCCGTCACACGGAATCTTGCCACCGGTTTCCTTCACCTTTGGAAGAGCCTGCGGGAATTTATCCGGAACAACGATTTCCAATTTGTAGGAAACATCTATTTCATCACCGCCAGACTCGCTGGCCTTGAATCGAAATTTCCCACGCAGGCAAACGCCTGCAACCGAGCATGGCGCTGTCGACATGCCGGGATAATCGCGCAGAAACTGGCTCAAGCTATTCAATGCCAATACTCCCATTCAGCTACCATTCCCACGGTCTGGCCGAGTCTTGTCGGTCAATCGTGTGTGTTTTGGGAGTTATAATGTTAACGCTGGCAACGCTAATACCCAGCTGCTTCTTCAACTCCGCCTCGTTCACTCGCAATGAGAACTTCTCTTCGATGTGTTCGCAGAGAAATTCAGTGTCAGTCGTGGAGGTAAGATGCTGAAAATCAGTTCTCGCCTGCAGAAGCCAGGCATTGAAATTTTCCTCCAGTCTCAGGTGCAGACAATCATGCCTATACCAGCGGTCGGCAAAGTCCTCGTCGGGGTCAACGGGATTGGGAACCCGTGGTTTTGTCGGTCGTACCAAACCGCCCATCTTATCAAGCACATTCCCAAGTGCAGTAACGATATCTGTCTCGCCGTCATAGGCTCTGGCGGCCAGTGTCGTTATGATGATGGAAATGGGCTTGGAATCCGGATTGTCCTTGCTCCAGTTATCACGATGACGCTTTAGAATCTGAATCACCCGCTGCAAAGGTGTTTTCTTCTTGAACAAGGGCACATCATCCACCTGAGCCTTTTCCATAAGGATTCTTGTTTGCTGTGGATTCATTCGATATTCAAACCACCTGGCATATCCTTCGGGGTTACTGATGTTCCAGTCATCGCATATATGCTTATATCCCTTGTGTCGATCGTCCGTTATGGATACCGTTGTATGGGATGCAGACTTGGCCACAGAATCCTCCAGACCTGTCTTACGAATTGACTCTAATATGGCTTGCCGCCGTTTTTTATCCGCTGGAATACACGGAACAATATCCATGTGAAAGCTCAGGTCATCTTGATACTCAAGACGCCAGCAGCGATGCTTCGGCTCCAGTTCACTCTTGATGCCCCGGGCTTTCCGATAGCCCTCCAACTCAATGCCAATCAGCTTTTTAAGGTCTTCCTGGGTATGGCTGTCCTTGGTGATACTATCCCGGAGCTTGCAGGCAAGATCAAGGTCATATACTTCACTTTCATCAAGTGGGCGTATCGCTGTACCAAAGCGGAACGATCCCTGCGGGAAAATATGCGGATTGTTTCCCGACACGGCTGATTCTTCGCGGTCAAACCACTCCCCGAGATCCTCATACCTTTTACGCGCTTTGTCATAGGCCGAATCTGGGAGCTCCAGCAATTTGACCATATTGTCAATAACGACTCGTTTTTGTTCGTTGGTAATCATTGGCTGTCTCCTTTTGTTAGAAAATCCCTGATCGATTTAGACTCATGGGTAAAATTGTGATCCGCCTTGGAAATGAGGTCATCCAGCATGGACATGTCATCCATCGGTAACGGCAGGTCGGATTCAAAATCAATCCGTTTGATCTGCCCGGGGTGGAGCATGAGATTAAGATAGTTCAGAGCACTTTGACTCTGCAGGGACAGGATGAAGCTGATGAACTCCTTGTGTTTCCAGCCATTAATCAGTCCCCATTTTCGCGAGTTATTCGTGCCGTACATGGTTTTCGAATGGCCGGTGCCGATTGTCAGGATTTGAATATCATCCTGAATAACACCGAGTCGCTTCTTGGCATCAATCACAGCAGCCAGCGCAGGGTTGTTGGCCCAAAGCCCGCCATCGGCGAGGAGATACTCATTCAGTCGATGGGGATCGAAATAGGTCGGTGCCGAACAGGACGCCAATACCGCGTCTTTTACCAGCACGGCATTGTCACGAGTAAATTCCTTGGAGTAGCCGGACTTCAGAACGTGAATACAACCATTGCCGATATCGGTGGAGGGAAGCAGCAGTGGTTTTTTTATGTCACCCAGCCGCTTGTCCTGAAACACCCCTGTGAGCACTTTTTCAAGATATTGGGCATCGTAGACACTATCGAACATGGGCTGAACGCTTTTCTTGGGTAGGAAAAACCGCTTCTTCCGGAATATTTCTTCGCCATGCTCTTTGTACATCGCCACGATGTCAACCGCAGGCAAACCCGTAGCCACTCCGGCAGCGATGATCGAACCGGTGCTTGTTCCGGCAATCATGTCGAACGTGTCGAAGAGATTTATTTGAAGGCGTTCTTCGATACACCGAAGAACATGGGCGGGATATATTCCTCGAATCCCGCCGCCATCAATGCTCAATATTCTGAAAGGCTTACCCATGCACACTCCTTATTTTTTATCCCTGGGAGGGCACGGGTCATTTCCGTAGCTGTTGCCAGCACGGATCTTTCCGTTCTCGCCATGAATTTTTGTGTCCGACTTCTGGTTTCTGGCGATGTTCTCCGCTGTTTCAATGGCCTGGGCCTGGGTACGGGTGACCTTGGTCGCCTTGCTGTTACCTTCGCCTTTAACCGCCCAGCCATCGGGATGTTTTACAACGTGCTGATTTTTACCTTTAGCCATGATTACGCCTCCATGTATTGGTTAACGATTTCCGGTTTTATCCGCCATCCGCCGGTGAGCATCTTCTGCATCAGGCCGCGTTTCTGGGTTTTGTATTTATCTGCGAGCTGTTTCAGCAGATCGACTTCTCTTTGGGCTGAGGATAGTGTTTCGACGATATGATTTTGCGTTTCGATTCTAGGTAGACGGATTTTCAACTTTAAAATTTGCTTGTCTGACAACTCTTTCTGCCCGGTACCGTCCATTACATGCCCAATCTTCTTGTAGTAATTGGGATTGGCGAATTGGAACCAAAGAAAGTCTTTTGAAAGCTTTGATTCATTCACTATGAGACAAGAGATTGCATTTGAGGTAATGCCTCCATCCAATTCTGGTGGGATAATTCCAAATCCACCATTGTGAAAATTTTGTCTCCCAATAAGAAAATCACCGGATTTGTGCTGAAAATATGGGCGTCCTCGTTCGGTGAGTTTTGGAGCAATGCGATCATTTCTTTCTATCCCCAAACAATGCAGTTTGACAGTAAGAAGAAAATGACCATTGACAGAACGTAGCTTTTCTTTACTAGCAATTTTACAAACCTCTCCCAGTTTCACCTTTTTCCATTCCGTGTTTTTCTGTGTATTCTTTGGCTCTGAAATCAACTCCCGCAACAGCCACTTAAACCGTTTTTCCTCCGCCTGAATTAGCCGTTCGGTTTTCTCGATGACCTTATCCCAAGTGGACAGCAGATCAGCAATGGCTTTTTGTTCGGTATGCGGAGGCAAAATAACCGGTATTTTTTCGACGACTGTCTTATTGATTTTTACCATACTTCCACTTGTACCGGAGGCGCAGCTTTGAATGTACTTCCGGACTATTGAGCTACGTAAATAGCCTTCCAGAAATTCATTTGTTATCTGAGATTCATCGACACGAAATCTCATGAGTAAATCAGGATAGGAGCAGTTTTCTATTTCTCCTCTAAACAATGCTGACCTTCCGACTTTATCCAGCGTATTGGATCTACTTATCAAAAAATCGCCGGGCTCCAATAAGAAATCTTTCACTCTGCTATCACCTTTGGGAGCAGGTTTCGCTTGAGTTGGATCAAATCCATTTTCAGTTAGGTTCCCTAAGCCTAAAATCCAGCTACCATTAGGCTCCTCAGGGCAATTTGGCGAATATCCATTCTTTACATCTTGAGTTAATAACTTTTTGAGCTTTATGTGTTTCCATCCTTTGGGAACATTGTACTTATGCTTCATCGCTGAATCTCCTTGAGCTTCTCGGCCATTTTCACCCGCACCGATGCCAGCTCTTTTTCCAGATCGTCAATTTCCACCTGCACCGCATCGATATCGATTTCCTTTTCCTCTTCAAAGGTATCCACATAGCGGGGGATATTAAGGTTGAAGTCGTTTTCCTTGATCTCGGCAAACTCGGCCACATGGGCGTATTTTTCTTCTTCAGCCCGGGCGGCGTAGGTCTCCATGATCTTGCAGATGTGCGCTTCCGAGAGGGTGTTCATGTTTTTCCCGGATACAAACTCCCGGCTGGCATCGACAAAGAAGATGTTTTTACAATCTTCACGAACGCCGCCTTTTTCACGGGAGCGGTCAAAGACCAGAATCGCCACCGGAATGTTGGTGGTCGGGAACAGGTTCCCCGGCAGACCGATGACGGCGTCCAACAGATTTTCCTCAATCATTTTCTCGCGGATACGTCCTTCGGCTGCGCCTCGGAACAACACGCCATGGGGAACCACCACGGCAACCCGGCCCTGCTTTTCAAGAGCGGTTTCCACCATGTGGCTGATGAAGGCCCAGTCGCCTTTACTTTTCGGCGGAACCCCTCGCCAGAAGCGGTTGTACTGATCGCTCTCGGCATTCTCGGCACCCCACTTATCAAGCGAGAATGGCGGATTGGCCACCACGCAATTGAATTTCATGAGCCGGTCATTTTCCACCAGCAGTGGGCTGTTCAGTGTGTCACACCATTCCACCCGGGCGCTGTCAAAGCTGTGCAGGAACATGTTCATGCGGCAGAGCGCCCAGGTACTACCGTTGGACTCCTGTCCAAAAAGGGCAAAATTTCGGTCGCCCACCACTTTCGCAGCCTGAATCAGGAGGCCGCCTGATCCGCAGGCCGGGTCGCAGATTCGGTCACCCGGTTTGGGTCCTGCAAGTTTGGCTACCAGTTCAGTCACCTTCAGCGGGGTAAAGAACTCTCCGGCCTTTTTACCGGAGTCGGAGGCGAAGCGCTCAATCAGGTAGATGTAGGTATTGCCGATTACATCCTCGGAAACACGGCTGGGACGCATGTCAAGCTGAGGTTTGTGGAAATCTTCAAGCAGCTGTTTAAGGCGGCGGTTGCGATCTTTGGTTTTGCCGAGGTTGGCCTCGCTGTTGAAGTCGATGTTGCGGAAAACCCCTTCGAGTTTGCTCTTGTTGTTCTCTTCAATATGATCGAGTACGATGTTGATGAGCTCACCGATGTTAGCTGCTGATCTGCGCTCATACAGGCTGTAATAGGTGGCCGGGAATTCATCCAGAACGGTTTCCGCACCGGTTACCTCATCTTTTTCAGTGAGCTTCACCACCGGGAGAACAAATCGTTCACGATCAAGTTTTCGCCTTATGCGAACATCGTCATCACCATACTGCTTCTGATATGTCGTGTAATGATCCTGCCACACATCGGAGATATATTTCAAAAACAGCATCACCAGGATGTAGTCTTTATATTGAGCCGGATCAACAACTCCACGGAAGGTGTCACACGCTGCCCATGCTGCGTTGTTAATGTCTTTCTGTTCAATCTTACCGCTCATGTTTTAATCTCCTTTTGCACAAAGCATTAGTAGTAATGATATGTATTGCTCTCGTTTATCGGCCAGCGTATTAAGCAGGGTTTGTTCTCTGTTGATGAGCGATGCCAACTCCACGATTTTTTTCTGCTTTTCTATTGATGGCAACGCAACCTCAAGTTCTTCAATCGCCTGCTTGCTGATCATTTTTTGAACCGTGCCCCTGGCTCTGCTGGCAAGAAAAACTTGAGCATCCCGCTGCCTGATGTACCAGTTAAGATATTCGGGTAAAACCAAATCCGGCTTTGTAACCCGAATTCTTAATAAGGGTGCGGCAACAACAGCGCTGCCCGGATCATCAATAAGGATTGCAGATGTGTTTACGTGTCCACGAGATCTGAAAACCAGGTCGCCTTTTTGAGCAAGATGGTGTTTTTTTACATCTTCCATCGTTATTTCCGCCAGATCATCACAGTTTACAGTGTTGTCATTGCGAAGGTCTTTCATCTGAATAACCGCAACATCGCCATCTTCAGAGATTTCGAGACGGGATCTGAATGAGTATCCCATCTGAACATATGCGACGTGTTTTAGCTTTTTGATCATAAAGTTTAATAATGCAGAAATACAGTTTTTGTAATTATAGGGTCATCAACAGAAAAAGTCAAGTAGGAAATGCAGTTTTGTCATTTTTGTAGTTTGTGCAGATTGGCTAATTCAGGCACCTGAGGGAAGGCTGTTTGTGGTTTGTTAAAATTGCGATAAGGAAATTCACAATTAGCCATTTATGCCAGCATTATAATACTAATGACTATTTACCGATTATTGACAGCTTATGAACTGTAAGCTATCTCACATAACCCATTCTAAAACAACCCCGCCACCTGGTACGTGATAAATGAGCACACATACGCCAGGGCGGTCATATAGCCCAGCATCACCAGGGGCCATTTCCAGGTTCCGGTCTCGCGGCGAACGACGGCGATCGTGCTCATGCACTGCATGGCCAGCGCGAAGAACACCATCAGCGACAGGGCGGTGGCAATGGTGTAGACCGGCTGGCCGGTGTCGGCGTGGGTGTCGTTGATCAGCTTCTGCCGGAGGGGCTCTGCCGACCCGTTGTCCGCACCGACGCTGTAGATCGTGTTCAGGGTGCCCACGATCACTTCCCTCGCGGCGAAGGAGGTGATCAGGCCGATGCCGATTTTCCAGTCGAAGCCCAGGGGACGGATCACCGGCTCGATCAGGCTGCCGAACCGCCCTGCATAGCTGTTTTTGAGCTGTGAGGATTCGGGGGTTTCATCTGTCAGAACCGTTTCGCCGTTGGGTAACGGCCCGGTAAGCATTGATGGCGGATTTCCATTTTCATCCGCTGTGAACGTTTCATTACCACCGCTACCGGCTGCCCTGGTTTGGAAGGTGCTTCCCGGTGCCTCTGCAATGGCATACGCCGGCCCGGATTCCGGAACACTTGTAGCGGATGCCTGCGGACCCCCATCCACCTTCGGATACGAAGCCAGGAACCACAGCACGATGGAGATGGCAATGATGATCTTGCCCGCTTCCGTCACGAATACACGTCCGCGGTCGATTGCGTTGGCAAAAACGACCCGCCAGTCGGGCATCCGGTAACCGGGCAGTTCCATCACGAACGGGTTCGGCTTGCCCTTCGGGAGTATCCGGTTCAGGACCAGGGCGGCAAGTACGGCCATGAAGATCCCGAAAAAATAGAGGCCGAAGAAGACTACGGCCTGCATGCTGAGAAAACCCAGCACAAGCGTCGGCGGGATGAAGGCCGCGATAAGCAGCGCATAGACGGGCAGCCGGGCTGAGCAGGTCATGAAGGGGAGCACCATGATGGTGATGAACCGGTCGCGGGGGTTTTCGATGTTGCGTGTGGCCATGATGCCCGGAATGGCACAGGCGAAGCCGGAAACCAGCGGCACCACCGACCGGCCGTGCAGCCCGATACGCGACATGAGGCCGTCCATCACGAACGCAGCGCGGGCCATGTAGCCGCTGCCTTCCAGGATGTTGATGAAGAAAAAGAGGAACAGGATCTGCGGCAGGAAAATGACGACGCCGCCGAGGCCGGCCAGCACACCCTCGGTGAGCAGATCGTTGAGGATGCCGGGAGGCAGGTTTTCCGAAAGCCATGCGGCGGAGGTGACGAAGACGAGATCAATCAGGTCCATGAAGGGCGCGGCCCAGGAGAAGATGGCCTGAAAGATGAGCATCAGGATCAGCGCGAAAATGGCAGGTCCGAACACCCGGTGGGTGACCACGGCATCGATCCGGTCGGTTATGGCCAAATGGTCGTCGGCTGACCGTGTGGCGGGTACGCCCGTACAGTCGCCGATAAAATCGTAACGGTTCAGCACTTCGATGGCCACGGGATTGCCGCCGGCGTGCCGGATCATGGCACGGGCTTCATCCGCTACGGTTTGAGCGGTCATTTGCAGTCCGGGCGGGGCGGCGGACTCATAAAAGGGGGATGTGATCTGTTCATCGCTGATCAGGTGAAGCGCTTCAATAATGTGCGCGGAGGGAGGGAGGCTGGTGTGCGGTTCAATCCAGTTGGCGGTAACATGCTCAACAGCCAGCAGTAGTGCAGGATCGGGATGCCATTTCAGAGGAACAGATCCGGTGAGCGAAACCTTTTGGATCGCATTTTTAACGGTATCGGCTGCCCGGCGGTCGGTAGCGGTAACGGAGATGACCCGAACCCCGAGTTTCTTCTGCAGTTTTTCCGGGTCCGGTGCGATGCCCTTTTTCCTGGCAACATCATCCATGGTGAGCACAACCAGCATGGGGAGGCCGGTGTCGAGCAGTTGGGTGGTCAGGAAAAGGTTCCGGTCGGGGTTCGAGGCATCCACAACGTTGAGGATGAGGTCGGGCGGTTCTGCATAGCTGTCAGAACGGTACTCATCGACACGGTTCGGGTGAGTTGTTCCATTTCTGCCGGAACTTAAATTCACGGTGCTCTTTTTGTGGGATGTGCCACTGCTGCCGGAACTGACCTCATCGTTACAATTCGAACCGGAACCATCACCCCGTATCGTGCCAAAGAGGGTCCGGCTGGTAATGCGCTCATCCATCTTTTTGGAATTGAGGCTGTACGTACCGGGGAGGTCGATAATCCTGCAGGTTTTGTCACCTATGGTGGCGATCCCGGTTATTCGCTCGACCGTAATGCCGGGGTAGTTGGCGATTTGCTGCCTGAGGCCCGTAAGTGCGTTAAAAAGGGTCGACTTGCCGGTATTGGGATTGCCGACCAGTGCAATCGTCAGGACTTTTTTGTCCGGCGGTACCTTCAGATTATCGGTTTGAATGCCTTGTGCCCCGGTAGGAAGGGTTTCCATCTTTATTTACTGTGAGCGGATTACTATCGTTTTTGCGAGCCTTTCACTAATGGCCAGTCTGGTTTCGCCGATCTGGAGGATGATGTTGGAACGGCCGGCGACAACTTTGCCGCATGCACCCTCGAAACATCCCAATTGCTGCAGGCCGAATGCTTCATCGCTACTGCAAGCCAGACTGTGGATGGTGAAATACTCGCCTCTGTTTGCTTGCCGGATGGGTTTTAACATTGCTTGGAGTCTACTGAGAGGGTTATTATTTAAATACGATCTAAGTAAATATAAATATTACTGATAGTAATATTAAATAACTAAATCGGATGAATTTTGAAGTTGTACCGCTCATTTCAATCATCCGCCAAGACAAGCAGAATTGCCCGGGACAGGCCGTTCAGGGTGCCGGCCACTTTCTGCTGGTTACCATCCTGCAGAAGTACCGATCTGTTACACACCTTGAATTGTAGTTTTTTATATTAAACCATACATCAGAAAAAATACTGTGAGAAATAACAGATCCCATATCCTGATCCTTGGTTTACTGCTTACCTCTTGTGGGTTATTCAGTTCAAATACGGAGATTGAAACCAGGCACATCCCTTTCACCACTTTATTTCAGTCGTTTCAAACTGAAACAGCGATTCATGAATTTGAATCCGTCATTTTGATGAACAAAACGGATACAGAAACCTTTTTGTCGGAGTTCCCAACCGACAATATCAGAAAAGAACGCCTGTTGAATGTAAATTTTTCAGACTCACTTGTAATCGGTGTGTTTGTTGGATGGCGGCCAAATACCAGTTATTCTGTTGGTATTGATTCGGTTGTTGTAAGCGATAACAGAAATGTTGTTTATATGACTGAGGTTGGGTCGGCAGCAGGTTTTCGAGCCATAACCTGGCCGGCGCATTTTGTTGTTGCAGATAAAGCTGAGTTCGGCAACAGAACGGCTGCTTTTGAGCTAAAACGCATTTGCCATCTGAGCCCATGCTCGTGGCATGTATCAAACATGCCGGACTAACAGAGACTGTATAACGTCACCCGGCTCGTATCCGGTCTGATTTAAATCCGGGCAATTCACCTGCAACATGGTGTTGAACAGACTCGAATTGAAGCAACTGTCTGCATGAATCGTACAGACCGAAATCGGAGACATCCCGTCAAAGTTTTATTTTGATCCCCATGTTCACGTATCTGCCTTCAAGCGGGGCAAAAATATCCCGGAATTCAGGATCTTGCCGGGTACCGGTGAAGATTGGGCCGAACCGGGTTTGCCGGGTGTCAAAGATGTTCTCAAAGTTTGCAAATACAGTGACCATCCCCCAGGTTTTTTCACCCATGATACCAAAAATGGTGTATCCGCGCCCGGTCGTTGTATCGGTCAGTTTTTGAGGACTGTAGTAATAGGCTTCAAAGCCCAGCCGGTAGGAGCCGTGTTCCTCAAGCATCAGTATGGCATTGATTTGATGGGGCGAATTCAACGGTATCCTGCTCACAGAACCATCATGATGCTGACCGGCATCGATATGGGTATACCCGAAAAACAGTTTCAGAGGGTCCACTATAAAAGCCACATTGGTTTCACTGCCCTTGCTGCTGATAAACCCGTCCAGATTTGTCATGCGGAAAACATCACTTTCGTCATGATCCAGCATCAGCGGGTTGTCGAGGCGGGTGACAAAGAATAACTGGTTAAACCGGAAAACAATGCGATCAGCCAGTACGGTCCGGAAGTTGACATCATAATTGAGCCCATACGATTTCTCGGCTTTAACGGTCGGAAAATCGGGCGGGGCAACATTGCGGAACGCACGGTTTTCTGCTTCATCGGTGAAGATTTGCGGGGTTTTATAGCCCATGCCTCCCCCGAGGCGCATAGACCATGAGGAATCAAACCGGTACAAGGCCGAAATCCTGGGCAGAATAAACAGTCCGTTCAGATTATTACCGGGTTCCGGCCTTACCAGATCGGCTCTGATCCCCGCTTCAACTGAAAGTTTTTCGGTATAGGAAGCCGTATTCTGAACAAATGCCCCGATGATGTGTGATGTAAGATCCTGTGGGATGGCCGACTGACCGGCCTTTTCATCAAAACGGTCCGTCCACAGATTGAGCCCGCCCGACCAGATGCCGGATGCTGATTCATGGTTGACCGACAGTTCGCTGAAACTTGCTGTTTGTGTACCATCAAACAAAAATCCGGGAACCCGAATGGAACGGTCCAGAAAGGAGAGGCTGTTTTTAAGGGTCAGGGTGGTTTTACCGGAAAGTACATGATCAAAGGAAAATTGGGTGGATATACGCCGGGTATCGTGTTGCTCGAAAAACCGGCCGGCCGGGTCTTCTCCTTTGATGTAGAGCATATCACCACCGAGACGGTCTTCAATTGTAACCCTGGCACCTGCCATAATCTTGGTTCTTTCGCCGGCGTACCAGAAAAGTTTGGGATTAACGGTAAAACGATCGTACTCGGGAACGGCTGAAAATCCCTGACGTGATGGATCATAACCTGAATTCCTGTTGTAGGCGGAAAAAAACATAACACCAATCCTGCCCGACTTCTCGCTATAAAAACCGCTGAAATCAATACTGTTGGTGGTGGATGCATTCGCTAAAAGTAACAGTTCGCGGGAATCGGACGGCTGCTTGCTGATCAGGTTTATCAGCCCCGCAATGGCGCCTCCTCCGTAAAGGGTGGAGTTTGACCCTTTGATCACTTCCACCTGCTGTAAATCGAGCGGAGGAATTTGCATGATGCTTAATCCTCCCGAGAAGCCGCCATAGATAGGAAAACCGTCTATTAACAACTGGGTATAGCGACCGTCGAGACCCTGAATCCGGAAATTAGAGCTGCCGCTAACCGGGGATGTCTGCTGAACCTGGATCCCGGTACTTTCCGCAAGCAGCATACGGATATCGCCGGGTCTCATGTTTGCTTTTTCCTCGATTTCTTCCAGGGTTATGGCCTCAACACGGGTAGGCGAATCTTCAATAGAGCGCGTGGTTCGTGTGGTTGAGACCGTGATTTCGTCCATGTGATCATGTTCATGTTCCAGCCGAACGGTCACAGGCTGCATTATTGAGGCAGGTATGTCCAGAACCATAAGAGAGGTTTCGTATCCGACAAACCGGAATTCAAAGGTAAATCTTCCGGATGGCAATCCTTTTAGGGTTACAACTCCATCATTATCGGCGGAACCACCCCGTTCCAGCTCTCTCACATATACGGTTGCACCAGTAAGCGGGCCGGAGGTTTCCGCATCCAGAATCAGGAAAGTGACTGAGTCGGTTTGCTGAACAAATTGGGATGAACCCAAAAAGGAGATGAGCAGGAGCAGAAGCAGAAGGTTATATATCAATGGGATCGTATTAGGTTTGTAAGCTTTGAATGATTGAATTCCGAAATCTGAATAAATTAACAATCATATCGATGCAAAGGGATTGCATCTGCCTGATTCACACTCATTGTTGATTCAGTATTAGACCAGGCAGGTATCAAACGGTTTATAGTGGTGCTCAAAACGATTCGATTGATCCGGCATCCTGCATTATGATGTCCGGGAATCACAAAAAGCTAAAAAAACACATCATAGATCATCCTGACTGCCGCGATTAGCAGCATGGCAGCGAACAGGCCGTTCAGGATGGTCAGATTTACTTTGCCCTGCGCCCAGGTGCCGGTGTAAGCTCCGGCGATGGCACCGACTACAAGTGCGAATGCGGTACCGAAGTCGATGTAGCCGAGCGTGTACGGCGACAGGCCGGCCGTGGCCGGTGCCGATATGGCCAGCTGCACCACCCCCGAAAGTGAGATGATCATGATGGCCCCGACCGATATGCTCACCGCCTTCTGGAAGCTGATCCGGTAGATCATGTTCATGATGGGTACCATAACGATACCCCCGCCGATGCCGGTGAGTGAGGCAATAAGTCCGCCTCCGCCGCCGATGGGCACCGCCTCGCGCCAGTTCACCAGGCGGTCGGTGCCGGGTGCTGGTGGTGCTGCCCGTTTCATGGCTTTTCGCAAAAACTGAATGCCCGTGTAGACCAGGATTACAAAAAAGATGCTCAGAAAAATGTCGGAATTGAAGTAGTCGGAGGTGATATACGTCTTTCCGATCGTGATTCCCGCGATGCCGAACAGGCCCACCTTCAGGCTTTCGCGCGCCGAGAAGGTGCGCTGGCGGTTCTGTTTGAACGAAGCACTTACAGAGGTGGCCAGCGTGCAGAGCAACGACGAACCGATGGCCCACACCTCGGGATTTTCAATGCCCCGGGCATCAAACATATAAAACAACACGGGTGCAAAGATAACGCCCCCGCCAATGCCCAGCATACCGGCCAGCAGCCCGGCAAATATCCCGATCAGAACCAGAATCAGTATGATCATAAGCCAAAAGATAATGATCTTTTTTCTTTCAAAAACACCCTCCAATGCCCCCACGTCATGCTTGAGCGCAACGCAGCGTAGCTGCGTGTAGTCGAAGCACGTGGTGGCTTGTCAAAACTTCCGGATGGTTTTACACCAGTGCGCAGTGCTCAGGCTCTGCGCACTGGTTCGACTTCCGCCCTCGCTGCGCCAGGGCTTGTGCTACAGGTGACAAGTTTGTCACCTCCAGATTAGTGATGTCCGTTTGGGGCAAAATTAGTGGCTACCGGTGACATCACGCTAAAACACTTCACCGTTCTATTGTTCACAAGTTCTACAGTTCCCCGGTTCGAAGCATCCTAACACCCCCTCCTGGTCACCTTTCATAAATCAAAATAAGAAAGGGGGCTCCGGTCAAGGCAGCCCCCTTTATTTAGCAATCGAAAACGGTTCCGAAGGTGCGGATCAGTCCATCACCTTGCGGAGAAATGCGGGTTGTTCGGAATCGCTCTTGTCGATCCGTTCTTCACGTTCCTTGAGCGGCCGCGCCGGACGTCCGGTATCGGATTCCTGGCGGATGGCATCGATCTCCTGCTTTGCGCTCTCGGTGTCGCCATCCTTGCCGTCGATCGAGCGGATGTTCAGGCCGCGACGGTGCAGTGCCGGCGAATCGAGGTGACGCAGGTTCTTTTCGCCCTTGTAGAATTCTGTCTGAGCTGCAACACCGAAACGTGTACCGATGACCGGCGCGCTCGGCAGGGTTTTGCGCTGCTCTGTGGCTGCCGGCGCAGCCGATGCCGCCGTGGCAGATGCGGATGTTGTACGCGATACCGGCTCTTTTACAACCGCCTTTCCGTTGGTGATGCGCGATCCCTTGCTGTCGTCCGACAGCTCGAATCCGGTTGCTATTACAGTCACACGCAGCTCATCTCCATAGGTTTCGTCGAGCACGGTACCGAGAATGATCTCGGCATCGTCGCCGGCTTCCTGCTGGATGATACCGGTGGCCGTGGTCACCTCTTTCATGCCCATGGTTGAGCCGGCAGAAATGTTGACGAGTACGTTGCGGGCCCCGCGGATGCTCACCCCGTCGAGCAGGGGAGAGTTGATGGCCTCGCGGGCGGCAATTTCGGCCCGGTCGTTACCCGAGGCAGTGGCCGATCCCATAATGGCTGCACCACCATCGATCATCGTGGTGCGCACATCGGCAAAGTCGAGGTTGATGAGGCCCGGCATCAGGATGAGGTCCGAAATGCCCCTGGTTGCGCTGTAGAGCACATCATTGGCCATGGCGAAGGCCTCCATCATGGAGGTATTCTCGCTGCAGAGCTCCAGCAGGCGCTCGTTGGGGATCACAATTACCGTATCGCAGTTTTTCTTAAGTTCATTGATGCCGTCGATGGCATACTTCATGCGGATGCGGCCCTCGCACACGAACGGGGTGGTGACCACTCCCACGGTGAGAATGCCCTTGCGCTTGGCGATTCCGGCAACCACGGGTGCGCCGCCGGTTCCGGTTCCACCGCCCATGCCGGCCGTTACGAAGATCATGTCGGCCCCTTCAATGGTCTCCTCGATCTCATGACGGTTCTCCTCGAGAGCTTCGCGGCCCACTTCCGGCCTCGCACCGGCACCCAGACCGCTGGTCAGCGACTTGCCGACCTGAATGGTCACATCCGCCATATTGTTTTTGAGTACCTGCGCGTCGGTATTGAGGGCAATGTATTCCACATTGTTCAATCCGCGGTCAATCATATTATTGATGGCGTTACCGCCGCCACCGCCAACGCCGATCACTTTCAGCTTGGCATTTTCCTGGCTTTGTTCGTCAAAGCTGAATCGGGAATTTATTATATTAGGCATATCTGACTCCTGTTTTTGATTGCTATTTTTCTATTGCTAAAATTCGTTGAACCAGCTTTTCATGCGGTTCGCAAGATTGTTCATCACTTTTTCCACGCTCGAACCCTGTGAGGATGCGGGTACCATAACCGGCTGGGAATTGGCCGCCTTGTTGTACAGCGCGTGCAGTACGAGGCCCACACCGGTCGAATAGATCGGGCTTTTAACCTCGTTAACCAGTCCGCCCGACAGTCCGCGGGGCGTTCCGATCTTCGCGTCGAGGCCAAGCACTTCGTTGGCAAGGGGCGCGATGCCGTCGAGCAGTGATCCGCCACCTGTGAATACCACACCGGCACTCAGTTCGTTCGAATAGCCGCTGCGCTTGATCTCGATGGCCACAATTTCGAGGATCTCTTCCATGCGGGCCTGGATGATCTTGGCCAGAACGCTTTTGCGGATCTCTTTCGGCGGCCTGCCGGCGATGCCCGGAACGGTGATCACCTCGTCGTCCAGCAGCATGTCGGCGAAGGCGTGGCCATGGTCGTGTTTCAGCTTGGCGGCCTGGTCTTCGAGCAGGCTCAGTCCGATGCGGATGTCGTCGGTCACTTTCTGCCCGGCAATGGCTACCACGGCGGTATGGCGGATGGTGTTGTCCTGAAAGATGGCAATGTCGGTGGTGCCCCCGCCGATATCGACCAGTACAACGCCGGCTTCTTTTTCTTCATCTTCAAGTACGGCATAGGAGGATGCCAGCGGCTCAAGGATCACATCCGATACCTGGAAACCGGCACGCTCCACACAACGGTACATGTTCTTGGCGGCAGTAACCAGCCCGGTGATAATGTGCACCTCGGCCTCCATGCGCATTCCGCTCATGCCCACGGGATCGCTGATGCCGTCCTGTCCGTCGACGATAAATTCCTGCGGGATTACGTGGATGATCTGCTGGTCGTTCGGCAGCATGATGCGCTGGCAGTCTTCGAGCAGACGCTCCACATCCTTCATCGTGATCTCGTTGTCACGGTTATTGATCGTGATCACACCCTTGCTGCGCATGCTGCGGATGTGGTCGCCCGCAATGCCCACATTAACGGAGCGCACTTCGATGCCGGAGGCCAGCTGTGCCTGTTCGATCGCGGTGCGGATGGCATTGACCGTACGGTCGATGTTCACCACTACCCCGCGGTTGAGTCCGTCACTGGGCGCCTTGCCGATGCCCAGGATGTTGATCTGCTGCAGTTCGTTGATGGAGGCCACAATGGCACAGATTTTTGTCGTGCCGATGTCGAGGCCAACCACGATGCGCTCACCGTTTGTTTCTTTCATAGGGATTGCCTTTCTCTGTTCCGTGTTGATTGCTTTTGGTTTTATTTAAGACTCGTGGGTTATGATTTGACCGTGATAACGAAAATCGATGCTCTGAAATCGGCTGATACCCTTTTCAGGTATAACCGTATTGTAGAATGCGGTCCAGTTTTTTAGCCGTTCTTCAAACCGGTCGCTTCCGAAAATCAGTTTAATGCCGTTGTCGTGACTCAGCGCCACCACGCCTTCGTAACCGGCCCAGGCAATTTCACTGAGCGTGCGGTGGGCGGCCGGATCGCGTTCGGCGGCACTCAAAAAGTCTGCCACCTTGTGGAAATTATCTGAATGAAGCGTTTCCGACAGTGGCGCAACGGGAAAACCGTACAGCAGGGGCACATCTACCGGCCTGCCCTGTATCACCGGCATCTTAACACCGTCGGCATCCACATACACCGATCTGTCGCCCTGCATGAGGAGGGCGATGGGCCGGCGCTCAGTAACCGAAATATCCATCCTGCCGAAGGGCGACATGCTCAGCCTTGCCTCACGCACCCAAGGCAGCTTTTCTATGTTCTCCATCACTTTCATCACATCCAGCGAATCGGCATACACCCCTTCGGGGATGGCGGCCTGTTTGATGATCTGGTCGCTGGTGGTGAAATGGTTGCCGGTTACGGCGATCTGCTCAATCCTGCTGTCGCGGCTGAAATGGTATCCAAGCCCCAACGACAGCCCCACTATTACAAGGGCTATCACAAGGTAACCCAGCCTTCGGATGTTCCTGTCGCGGACAGCCTTCACCCGGCCGGCTTTGCTTCTGCCGGATGGCTGCTCCTGCAGGGGTTCATCGAATATGTTAAGCTGTTCGTTCAAGGGTTATTGGGGTAGGTAGATGTTCAGCGGGTTACGTCGGTTTTGTGGGTTGTTTTCGGATTCAGTTGGTTGTTAATAGTTCAATTGGTTGTTTCAGTTACTGTGGATTGTTTTTGGGTTCATTTTGTCGTTTTCGTTTTCAGATTTTCCACAAAAAGGTCACCGTATTTATAGATGTCACCGGCACCCATGGTTATCACGATGTCGCCGGGTTTTACAATCTGTTTAAGCGAAGCCGGAAGGCTGTTTTTGTCCTGTATATAGTGTACGCCGCGGTGGCCGTAGTCGCGGGCCAGGTCGGCGATCAGCTTACCGGTAACGCCTTCTATCGGCTTCTCGCGCGAGGGATACACGTCGGTGATCACCATCACATCGGCCTCGAAGAAGGAGAGACTGAATTCTTCCTTCAGCTGCTGGGTACGCGAGTAGAGGTGAGGCTGGAATACCGCCACCAGACGCCGTTCGGGCCAGCCCTTGCGTGCGGCACCGATCGTGGCTTTTACCTCGGTGGGATGGTGCGCGTAGTCGTCGATCACCATAATATCGCCGTCATCATGCTTCACCTGAAAACGCCTGAAAACGCCGGAATAGCTTTCGAGCCCCTGTTTAATTTTCTCGAAGGGCATGCCGAGCTCCAGGCCGATGGCTATAGACGCCAGCGCATTGCGGATGTTATGCTCGCCGGGCGCCGAAACGCTCACGCGGCCAAGGTTTTCGCCGTGGTAGAGCACGTTAAAACTGTTCTGCATGGCGGTGCTTTCGACCTTCGACGGACGAAGTTCGGCCTGTGGCGTGAAACCGTAGGTGATCGTGCGCCGCTCGATATCGGGTACGATGCTGCGAACATTCGGGTCGTCGAGGCAGATGATGACCGCACCGTAGAACGGCACCTTGTTGGCAAACTGCAGGAAGGCCGATTTGATGTCGTCCACATCGTGATAGATGTCGAGATGCTCCACATCGATGTTGGTGATCACGGCCAGCGAAGGGGTGAGGCGCAGGAAGGTTCGGTCAAACTCATCGGCCTCCACAATAATGATGTCGCCGGCACCTACCACGGCGTTGGTCTTGTCGAAACTGTGCACACGGCCGCCCACCACAATGGTCGGATCAAATTCGCCGGCCTTCACGATCATGCCGGTCATGGTGGTGGTGGTGGTCTTGCCGTGGGTACCCGCGATACCGATGCCGTACTTCATGCGCATCAGTTCGGCGAGCATCTCCGACCGCTTGATCACGGGAATTTTCTGTTCGATCGCGGCACGTGTTTCCACGTTTTCTTCGGCCCTGACCGCACTGGTGTACACCACCACATCAGCATCCCCGATATTTTCGGGCGAATGGCCCTTGTAGATTTTTGCGCCCAACTTCTGCAGCCGCTCGGTGGTTTCGCCCTGGCTGCCGTCACTGCCCGATATGGTGAAGCCACGCAGCAGCAGGATCTCGGCAATCCCGCTCATGCCGATGCCCCCGATCCCGACCATGTGTATGTGGCGGGTCTTTCCGAAAACTGGTTGCGTGGCAATGCGTTTCATCAGGATTCCTGCTTCTTTTTGTCAATCATGTCGAGTACCTGACCGGCAATGGTATTGGCGGCATCGGGGCGGGCCATGTTCAGGGCTGCCTCTCGCATCGTATCAAGTTTTTTCGGGTTGGCAAGCAATTCTTTTAGCTGTTCCGGGAGAGCGCTGCGTGCGTGCCGGTCGCGCAGCATCACTGCCGCACCACCCTCGACCATGGCTTTGGCGTTCTTGGTCTGATGGTCGCCGGCCACATTGGGCGAGGGCACCAGCACACTCGGCTTACCGGTGATAAGCAGCTCGGCACAGATGCTTGCACCAGCCCGCGTTACCACCACATCAGCCGAACCGTATGCGTAGGGCATGGCATCAATAAAGTGGTACAGGCGAAGGCGCTCATATGACTCCGGATTGATCCGTTCCTGTACTTCCGACAGGTATCTTGGTCCGCATTGCCAGATGATCTGAAGCCCCATTTCGTTGTGCAGTTTGTCGATATTCTCAGCTACAGCCAAATTAAGTGCCTGGGCGCCGCCGCTGCCACCCAGAATTAGCACAGTTGGCAAATCTTCGCGGAAGCCGAAAAAGTCATAGGCCTGCTTGCCGGGTTTGGCCATCAGCGTTTTGCGGGTCGGATTACCGCAGAGAACCACTTTCTCTTCCGGAAAATGCTCTTTAGCTGCCTCAAAGGCGGTAAAAATCAGGGTAGCATGTTTGGCCAGCAGGCGGTTTGTTACGCCGGGATAGCTGTTCTGCTCCTGCAGCACAAGCGGGATGTCGGCTTTTGCAGCCACCCATCCAATGGGCCCGGCCACATAACCACCGCAACAGACCACCGCGTCGGGCTTAAACTTTTTGAGGATACGGTAACTCTGTGCAATACTTGTACCCAGCTTGATCGGGAAAGTCAGGTTTTTAAGAGTCAGCCGCCGGTGGAAACCGCTTATCCACACCTCCTCAATGTCGTAACCGGCTTTGGGCACGGCGATCCACTCCATGTGGTTGCGGGTGCCCACAAAACAGAGCTCCACCTCGCGCCCGCTATCGCGCAGAGCGTCGGCGATGGCAATGGCGGGGTACACATGTCCGCCGGTGCCGCCGGCCGCAAGAAGAACACGATATGTGCTGTTATTACTCAATGTCGACCGCCTGTTTTGATATGTTCAGGAGGATGCCAATCATGGCGCCGGAAAAAAGCATACTGGTTCCGCCATAGCTGACAAACGGCATGGGCAGCCCGGTTACCGGGAAGAGTCCGCAGGCCACGGCCGCATTCACAAAGCCATAGATCACCACTGTGAGTGTGCAGGCCACGGCGATTAGCATGCCCAGCTCATCGGGGGCCTTTCTTGCAATGAATACGATACCGCGTATCAGGATACCCATGAACACCAGTAGGATGAAACCCGCCCCGAGCAGGCCGTATTCTTCGGCGATGATTGCGTAAATAAAATCGTTATATGGTGCGGGCAGGAAGTCGCGCTGCGTACTTTTTCCGATTCCGACACCGAACGTGCCGCCGCGGGCAATGGCAATGTGCGCCTGCTGGGCCTGGTATCCGGCCCCGAGCACAAACTCATCGCTTTTGATCTCTACTACCTGTTCCACATAATTGTTAATGCGGCTCTGGCGCTCCAGCGACTGCGACAAGAGGAAACCCGCCCCGAGAATGCCCACGACCACAAGGGCAGAAAGCTGTACAACGCTGGCCCGGCCGATGAACATGATGATCAGCGACAGACCAAAAAGAACAGCTGCACTGCTGAAATCCTCTATACCGATCAGCAGGCATGTGATTGATATCCAGGTAAGTGTGGGCAGGAAGGCTCGTGTGAAGCTTTTGATGTAGTCTTTTTTCTCCACCACCAGAACCACGACCAGAATGAGCAGGGCAACCGTCGCGAAGCTGGACGGCTGGAACGACAATCCGCCGATACTCAGGTAGCGGCGTGCCCCGAACACTTCATTACCGTACAGGGTAACCACCGCGAGGAATATCCAGCTCAGTATCACCCCGATTCGGGCCAGCCTGGCCACGATGTGGTAATCGATCTTCGAGAAAATAACCAGCACGATAAATGAAATGCCCACCTTCATCAGATGCCCGAATACCAGGCTGGCGGCCGTCGTATTCTTCATTTCAGCGAAATACGCTATCGACGAATATACAGCAAGCATACCGGCCACCATCAGTAACACAACCAGCGCGATCAGCCACCGGTCGCTCTGACGCATTCCCGCCATATCGCTCGAACTTTCGAGGATGTAGGATGTTTTATGATTCGGTGATGCGATGAACATGGTACCCACTATATTTTTTTCACTGCTTCTTTGAAAACCTGACCTCGGTGCTCATAGCTGTTGAACATATCAAAGGAAGCGCAGGCGGGGCTTAGCAGCACCACTTCGCCGCGTTTCGCTTTTTTTGACGCCAGTGCCACGGCTTCTTCCATGCTTTCGGCGGTGATCAGGTAAGGGGCCACATCACCCAGCTGACGCTGAATCTCCTGCCGGCCCTCACCAATTGCGATGATGGTGTGAACCTTGCTGCGTACTTCACCGGCAATCTCTGAGTAGTCGTTGCCCTTGTCGCGACCGCCCAGGATGAGTACAACCGGCTCGTTGAAACTTTTGAGGGCATACCAGACTGCGTTCACATTGGTGGCCTTGCTGTCGTTTATGAAACGGACTCCCCTCACTGTCCGGACCTGCTCAAGGCGGTGTTCCACACCCTCGAACTGCATCAGGCTGTCGCGTATCACCTCGTTCCGGATCTCGAAAGCCCGTGCAGCGAGGGCTGTAGCGAGCCCGTTATTAAGGTTGTGGCGGCCCCTGAGGCCAATTTCGCCTACATTCATGAGGAAATCCTCCTGGTTGTTCATTTTGAATAAAATTTTGTCGCCGCGTACATAGGCCCCCTCGGGCACTTCGTTGCTGTCCGAAAATCCAAGCAGCCTGGGAGCGTCTTTTTTGCGGGATAGAGCTTCGATCGGCTTTTTAAGGACCGGATCGTCGAAATTGTAGATCAGGAAGTCGTCCGCCCCCTGGTTTTCATAGATCCTGAGCTTTGATGCGGCATACTTCTCAAAACTGTTTCCGTACCGGTTCAGATGGTCGGGAGTGATATTCAGGATCATAGCGATTTTCGGCCGGAACCGGACGATATGGTCGAGCTGGAAGCTGCTTACCTCAAGGGCAATCACTTCATCGGGTACAGGCTGGTCGGCCAGATCGGCATAGGCAATACCGATGTTCCCGCCCATCCGGCACGACAGACCGGCAGCCTGCCAGAGATGGTGTACCCAGGTTGTGGTAGTCGTTTTCCCGTTGCTGCCGGTAATGGCAATGACCGGACTTTCAGAGAACCACGATGACACTTCAATCTCGGAGTAGACCTTGCGGCCGCTATCCAGCCAGGTTTTCGGCAGGGGTGCGTCTGTGGGTACGCCCGGACTGATCACCGCGAAATCACCTTTTTCGGCACGACTGCTGTGTCCGCCCTGCTCGCAGGCAATGCCTTCCCGGTCGAGCCGGGCCACAGATACCTCCGGGATGGATCCGTTGTCGGTAACAAATACGTCAGCGCCGTGATGTTTGAGCAGGCAGGCTGCTGCCACACCGCTGCGGGCTCCTCCGATAACGACGATATGTCTGCCTTTTACATCCATCACCGGATTTTCAGGGTTATAATAGTGAGTACGGCCAGCATGATGGCGACAATCCAGAAGCGGACCACAATTTTCGGCTCGGGCAGGCCCATTTTCTCGAAGTGGTGGTGCAATGGGGCCATGCGGTAGAACCGGCGACCCTCGCCGTATTTCCGCCGTGTATATTTGAAATAAGATGTCTGTATGATCACGGAAAGGGTTTCCATGAAGAAAACCCCGCAGAGGATGGGCAGCAGCAGTTCCTTGTGCACCATCAGCGCGACGGCACCTATCGATCCGCCGAGTGCCAGTGAGCCCGTATCGCCCATAAATACCTGGGCCGGATAGGAATTGAACCAGAGAAAACCAAAACAGGCACCGGCAAGCGCCGCACAAAAAATGGTGAGTTCGCCAACGCCCGGCAGATACAGAATGTCCAGAAATCCGGAGTAGTCGACCCGTCCCGAAACATAGGTAAGAATTCCCAGTGCGAGCCCGGCAATGGCCGTGGTGCCTGAAGCCAGTCCGTCGAGCCCGTCGGTGAGGTTTACCGCGTTGCTCACCGCGGCTATGATGAAGATCACAACCGGAATGTAGATCACCCAGCCCAGTGACTCACCCAAAAAAGCATAGTTGATGTTGGTATCTTTCACGAAGGGGATGGTGCTGAGCGTATTGTAATCGGAAAAATCGGGATAGAAGTAGAGCACGCTTCCAAGAATGAGCCCAACCAGGACCTGTCCGGAAAGTTTTACCCTTCCCATCAGGCCTTTTTTGTCTTTCTTCACGATTTTGATGTAGTCGTCGAGGAATCCTACGGCGCCGAGGGCCAGAACAACGAACAGGATCAGCCATCCGTAAATATTCTCCGGACGGATCCAGAGCAGGGATGGAATGATGATGGCCATAAGAAGAATCAGGCCGCCCATGCTGGGGGTTCCGGCTTTGGAAAGGTGATTGTCAAGACCGATATCGTCGCGAATGGTCTCGCCCAGCTGCATTTTCTTCAGCCAGTTGATGATCCGGTTGCCGAATAACAGGCAGATAAAGAATGCAGTTGCTGCGGCAAGTGCACTTCGCACGGTGATGAAACTAAACATTCCGAATCCGGGCGGGTCAAAAACCATGTCAATCCATTCGATCAGAGGTACCAGCATTAGTTCACCTCCCCGCGGTTCTTGATGTTCAGCGACTTGTTCAGCATCGCGCTTCGGGCAAGCATCCGGTCGTCCATGTCATGGCGCTCGCCACGGATTTCCTGATAGGTTTCATGGCCCTTGCCTGCAATCAGGATGATGGTGTTTTCATCGCTGTTCTCAATAGCCCGGCGGATAGCCTCTCTGCGGTCAGGTTCAATGATCGCCCTGGCGGGATCGTTAAATCCTTTTTTGATGTCTTCTATGATGGCAAGCGGATCCTCGAACCGGGGGTTGTCGGATGTGATGGTGACCACATCACCATAGGTTTCAGCCAGCCCGCCCATTACGGGGCGCTTGGCCTTGTCCCGGTCGCCGCCACATCCGAAAATGACATGGATCCGGTGCTGCCCGCTCTTTATGGCCGAAAGGGTCTTCAGAACATTTTCCAGTGCATCGGGCGTGTGGGCGTAATCCACGATCACGACCGGCATGGAGACACTGCTGTAAATCTGCACTTTTTCCATGCGTCCGGCCGCGCCACGGGCTTCCGAGAGGGCGGATGCCACGCTGTTCTTGTTACATCCCAGAGCCAGACAGACCAGGTAGGCCATTGCAATATTGTATGCATTGAAAACACCGCTCAGTGAACTGTTGACGTACGTCCCGTCGAGGTCCAGTTCAAGGCCATCAGGAGTGTTGCTCAGAATGCGGAATACCGAATCATTTTTGAAGCTCACTTCCCAGATTGTGGCACGGGTGTCTTCAACCATCACGTCGGCACTGGGGTCGTCGCTGTTTATGACAGCCGTTGCGCGGGGTTCGAGCCCGTCGAACAGTATTTTCTTTGCATTCAGGTAGTTTTCGATCGAGCCGTGGTAATCGAGGTGATCGTGAGTCAGATTGGTAAATCCGGCCACATCAAACCGGAGCCCGTTTACCCGCTGCTGGTCAAGAGCGTGCGATGATACCTCCATCACAAGGTGGGTGGAGCCTGCCTCTACCATCTCTTTCAGATCGGCGGCCATTTCTACGGGATCGGCCGTGGTGAGCTTGCTGGGCAATTCGGTTTTTCCAATACGGCGCGATACGGTGCCCAGCAGCGATGCGTTGTACCCGAGCTGCGAGAGCACCTGGTACACCAGTGTGGCCACGGTGGTTTTTCCGTTAGTCCCGGTAATTGCAACCAGTACAAGATCTTCCTGGGGGTTGCCCAGACTGGCGAGGGCGAGAGGCATGAGCACCTTTCGGCTGTCTTTTACGTGAATCCAGATGGCATTGCCGGTATTCCCGGGGGCAGGTTCCTCGGCAATGATGACCGATGCCCCTTTGCCGAGGGCATCGTCTATGAACCGGTGCCCGTCGGTTACGTTGCCCCGTATGGCTACAAATACGTCGTTGCTGCTCACCTGGCGGGAATCGTGCACAATCTGTCCGTTCAGTTCACCTTCCAGGGAACCGGAAACATCGACAGGATCGCAGGCTATGAGCAGTTCGTTGAAATTCACATCATCTCCCGGCACTTGAGAGGGTTTCCATTGGGCGTGCCCGGCCACGGATGGTAACCGGACGTCCTTTTTGCATTACCGCGCCGGCCTCGGGGAACTGGGCATATACGGTGCCCGACCCGGTGCGCTGAACCTGATACCCGTTTTCGTGGAGCAGCTGTACGGCCTGCCTCATCGCCATACCCCGTACATCGGGGATCAGGCTGTGCGTTTCCTTATTAACGGATTCGCCGGGTTCGCTGATCTCCAGTGCCACCACTACCTTGTCGCCGTTTTCGATACGGGTGCCGGGTGCGGGCTCCTGGCCGGTTACACGCGCACCGCGTCCATCTGTAGTGAAAGGAATGTTCCTGTTCTTCAGCAGGATGGCAGCTTCGGCGAGCGTCAGCCCTTTTACGGAGGGTACCTCGGTCCAGTAAACCGGATCCTGATCCCTGTTGACGCTGCGGTGCAGTTCGTTATCAAGGCCGATAATACGGCGGGATATGTTCCTGAATACGGGTCCGGCCACATAGCCGCCGTAGATGCTGGTTTTGGGTTCATCCAGCAGTATCAGGCATACGTACCTGGGATCGTCGGTGGGGTAAAAACCAACAAAGGATGCGCGGTAACGTGTGCGGTAACGGCCGTCGATGTATTTCTGGGCGGTGCCGGTCTTGCCTGCGATGGGAATGCCCGCAATGGAGGCGTACTGAGCGGTACCACTGTCGGAAATAACACCCTCAAAAACAGGCATCAGCGTTTCGATGGTTTTCGGATGGATGGCCTGTCGCAGAATGTGGGGACGTGTTTCCCTGACGGTGCGGCCGTTTTCATCAATGATTTTTTCGACGACATAGGGACGCATCAGGTTGCCTCCGTTGGCCAGTGCGGCGTAAGCCATAGCCATCTGCAGCGGGGTAACCTGAACCTCGTAACCCACCGACATCCACGGAAGGGTTACCAGCGACCATTCAAAGGGTTTGCGGAGGCGACCGTTTTCCTCGTTGGGAAGATCAATGCTGGTGGCGGTGCCGAATCCCAGGTTACGGGCGTACTGGTAGAACGTGTCGGGTTTTAGCCTCATGGCCACTTCGGCGGTGGCGATATTCGACGATTTTTCGATAACCTGGCGGAAATTGAGGGTGCCGAGCGGATCATGGTCGCGCATCCACTGCCCGTGTATGAGCCGACGGCCGTTTTCAGGCGTTTCAAAGATCTCATCCAGGTGTACCACTTTTTGCTCGATAGCGGCTACGGCGGTCACCAGTTTGAACGTGGACCCGGGTTCTATCATGTCGGAGACGGCAAAATTGCGGCGGTTTTCGTCGTCACTGCGCCCCGGGTTATTCGGGTTGAAATCCGGATAATTGGCCATGGCTACGATCGCACCCGTCTTCGGATTGATCACGATGGCGGTACCCTGACCGGCCCTCGACCGCTCCACACCCGACCGGAGTTCCTCCTCCACGATGGCCTGGATCTGTGCGTTGATGGTGGTCTGGAGGGTGTGGCCTTGCTCGGGGCGTTTGCGCGGTGCACCTACGTAGGCGTAGATGCGGTTGTTACGGTCTTTGCGTACCTGCTGCTGGCCGTCTTTGCCGCTTAGCACCCGGTTGTAGTATGATTCGAGTCCCATTACCCCGGTGAATTCATGATTGACGTGGCCAACCACGTGAGAGGCCAGAGATTCGAAATTGTACCGGCGCCGGTACTGCTCCTCGAGGATGAGACCGCGCACTGACAAAACCCTCAGGGCTTCGTGGGCATCACCACTGAGGTTGCGTCCCAGAACAATATAGCGGGATCCGCGCGGGGCATTGTGAATCAGGCGCTGGTAGTGCGTGGCTGATTGTCCGGTATGCCGGGCAAGCGTGTTGCAGACCAGGTCGATCTGCTCACGCGTAATGCCCGGTACCAGGGGATCTATAGCCGCCGTATACGTTATGGAGTTGGTGGCAAGTACCCGGCCCTCGGAGTCGAGAATGTTACCTCGCTGGGCCTGTACAGCTATGTAATCAAGGGTCTGGGCGTTCCAGAGTGCCTTCAGATTGTTTCCCTCGAACCACTGTATGCGTACGATCTGCAGTGCTATGGCGACAGGGAACAGCAACACGAGCCCTAGCACGAGAAAAATCCTGCCAATAATTGCACTGCGTACATCGAACATATCAGTCTATGATTATCACATGGTCTGCGGGTCCGGGGTCAATAAATCCAAGTTCACGCGCACGACGGTACACCTCTGCGGGTCCGGTCATGCGGTCATAGGTAAGCGCCTTTGAGGCATGGTTGGCCTGCACGTTTTCAAACTGGCGCCTCAATTCATTCACTTCGCTGTTCAGCTGCTGGGTCGCGAATACATGGGTGATGTAGCCGTAACCAAGTACACCCAGAATCAGGGTCCACAGAATCAGCCGGCCGGCTTTTGGTCCCTTACGGGTTGAAGTGGATTCTGCTGCCGGTTTTTTGCGCCGGTTGGGTTTTACGCCCTGTACCCGGCCGTTCTCGTTGCCAGTTCCCTGCCCGTTACCCTTGCTGATGCGGCGGCGATTGCTGATGCCGTTTCCGTTACTTTTAGCAGTAATGGTCTCGCCGGCTGCAGTTGCATTGCCGTTCCGGCTCCCGATAATGGAATTTCCGGTCCGGTTTGCGTTTCGGGTAATGATACTTCCAGTCCGGCCAGTGGTGCTGGTATTGGTTTTCCAGCCATTTGATTGGCCATTGTTCACACGGCCTCTGAAAAAACTGTCGAGACTGCCGCCTTTGGCCGACGGATCGACCTGACGGAGATTTGGTTTGGTGGTCCTGGCACGTGCCGGCGACTGTATAAACATCAGATCACCTCACTTTTTTTTGCGGCAACCCGCATTCGGGCGCTTCTGGCCCTGGGGTTGTTTTGGATTTCAGCTTCTGACGCGGTTACGATTTTCGGGGTCAGCATCTCGAGCGGCTTGATGTCGTTTCCGTAAAAATCCTTGTGAAGAGTACCTTCGGTATTACCTGTTTTGAAAAACAGTTTCACAAGTCGGTCTTCAAGGGAATGGTAGGAGATGATGACAAACCTGCCATCTTCTTTCAGGATATCCAGGCCCTGTGCAAGGGCGGCTTCGAGCATTTCAAGCTCCCTGTTCACCTCAATGCGGATGGCCTGGAAAATGCGGGCTACCGATTTAACCGCGTGCGGTCCTTTAGCCACCTTGCCGATGATCTTTTTCAGTTCACCAGTGGTTGAAATCGGGCGGTTTTCGATAATGGTTCTGGCAATGCGGCTGCTCTGGCGTTCTTCACCGAATTCGAAAAAGATGTTCCGCAGGTCTTCATACTCATAGTCGTTCACAACCTGGGAAGCGGTGAGTGAACGCAGATCGCTCATACGCATATCAAGTGGTCCATCGGCCTGAAAGCTGAAGCCGCGCTCCGGTTCGTCAATCTGATGGCTCGATACACCGAGATCAAGCAGGATACCACTTACCTTTCCGATTACATCGGGCGGCAGAAGTGTTTTCATGTAGCCGAAATTACCTTTTGTCAGCTCGAGACGTGGGTCACCGCCAACACGTTCTTGCGATACCTTCAGCGCATCGTCATCCTGGTCAATTCCGTAAACCCGTGCTTCAGGTGAAAGACGTGCGAGCAGGGCTTCGGTATGACCACCACCACCGATAGTGCCGTCAACATAGATGCCGTCGGGGTTGGTGATCAGCCACGAAACAGATTCCTCGGGCATAACAGGAATATGATACTCGGTTTGCGTCATAGGTCCTTGTTACCCCCCATGACCTTCTGGAAAAGCTCCTGATAGGTATCGAAATCAAGTTCTTCATCCTGTTTTGCAAGCCGTTCAGGATCCCATATCTCAATTAGGTCTCCGCTTCCGATGAAAATCGCTTTTGAGGAAATTTCTGCCCATTCCATGAGCTTGGCTGGCAGGGCAATACGGTTCTGGTTGTCGAGTACGACGTCTTCAGCGGTTCTGAGGAAACTTCTTTTCAGCGTTCTGCCCTCAAGAGAAAAGCGGTTAATCTCTTCCAGGCTGGCTTCAACCGCCTGCCAGTGATCCTCGGGGTACAGATAAAGGCACTTCTCAAGTCCCCGCACAATGGTAAAACGGTCCTGCGCGGAAGGGGCGAGGTATTTTCGCAGTTTGGCAGGGAAGCTTACGCGTCCTTTACTGTCGATTGAATGTTCGTATTCACCTTTAAAACTTGCCACGATTGCCTGATATGAGACCGCTGATTGTAGTTGGGTTTTACAGGTGTTAGGATAATCTCCCACAACCTCCCACTTTAACCCACAAAGTAATTTAAATGTTCTGTAGAAGTCAAGCCTCAATGCAACAGAAATGTGAAATCGGGCATATTTTTTTTGGAGGCCCTAAAAATACCACCAAACGGGTTTTATTATATGTTCGTTATATGTTTAAATGTGGAAAACCCCGGATGGCGTAATATCCCATATAAGGGTGGAGTAATATCCCATATATTGGTGCTGGATAAACCCTGATGGATCGCCGCGAAATCCTGCAAGCTTGTACTGCATATTCCCAGACCCCGGCGTTGGTGAATCTCATACAGTTGATCTGAAATTCAAAACCCGGATGGTTTCAAATACCTTATACCAGTGGGAAAAACTGAAATCCTGACAGGTAAAATCCCCGACCCCGATCGCCGAAAACCAATGCAGCGTGATAAAAAATCAAAATCACTTCTGGTATAAGATTAAATATTTCAACCGGATGGCATCAATTCCGAAAAAAAGATTGGCTGCATGGAACGATAAATTGTTGAATTCCTTTTTATGGGGCACAACTGAACAAAACAAGCTATTCACTTTAACCCCCCGACAAAATGATAAACCGAATAATGACATTAACCACTTTATTGACCTGCCTGCTGATTTTCACTGCATGCAACGATTCAACGACCTCCGTTGACGAAGGTCAGAGCATAACCGAGATCGCTGTCAACAGCCCTGATTTTTCAGTACTGGTTCAGGCTCTTACCCAGGCAGATCTTGCCGCCACGCTCGACACGGGCGGACCATTTACCGTTTTTGCTCCAAACAATGGCGCATTCGGTGCACTTCCGGCCGGCACTCTGGAAAGTCTGACCGAAGATCAGCTCACCGAGATTCTACTGTACCATGTACTGGATACCAGCGTGCTCTCCACTGATCTTGCGTCCGAGCAGGCAGTTCAAACCCTCAGTGGTGAGGAAGTATTTATCACAACAACAGGAACCGGTGTACAGATCAACGGTGGATCCAATGTGTTCCAGGCCAATGTGATTGCCACTAACGGTGTTATGCACGCGGTAGATGCAGTACTGCTTCCCGATGCATTCAATGACGTGGCTGGAGTTGTTGTGAAACGTTACTTCCTGAGCACTCTAGTAGGTGCAGTTGTTGCTACCGATATGCTCGAGGCACTGCAAAACCCGGAAACCAACTATACTGTTTTTGCCCCGACAGACGAAGCTTTCGGCAACCTGCCATCGGGTACCCTTGAAAGCCTGACCGTAGATCAACTGCGTAATATCCTTCTGTATCATGTGGTAGATACCCGGATTTTATCAACCGACCTGACCGACGGCACCTATGAACTGGGGACGCTCAGTGGTGATACAATTGAAGTTGTTGTGGCCGGCGGAGCCATTACCATCAATGGCAATGCAAC
>JBLRWO010000033.1:0-38123 GCA_047921215.1 Cyclonatronaceae bacterium | reverse complement strand
CTGAGCGGCAACACGAATCCTGCCACGCTGGTGATGAATTCCGACAAGAGTGTTACGGCCAATTTCCGGCGGATCGGCGCACCATTAATGCAAATCATTCAGCAACCATCTGAAACGACAGCCGGCAGTGAAATCTCACCAGCACCGGCGGTGAAACTGAGCGACGATCTTGGCAGCCCCATCTCCGGAGCTGATATAAATGTTTCGCTGAACAACCATGCGTTCACATCCAGCAGTATTACTACCATTGCTTCCAATCAGGATGGTGAGGCTGTTTTTAACAATCTGATCATTGAAACGGCGGCAGCAGGCTACCGAATCACGTTCGATTCAGATGTGCAGGATGCTCCGGAGATTCAGACCGATCCTTTTGATATCAGTGCGGCTGCTCCGGTTGCGGAAAACAGCACGGCTGCCGTACCCGACGGCACAGCCGGAGAGCAAACTCAAATCCAGATAACAGTTCGTGACCAATATGACAATCCTGTAGCCGGAATAGGGGATCAGCTGCGTGTTGGAGTGAGCGGGGCGAACAGCGCGTCGCCAGTAGTTATTGAAACTGCAACACGGGGACTTTATTCGGCTGTATATTCACCAGCTGTGGCGGGTACCGACCAGGTAGCTATCGAATTTGCGGGAACACCCATATCAGGTAGTCCGTATTCAAGCACCGTTACTTCAGGCGCAGCAAATGCAGTAGAGATGATCTCGGGCGACAATCAGAATGGCCGGATAAACGAAACGCTTGAAGACCCCTTTGTGGTCAGGGTCGTTGATCAATCGGGTAATCCGGTAGTAGGTGTAACTGTTGAATACACAATCACAGAAACGCCCGTGGGTGCCATTGGTCAGCGGATGAGCAATTCGTCTGCAACTACCAATACAGACGGGTTAGCATCATCCCGGCTGACCCTCGGCAGTATGCCGGGAGTTTATCTGGTCGATGCATCAGCAGGTGACGTGGGATCCGTAAGCTTTCAGGCAAGGGCAGAATTACTGCCACCATCACTTATAACGATCGTTCAGCAACCGGCTGGTACCGTTGCTGGTACACCCATAGATCCTGCCCCGTCTGTTCGGGTTACCGATAGCGAGAATAATCCGGTGGAGGGCGTCGCGATCATCGCAAGCCTGAATGGCGGCGAGTTCGCTGAAGGAAGTACTACAGAAGTTTTATCGGGTGCGGATGGGATTTCCGGTTTTGGTAACCTGGTAATCAACGCTGCCTCAAGTGGTTATACGCTTACTTTTAGTTCTCTGGTTTCGGGTTTGGCTGATGTAACCTCACAATCCTTTACCGTAAGTGCCGCTGCAGGTGACCCAGCCCAAAGTATCGCTGTTGTTCCGGATGGTGTTGCCGGGCAGGAGACCAGCATTATAATACGGGTTGAGGATGCCTATGGAAATCCCGCAGGCAGTGCCAGCGATCTGACGGTAGATGTTGCCGGTGAAAACGAAGACGGTCTCTCTGTAAATGATCTGGATAATCCGGGTGAATTTATAGCCGTGTACAAGCCTGAAACAGCCGGAACCGATCTGATAACCATCAGATTATCAGGCACGGATATTTCCGGAAGCCCGTACAGCAGTATTGTTTCAGCAGCTGAAGTCGATCCGTCGGAATCGACCGTTGATGCAGATCCTGATGAATTAAAAGTCGGTGAAACTTCCACAGTAACAATCGTGCTGCGTGATCAGTACGATAATCTGATATCCGGATTTGTTGCTGCCGATTTTGTTATCAGTTTTGATGGTGTTGCAACCGCCGGGCCGGTATCGGAGACACCCGATGCGGGAACCTATCAGGTTGAGGTTACCAGTAATACACCAGGCGAGGTTGAAGTTTATGTTACTGCAGGTGGTATACCACTTGATGACAGCCCGGAAATCGAATTTCTGCCTGAAATTTCCTATTCAATTGGAATGTATATTCAGCCTGAAAATTCAAAAGTTAATCAGCCGGTAATAGGCCCGCCGGCGGTTCGCATCACCAGCGATACAGGTAGTGTGGTACCCGGGATTCCGGTTACCGTTCGTGAGCGCGACGGGCAGTCCTTTGCCAGCGGTACGCTCATTGTGAATACAGGTGCAGATGGAATAGCAAGGTTCACCGATCTGGTATTTTCGGTCAGAGGCAGGTATCAGCTGGAGTTTTCAGCACCTGATGACGGCCCGATAAACTCCCGGTCGTTCCAGGTATCCAATTAAAGCCAAATCCACGCTGTAGTAGCCGTATCGGACAGGTATTCTACTCGCCGGCAGCAATACCTTCCCGCCTTGGATCGGCCCCGCCGAATAGTCCGGCAGGTGTTACCTGAACAGCGTGCAATCCGCTGGGGAGTTCCCGCTCAAAAACGATATGCCCCATGCTTTCCAGTTCGTGGATTATTTCGGGCGGGAAACGCCCTGCTTCGAGGATGGAAGGACCGTTATAATTAACAAAGTTGGGCAAATTTATCGCATCCTGGGCATTCAGATCCCAGTCGAGCATGCCTATAAGTGCTTTGGCCGTGTAGTGAATGATGCCCGCACCGCCCGGTGAACCAACCGAGGCAATCAGATCGCCGGTTTCCCGGTCGAACACCAGGGTGGGACTCATACTTGAGCGAGGTCGTTTTCCGGGCTCCACTCGATTGGCGATTGGCCGACCCTCGACGTCGCGGGGTGTCAGCGAAAAATCGGTGAGCTGGTTGTTCAGGTGAAATCCTCCTGGCAGGCCGGTACCCCCGTCGGTCATGATGCGGCTGCCGAAACCCGATTCGATGGTGGTGGTCATGGCTACGGCCCGCCCTTCACGATCTACAATGCTGATGTGGCTGGTCCCCTTGTCCGGTTGCAGCGGATGCATCCCAAACAGTGATCCGATGGATCCCGGGTTACCGGCTTCAGCCTTCTCCATGGCCGTATCACTTATGGCAGCCGACCGGGCAGTGAGGTAGCCAGGATTCAACAGGCTGTTCCAGCTTCCTGCAGGGGCCTGAACAAAGGCGGGATCGGCTATGTACCTGTTCCGGTCTGCAAAAGCCAGCTTGGCTGCTTCCATATAAAGATGGAGCCAGGCAGATACCGGCTGATCATCCCGAAGTGCCTCATCCGGAAGGTCCAGGTTTTCCATGATACCCAGTATCTGCATGATGGTGATGTGGCCGGATGATGGCGGCGGGAATCCGCAAATACGGTACGTCCGCCAGTCTGTACAGATGGCCTCGCGTGCGAAATCCTGATCGGGATACCGGTTTATATCATCGGTTGTAATGGTGCCGGGCCTGGAATGGTTCTGAACCCGTTCAGCAATGGCAGCAGCTGCATCCCCGGTGTAGAATGCTTCGATGCCCTGTACGGCAACCAGGCTCAGGATACGGGCAAATGCGGGATTCCGGAGATGGTAGCCTGCCGGATGTGCTTCACCAGTCTCATCGTAATACAGATTTCGGGCAATGTTATCATGGAAAAGGGTGGCATCGTTTCTGATTAACGCGTGCAGCCGTGGACTGATCCTGAAGCCCTCTTCGGCAAGCATTATGGCCGGAACAAAGAGGTCGGCCCAGGGCATCTCCCCGAACTGTTCATGGGCATCATGCAGCATCGCCAGCGTGCCGGGAACACCAACGGACAGTCCGCTGGAAACGGCTTCGGCAAATGGTAGCGGATTGCCCTCATCGTCAAGAAAAAGGGCTTCACCGGCACCCGCCGGAGCGGTTTCGCGTCCGTCGAGTGCATGAACCTGATCACCATCCCAGTACATGAGGAATGCACCACCACCGATGCCGCTTGATTGCGGTTCAACCAGCGAAAGCACGAGCTGTACGGCAATGGCAGCATCCACGGCCGATCCGCCCGCTTTAAGAATCTGGTACCCAGCATCGACGGCAAGGGGATTGGCAGCGGCAACGGCGTATTCAGAGAATGACCAGCCGGGTTTATCCGTGTAACCGCTGGCGATTTCGGGTTGCTCGGGTATGGTGTAATTAATCCCCCTGTCACTGGCAGGCTTTTCACAGGCAGGCAACAGGATAAGCAGAAAAAGCGTGAATAAAACCGGGAACACATTTCTTGTCGGGGTACTCATGATGGTAAATCAAATCGGGATTAAAATGGCTGGGCAAAGGCTCCGAAGAATAGGCAGGATCATCCGTTTATCAAAGTATGCGTGTGATATACATCAGATGTAATGTTTTGTAGCATTAAGCACTGTTGATCCGGATTGCATAGACGATCGGATAGATTTCAGTGAAATTGCGGTTGTTGAAATTGGAATACGGGTATGAAAAGTGATGAATTATTTATTTATTACCACTACAGCTAATAATGGGTATCCGTTATTCTGATCCGAACAAAACCTGAACTAAACCCGGTTGTCATGAAAAAATTAATAGCTGGCCTGATTACAGCTCTGATGCTGATGGTTCTTAATCCGGTTGCATCCCATGCCGTGGCCGACAAAAATGCGAATACCGCCGCTATCAATAAAAATGAAGAGATTGAACGTGCCGAGGTCCTGCTTAAAAGACTCGACGAGATAAAAGAGATGGATGTGTCTGCAATGAGCCCTTCTCAGAAGAGTGAATTGCAGGAGGAGGTTAAAACCATACAAAACGATCTGAGAGGCCTCAGTGGTGGTGTCTATATTTCTGCAAGTGCATTGATTATCATCCTTTTACTATTGATTGTACTCACATAATAACAGTACATTGAACATCAACTGAAACAGGCTGAGAATCTGTTAATGTACAGTATAGTTAATCAGTCTGGTCAGATGTTGGTTATCCTCATAAAAACCTCACCGGAGAACGTATGGGAAGTATCAGATCGGTTGCAATACTCGCTGTCGGAATTGTCCTGATTGTATGGGGGATGATTGAGATGGATTCGTTCAGCTCGGATGTGTCCCGGATTTTCACAGGCTCCCCTACCGACAGGTCCATGTGGCTGCTCATCGGGGGTGTTTTTGTAAGTATTATCGGTATTGCCGGTATCGTTAAGGGCAGAAAAGGATACGGCAGATAGGTACCTGAACAAGTTCAATACGGTTTTTTCTGGCAATCATAATATCGGCAAAATGACCAGCAGGGAAGGGTATATCGCGGACAGAAAAGAAGATTTATTGCATCGCCGGGGATTTGTGTTTTTTTATTGTGAGGCGAAAAAAAACTCCCGGAATTTCGTTTTTTGAAATCGTATTGCAATTCAGAGTAGTTAGTAGAGCTGTATCGTGTGTATTAATAATAATTATCCGTGTTGTTATTAGGAATTTTTAATATATTAATTTGGCCAGCGCTGAACGAAATAAAGAGAGGTCATTAAATAACAGACGCATGGTAAGTGATCGACGAATGAACTAAACAATGGGTAAAGAAGAAATAAAATAGAGATCAGCAAAGGTTGAAGGCTTTATCAGAAAAGAGAGTGGATGATGAATGCTAATGTACATTCAAGTAATTGTACTTCGCCAGACAGGCGTTTTGCCAATGAAAGAGTGCTTCTCCTGCATGTGATGCCTTGGAGATGACCAGGGGAGAAAGATCTCCGGAATTGCCTGTGAATACCAATAATCGGAAAGGAAACACCATGGATCGGACAGAAGCTACTGCTGTAGGTGTTAAAGAGAGACGTCAGCCGGATAGTAAATACCCCGGAACGAATGCAGCTTCGTACAATGGGTTAATGAGACGTGTAAAGGATTTGGCTGAATACAATAAACAGCTTGAAAGGGTTGTATCCGAACAGGCTCGTGAACTGACCGGTATTATCGCCACCAATACAAAAGTGATTTCAATCATAGCACACGATTTGCGGAGTCCTTTTGTGTCGCTGATGGGGATACTGGAAATAATCCGTGACTATTTTGACAAAAAGGGTGAGAATGATATTGAACGATATATAGATATCGCAGCAGAATCGGCCAACAGCTCTCTGAATCTGCTGGATAATCTTGCAGCGTGGGCTGTTTCCCGGAACGAAGAGCGGAAATTACAGCCAGAAGAAATAGACCTTAAAAACATGCTGATCGAAGAGATCCGGATAATCAGATGTTCAGCTGTTCAGAAGCAGGTCACCCTGGTTCATTCCATCCCCCCCGACCTGAATATCGTTGCTGATGTGCGGATGATGAAAACGGTACTTCGAAACCTGGTCAATAATGCGGTGAAATACTCGAATTCCGGCGGGGAGGTTAAAATCAGCGCATCAGCCGGTAAAGAACATGTGGAAATTTCAGTTCAGGATTCCGGAATCGGAATATCTTATGAAGACCAGCGGAAACTGTTCAGGAAGGATATCCTGCACTCAACTCCCGGTACCAACAAGGAAAAAGGAACAGGACTGGGGCTGCTGCTATGCAGGGAATTTGTTGAAAAGCACGGTGGGAAAATCCGGCTCATCAGCGAACCCGGCAGGGGCAGCAAGTTTATCATTACCCTGCCTAATGGCGTTGCATAGTATTGTTTTGATGATGAATAGTGTTAAATTGAATTTTATCATCTAAAAAGATCTTCCCAATATCATCTATGGGCATTGTAGAAAAAGTAACCTTCAACAACCGTACCAGCCGGGAGTTTAGTAAGACTGTAAAGCAACGGGTAGACGCGTATTTCACTGAAAATAATCTGTCCCGCCACGCCAATGCACAGATGGTCATTAAAACCATTCTGCTGCTCACGCTCTATTTCGGCTCGTATGCCCTGATTATGTCGGGCCAGCTTTCTCTAGGGTGGATGTGGTTTTTAACCTTTTTGATGGGTATTGGCATGGCCGGTATCGGTTTTTCTGTATCCCATGATGCACTCCACGGTGCGTATTCGTCGAACCAGAATGTAAACCGGGCTCTCGGCTTTACGTTTGACCTGCTCGGTGCCAACGGCTACATCTGGAAAATCACCCACAACATCATTCATCATACATTCACTAACATCCACGGGCATGATGAAGATCTGGAAGTGGCCGCGTTCATCCGCCTTTCGCCCCATTCCGAATTTAAGTGGATACACAGGATTCAGCATATCCTTGCTTTTTTTGCCTACAGCCTGGCCACCTTTTTCTGGGTGTTCATTAAGGATTATCAGAACTTTCTGAAACCCAACATCGGCCCCTACGATAATAAGAAGCACCCTGTCAGCGAGTGGATCATCCTGATTGTTACCAAACTGATCTACTATACATACATGCTCGTACTGCCTTTACTGCTGCTCGACATCACCTGGGTGCAGCTGCTCATCGGTTTCGTAACGCTGCACATCACAGCCGGGCTCATTCTGGGTATTATCTTCCAGCTTGCCCATGTTGTGGAGTCGACCGATCATCCGGTTCCCGATGAAACGAACATGATCGATGAGCACTGGGCGATCCACGAGATGATGACGACCAGCAATTTCGCCCGCGATAACAAAGCCCTGTGCTGGTATGTGGGCGGCCTCAACTTTCAGATCGAGCATCATCTCTTTCCTAAGGTCTGCAGCATTCACTATCCGGCGCTCAGCCCGATTGTTGAAAAGACGGTCCTGGAATTCGGCATTCCTTACAATCAGCATAAAACGTTCAGGGAAGCTGTCGCCTCCCATTACCGTGTATTGAAAAAATTCGGCCATCCTGACTTCATCTACGCGGATCAACAGACCATTGAATCCTGATGCATCTTAAATCCTGGTGTATCTGAAATACTGAAGTAGAATTCCGGGATGAGATACAGTTTGATATTCTGGTGTGCATATCAGGGTTTAGATAAATGTGGTTTGCCGGTGAATTGTGTTAACGGCCTGAAAACAACCGTGCACATTTGCTGATTATTCAGGCGTTCATGCCGACCGGGCTTTGAATGGATTGCCCGCGCGTTTTAATTGCAGACCATGGCTGCAGATACATCGCCACATCCGGCAGCCGAATTCTCACAATCTTCTTTAATCCCAAACGTAAATATATGTCACGTTTTTTGGCATAACGGGAATGCGCAGTTAAATTTACACGATCCGGTCAAGGCTGTGTTGCGCGGCATGGACTCTGCTAGATACATACCCTGGCCCCTTGGTATATCCTCACAAAAAGGTTCTGATATGAAATATCTGGCACTGATCCTCGTATTTTCTCTGTTTCTGTTCACCTCCTTGTTTGCCCAGGGCACCATGCTCCTCCGCAACCCGGCTGTGAGCGATACCCACATCGTTTTTACCCATGCTGATGACCTCTGGGTGGTTGACCGCAGCGGTGGTGAGGCCCGGCGTCTGACCACAACCATGGGGTCGGAGCTGAATGCGCGCATCTCCCCCGACGGGCAGTGGGTTGCCTTCACGGGCCAGTATGATGGTAACAGGGATGTATTCATAATCCCGATTGAAGGCGGTGAGCCGGTACGCCTCACGTGGCATCCCGGCGCCGATGTGGTCCAGGACTGGCTGCCCGATGGCAACGGTGTTATTTTCATGTCAGGCCGTGATGGATACCCAACGGCCAATACCCATTTTTTCACCGTTTCGGTGGATGGCGGCACACCCGACCGCATGTCAGTCCCGTTTGCATTTGCCGGCTCCATATCGCCCGACGGACGTAAAATAGCCTATCAGCCCTACCGGTTCTGGGACCCAGAATGGCGCAACTACCGCGGGGGCCAGGCCCAGCCCATCTGGATCCTCGACATGGAAACCCGCGAACTGGTGCAGACACCACGAACCGATGGTGAACGCCATACCTCACCGGTCTGGATCGGGGATACGGTCTATTTCCTGTCGGAACGGGATTACGCCAATAATGTGTGGGCGTTCAACACAAACACAGGCGAGGAACGCCAGCTCACCTACCACGCCGATTTTGATGTCAAAAACCTGGCAGCCGGTGGTGGCATACTCGTATATGAGCAGGGCGGTTACCTGCATGAACTGGATCCCGTATCAGGCAGGTCAACACAACTTGAGATCCATGTTCGGGGTGATCTGAACTGGGCGCGCACCAGGTATACCGATGTTTCTTCAACACAGCTAAGCAATGCCCGGCTGTCGCCAACCGGTCAGCGGGCGGTTTTTGAACACCGCGGCGAGATCATCACTGTACCCAAAGAGCACGGCGACTGGCGTAACATCACCAACAGTTCGGGTGCTGCCGACCGGAGTCCAGTATGGTCGCCCGACGGGCAGCAGATTGCCTGGTTTTCGGATGCATCCGGCGAATACCAGCTCATGGTTGGCCCGCAGGACGGCCTCGGCGAAGTTCGTGCCTATCCAATACCGAATGAAAAATTCTATTTCCGTCCCGACTGGTCGCCCGACGGCAAACACATCGCATTCACCGATACCGATTACAATCTGTGGTTCATCACCCTCGGCAGCGGCGACGTCAACAAGGTAGATACCGACCGTTATGCCCATCCGAACCGCACCATGAACCCTGTATGGTCGCCCGACAGCCGGTACATCGCCTACGTTCGACTTCTCGACAACCAGTTTAAGGCCGTATTCGCGCATGATGTAACCGCCGGACGCAGTCACCAGCTAACAGACGGGCTATCCGATGCCATCGATCCGCAGTGGGATGAAAGCGGCAAATATCTCTATTTTCTGGCAAGCACCGATTTCGGCCTCAATACGGGCTGGCTCGATATGAGCAGCTACGATATGCCGGTAAACCGCGGGCTCTATATGATCGTACTTGCCAAAGATGAACCCTCACCTTTTGCACCCCGCAGCGATGAGGAGCCGGCTAAAGAAAACGGCGACGAAAAATCATCCGGCAACAAGAAGGATGACGATACATCGTCGGATGACAAGAAAAAGGATGTCCGGATCGACCTGGATGGCCTGAGCCAGCGCATCCTGGCCATCGATGTGCCCCTGCGCAATTATACAGGAACTGTTGCCGGACCCGAAGGGCATATTTTCTACATTGAGAACATCCCCAATCAACCCAATGTACTGCATCGTTACAGTTTGAAAGAACGCGAGAGTATCGAATTTCTGCCGGGGGTCAATTATGCCACAGCCAGCGCCGACCGCAAAAACCTGCTCTACCGCAGCGGAAGCACCTGGGGCATCGTATCGGCAACTGGTGGCGCAGTTAAGTCGGGCGACGGACGCATCGGCACCGGCGATATTCGCATCAGGGTTTCCCCGAGAGAGGAATACCAGCAGATCTACCGCGAGGGTTGGCGGCTTCAGCGCGATTTTCTCTATGTGGACAATGTACACGGTGCGCCCTGGGATGAGGTGTTTGAGTGGTACCGACCGTGGGTTGATCATGTGCGGCACCGGGAGGACATGAACTACATCATCGGCCTGCTGGGTGCCGAGGTGTCGGTAGGGCATTCCTACTTTGGCGGAGGTGATTATCCCCCGGTTGATAACATACCTGGAGGGCTGCTGGGTGCTGATTATGAAAAAGCGGACGGCTATTTTCGTATCAGCAAAATCTATACAGGCGAAAACTGGAACCCCGATCTCACGGCACCGCTTTCGGGTCCGGGCATTGATGTAAACGAGGGTGACTATCTGCTGGAGGTGAACGGCCGTTCGCTTACCGCCGGAATGAACCTCTACAGCCTGTTTGAAGGTACTGCAGGCCGCCAGGTTATCATCCGCGTTAACGACCGTCCCCGCATGCAGGGATCACGCACGGTTACGGTGGTTCCGGTCAGCAACGAATTCGGCCTGCGCATGCGCGACTGGGTGGAATCGAATCGCCGCAAAGTGGATGATATGTCGGACGGACGTCTCGCCTATGTATATCTGCCGAACACCGGCAGGGGCGGTTACAGCTATTTTAACCGGTATTATTTCGCCCAGCAGGACAGGCAGGGTGCCGTAATTGACGAGCGTAACAACGGCGGCGGATCAGCGGCCGATTATATGGTCGATATTATGGGACGGCAGCTGCACGGCTATTTCAACAGCCGGGCCAACGACCGCAAGCCGTTCACCACGCCGATGGCCGGCATCTGGGGCCCGAAGGTGATGATCATCAACGAAAATGCGGGCTCGGGCGGTGACCTGCTTCCATACATGTTCCGCAAGATGGGCATCGGTCCGCTTATAGGCACCCGCACCTGGGGCGGCCTGGTGGGTACCTGGGATACGCCTCCCTTCATTGACGGCGGCCGTATGGTCGCACCCCGGGGCGGGTTCTTCGATACCGCTGGCGAATGGGCCGTTGAGGGCGTGGGTGTTGCACCCGACATTGAGGTATTCCAGGAGCCGTCGGAAGTGCTGAAGGGTAACGACCCCCAGCTTGAAGCGGCTGTACGAGAAGCCCTGAGGCTGCTGGAACAAAATCCCGTTGAGCTGAAGCCCGAACCTGAAGCCCCGGTCCGCTGGAGGCGCCCTGAGCGGGATTAATGACGATCCCCGCTCTTTAAATCGCACAGTTGAATCTGCTGAACAGGACCAATGAACTGACACCATAAAAAATATTCACGACACCAAAAGGACAATGAAAAAAACGCTCATCCTTTCAGTATGCATGGTTGTTCTGCTGCTTATGACAGCCGCGGAAACACTCGTGGCACAGAAAACAATCATCCATGCAGGCCGGCTCATCGACGGTGAGAGTGACCGGGTTCGTGAACAGGTCAGTATTGTGGTTGAGGGTAATCAGATTACTGCGATAGAGAACGGCTTTATCCGGGCAGGATCTGGTGATGTGGTGATCGACCTGCGCGACAAAACCGTAATGCCGGGCCTGATCGATCTGCATGTGCATCTCGAGATGGAAAGTTCACCTGATTATTATATCAACCGTTTCACGATGAACCCGGCCGATATCGCATTTGAGTCAGCGGTTTATGCCCAAAGAACACTGATGGCAGGCTTTACGACAGTACGCGATCTGGGCGGCACCGGTGTCAACATAGCGCTCCGCGATGCAATCAACAGTGGCAAGACCGTCGGGCCCCGTGTAATCGCCGTTGGAAAGTCCATTGCCACTACAGGCGGGCATGCTGATCCGACCAACGACTGGCGACACGATATCATGGGTGATCCCGGCCCGTTTGAGGGTGTGGTAAACGGGGTGCCGGCTGCCCGTCAGGCAGTAAGACAACGCTATAAGGATGGTGCCGACCATATCAAAATTACCGCGACCGGTGGCGTATTGAGCGTGGCCAAATCTGGACAGAACCCCCAGTTCATGCCGGACGAGCTGGAAGCCATCATAGAAACCGCCCGCGACTATGAGATGCATGTGGCTGCCCACGCCCACGGCAAGGAGGGCATGCTCCGGGCGGTAAAAGCCGGCGTTCTCACCATCGAACATGGTACCTATATGGATGAAGAAGTGATGCAGGCCATGGTTGAACATGGAACGTATTATGTGCCGACAATTTCGGCAGGAAAATGGGTGGGTGATAAGGCAAAAGAGGAGGGTTACTATCCGGACCTGGTAACGCCGAAGGCCCTTGAAATCGGTCCAAAGATAATGGAGACCTTCTCAGAAGCCTATAAATACGGCGTAAGCATTGCCTTCGGAACCGATGCCGGTGTTTTCCCGCACGGAATCAACGGTCTGGAGTTCGGATACATGGTTGAGGCCGGAATGCCCGCCATGGAGACGATTGTAAGCGCAACATCAAACGCAGCCACTGTGCTTGGCATGAAGGACCTGATCGGAACCATCCGCCCGGGCATGTTGGCCGATATCATTGCTGTTCCCGGCAACCCCCTGAATGATATCAGTGTGATGGCAGACGTGAAATTTGTGATGAAAGACGGTGAGGTTTACCGCAACGATTAACCAATCAGCGGGCTGTCTCGCATAAATTCAATTTTCAGGGACAATTTACTTATTTAAATTCCGGATAGTTCGGAATAGCGTTCCGATATTAACGCATAGTTTGTTATGTTCACGGTTTCCTGATTGACCGTATACTCAACCCTATGGATGTTTTTTCTTCTGCACCGCACCACGATGTGCTGATGCTCGTTTTCCAGATAGCCGTGTTGCTTATGGCCGCACGAGTGCTTGGTGAAATCGCTCAGCGATTCGGCCAGCCCTCCGTTGTGGGTGAAATCCTGGCCGGGATCATCCTGGGCCCGTCTCTGCTCAGTACCCTGGTTCCCGTTGTTGGCGAATGGGTAATACCGCAGAACGAAACACAGGGCTACCTGCTGGAGGTAATCAGCCTGCTGGGTGCGATGTTTCTGCTGTTGCTTACCGGGCTTGAAACGGATATCAAACTCATAAAAAGGCATGCGAAAACAGCCATCGGGGTCTCGTTCGGTGGTATTACCGTTACATTCGCCACCGGGTTCATGCTCGGGCAGTATCTGCCTGAATTCCTGCTGGCCGATCCGGATGAACGCCTGATTTTCTCACTTTTTGTGGCAACGGCCATGGCCATTTCGGCCATCCCGGTTATTGCCAAGGTTCTCATGGACATGAACCTGATGCGGCGCGATATTGGTCAGACCATACTCGCCGCCGGGATGAGTGACGATACGACGGGGTGGATTCTGCTCTCGATTGTGGCTGGTCTGGCTGCCGGCAACGCCGTATCTGCAGGCAGCGTGTTGCAGATAGTGGGCAGTGTACTGGCTTTTCTGGTATTCAGTTTTACCATAGGCCGCTGGATCGTCAGAAAACTGCTTATCTATGTGCAGGATGAAGTGCGCAGCCGCGACCGCCTTCTGACCCTTGTAATTGTACTAACGTTTTTGTGGGGTGCCATCACCCAGGCCCTCAATCTCGAAGCCATTCTGGGTGCGTTTGTGATGGGTATCCTGTTCGGAATGATGCCACGCCTTCCCGCAGATGTGTATCAGAAACTCGAAAGTATAGCACTTGGCATATTTGCACCGGTCTTTTTCGCTGTAGCCGGGCTCAAGGTCAATATGATCAGTCTGATGGATCCGGTTCTGATCATCATAACGCTGGTTGTAATTGCCATTGCCACCGTGGGTAAAGTAATAGGAACCTATGCAGGTGCACGACTTATCGGTGGCAAGGATCACTGGACTGCCCTCAGCTTCGGCGCCGGTCTTAATGCACGCGGCGCTATGGAAATCATCATCGCAACTATAGGTCTCCGTCTTGGTATCCTTTCCCAGGATATGTTTTCAATCATTGTGGTCATGGCCATTTCCACATCACTCATGGCACCTTTCGCACTGCGCTGGGTATTGAAGAGGGTAACGATTGGTGATGAAGAAAAACAACGGCTCAAAAAGGAAGAACTCGAATCGCACAGTATGGTGGCCGATATCCACAGAATATTGCTTCCGGTCAGGGTCAGGAAGGAACTACCCGACAGCAACGCACTGCAATCCATTGAAGCTGCGATACTGGAATTGCTCGGTCAGGACAGGCACCTGTCTGTAACGCTGATGACGGTTTCGGGAGAGAATAACAAGGCTGCTTGTGATGAGTATCTGAGGGAACTGTCGCGGTTCTTTTCAGATATGGAGATTATCACAAAGGTGGTAAGAAGTGATACACCGGGTGATGCAATTCTGGATGAAGTCAAGAAGGATTACGATCTTCTTGTAATTGGTGCAACGGAAAAGGCACCTGACAGCAAGCATTTGTTCAGTTCTATCATCGATTACCTTGTTCGGGTGGTTCCCTGCCCTACCATGATTGTGAAATCCGAAAACATCAGCAGCGACTGGACGCCCAAGCGCATCATGGTTCCAACGAATGGCAGCCAGGCTGCGAAAAATGCAGCCGAATTGGCCTTCATCATGGCAGAAACGGATTCAGAGAAAGAGGTGCTTGCCCTGAACGTATCGCCGGCAGAATCGAATCTGACAGGTTATATTCGGGAGCAGCAGGTTGAAAACATCTTTAATTTTGCCAACGAAGCCATTCGTGAATTGCAAAAGCTTGGAGAAGCGTTCGGCGTGAAAACAGAGGGACTTGTAAGAAAAGGGGATAGTCCCGAAGAAACCATCATCGAAATTGCAGAAAGCAGGAATATCGATCTTATTATTGTTGGCACCAATATCCGTCCGGGATCAGACCGGCTCTATCTTGGTCCCAGGGTGGAAAGTATTATCAGGGATGCACCCTGTCCGGTTATCGTATTCAATACATAAACCTGCTTTGTGTATTGTCTGAACTGTCTTCGCTGTTCGCGCTGACTGTTTATGCTGTTCATGGTTCTGCGATGGCTGCTCTTTTTGTGTGGTTCGTGGAGTTTACAGCTGATTATATCTGGCAGTAACCTTACACGCCCTGCTCTTAGGAGGGCGTGACTCGTATACTTATTTCAAAAACTTGTAAATAACAGGATTTTATTCTGTAATACTTCCACAAAAGCTTTAGTTTAAGAAGTTAAACGGACTGGTATATTGCGTTCCGGTTTTTGGGATTAACCCTGTAACGAAGTTAAACAAGTATAAGCTCTTTTTGTATGAAAAAACTGATGATTCTGTTATTACTGCCAATTTTCTCGATATCCGGCACGGCGTGTGCAGGAGAAAAAAACGATTTACCCCGGGTTCTGGACGATGATATCGTTCGTTCAGAAGCACAGGCATTCAGGGTTGAAACGGTTCTTGAGGGAATTGATGTGCCGTGGGGGATGGCATTTTTACCCGACGGATCAATGCTGGTAGCACAACGTTCAGGCGAATTGTACATTCTGAGATCCGGCTCGAGTGAGCCTGCTGCTATCAGTGGCGTGCCCGAGGTATATACGCGCGGCCAGGGCGGGCTTCTTGATGTGGAACTGCACCCCGAATATGAGGAGAACGGATGGATTTACCTGTCCTACTCCTACCCGGGTGAGGGCGGTGGACATACGGCTATCATGCGTGCCCGGCTCGAAGGCAATGCTCTCACCGATCAGGAGGTCCTGTTCAGGGGCGAGCCGCTAACAACCGGCCGGGTCCATTTTGGATCGAGGATCCGGTTTGACTCCAACCGGTACATGTACTTTTCTGTCGGCGACCGCGGTGAGATGGAAAATGCACAGGATCTCACGAACCATTCGGGGAAAATATTCCGACTTCACGACGACGGGCGGATACCCGCCGACAATCCATTTGTGGACGTACCAAACGCGCGTCCGGAGATTTTTACTTATGGTAACAGGAATGCCCAGGGTATGGCTGTACATCCCGATACCGATGAGGTCTGGACACACGAACATGGCCCCCGCGGCGGTGATGAATTGAACATTATGCGTTCAGGCAACAACTACGGGTGGCCTGAAATAACATTTGGCATCAACTATAACGGCACTGTTATAACCGAAGACACTGCCCGTGCAGGTATGGAACAACCTGTTTATTACTGGGTCCCGTCCATTGCCCCATCCGGAATGGCCTTCGTAACCGGCGACCGGTATCCGGAGTGGAAAGGCAACATTATGATTGGAGCTCTTGCCCATCAGCACCTGCACAGGGTTGTACTTGAGGGGAACGAGGTTGTTCATACCGAACGCATCCTTGAACAGATTGGTCGTGTACGTGAGGTGAAAATGGGTGCCGATGGCTACCTGTATCTGGGAGTAGAAGGAACGGGTATTGTCAGGCTGATACCGGAATAGGTCATAAAATTCCCGGATGGACCAGCCTTCAATAATTTTTCTGATACAGTGCCCCGATCAAAAAGGTCTGGTGGCCTCCATCAGCACCTTTTTCTACGAAAAAGGCTTCAACATCCTGAGCTGCCAGCAGTACAGTGATCTTGAAACGGGGATGTATTTCATGCGCATGAAACTTGCCATGAACGACATCCCCACCACCCGGCAGCGGCTCGAGGAAGATTTTCATTCGTTTGGTAACCCGCTTCAACTCAAATGGTCGGTTCATTATTCCGACCGGACCCAACGGATGGCTGTTTTCGTTTCAAAAACCTCACATTGTCTGTATGACCTTCTGCTGAGATGGAAGGAGGGAGAACTCGATTGCGAAATTCCCCTCATAATCAGTAACCATCCTCTGCTGGAAGAGGTGGCGGGGCAGTTCCGTGTGCCGTTCTATTATTTGCCGGTGAACAGCGAAAACAAGACAGAGCAGGAAGAACAGATCAGGGTACTGTTAAAACAGCACCATATCGATCTGGTGGTACTGGCGCGGTATATGCAGATCCTGTCACCGGGGTTTGTGCGGGAGTATGAAGGGCGCGTAATCAATATACACCACGCATTTCTACCGGCATTTCAGGGCGGAAACCCCTATGGACGGGCCTATGAACGGGGTGTGAAGATGATAGGGGCCACGGCCCACTATGCCACCGAAGACCTGGATGAGGGTCCCATTATTGAGCAGGATGTGGAACGGGTGAACCATGAACGTACATCCGACCAGCTCAAACAGATCGGGCGGGATATTGAAAGGATCGTTCTCTCGCGTGCGGTACAGGCCCACCTCGAGCGACGGATTATTGTAACCGGACGCAGAACCGTTATTTTCAGCTCCTGATCATACCTGTTGATCACTCCGGCTTACCGGTGACAGATTTATTCATCGAACTCTACTACCGGTTTCAAGTTGATAGTCACTTCTTAAATGTTGTTGCCTGTAACCGGGTAAAATTAAAGGCCCCGGCTGACAGCTCCAGGTAATTTCCCGACGATCAGGTGATATTCTGTTAAATAATGCCGCTCCGGCAAGCCCACTAATCGGATTCCGGTCGACTGTCAGGTCTGTTGACCTTTCGCTATTTTCATCAAAAATACGGCATCTTTCTGCTCAAGGTATTCATGTACCTGTCTTTTTGTGAGCTCAATTGCTTTGTCAAAATCACCGGCAATTATTGTACCCATGCCGTTAACCTTCACAGCCGGATCTGCTTTACCCAATATACTATTCAGGCAGCAGTAAGTCATATATACTCTGGTCTTGCTTAATCATATCCCGTTCTTTCATTCAATATTCAACTCTGCCATTATCTCACCGGCATTGCGGATGTTGTCATGACCGGTGCCATACCGGGCTTCAGTTAATCGGATTACCCGGGTTAGCAGGGGTTTTATCTCCGAAGTTCGGTTCAGTTCAGCGAGGGTTCGGGCGCGCTCGTTCAGAATACCTGTCGTCCATTCATGGTCTTCTCCAAGGGCGATTACATATATGGCATGTGCCTTAACAAACATGGAATCGGCCTCATTGTATCTGCCGATACTGTGGTAAAAGCGGCCAAGTACCGCATGGCTTGAACCGGTTCGCCAGTGATTTTCCGGCTGGCCCAGGCGGCTCCTTTCAAGTGATTCCAGGAACAGACTTTCGGCGGTGATGTGTGATCCGGCAAGACTGTATGCACTCGCCATATTGTTATTTATCATGATGGTACGGGGGTGGGTATCACCGTAGTAGCCTTCATGAAGGGCCAGCGATATCCTGTAAAATTCTGCGGCTTCATCATAGCGCTCCCTCAATCTGAGCAGGTAGGCCAGGTTGTTCATTGTCGATGCTGCCGTCAGTGTATCCGTAACTTCAGGAACAGTGACAGCCGATAGCACTTCCCGGTAAATGGCTTCCGCCTCATCAAGGCGGTCGAGTCCCCTCAGAATGAAAGCATATTCAGACTTAAGTCTGACCATGCGCCGGTCTGATTCTTCATAAACAGTACTTCCCAAAGTATAGGCCCTGTCCATGAAAATGGCAGCCGAATCAGGACTTCCGGCTTCACGTAGCGATGAGGCGTACCCGGCAAGAAGGTTAATAAAAAGTTCTTCATCAACCGCATCTTCTGTTTCCAGGAGGCTGAGACCGTTTTTATAATTTTCAGTTGCCAATTGAAAGCTTCTTTCAAAATTAAACATGCTGCCCAGATAGTTGTACGATCTGGCCAGGGCAACCGGGTCGTTCAGTTCATGTCTTATTTCATTTGCCTGCTCAAGCAGCACCCTGCTCTGATCGAACAGGCCGATATTCATGTAGATACGACCCAGGGTTTCGCCGAACAGGGCCTGGATTTCAGGTTCATCCGTGAAACGTTCAGACAGGGTTTCGGCGCCTCTGTCAAGCAACTCGCGTGCTGTTAAATCCTGTGAACCGCCCTGGGTAGGATCATTAACCCGGAACAATTCAATCAGGTATTCCGACAGTTTTTCTGCCTTGGCTGCCTCTTCGCTCGACTGGCGTTCAAGAATCATGGCAAGGTCACGCTCCTGTTTAATTATGCGCGACTGGTAAAGTAATCCGATAAGACTGCCCACGAGTATCAGGATTATGACCATTGAGGGGATGGCCCAGGTTTTGTGACGCTTTATAAAGCGTGTACTCCGGTATCCGAGTGTTGGTTTAACGGCTTTTACAGGGTGGCCGTCGAGGTGTCGCTGAATATCATCGGCCAGCCCTGATACAGAATCGTACCGTGCCGATGGTTCCTTATTCAGGGCCATCAGTATGATGTGTTCAAGGTCACCGCGCAGCCTGGCCGGTTCAATGTACCCTTCCGTAAACGGCCGGGATGTAGGCAGCAACGGGTCATCATTCAGAATGGATTGTTCCAGGTCATACCGGTTTGTGGTTTCCCGGTTATAGGGGTATCCGCCGGTAAGCATCCGGTACAGCAGCAGCCCAAGCTGGTACACATCGCTGGCTGTGGTTATTGGCTCCGATCGGATCTGCTCGGGACTGGAGTACATCGGTGTAAGAACCCGGGTACCGAGCCGGGTTTCATGGAGGTCGGCTTCAATATCGTTGTCATCCAGCAGTTTTGCGATACCAAAATCGAGCAGCTTAACGCGCCCGTTGCTGTCGACCAGAATGTTCGATGGTTTGATGTCGCGATGAATAACAAGATTCCTGTGGGCATAACTGATTGTTTCACAGATGATGAGAAATAATCGCAGCCTTTTTTCCAGCTCAAGGTTGTTATCGGCACAATAACGGTCAATATGTACCCCGTCGATGTACTCCATAAAAAGGTAGGGGCGACCGTCCTCTGTGACCCCGCCGTCGTAAAGGGTGGCAATGCCGGGATGATTCAGAGAAGCGAGGATACTGCGTTCCGAATAAAACCGGTTCAGTGCGGAACTGCCCTCAAGGCCACGGTGCAGTATTTTTACCGCTATCCGGTGGCTGAAATCATTATCGCGCGTCGCCAGGTATACGGAACTGAAACCGCCCCGCCCGATTTTATGGGCGATCCTGTAGGCACCGATTTTTTCGGGTGGACGTTCGAATTCAAGGGCTTTTTCGTTCAGGATTTCATCGGCAACTCCCCTCAGTGAGTCGAAAAACTGTTCAGACCTGTCGGTCTCCTCGAGACTGGCCATAAGCAGGTCCCTGACCTCGTCGTCAATTTTCAGATGATCGATAAAATGCTTGCGCTGTGCTTCAGGCTGCTGCTGCAGCTCGATATACAGTGCTTCGTATTGTTCCCACTGATTTGGATTCATACCTGCTCCCGCGTAATACGTAATGGAGTGAGTAACACAGCAATCACAAATTTTTATACAGCCATGTCCGGGCCAGGGTCCAGTCGCGTTTTACCGTAGCCGGTGAAATATTCAGTGCCTCCGAGGTCTCTTCAATTGAATATCCCGCAAAAAAACGGCATTCCACAACAGCCACATGCCGCGGGCTGATGGCCTCCAGTTTACCCAGTGCTTCGTGAAGGCTGAACAGAGATTCATTGCCCGCAACAAGATGCTGGCCTGATGTTTCATTCAGTGTAAGATCCTTTAACTTACCACCCCGCTTGTCACGGTCCCGGGTTCTGATGTAGTCGATCAAAATGAACCGCATGGTACGGGCGGCAATCCGGAGAAAATGGGCACGGTCATTCCAGAATGGTTTGTCCTTGCCGTTTACCAGCTTCTCATAGGCTTCGTGAACTACCTCGGTGGTATTCAGTGTAATTTCGCCGCCGAGCTTCATTCGGTGCAGGTGTGCTTTGCTCCGGAGAATATCGTACATCTCGGGCATCAGCTCATCAACACCATGGTAAGACTCGTTACCGGGATGGTTTTTATTGGTTAAATCAGTCACTGAGATTATAGCAGTTCCAGGGGATTTGGAAAATTAATAATACCAAATAAGGGCCTAACCGCAAAAAACCCGCGGGTAATTTTTTTTGGCTTTACGGGATATAACGAACCGGTTTATATGACTGAATTAAATTGATCCCCACTCATTTACTATCTGATTTTAATAAGGATGCAGGATGTGTCGTTCGGATCTCACACTGATACTGAGACAGTGGTTCAGGGCGGCGGCTTAAAAATTAAATAAATTTTAATGAGCCGTTTCGGTTCAGTTAATCGATTTATAAGGTAAGAGATTCACGTAAATGGGCAGTTCACACATAAAACCGTTCTCAGTCGGGTGTTAGGTAAACATGATAGTAGTACAGGAATGTATGCGATAGTAAGTATGGTAAATGGAGAACGGTTATCGGAAAGGCTTTGGGCAACCCGGATTTCAGGATGCAATACGCGCTGAAATCCGGTAAGGGGAAGTTGCCTGAAAGCCTTTCTGAATTTTAACCGGTAAAAAAATCCGGCACATGTGTGCCGGATTTAACGGTAATGAGTACCCGTACCAATACGTGTCATAGATCAGTACCGATACATGTCAGACTTAAAGGGACCTTCTATCGGCACCCCGATATACTCTGCCTGCTCATCATTGAGTTCGTCGAGCTCAACGCCGATTTTCTGCAGGTGGAGCCGGGCCACTTTTTCATCCAGATGCTTCGGCAGAACGTGCACACCCACTTCAAACTCCTCATTCCACAGCGCCATCTGCGCCAGGGTCTGGTTGGTGAAGCTGTTGCTCATTACAAAGCTGGGATGCCCTGTGGCGTTGCCGAGGTTCATCAGCCTGCCCTGCGACAGCAGAATGATCTCACGACCGTCGACGAACTTATAGAGGTCGACCTGGGGCTTGATATTGTCTTCGGTCGCGTTGGCCTTGAGCCAGCGAACGTCGATCTCGTTGTCGAAGTGGCCGATGTTGCCCACAATGGCTTTGTCTTTCATCACCTGGAAGTGCCGTGATGTCAGGATATCCTTGTTGCCGGTGGCGGTTACCACGATGTCGGCTTCCTGGACGGCGTCGATCATCTTTTTCACTTCATAGCCGTCCATGGCAGCCTGAAGCGCGCAGATCGGATCGATCTCGGTTACAATAACACGTGCACCGGCACCACGCAGGGATGCAGCCGATCCTTTACCCACATCACCGTAGCCTGCAACCACAGCCACCTTGCCGGCCATCATCACATCGGTTGCCCGGCGGATGGCATCCACGCAGGACTCCTTGCAGCCGTATTTATTGTCGAATTTCGATTTGGTAACCGAATCGTTAACGTTGATGGCGGGAATGGTGAGCGTACCTTTTTTCATGCGCTCGTACAGGCGGAGAACACCGGTTGTGGTCTCCTCGGAGATTCCGCGGATGTTCGCGGTCAGTTCGGGGTAGTTGTCGAGAACCACATTGGTGAGGTCGCCTCCGTCGTCGAGGATCATGTTCAGGGGCTCGCCGTCAGGGAAGAAAACCGTCTGTTCAATGCACCACTCGTATTCCTCTTCGGTCATCCCTTTCCAGGCGTAGACGGGGATGCCGGCTTTGGCGATTGCCGCAGCAGCGTGGTCCTGTGTGGAGTAGATGTTACAGGAACTCCACTGAACATCCGCCCCGAGTTCGACCAGGGTTTCGATGAGTACAGCTGTCTGTACGGTCATGTGGAGGCAGCCGGAAATACGCGCTCCCTTAAGGGGCTTTTTCGAGCCAAATTCCTCGCGAAGGGCCATCAGTCCGGGCATTTCTGCCTCGGCCAGCCGGATCTCCTTGCGGCCGTAGTCGGCCAGTGAAATGTCTTTTACTTTGTAAGGTAGTTTTTCTTTTACGATGCTCATGTAGCCTAAGATTGTTGATAATTATAATTTTGAAAAATACGCCGAATAATTGCGAGATTCAATTTGGAAGTACTACACGCCGTTTAATTGTTGTTAATTTCGTCCGGCGATCATGTATAACACTAACATCTCCCGCTTCATTCCAATCTCTCTCGTCATGGTGCGCTGGTATTTTAGCCCCTATTCGGGGCTACACAATTATAATGGTGACTACATCTGTATTGTTAGTATGCTTCGAATTAGGGAACAAGTGAACATGTGAACATTTGAACAGCGAAGTATATTTGGGAGGATGTCACTGGTAGCCCCTGATTTTGGCCCAAACGGGCAACACTATTGGGGATGTGCGCTTTGGAGATAATTAGCTATTCAGGTATCAATATGGTCTGATGTCTGATGTCTCAAATCTGATATCTAACCACTTTCTACTTTATAAGCGCAATTTTTACCACATCCACAGCATCCTCCGTACGGAGTTGCACCAGGTAGATACCGCTTGCGGCACCGGAGCCGTTCCAGCGGGTTTCGTGGTAGCCTGAGGGCAGACTTGTGTTAACAAGGGTTGCCACTCTTCTGCCCTGGGCATCGAATACGTCGATCCGGACCTCACCAGACCTTGCCAGCTCGAACGGGATGATGGTTTCGGGATTGAAGGGATTGGGGTAATTGCTGTTCAGCCGCGATTTCTCCGGCAAAAGGGCCTCCCGGTTATTGTAATTTACCTGGATCACATCAGACCGGCCAATGATCAGGTTCCGGCCCGGGTCGGGTTCGGGGATGCCGGGACGGAAGGGGAGGTCTATTTCAAACTCATAGTGGTTCGATTCCGGCCTTACCGTGATCAGCGTATCGGATTCACCGCCGGTAAGTCTTATTTGCAGGGTTTGCTCGAAGAACGGAACTGACGGGTGCGACTGCTCCTGCGAAAAGCGCATCCAGGTGCGGGACATGCCGCCAATCGGCTGTATGGCATACCGGATGGTCCACTCCGGATACCCCTCGCCGTGAACCCACTGATCGAAGAATGGCTGGAGGCCGGTTCCGAGGTAGGTCTCGAGGGCCTCCCTGAACTGACCGGTGGTGACCGAGCCAAAACGGAGCGGCCCGTCCATGTATGAACGGATGGCCCCGAAAAAGGCCTCATCCCCAAGCTCATACCGGAGCATGTGCAGCACCATTGCCCCCTTCACATAACTCAGGCGGTAGTTGAAAATGCGGCTGATGCTGGCCGACGCATCGCCGGGATCCACAAATTCGTCGGGTACGATGAGGCTGCCGCCGGGTTCCGATGTGATCAGGTTGGTCTGGTCGGCCCGCCAGTTGCGGTAGGCATCGTCACCGTCGAGCTCCTCCAGCGTTAAGCCCTCCAGGAATGTGGCGAATCCCTCATTGAGCCAGATATGGTGCCAGCTCTCGCAGGTGATGGTGTTGCCGAACCACTGGTGGGCCAGCTCGTGGGCAATCAGCCCCCGGTTGAAATTGACCATCGAACTCATGGTCTGATGCTCCATACCTCCCCTCCAGCCGAACTGGGCATGCCCGTATTTTTCGTCGATGAACGGGTAGAGACCGAACATTTCAGAAAATGCCTCCAGCAGGGTGATGGTTACCGCCGTCTGCTGCCGGGCAGCGTCGATGTCGGCGTTGGGATAAATATAGTTGACCACAGGCATGGAATCGCCCGGTGCGTAGCGGAACCACTGGGTAAACTCCTGGTAATCGGCGATGGCCACCGAAATCAGGTAGTGGGAGATGGGGTAACGGGTGCTCCAGTGCCAGCGGCTGCGGTTGCCATCGAGCCCGGTCACCGACAGCAGGGTGCCGTTCGATCCCACTTTCAGCGGCTCCGGAACGGTGATGATCACATCGGCCGAATCGGCCTTGTCGGCGGGATCCTGCTTCACGGGGAACCAGTCGCGGGCGCCGTAAGGCTGACTCAGGCTCCAGATGGCAGGCTGCCCCCCCGCGCTTGAAAACGTGAAACTGCCGAAACCCGACTCTTCAGGGCTGCCCTTGTAGTGGATGTACAGGTCGATGAGCTCTCCGGCCGAAAATTCCCGGTCCAGCGCTATTCCGACCACCCAGGGGGCCGACCCGGAGCTGCGGTCGAAGACAGCCAGTGAGCCGCTGCCGGTCAGGATGGAATCGATCTCCAGGGCGGGGTTAAGGTCAATCCGGACATCCGAAATCGATTCGACGGCAATCAGCCGGAGATGTGCGGAACCGGAAATGCTCTCAGTGGATGGGAAAATTTCAAGATCGAGCCCGTAATAACTCACCGAGTAGCGGCTGTCGGTATCGTAATCGGGATAGCTGATCTGCAGGCCGGCCCGGACCTGTTCATGCTTTAGTCCGTCCGGAAAACCCCCATGCTGCCCTGATGCAGGCAGTGTGGCAAACAGCATTATCAGCGTAGCAAGGATGAAGACCATTGGCCCGCCGGGGTTTGAGATTGAGACATCAGACATCAGACATCAGACATCAGACATCAGACATCAGATAAAAAATGATAGTTTTCATTTTATCTCATTCCGGGGACACTTCAAAACTCAGTTGTTCGCTTGTTCCGTAACTCCCTAATTCAAAGCCTGATACTACGTGTTTTTCTTGCTTTTCTTCTTCCTGGGCGCGCTCTCATCGTCGTCTTCTTCGACTTCGATTACGTGCGACTCGACCTCGATTTCATTATCGTCTTTATCGGTGCGTTCCACAAGAACCTGGATATCGTTCATGAACATGACCACAGCGCCGATGGTGGTTACGACCGGGTGCAGGAGGATGAGCCCGCCAAAACCCACGGCACCGAGATTCAGGGGGGTATCGAGCAGCACTTTTCCGCGTTTGTTTTTGACGACGATCCTGCGGATGCTGCCCTCTTTGATGAGCGTCTGTATTTCGTCGATCAGTTTTTCGCCGGTGGACCGGATTTCTTCGAATACGGTGTTGGTGCCTGTTGCCATGGTGAGTTCTCCGGGTTTGTGCATGTGTGTGTTAAGAATTCTGCTGTGATCAGCAAGGGGTTTTGTAAGTATTAACTGCGGACTGCATCTATATACGTAAACGCAAGGAATTAGATACAATGCTTTCTCATGTCTACTGTGCATCTACGTTTGGGGTTGATGCCCATATCATTGATGTTGAAGTTAATAAACTGCCGGGCATCCCCAATTATTATCTGGTGGGCCTTCCCGACCGTTCAATCAGGGAGTCGAGAGACCGGATTGAGGCCGCGATGGTGAACTCGGGTGTGGAGATGCCGCGGGGCAAGCTCACCATCAACCTGGCACCGGCCGACCTGCCCAAGGAGGGGAGCGCCTTCGACCTGCCCATCGCCATAGGGCTGCTGGCCGTGAGCGGGCAGATTCCCGGCGACCAGCTTGCAGACAGCATTATCCTCGGTGAACTGGCCCTCGACGGATACATCAGACCGGTGAAGGGTGTGCTGCCGGTGGTGGTGGAAGCGAAGAAAAAAGGATTCAAAAGGGTGATCGTGCCGGAGACCAATTCAGGTGAGGCCGCCGTGGTGGAGGGTATGGAGGTATTCGCTTTCAAAAAACTGGCCGATACGGTGCAGTGGTTCAGGATGCCGCAGGTGAAGGCTCCCGTAAGCATCGACCTGAACGCCATTTTCATGCGCGACCAGACCGGTGATGTGGTCGATTTTTCGGACGTAAAGGGCCAGGAAAATGTGAAGAGAGCGCTCGAGGTGGCCGCGGCAGGCGGGCATAATATTTTGCTTGTGGGACCGCCAGGATCGGGAAAAACCATGCTGGCGAGGCGTATCCCCACGATTTTGCCGCCGCTGAGCCTTTCGGAAGCACTGGAAACGACCAAGATCCATTCTGTTTCGGGGTTGTTGTCTACCGGCAGGGCACTCGTTTCGCGGCGGCCGTTCCGTGCACCGCACCATACCATATCGGATGTGGCCCTGGTGGGGGGCGGGAGCATACCGATGCCGGGTGAAATATCACTGGCCCACAACGGGGTGCTGTTCCTGGATGAGCTGCCCGAGTTCAGGCGGAGCGCGCTTGAGGTTCTGCGCCAGCCTCTCGAAGACGGTCATGTGAGCATTTCCCGGTCACGGCTGAGTGTGAACTATCCCAGCAAGATTATGCTGGTGGCATCGATGAACCCCTCGCCCGGGGGCGACTGGTACAATCCCGATCTTATGAACGGGATAACGGGAACCCAGATGCAGCGGTACCTGGGGAAAATCAGCGGACCGCTGCTCGACCGCATTGACCTGCATGTGGAGGTGAACAAGGTGGGATTCGATGAACTCACCAGCCGGTCGATGGGTGAGGGTTCGGCGTCGGTGAGAGCGCGGGTAATCGGGGCCCGCAAGCACCAGCACCGCCGGTTCACGGGTATGAACATCCACTGCAACGCGCACATGTCGGGCAGGATGGCCCGCAAAATATGCCGGCTTAACGAAGCGGGCTATTCCATACTCAAAAAAGCGATCACCGTTCTGGGGCTGTCGGCCCGTGCGTACGACCGCATCCTGAAAGTATCCCGGACCATCGCCGACCTTGAGCCCTCCGAAGAGATCCGGGCCGAACACGTTGCCGAAGCCATACAGTACCGCAGCCTCGACCGCGAGGGCTGGCTCGTATGAGCCCGGACCAGGACTTTACCCACCATCCCGGAATAATCTACTCACCAGCTGATGCCAGCAATATTAAGTTATGCGGTCTGTTGCACGTGATCACCCGGTCTGATGTCTGATGTCTCACGTCTCCTGTCTTTCCTACCTGTTCCTCCCGTACTCCTCATGGCTCGATACCCAGTCGAGTGACGAAATTGCGGCGCCGAGCGACAGCTCGCCGGCGAGTGCCACTCCGGCGATGATTTCAGCGAACTTGTTCACTTTGTCCTTGCCGAAGCATCCCAGCACTTCCAGGCACTCGCGCTGTGTGGCCAGGCCGGTGCCGCCGCCGTACGTTGCCACAATCAATGACGGGATGGTGAGCGAGAGATAGAGATCGCCCTCAGGGGTTATTTCGGAGTAGAGGATGCCCGCCGACGATTCCGATACATTGGCCACATCCTGCCCGGTGGCGATGAACATGGCGGTGATGGCATTCGGTGAGTGGGCACCGTTGTTGTTGGCACCCGACATGAATGCGCCCACGGTGGCTACCCGGTTCTGGTAATCAAGCACCTCCGGATCGGCCCGCAGATGCTGAATGAGTACATCCCGCTTCAGAACCGCCTCCGCCGTTACCCGTTTGCCGCGGGTACGCATGATGTTCACCTGCGAGGCCTTTTTGTCGGTGGCGAAATTCGACTCCAGGAAAAAACGGGAAATCCCCTTATAGCTGTCCATGATCCAGCTGCAGGCGGCGAAGGTGGCACGGCCAACCATGTTCTGGCCGGCTGCATCCCCGGTGAAGTAATTGAAACGAAGGTAGACGAACTTATTTGTAAGGAAGTGGTCGATATACTGCAGTTTGGCCACATTCGAGGTCGCTTCGGCCTCCCGGCGGATAGAATCCATGTTATCGTCGACCCAATTACCGAAATCGCGGGCCTGCCGGGCGTTTTCGAAGATGAATACAGGCGCCCGCTGCATGCTGTCGCCCACCACGGTGCAGGTTACCCCACCCGACAGGTTCACCACCTTGATCCCCCGGTTATAGGAGGCCACCAGCGTGCCTTCGGTTGTGGCCAGTGGAATGAGGTAATCCCCTTTGGCGTGCTCTCCGTTTACCCGGATCGGGCCGGCGAAGCCTACCGGGACCTGCGCCACGCCCGTGAACGCTTCCACATTCCCGCGTGTGATGGCCGGATCAAATGAATATTTCGGCAAATGCTCCAGTTTTTTGCCGCTAAACTGCTCAACGAATGTCTGCCGGCTTTTGATTACCTGATCGCTGTAGTCATCCGTCTTGTCGACAGGGATTTTCACCCGGTCAGATCCGTTGTCACTAAGGGAGTCTTCCACGCTCAGTGCCAGCTTACCGAAATTCTCGGACAAAAAGGTGATGCCCACTTTGTGCTTGCCGGTGGGCAGGTTATCGGTCTGTACATCAATATGCACTACATCCCGCAGACCGAGGTTAACCGGCGATTCGGGTGTTACCTGCCTCGGTTGCAGGGTCAGGCCGTTGCCGAAACGCAGGGTCACCTTTTCGGCCGGGATTTCGCTGCCGTTCAGGGTTATATCGTAGATGCCGACCAGTGTGGCTTCGGAGAGGCGGTTTTTCAGGCTGAACTGAACACCGTATTCGGTGTTTTTCAGGCTGCCGTAATTGTAAAGCTGCCGGAGGATCAGACTGGGTATTTTCATGGGTTGCCTGTTTGGTGAGTTATGACCGGATCGCCTTTGTTTCTCTTAAGCTGTAAAAGGTTTCTTCGATTGTGGATAATATGATGAAATCAAAGAAGCAGAAAAAACAGGATAAGTAACAGAATAAACTTGCGAGGGTTTAGTTTGTTTTTATTTTAGCCTTACGGTGAACGAATGCAGATAACTGGAATTTATCATTTATACAAAATGGATGTTATCAGTTTGGTTAGATTTTGCAGCAACAGAATTTCAGACAATTTATCTCAATGGCGAACCAGGAGCAAAGCTGTATCGTGGTCGATTATTGTTTGGGTGCCGTTGTTATTATTGTTTGCAGTGAATTGTAACAGATCAGGCGATGCCATTGATTACGGGGTTGATCGGCAATTGACTGCATTCGTAATCGCTGATACCATGCGCGCATTGTCTCTGAATGAAATTCCGGATACGGAGGGCCTGGTACTGGGTCAGCCATTGCGCATGGAGAATGTGAGCGAGGAACATTTATTGCTCACCGACATCCGCTCACAGCCGTTTTTCCATGTCTTTTCCATGCGGGATGCAGCCTATTTGTACTCCTGGGGGGTAAGGGGGCAGGGGCCTTCGCCAAATGAATTCGTCTCGGTTCCAGTCTATGTGAACGTTAAGGGCGATACCTTGATCGTCTACGAGGCCATGCGCAGGCAGCTGCATCATATCCGGCTTTCGGATGGCGAACCCGAGGAACTTGCAGTTGAGGAGCTCTGGTACGAAGGCGCCATAGATCCCCTCAACCGGATTCGGAGGATGAACGACAGCCTCTGGTTCGCCGATTATGGCACGTCGATTGAAGAGACCACACACGAGCATGCTGCGCTCAGGCCCGGCAACCGGGAGATCCTGTTCACCTTCGGAGAGTATCCCGATTCGGATCTGGAGTCGTTCCAGCGGTATTCATCATTCATGAAAAGCAATCTGGCCAATCCCGACGGATCACGTTTTGCCGCCTTTTATTTCCACCATAATATGTTCAAGATTTACAATGCGGAAGGCACCCTGCTCCGGCATGTGTATGTACAGGATCCGGAAAATGGACAGGAACGCGTGCTGGAACCGGTCACCTGGCTCTACAGAATTGCCGCCGGGGCATCGGATGATTATCTGTACACCCTTGGCATTGATGCAGCAGCCGAGCGGTTTAACGCGGGTAGTACAGATGCTGATTCCTCACTCTTTACAACACTGGAAGTATGGAACTGGGACGGTGAACCTGTTTACCGTGCCCGTTTCGACCGGCTGATCAACCTTTATACCGTATCTGAGCAGCATGGAAAAATCTATGCATGGTCGGGTTTGCATGACCACACTATATTTGAATACGTTTTACCAGATTTTCGTTAAATAAGTCTTGTGTTTTCGGCCGCTATCCGGGTGGTGAAGGATCGTATTTTGAAATCTGATGGGGGTTAGTATCCTGGCCGATCCTCAACCGGAATTTTGAAGGTTATCCGGGAGGCATTTATCGGCTAAACGACATGGTGGCATGTGTCATCCGATTTGATCGGAAGTCGTGGAAATGAGATATTTCGCACCCACAGAACCCGCAACAAGGATCCCTGAGTGTACCGGAATACCTACGCCGATATCGCCCTTCCCACCCCGGTGAGGCAGGTTTTTACCTATCTCATACCGGAGGAGCTGCGCCCGGTGCTCGCTGCCGGCATGCGTGTGTGGATTCCGCTGCGCGATCAGATGGCCATTGGCATGGTAGCGGAGTGCCACAACCGCAAACCGGCATTCGACGTTCGCGAGATCGTGCGCAGCCTTGATACGGAACCGGTGATGCCACCCGAACTGATTGATCTCACCCGGTGGATATCGCAGTTCTACTACTGCAGCCATGGCGAGGCCATCCAGGCCGCGCTGCCCGCCGGGCTCAATTTCGTGGCAGAGGTCTGGCTGAAGCTGGCCGCGGAGCATTCCGGGATAGCGCAGCCGGGCAGCGGGATGGGCGGTGAACTGACCAGGCAGGAGCTGGAAATTGTCGGAGAGGTACAGGCACAGGGCCGCTATCACCTCAGGGAGGCGCTCAAACGGTGGGGTGACGGGGGTGAACGCATCATAAAAAGCCTGGTGCGCCGCGGCATCCTGCAGCAGTGGCAGGAACCGGAGTTGCGGGTCAAACGCAAAATGGTGACGGTCTATGACAGGGCTGTCGATTTTGACGTCCGCCTGCAGGCGGCGCTGGAGGCACTTGCCGGACGGAAGAAGCCGGTCTGGCTGCAGGCACTTGAAGACATTGCCGGCCTCGACCTGCCCATGCAGGCATCCGGCATCCGCGAGGCCGCCGGCTGCAGCGATTATGCATTCAACCGTCTCAGAAAGGTGGGATGGTTCACAGAGGCAGAAATTCCCGCCCCCGAAGAGGATCCCGGCCTTGAGTATGATCCCGCGCAGATCGCCTTATTGAGCAACAGCCAGCAGCAGGCCTTCGAGGCCATCCGCGATCACCTGGATGCCGGGCTGTACCACCATTATCTGATGCACGGCGTAACCGGAAGCGGCAAAACCGAGGTCTACATCCACGCCCTGCGCCATGTGCTTGAGTCCGGGCGGACCGGACTGGTACTGGTGCCCGAAATTGCCCTCACGCCCCAGACCCTCCGCCGGTTCTACCGCATCTTCGGCAACAGCATTACCCTGCTGCACAGCCGCCTGAACGACCGCGAGCGGTACGAGGCCTGGAAACAGCTCCGTGAGGGGAAGAAGCGCATCGCCATCGGTCCGCGCTCGGCCGTGTTTGCCCCGCTCGATAACCTTGGCCTCATCATCATCGACGAGGAGCACGACAGCTCCTACAAGCAGGAAGACCCGGCCCCGCGCTACCATGCCCGGGATGTGGCCATCGTGAGGGCAGCCCGTAGCGGGGCCGTTGTGATCTCCGGATCGGCCACACCTTCGCTGGTGAGCCTGCACAACAGCGCCAAAGGCAAGAACACCCTGCTCAAACTGCGTGAGCGCCATTCCGGCCACGGCATGCCGGCTGTGAACATCATCGACCTGAAGAAATACCGGCAGTCGGGCATGCACGGACCGCTGGCCGCACCCCTCTACCAGGCCATTGCCGGTGCGCTGGACCGCGATGAGCAGGTGATTCTGCTCTACAACCGCCGCGGGTATGCGGGGTTCGTGCAGTGCGAGGCCTGCGGCCATATCGAGGAGTGCCCTTCGTGTTCGGTCTCGCTCACCTTTCACAAATACCGCAACCATGTGCGATGCCACTACTGCGGTTTCAGCAGGAACCTGGGCGGCAACTGCACCGCATGCGGCTCCGACGCCGTAAAGGAGATGGGCTCGGGCACGCAGCGCGTGGAGGAGGAGCTCGACACCCTGTTCCCCGGGACATCCGTGCTGCGAATGGACCAGGACACCACCTCCGGTAAGGACGCCCACGCCCGCATCCTCAACAGCTTCGGCAGCGGCGAGCACCAGATCCTGGTGGGCACGCAGCTCGTGGCCAAGGGGCTCGACTTCCCCAATGTAACGGTGGTAGGTGTGGTGAACGCCGACACCGAGCTGGCCTTCCCCTCGTACCGGTCGTCGGAGCGCATGTTTCAGCTGCTCAGCCAGGTAGCGGGGCGTCCCGGCCGGGCGGCCAAGGCGGGGGTGGTCTACCTGCAGACCTGGCAGCCGGAGCATCCCTCCATTGTCTATGCCCGGAACCACGACTTCGAAGGATTCGCCGCCGCGGAACTGTCGCAGCGCAAAAACCTGCTCTGGCCGCCCTGGTCGAGGCTGGTACAGTTCACCTTCAAATCGGCCGATGCCCAGCTGGTGGGCCGTGTGGCCCAGGCCTTCGCACAGGCACTGATTGGCGTGGCCGGCGGCATCCCGGTGCTCGGACCGGCCCCTGCGGCCATCCACCGAGTAAAAAACGAGTTCCGGTGGGAATGCCTTGTCAAGCTGCCCGTAGATCTGGGAGCGGCCACCATCGAACATCTGCTCGACCAGGCATTTGCGGCCTACGAGACCGGCAAACCGAAAGGGGCATCGAAAGTGCGGATCACCGTGAATGTGGATGCGGTGTGAGGGGGCTGTGCCAAGGTTTTAAGACTATGTGGCCAGAGTTGAATTCGGATGATTGCCGGGGGCTACGTCCTGTATCTGCAGCTTTTTAACGTTCAAAATAAAGAAAAAAAATAGATTATCGAGTTAAGTCATTGGGGGGGGATAACTTAGGTTAATACGACAGGTTTTATGGGATGTAGAATCCGAAATTTCTTGACATTACTAAAGCAATTGACGTACTTACTATTGTAAAAGTGTTACCATTGCCCGGCACCCGCAGCCGGGCTGTGCAGGGTTCAGGCTTGCAGCGGGAATAGGTGAATAAGAACTGGCAACCAATCGAAAGATTACGGATATGAGTACCTGTCCACCATCTGTGCGGCAGCCACACATCAGGCAAGGGTGTACACGTACCCTGGCAGTCGGGCTGATGAGAGTCTCCACGTATTTGTCAAAGCCGGTAAAATTACTCATCGCAATCCGGACTCATCCGGCCATCTGGGTAGTGATTCTTTTTGCCTGTGCATGCACCACTGAACCAACCGGGGGGCCTCTTATCCGTGTAATACTGCCGGATCTGCCCGCCGATGCCATTTATCTGGTCATGGATCAATCAGGTGATGAAACCGTTCCGGATGAGTCGCTCCGGCTTTCCGGCCCCGACCGCCGGGGAGTCTGGCATATTCCGGTCCGGCAGCTCACCGGGAAGTTCGACCGTCCGGCAGATACCCTCATGATCCGGTTTTCCGCCTGGTCCAACGGAAAATCCATCCCCCTGGATGACCCTAAACGGCGGGCACCCCTGCACTACCTGATGGACCATGAACCTGTGTTTACGTATGGCGAGCCATGGCTGCCTGGCCGTGTGGTACCTGCTGTTTTCCGGGTGAACATGGCCAACCAGCAGGTACTCGGCTTCTTCGATCCGGGTCGGGGCGACCGCGTGTTCGTTACCGGCCCCTGGTACGGATGGCCGGAACAGGGTCGGGAACTACAACCGGCTGGCGTGGACATGGGAATATGGGAACTTGAAACGGAAGTCCGCTACCTTCAGGATGAACCACCGGGCTACCGGTACCGCATTGAATCCTCACGGGATATAGTACTTCCTAATAAGGGTCTTGAAACATTTCCGCCACGCAGGCTGAAAACGGATCACCAGCAGGTTCGGGATGATTCACCTGACTGGTTTAACGGGCAGAAACGGGTGGTTCGTTTTGTGATCGATGAGCAGACATTGACATTTCAGCCCGGCCAGAATACGCCCCTTCGCATCCGGCTTGAACTGGACGGGCGGACCGTGGATTCCGACCTGCTGGTCCGGACAGGGCCGGGGTTATGGGAGACGGCACTTATGATCCCGGAAGCGGTAGAAGTGATCAAGTGGGCATTAGTTGTTGGTAATGGCGGGGGGACCGTTAATTATGAAATGTTAGAGGCAAATAACGATGGAACTCTAAAATTAATAAGGCTGAATAATGAACTGAGTTTACAAACATTTATGTAATACTATGTTAATACTACAAAAAACATTAACAGCCGCCGCGATTCTCCTTTTCATTGCTGGCCCAGTTCTGTCAAGACAAATAGACCTTCAGGACTACTTCCCCCACAATGTGGGCGATCTATGGCAATACGAGGATTTATACACATCAACACAAACCGTCCCCGGATTTTCGGAACGTGAAATATTTGAGATCAGGGTGACAAAGGTTGATACGCTGGAAGATGGCAGCCGGTATATCTATGTGAATCATAATTATACTCCCCGCTGGTACATCGACTCCGCTTATGTGTATCTGATGCCCTCAAAGCTTAAACTATTTTCTTTCTCCCCGGATGAATCGCATACCTGGTGGGCATCTCCTCACCCCGATACCACTGATATTGTCCGAAGTTACTGGAGAAAAATTGCATCGCCTCAAAGTTCCGATGTGTTGGGGGCAACCTATCAGATACGTGAACTATCCGAATGGTTCTCAATCGACAGGGGTGATACGACAAATCCACAGCGGATGTGGCGCACCGAGATGTATGCACACGGATTAGGACTAGTGAGTATTAATAAACCGTATTTTGAGGATTCCTGGCGATTGAAAGGCGCCATTATTGGAGTTGATACTCTGGGATCAATTGAAGAGGTTGACATGCCGGATATATCCACCTGGTTTCCGGTGCAAGTAGGCAACCGCTGGCAATACCGGGATACCAGAACCCTGGTCATTACCGAAGAAAGGGTTACAAGGACAGACACTTTGCCCGATGGCAGCCTTGAGGTTTACATAAATGACAAGTTGAGAGGCAAGGTAGACCCCGACAGAGCGGTCTTATATTGGAGTTATTTAACCAACCCAACCCCCGATTCAGAAAGAGAGATCCTGTTGAACATGCGGGCAGGAATGTGGGAACCATGGTGGAGGAATGAGAATCGCGATGATCGATTTGAGGATTTCTGGTATCACTTGAGTCATTACTACAACGCCGACATATTTGGGGAATTCAGAAAAATCAGGGTTTATACCTCGAACTACACTCAATTTGCCGGTGACGATCGCGCTTCCATACTGTCGGGTAGTTCAGGCTACGCGGAAGGAATCGGGAGATTATATACCGGAGAGTATACCGATCTGTGGGACTATCTTATCGGCGCCGAAATCGACGGGCAGATCTATGGTACCCTGGTTTCGCTTGATGATGAAACGTATACTCCGGATGCATTCCACCTTGCCCAGAATTATCCGAACCCGTTCAACCCGTCCACGACGATCCGTTATGCCCTGTCGGAGGCGGGACCGGTGCGCCTTGAAGTATTCGATATTACTGGTCGTAGTGTGTCCGTATTGGTCGATCAAAGCATGCAGGCCGGTAATCATACAGCGGTATTCGATGCTTCAAAGTTGTCCAGTGGAATATATTTATATCGACTGACTTCGGGTAACAGATCTATTATTCGCAAAATGATCTTCGCTAAATGATATAAAATAAATGACTGTCCATTTCATAAATAAATAAATTAATGAGAATCACAAACGGGTTATCAAATAAGTAATTTTTTTTGAAGTCGGTATTTAAACGAGCCGAAAAGTGGAATAATGTTTTTGATCTCTCCAGATTATGATAAAAAAATAACAATTCTTTATAAATTTATACAGGAGTTATTTCTATGAAAAAGTTATTTATTACGATAATAATAAGTATGGCAATTCAATTCTATGGATCCCAAGTGATATCACAAATAACAGAATCATTTATTTGTGGTACACCAGAAAATTATCAAGAGGGAATTGGATTAGGTTTATTAAGTAGTTCACCTGGTTTCAAGGTTAAGAGCGTCCATCAAACAGGAGAATACTATCGGATGTTGTTTGTCTTCGTTGAATTTCCGGGCGATACCTTGGTAGTGTCAGATTGGCCGAGTGGACAGCCACCCACCTATATGGACGCATTTATAGATTCAGTTAAAACTTCAAATCCAACCCCTGGAAGTCTCACCCACTATTTTGAAGAAATGTCGATTTCGAATTTTAATGTGATAGGTAAATCGATCTATATCATTGCTCCTCAGTCATCAGAATATTATGCGAATTTAAATACTACACCGGATGGCAGACGTTGGGCATTATATGAAGATATAATAAATGAAATCGACCAAATTGTTGATTTATCTACATATGCCAATTGGAATGGTCACACATTTGCTCCAGGAAATGCAACAAGTGTCGATATGATTGGTATCATTCATAGATATTTTAATCCTGATCATAGAAGTGCAATAGAGTTGAAAGTTTCTGGAAAATTATTTGATGGTGCTGCTTATCTTGGCGATGGAACTTCCGTTAGTGTTGCAAATGGATCAACATTAGTACAGAGGGGTAGTTATGGTTCAGGTTTTATTCTAACACGGGGTGGAAGCCGAAATGTCGTATTTAGGGATTCTATACATGAATTTGGTCATTATTTATTTGGTGGGAATCAGTATCATATTAAACGGGGTACTTGGGGAATTATGGCTGGCTATGGTTCAAGAAGTAGTGCTGTTAATCCTTATGAACGTCAGCGGCTTGGCTGGATCGATCCAAATGCACATGAAATAGGTGATCTGGATAAAAATATTTCAATCGGGGATTATGTTACCACAGGCGATGTTATAAAGGTAAAAATTCCCAGTTCAATTACGGAGAGATTTTACTATCTGGTAAACCATCAAAAGGATTCCGTATTCGATACACCTGATAAAACAGGTGGGAAAGGATTATATGTTTTGGAACATCGTGATAATTTTCCAAACACTCTATACCCAATAATGCACGCCGCCGACGGACGGTGGAACTGGTCAGTTCCGGAAAAAGCGCCCAATCCTTGGGATGGTGTTGAATTACCGGTTTTCAAACGGGAAGGCCCCAAGCCAACCAGTGAGGGTTTTTTCGATGTAGATAGAATTACTTACAATTGGAATGGGTCTCAGGAGTCTGGTTATATTTACGGTTATAAAGATCCGGATACGAATGAAAATATATGGGGTGCACATTTCCGTGGCGATGGTAAGGATGCATTCAATATTGGCGGTAATGCTTTTTTCGGCCCATGGTCCAACCCCCGTCCGCTAACTCCAAACGATGATGTATTCTCTTTTGCCTTCCACATTGAAAATGAAGTAAACGGTGTTATGGATGTGAGGCTATATCTTTCCGATTATGCTCCTACTAACATTACCGTCGATGCCGTTTGGCATGGAGAAATACTGCTCACCGAAAATGTGAGCGTTAGCAGTACCGCAACCCTGACGATCCTGCCTGGTACCAATGTCAGTATGGATCCGGGAGTTTCGTTAACAATAGACGGCACACTTCTGGCGATCGGCACCCAGTCCGATCCCATCCGTTTTCAGGCGGGCGGTAGCAGCCGGTGGGACATGGTCCGTTTGACGGGCAGCAGTTCCAATAGCGATATTCGATGGGCGGTATTCGAGGGAGGTCAGTATGGACTTTCCGGCTCAGGTTCGGGCCACCAGATCCGCAACAGCGCTTTCCGGAATAATAATTTCGGACTGTGGCTCAGTTC
>JBLRWO010000032.1:0-43917 GCA_047921215.1 Cyclonatronaceae bacterium | reverse complement strand
AAGGGCAAATATGGTTCACAGACACAATACTTCATCCTGGATTTCAATTATCATCATCATTGTATTAACTGCGGGCATGACTGCATGCGGCGGGCCCGCATCGGATACGCCCGGAGTAACCGACGATGAGATCGTGATCGGCACCTGGGGACCGTTAACAGGTCCCGCCGCGCTATGGGGCGGTGTGGTGAGGGGGATGGAGGCTTATTTTCAGCTGATCAACGAAGAGGGCGGCATCCATGGAAGGCAGATCCGTCTTGTGTATCGCGACGATGGCTATGAACCTCCGCGGACCGTATCGGCCGTGCGGCAGATGGTGCAGAACGATGAGGTATTCCTGTTTGTGGGAGGCATTGGAACGGCTCCCGGAATGGCGGTCAGGAATTTCATCACCGATAACAACATCCCGTGGATTTCTCCGGCCACCGGTTCCACCCATTTTGCCTATCCGCCCCGTGAGAACATATTCAGCATGTATCCGCTCTATGTGGATGATGCCGCGCTGCAGGTGGAGTACGCGGTGAATGAACTTGATGCATCCCGCATCGCCATTATCTACCAGAACGACGATTACGGCAAGGGGGGTCTTACCGGTGCCGAAATGGCCCTCGAAGAAATGGGGATGCAGCTCGTGGCGCAGGTTTCCACCGAAATCATGGATTCTGACCTGAGCTCTCATGCGGCCCGGCTGCGCGAATCGGGGGCTGATGTGGTGCTGCTCTGGGTGCTGCCTCGTCAGGCAGCCATCATTCTGGGAACAACCGCGGTATTGGGGTACCAGCCCCAGTGGATCGCCTCCAGCACGCTCTCCGATTATGAGCTGATGTACGAAATCACCGACGGAGCGTGGGAGGGGGTTATTTTCAGTAATTTCGGCCTGATTCCGACCGATGACCATCCGATTGTAAACAAATACCGCGACGCATTGCACCGTTTTTCGCCTGAAAACCGCTACAGTTCGTTCACACAATCCGGTTTTCTGTTTGCAGAGCCCCTTGTTGAAGCCCTCCGCAGAGCCGGCCGCGATCTCACCCGCGAAAAGCTGATCGAAGCGATGGAGAGCCTCGACGGTTTCCAGGGTATTGGCCCGGAGATCAGTTTCGCCCCGGGCCAGCGCCAGGGCAGCCGCTCTCTCAAACTTGACCGGGTAATCGGGCCGCAGCAGGTTGAATCGCTTACCGGTTTCCGGACCTCGGGCATCAATATCGTGGAGGCGATCAGCAGGATGGGATTGTGATATGGGATGTTTTCGTCCCCGTCACGGTGAACCGGTAATTTTGCCCCTTCGGGCAACATTGTTTTGGAGGTGACAAGCAACTTGTCATCGGTAGCCCCAAATTTTGCCCAAAACGGGCAACACTATTGGGGATGTGACAGACCTGTTACCGGTAGCATGGACTGAGCGCAGCGGAGCGGAGTCGAAGGGCGCAACGCAGCGAAGCTGCATGTAGCCGAACCGCCTGTGCAGTGCTCTGGCATTGCACACGTGCCTCGACTTCGGTCTTCGATACTCTCAGACCTGCGATCGGCATGACGTAGTGGACTGGACCTGCGCTCGGCATGACGTGGAGGCTTTATTTAACGCATTTTGCGTTCGAGGCGGAGTTGGTAATCGCCGTAGCGCTGGTCGTAGTGGGCAGAGGTGACCTTGAAGCCTTCGTTCAGGCCCAGGATAAGCATGCCGCGGTCGCGGTTGGGGAAGGTGTCGTAGCTGAAGGTGGTATAGCCCAGTTTTCGCGCTTCCATAATCATGTAGTGGAGCATCCGTCGGGCAATGCCCTGGCGGCGGTAAGGCATCAGGATGCCACCCTTGGCCGAGTAGAATTCAGTGCGTGAGGTGCCATAGCCGATCTTGAATCCGACGGGCATTTCCTGCAACCTTGCAATAAGGACGATCATATCGTCGTGATCGAGCCGGTTAATCAGGCGCCTTTCACCGAAGATGATTTCATTCATCACACGGATCTCATCCAGATCGTCGCGGTCAACAGAATCGATGTGTAATTCGTCGATCCGGAATGCACGATGCACCGATTGTTCGTCCTCTATTGGTTTTGTCTTCATCCTGTTTAAATTGCACAGCTCAAAATTAAATCTCAATCACAAGGAACCATGATACGTACTATCACTCTCATTTTCGGACTTTTGTTTCTTCTTTCCTGCGGAAAAGATACGCAGACCACGATATTTCATAATGTGAACGGCTATTCGAACAGCCCTTCCGGTCTCATCACCTTCGATGCCATTGCTGTGAGTGAGGGAAAGGTACTCGCAACCGGCAGCCATGATGACTTGCTGGAATCATATCCGGACGCTGACCTGACAGATGGTGAGGGCAAAACCATGCTTCCCGGCCTGATCGACGCCCATGCCCATGTGATGGGCCTCGGTGATGCCATCCTGAACGTGAACCTGATGGGGCTTGCTTCCCTGGAAAGCACCCTGGAAGCTGTTAGCGCGTATGCCCGCGATTATGATGAACTGGAGTGGATCAGGGGCCGCGGATGGAACCAGGTGCTCTGGGAGGAAAACCGTTTCCCCACTGCAGCCGAACTTGACAGGGCCGAGAGCGACCGTCCGGTCTGGCTCAGGAGGGTCGACGGCCATGCGGGATGGGCCAACACCCGCGCGCTTGAACTCGCCGGCATTACCCGCGATACACCCGACCCCGACGGGGGAGCGGTCATCCGCGATGAGAACGGTGACGCGACCGGCGTGTTCATCGACCGGGCCATGGGGCTGATCGAACGCCATATCCCTGCTCAGGACGATCAATACCGGGCCACAGCCCTCGGAGCCTCTCTCGAGGAGATCCGCAGAATGGGCATGACCGGTGTGCACGACGCGGGCACCGGAGTAGAGGCCTTCCGGCTGATGAGGCAGTTCGCCGATCAAGGAAAACTGACCTCCCGAATCTATGGAATGATCAGCGGATCGGGAGAGGTGTTCGACGAACTGTCGGCAGAGGGTCCTGTGATTGGCTATGCCGGCGACCGCCTCTACCTGCGCAGCGTAAAACTCTACAGCGACGGGGCGCTTGGAAGCAGGGGTGCCGCCCTGATCGAAGACTATTCGGATGATCCCGGAAATCGTGGTCTGTTGTTTAACGATACGGACGAATTCACCCAGATGATCGGTAAAGTGGTCTCAAAAGGATATCAGGTCGGCGTTCATGCTATCGGTGATCGCGGCAACCGCACGGTTCTCGAGGCATTTGCCAACGTCCGGGAGATGCAGGGCGACCGGGGCCTGAGGCACCGCATTGAACACTCCCAGATTGTGAATCTCGACGACATCCCCCGTTTCAAAGAGCTCGACATCATCGCCTCCATGCAGCCCACCCATGCCACCAGCGACATGAACATGGCCGAAGACCGCGTGGGGCCGGTACGGATCAGAGGCGCGTACGCCTGGCGGACCTTCCTGGACCAGGGTACAGTGATTGCCGCCGGATCCGACTTCCCGGTTGAGCTGTCGAACCCGTTTCACGGATTGTATTCGGCGGTTACAAGGGCCGACCATGATGGCAATCCGTCGGGCGGATGGTATCCGGAGCAAATACTGACACGTGAAGAGGCCCTGCACGGTTTCACCCTGGGTGCGGCCTATGCCGCTCACATGGAGGATGTAGTCGGATCACTCGAACCCGGCAAATGGGCCGATTTTATCCTGATCGACCGAGATTACTTTGAGGTTCCTTACGAAGAGATATGGCAGATTCGGGTGCTCGAAACATGGCTGGCCGGCGAGCGGGTGTACCAGGCGGGAATGTATTAGTCGGATTATCAGCATCCGTTTTTCACGGCTTTTGCAGCTAATGGTTTTTCTGCGCCAGGCGGACGCGAATATTTCACAGAACAAGGCAACCCTTTCGGGATATGGTCTGTATGGTTGGGAAATGACAGGTTTTTTGAGCCTGTCAGCTAAAGTCCCTTTCAAAACTGGAGCAGATTTTGGCGACTGGACATGGGTTTGCCACGGAATCGTGGATGCTGAAAGTACGGTCATCATTGAAGATCCTGTCAGTATTGGTCATCAGCCTGGTGCTGACATCGTGCAGTGAAAGCTCAACCGATGCCGGTACCTTTCCCTATTACTGCATTCCACACCTCAACTCGGGAATGAACGGCACCATTGTCGTTGTATCGGGCAATAATTTGAAACCGGGTATGGAGGTCGTCGGGTTGGATCCGGCAATCTTCAGTACATCAGCAGATGCTGTTCACGAACGGGTTGGTCTGGGCGGGGGCACAGGGCACAGGGAGTCCTTACTCCTGTTCCTCTGTCTCAACAACTTTTTCCCACAGCGGGATGAGCTGTCTGCCGGGGATGTCAAAATGAGGGGTACGCGGGTATTCATCGATGATGATGCCCTCCTCGTTAACCACCATCAGATGCTGAAGGGTACCGTGAACTGTCACAATTACTGCATGGCGGTCGGATACCGCACGTTTCAGATACCACTCCTGCCCCTGATGATCGCGGCCCACTTCACGCGTACCAACACCCCAGGCACCGTCGCCGATGTAGACTACGCCATTGGATGAAACCGTATTGTTGCGAATGGGGTAGGTGCGTTTGTACACATGATCGTGGTTCTCGAAGGCCATTTTTACACCATACTTCTCGAACAGCGGCACCCAGTGCTCACGGATTCTGGAATGCGTCAGGCCCATCGGGTCTCTCACAGACGGGAAAGCGGGTACATGGTAGTTGGGCATCAGGTTGGGAATATGTGACCGATCGGCAAGCGTGCGTTCCAGCCATTCGGTCTGCTCACCATCAACAGGGTTTGTGTGATCGGTATCCAGAAGGATAATGCTCAGATAGTCACCGAAATCGAGCACACCATATCCCGGCTGACCCGGGAAAGCGAACAGTTTGTAGTAATGCGGGGCAATCCGCTCTCTGGATTCATCATCCTGCCGGTAGGGCGGGAAACCGGCACGCAATTCGCTCTCATCGTTATAATACCAGGATGCAATCACCTCATGATTACCCATGCCGGCAATTACCGGAATGGTGAACCCGTCGGGCGTTACAAGGGTGTGCATCATGGCATCCATGAAATCATACCAGCGCTCCATTCGGTCCGACCGGCCGTCGGCATAGGCGAGATCACCGCCCCATACAATGAAATCGGGCGAAAAACCGGCAACATGGCGGTTCATACGCTCCATCCACTCCACACGGTGGCGCACATCCCCGCCGGCTGCGAACCGGACCGGACGGCTGGCCTCGGCCGGAACGGTCCTGAATTTCCGTATCCGTGAGTAGGGTCCGGTCCTGAACTCATAGCCGGTGTCGGCATTCAGCCCGGTAAGCTCAACCCGGTGAATCAACCGGTCGGAATGGGGATATGGCATGGTCGAACCCTCCTGCATGAGCCACTCATCCGTGCCGGCAACCCGGTAGGCCACCTCCGTATTCCGGTCTTCACTGCCGGTGTGCCAGTCGATGGTCATGGTAGTTGTGGGATCCTGCTGCCAGGTAAGAACGAGTCCCAAAGGATCCGACTGAAAACCGGCCACAACACCCGGCATTAAAAAGAAAAGACAAGCAATAAAAAAGCGTCTCATAAAATCGTTATTAACGGGTTAAAATATTCGCCAATATAAAACGATTATCCTTCAATAGTGCGCAGCTCATTGAAGAGTTAATCGTTTGGGGATACCCTCAGGTATCCCCGCAAGGTCAAATCTTCGGGGACTGCCGCTTTGCGGCAGACTCCCGAAGGATGACCTTGTTCCAGACTCCCGAAGGATGACCTTGTAAACCCCTATTCCGTTCTCAGTGCCACAATCGGGTCGAGGCGGGAGGCTTTCCAGGCGGGGTAGAAACCGAAGAACAGGCCTACCGCGGCAGAGACACTGACGGCGGCGATCATGGCTTCGGTGCTGAACAGGGCGGGCCAGCCGGCATAGGTGGCGATCACCTCGGTTGCGATCGCACCGACCAGAATACCTCCGATGCCGCCGAGCAGGCACAGAATTACCGATTCGATGAGGAACTGGAGCAGCACGTCCCGGCCGCGGGCTCCTACCGACAGGCGGAGCCCGATCTCGCGTGTGCGTTCGGTAACACTTACCAGCATCACATTCATAATTCCGATTCCACCCACAAAAAGGGAGATCCCTGCGATGGAGGCGAGCAGCCATGTCATAACGCGTGAGGTTTCCGTGGCAGCCTCGGCCACCTCTTCCTGGGTTTGAACGGTGAAATCATCCTCCTGGTAGGGTGCCAGCCGGTGACGTTCACGCAGAAGATCCACAATCTTCATGCGGGCGATGTTCATCGACTGCTGGTCGAACACCTGAATGTTGATCACCATGGCATGTGTACGGCCCGATATCCGCTGGAAGGCCGTGGTATAGGGTACAATCACGATATCGTCCTGAACCGACCCCATGAGTGACATCCCCTTGGCCGACAGCACACCGATGATGGTGAGCGGAAGCCCTCGCACTCGGATGGTTTCGCCGATCGGATCGGCGCCCTCGAACAGTTCATCCACGATCGTCTGGCCGACTACGGCTACCAGTGCCGCGGTTTCAACGTGCTCTTCGGTGAACATCTCACCGGTTTCGATCGGCCACTGCCGGATATGAAGGTAATCGGCCGACTGGCCATATACGCGGGTAGACCAATTCCGGTTGCCGTATACGATCACCCGCTGGGACCGGACCTCCGGACTGGCGGCCACCACCTCGGGAATTTCGTCGCGCAGGGCGAGGGCGTCATCAATTGTGAGAGTATTGGCACTGCCGCCGCCGATACTTACACCTCCGAGCTGACGTGCACCGGGAAAAACCAGTACCACATTCTGACCGAGCCTGTTCACCTGTTCCTCGACCTCAGACTTCGCACCCTGTCCGAGACCGACCATGGTGATCACGGCCCCGATACCGATAATAATACCAAGTGCGGTAAGCAGGGTACGCATGGTATTGCGCCGCAGCGCCCGGATTGCGATGATGGGGATGGCGGTAACTTTCATAATTCTTCGGTTTCAATCTCCTCGTCTTCCGCTTTCCAGTTGCGGAGTGCTTCCAGGGCCGATCGCGGTTGGGTACGGCGGTCGGTGCGGATAAGCCCGTCGCGCATCACGATCGTTCGCTGGGCGAAGGCGGCAATGTCAGGTTCGTGGGTCACCATCAGGATGGTTAGTCCCTCCCGGTTCAGGTTCTGGATGATGTCGATAATCTCCAGGCTGGTCCGGCTGTCGAGGTTCCCGGTGGGCTCGTCGGCCAGCAGGATGGCCGGCCGGGTTACAAGGGCACGGGCGATCGCCACCCGCTGCTGCTGCCCGCCGGATAGTTCCGAAGGAGTGTGTTTCGCCCGGTCGGCCAGGCCCACAATCTCCAGCGCTTCCATCGACCGTTTGTGGATCTCCTTCCAGCCGGGTTCATCATCGGAGTAGAGCAACGGGAGTTCCACATTTTCCAGGGCTGATGTGCGCGGCAGCAGGTGGAAATTCTGAAAGACGAACCCGAGTGTCTGGTTGCGGATGCGGGCGAGCTCGTCGCGCGACAGCTTCGCGACATCAATACCATTGAGATGAAAACTGCCAGAGGTAGGCCGGTCGAGGCAGCCGAGCGTGTTCATGAGAGTCGATTTTCCGGATCCCGACGGCCCCATGATGGCCACAAACTCGCCTTTATAGATTTCCAGGTCGATTCCGCGCAGGGCCTCGACCGCAACCGATTCGGTGCGGTAGATTCGTGTGATTCCGTTGAGCTGTATGATGGACATGGGATTGAATCTAACCTAAAATGCGCTGAACCTGATACTGCTGAGCTCTGTAATTGAATATTGGTAAAGGTAATGATGTGTTATGGTGATGCCATTTCGATGATCAGTATTGTGCCTGGCTGCCACGGAGCAGGCTTCTGCTTCTGTCGTCATCAGCATTGCGCAGCGACAGGCCAACCACGAGGGTGTCGCCGGGTGAAATACCACTGATGATTTCGGTGTTCAGGCCGTCACTCAGTCCGGTTTGCACGGCTACGGCCTCGATTTGCCCGTTTCTGAGCAGGTAAACCCTGCCGTCTGATTCCTTGTCTGTGGGAAGATCGGCCGGACGGATGGCATCGGGAAGGCGGGCCCGGAGTGCGGTATTTCGCACACGCAATGCGTCGGTAACTTCGGCCGTGATGATGTTTACTTCGGCGGTCATCCCCGGTTTGAGCAGACCTTCATCATTATTTACAGCGATGATGGTTTCGTAGTGCACCACATTATCGACCACCAGCGGCGCGTTCCGCACCTGAATCACCTCTCCGGTAAAATTCCGTTCACGGTGGGCATCTACCCTGAAACGAACATGCTGGCGTTCACGCACGGTGCCAATATCGGCCTCGGATACATTGGCATGGATGTACATTTGGCTCAGGTCGGTGGCTATCTCAAACAGGACGGGCGCGCTCAGGCTGGCCGCAACCGTCTGGCCTACATCCACATTCCGGGAAATCACGATACCGTCGGTAGGGGAAGTGATAGTACAGCGTTCGAGTTCGCGTTCGGCCCGTTCAAGGGCGTGCCGGCGCACACTGAGCTGGGCCTCGGCCTGCTGCATGTTGGCCGTAACCTGGTCGACCTCGGATGCCGACACAAACTGGTTGTCGCGTAGTTCCTGAACGCGCCGGTGTTGTACCCGGGCCAGGTTCAGGGCCGCTTCGGCCGCTTCCAGCTCCGCCCGGGCCGAGCTGGCGGCGGCCGCGAATGTAGACGGGTCGATCTGAGCAATCACCTGCCCGCGGCGGACCCGGCTGTTGAAATCGACAAAAAGCTCATCCACAATGCCGGAAACCTGGCTTCCAACCGTAACTTTTTGTACCGGCTGCAGTGAGCCGTGGGCTACTACACGCTGCGAAACCTCGCCGCGGTCGGCCGTTACGGTGTGCAGAGGTGGCAGACCATCGCTGCCTGAGGAATACTGAGTGATGCCCCAGTATGTGGCTATCGCGATTATGAGCAGGAAAAGAGCAAGATTAATTTTTTTTGATTTCATCAGTAATAGTTACTTCGAATTCAGCCGGTGGCCACTAATAAGTTAATGATAATATGAAATGATATAGCAGATGCCCCTTGTATGGCTTTAATCTGATTGGGTAATAAAATCAGATAATATGCTATAAGCTATTCCCGGCAAAACATATAGTCAATAAAAACCGATCATTTTAACCTGAATTTGCAGGTTTTTAAATATGATCACATCAACGGTCGCCTTAAAATGGCAAGGTTTCTGTAAGACTGTAAAGATGTGAGGCTGTACAGATGTGAAGCAGTATTATATAGTCCTGTGTGCATATTCATCCGAAAACAGGCCTGGCTGTCAGCTCCTGGTCTGCACCCACTCAGCATGGGTGGCAATACTGTCGCTGCAGATACCATGCCGTGCCGAAACAAAAAAACCCGGCCTGTCGGGGCCGGGTTTTGGGAGTTGAATTAACCGAAAATTGAGTTATGCTGAATCGGATGTTATTCCGCAGGGCCGAAATCCGGATCCGGCAGACCAACAACTCCGTGGGCAATTACCCATATATCGCCCGTGAGGGGATCCTGGATATAATATTGCCCCGGTGCGGTGGTATTTCCACCTCTTCTGCCTTGTCCTTGCGGGAACATGTCAGTACCGGCATAAACATGAGTTTCTTTAAGAATGAGATCGGGGTCAATATTAAATTGTACATTAAACCCGCCATTATAATCGACTACAACCGTTCCAACCAGCGTACCTTTGGATGTGTCGCATTGACCGGCACCAGCCCAAAGATCCCATTCGAAGGATCCGGTGCCTATCTTGTTGGTCCAGCCCCAGTTGTTGAAGCCGTTATCACAGAAGGATTCGACCTCATCAGCGGCATCAGGATTGTCTCCTTTTGCCCATGCGCTTTCATACACATAGCACTGCACATTCACTTTCAGTGAGGCATCGTCAGATTGGCCGGTTTCAACAATACTCGCTGTATTGTCGTACATGAAACTACCGCAATCGTCTTCACCATAATCCGCCCATGCGAAATCCTTATCATAGGTAAATGTGTCGTCGTTAGGTGCAGTTACCGAGCCCAGACTGACTTCACCAAACAGATCACTGATATCTTTCACATTTACGGTTTTATTTACCTCGGTAGTTGGATCGCCCCAGACAATGGATTTGGTAGCCACGTAAGGATCATCTTCTTCACCCTCAGCCGTTACGGTAACCACGTTATTGCCTTCGATTTTACCGTCTTCACTGTAGGTACACGTTAAAGTTTCGCCAACGGGCAATGAGTAAGGTAGTTCGAAGCCGGCGCCACAATCCACATCAATAGGTGTGCCAGCCAATTCATCCACAATACTAGTTATGGACTTGGTTGATGTACCGATATTTTCAATGGTGATCACGCCGGATACATTATGACCACTATCTTCGTAACCTTCATAAGTAACGTCAACGGTCCAGGTGGCTTTTTCGTCACCGGTTCTATCAATATACAACCATACTTTGGGGTACCCGTCAAGCTTATACCCGTATTCGGTTTCAGCTTTTTTCTCGATATCCCATTCGTGGGTCCGGGTGTATGTAGTAACGACAGTTTTGGAGACATCAAGCGAGCGGCCGGCATCGCCGGGGCACACATGGCTCAGGTTGAAGAACGTGTTTACCCCGTCTGATTCAGCTGATCCGCTCAGTAGTATGTCGTCCGTGGGTGTCCAGATATAGGCATGGCTGTTATCGGGATGGGCTACGAATACGTCACCCGGGAAAGGATCGGCCGTAAAAGTTCCTGCATGTTTGAATGTGACCGTGAGAGCAGTGAAGTTATTGTTTGAAGGCATGAGGAAATGCCACCCCCACCAACCTTCCTGTCCTTCAGGAGCAACAGGGCACTCGCCAACTTCAAATTCCGAGTTTATTGCTCCCTCATGAGAACTTTTTAGCGGAATTGTGTAGGCAATCGGGACAAATAAACTTCTACCCATTACCGCCTCTTCAACAGTGCTCTTCACTATATTCGCATCCCTGTCATTTGATGACACCGGTCCGTTGTCGGAACACGATGTAAATGTTACAGAGAACAGCGCTGCTAACAAAACTATGTTTAGTGTTTTCATTGTTATGACCTAACATTTTTGTTAATGGTGAGATGTGATGATGTTTTTGAAACAATTTTAACCTTGCCGGAGTCTGCTATCTCCTCCCCAAATACCCCGGTTTTTATTTGTTTCTAATAAATGTTAAACCCTGTTATTTACAAAATTGGTTAATTAACGATGCTTAAGCAATAGCAAAGCATAAATTCCCAAAAATGTATTGTATTGGGAGTCATTTGAAAGCATATTAAATTTAATATTATTAATTAATTGAGATAATAATTATAAATTATTAATTTAGATAGGAGGTAGTATAGTACATGTGATAATTAACAGACCATTTGCCCCTGACAACTAATTATTGCCCCGTAATTTTGATGCTTTGCGAATTTTATAATACTACTTGCAGGATTTAATGAAATCGGATGTAATTTTAAACAATTTCGGTACGTAGTATATCTGTTGAACATTATGTTCGTTCCCTGTTCCCTATTCTCTGTTCTTTTGTTCTTTTATTCTATTGCACCACGCTAATAAACTAAATTATTACGCCCATGATCAACCTCAAATCCTCCGCCGGACTCAAACTGCTCGTCATTTTCGGCATCGGTTTTTTCCTGTGGATCGGCACCTTTTTTGTCGGTGCCATCATCAATGAACGCCTGGAGCGCAGCCGCGAAGTGAGCCGCGAGATCGGTGAAAAGTGGGGCGGCAGCCAGACTGTTACAGGCCCCGTAATCACGGTATCCTACCTGACCGGGGATGAGGCCAGGGCCAGGTACGTTCATATGCTGCCAGACAGCATACAGATCACGGCGGACATGATACCGGAGGTGCGCAGGCGGAGTATTTATTCGACAGTTTTATACTCGGGCAATCTGCGGCTAACCGGCTCGTTCGATCTGGCCACGCTCCGGCAGGTGAATCCGGATGAGGACTGGCAGCATGGCCAGGTGGTACTGAATTTCGGCCTGACCGATATCATCGGCCTGTCTGAGGGCATCAGCCTGAAGCTGAACGGGGAACAGCAGGAGGTATTCTCGGGCGTGATCAATGCCGACATCCTGCCAGGCGGTTTCCACAGCCGTCCGGAAACGGGTGGTGACCATGGCGACCGGATCGACTTCGACATCGAATTCGGCCTGCAGGGCAACCGGAACCTGTCGTTCATCCCAACCGGCAAAATCACCCATGTGAACCTGAACGCCGGCTGGCCGAATCCGAGTTTTCAGGGCGCCTTCCTTCCCCGGCAATCGGAGGTGACGGCCGACGGGTTCACGGCAGGGTACACCATCCTGCACCTGAACCGGAACTTCCCGCAGGTGATCGAGGGCGGGAAGCATCAGCTGCATCAGTCGGCCTTCGGCGTGGACCTGATCAGCACCGTAGACCACTATCAGAAATCGGAGCGGACCGTGAAATACGCCCTGATGTTTATTGGGCTCACCTTCATCGGTTTCTTCCTGGTGGAGGTGATGAACCGCGTGCAGCTTCATCCCATCAACTACCTGCTCATCGGCCTGAACCTGATCCTGTTCTATGTGCTGCTGCTGGCCATCTCGGAGCATCTCACCTTCAATTCGGCCTACATCATCGCGTCGGTATCGCTTGTGGCGCTGATCTCTGTATACGCCTCGGCGGTGCTGAAGAGCCTGAAGCTGGGCACCATGATGGCGGGGGTGCTGCTTTTCCTGTACGCCTTCCTGTTTGTGATCCTGCAGCTCGAAGATTACGCTCTGCTGGTGGGCAGTCTGGCCCTGTTTGTACTGCTGGCCGTTATCATGATTTTGACAAGGCACATTGACTGGTATACAGTGTTTGATAAGAAAGAAAGTGGAGAATAGTGGTTATAGATCAGGATCGGGTACCTCATAGTTTTATTCTGCCCTCTGGAAGAGGTGAATTTACATGAAAGTACTCCGGAAAAAGACTAACGTTCTTCGAAAATGTCCCCGCGTTGCCCAATACGAACCACAAGAATTAAAATGTTCTCATCCTGAATTTGACTGATGATCCGGTAATCACCTACCCGGTAGCGCCACAATCCTTTCATCCGGCCTTTCAGGGATTTTCCCATTCTCCTGGGATCTTCATCCGTAGCAAGGTTATTGCGCAGCCATTTCAAAATCCTGCTCTGGGCTTCCGAGTCCAGCTTTCGGAGTTCTTTGCGGGCCCGGTTATCAAATTCAACCTTCCAGATCATCACCACGCTCTAACTGGTCCAGGCTCCAACGCTTGCCATCGGGTTGTTCCAACCGGCGTTCAGCCATATATAAATCTTCCAGATCACCCAGCTTTTCTTCCAACGCCTGACGGATATAAAAGGTTTTGGTGCGCCCGGTAAATTTGGCCAGTGCATCGAGTCTTTTTTCCAAGGCCTCTCCTAAACGTACAGTGATTGGCATGCTTTTTGGGTTAGTTTACATGTAATACAAGTACGACAAAGATACTATTTTCGTACTTAATAGTGCAAAAAAACTGCTTCAACCCCGGGCCGGACAACAGATTGACCTCTGAGGTGATGATCGGGCCGCAGTATGTTCCAGTTGGCCAGCGAACCGTTGCTGTAGGTGGCCAGCGGCTCGCCGAAGGCCCCGCGCAGGGTGTGGATGTTGAAGCCTTCCTGTTTGTACACGCGCAACCCGGCATAGTCGTAGCGGTAGTTTAAGGTAGCGCTGCCTTTGCTGATGGCGGTGGGCAGGTTGCGCCGGTCGAACACGGTGTTGGTGATGTCGTAGCCGGTACCGATGGTGGTTATATTGCCGTTGGGGTTGTACCCGAAATGAGTGGGGATGCCGTTTTTAAGGGCTGTTGTGAGCCGGTTGGTGCCATCTGCGTTTTGCACACACCACCGGGTTGACGATGGTCGAAGATTTGGTATTCGAGTCACAGTGGCAGGCAACATTCATTGGTTTAGGGTTAGCTAACTTATTTCCTGAAGGTCATGAATACTGTTTTTAACAGAGTAAACAAACCGAAGGCGGCAACAGCTCCAATGCGAATGGCGGAGTTGGATAGAATTTCAAGATTGATCACAAATAGAACCGATACGACAGCCAGAATGCCGCACCCGGTTAGCAGAGTATTTGTTAGATCATTGAGTTCAGCATTCCTGAATTCCGACAAGGTCTTTTTCGTGCTTTTGAAAACATCTGTAATCTCTGAGCGAGCGATAATAAACCATAAAAAAACGATCAGGCTCATAAATGCAATCGATATTTGAGCATTTAATTCATCTTGGCCAACTAATGCCCAAATCAGAACTGCAATCATAACAGGAAAATACATGGCAAGGTACTCAAACAGTTCTTTATTATTTTTTGGATGATCACGAAACCAATCCCTGCTGAATTTTTTATAAACTGTTTTTGTGTTGTTGCTTTTGCGTCGTTTTTTTTACTCATGAAATCAAATACTGATTCATTAATCAATATCCCTGATTTCAGGTAGTACAACACGGGTTTTATCTGCGGGTGTTACGGCACGGGTGTGCGTGTTTTGAACTCTTGACGTCTGTGTTGTCGCTGAGTTATCGGGTATCATTATATTTATTACACCCCCGCCCGTTGCCTGAGTGGCTGTACCTGCAGCAACGCCCCTGCTTGCTTCGTATCGGTTGGCTCTTTGACGCGCTTGATGCGCAGCCCTCCCCTTCGCAGTGTTCAGATTACCCGCCTTGTTTCCGGCACGCCTCTCAAGCGTCGATGCCCTGTTCTGCAGAGATTGACCAGTAGACGTTCTCGAAGCTATTCTGGAGCCAGCCGCACTACCGGCTGAACCCGCAAACCCTAATACCGCATCTTTTGAGAAATCAGTTATCCCGTATTCAGTTGCTTGAGTTCCCAGCGTTGCTTTAGCCGCACCTTCTGCGATGTTGGTTGTGACAGAAATACCGGTTTTGGCAACTGTACCCAAAGATCTCACCGTAGACAACCCTCCGGTGAGCGCACCAGCACCGGTTGCAACCACAACATCTAATACATCTACATTGCTCATTGCTTCAGCAAAAGATTGCCCGCTACTCATATTGATTGCAATCTGACTTGCCAATTCAACGCCTCCGCCCAGCAAAGCCCCAACGCACCATGGACAACGACCATCGGGGTCGGTATTGGATACAGGATTGTTCCATGAGTAATTGTAAGGAGTCAGGTGAACCTGCATGGCATCATCCGCCATCGGATCCACACTCGTAAACACCCCGAACCGTGGTATATACCGGCGCCAGTGCATGTTGTACATGCCGGTTTCGTTTTCAAACTCATGGGCGGTGTAGGTCTGCCGGGTGGCGGCCTGCGGGTTGCCCCGCCCGGTCATTATCTCCCCGTAGGGCATGTAGTCCCAGGTTTCGGTAACCGTGCCCGAGGCGTCAACCACGGTGCGGGTTGATCCCAACAGGTCGCGGTGGTAGTACTTCCTTGTTCCCCCGCTTTCCCTGCGCCCGATCACGGTTCCGTCGGGCCGCAGCAGGTTCCACTGATCCAGTGCCCCGTTGCGATAAACGGCCAGCGGCTCCCCGAAGGCCCCGCGCAGGGTAAGGATGTGATCGCCGGCCTCCTGCCTGTACACCAGCAGGCCCTGGTGGTCGTATCTCCAATTCAGGTTCTGCCCGCCCGAGGAGGCGCTCACCAGCAGGTTGCGCCGGTCGTACACGCCCGAGCTCAGCCCCACCGGGGCGCCGATGGCCGTCATGTTGGCGTTGGCATCGTAGGTGATGGGGGTACCGACCTGGTTTATATATTCGTCAATGAAGGTGATACGGTTGGTCCCCGCGGCGTAGGCATAAACCATATACAGTTCTTCAGCGGATGACCCGTTTTGAACGTGTTTCCAGGTGATTTTGCCGTCGCGGTCGTACTGTATGCCGAACACCCGGAATTCGTTACCGGATTGCCATGCAGTGCCGGTATGGTGCAGGTATTGGGCGGTGGTTAATTCACTCATTGATTTTGGGGTACAAACGTTCTGTATATGGTCAAATTACTTTTTGACCTGCCGTCATTCGTGATTTGTGTCGACGTTGATGTCCCTATATCACTCAACTGCGACAGTTGAGTGATATATTGAGTTTGCATTATTAGACTAATTACATTTCAGCAGTAACAACAAAAAAATATTGATCAGGTATCTTGGGTACGAGGGCAATAATAGGCATTGGTTTTATCTCAATTTGCTGACCGTCATAATCAATTCTTAGTATGATATTGACCATGATTATTGATCCGTCATTCGATTGATCAATAAAAATTGGGTTATTACCTGATGGGTCTTCATATGATTTAAGAACAATGCAAGAATGTTGTAATGGTATTTGGTCTTGGCTAAAAAATGGGTGACAGTTAATTTCACGAAAGTCAAAACAATCCAAAATTGTTATCAATTTTTTTAATTGATTTTCATCAGCAGGTAATGCCCAGGTTATATCATCCCCATAATTCTGCAGATTGTAATAAGTAGTTTCATCAATATTTGTGTATTCTAATGGGCACTTATATCCTTCGCCAAAGGTGTATTTAAAAGTAGTAAAATCTTCATTTTTTTTCGAACATCCGATATTAATGAACATTATAAAGATTGAACAGACTAAACAAAAAAGTTTAAATAAACTCACCATGATATTCTTGCCCCAATTCGAGTTGTGCTACGTACTTGAACATGATTAGTTGGACCGGCATTTTTTAATTTTGCAGCGAGTTGAGCCACTTTGTGTCTGGCAACTGCTTTAAATAATACTCCGGCAATTTCTTCTGGCAAAACTGATCTTGTCTGCCGATATGACATTATGCCACCACTTCTGCTTATATAGTCACCATAACCAGGTTCCCCATACGACGGGTGAGGCAAACCTAATAAATGTCCCCATTCATGTGCAATTGACTCATCTCTCATAATTGAAGAAAATTCACCATGAATTGCACGATCTCCTTCTTGTACTACCATACCTGGAACTCCACTTCCAGCCGCATTTTGTCCAGGAAAAACACGGATAAAATTGTCCGAGTTCATAGGGTTTAACCTGGCATTTTTTATAGCAGTTCTTAATTCATTTGAAGAGCCGGTCCAAACTGTCACATTTACTTGAGATTCCACCTTATAGGAAGTACCATCAACGATGTGAGTATTACCACCCCAAAATGTATTAATAGCTCTTTGAATTTGATTGGCAAACTCGGCAGAGGCACCCCTACCATAAATAAATATGTTACCAGAAATTGTTATAGTTTGCGTAGAATCGTTTATTGAAACAATCGCATCCATGCCATCCGGATCAATGTAAAGCAGCGGATTGTTCAAAGCGTATGAATACGGTGATATCCCGGGGTATTGATCCGCCATCGGATCCACACTCAAAAACCGGCTGAACTCCGCCGCGTACCTTCGTGCCTTCATGTAATCAAGGCCGACCTCCTCGTCGCGCTCATGGCCGGTAAAGCGTTCGCGCGCCGTGGTGCCCGTTGGTATGCTGCGCCCGGTCATCTCAAGGCCGAAGGGGTAGTAGTCCCAGGTTTGTTCCACATCGCCCGAGGCGTTCACCACGGTGCGGGTCGAGCCTAACAGGTCGCGGTGGTAGTAGAGCCTGTTCGAACCCTGCCGGCGCCCGATCACGGTTCCGTCGGGTCGCAGTATGTTCCAGTAGGCCAGCGAACCGTTGCTGTAGGTGGCCAGCGGCTCGCCGAAGGCCCCGCGCAGGGTGTGGATGTTGAAGCCTTCCTGTTTGAACACGCGCAAACCGGCATGGTCGTAGCGGTAGTTGTAGGTAGCGCTGCCTTTGCTGATGGCCGTGGGCAGGTTGCGCCGGTCGTACACAGTGTTGGTGATGTCGTAGCCGGTACCGATGGTGGTTACATTGCCGCTGGGGTCGTACCCGAAATGAGTGGGGGTGCCGTTTTTAAAGGCTGTTGTGAGCCGGTTGGTGCCCCCGTTGTACTGATAGCTGTATGCCTGGGCGGCCCCGGTGTTGGTTCGTCGGGTAAAGGCCATGATGTTGCCATCACTGTCGTATTCAAGGCCGGTTACATCAAAGTTACTGGTCGGAATCCAGGCGGAACCTTGTAATATGGTGTAAATTGCGCTTTTGAGCTGGTTACGGGAGTCGTATTCATATGCATACCGATAGCGCTTATTGTCATGCGGGCTCCAGGGCTGCCGGAACTCGGCAAATTTGACGGTGCTGTTGCTCTCCCAGGTGTAGCGGGCGCTGAAGCGGTGGGTGCTGCTGCCGGTATTGTTGATGGTGAGCAGGCGGTCGCGGGCATCGTAGCCATGGGCGTTGGTCCGGTTGCCCAGGGTTTCGTTGCGCACCATGCCGGCCGGCCACCATGTGTATGCCGCGTCGGTAACGGGCGTGGTGGAGGTGTTGGTGCGCACCTGCTGCAGCTGGCCCGGCGCGTTGTAGGTGTACCACCAGCGGTGGGTATCGCCCGACAGATGCAAGGAAGTAAGTTGCCCGGCACGGTTCCAGGTATAGGTGATGGTGCGCCCGGTGAGCCCGTTGAGCTTGTTGTACATGCGTTCCACCAGCCCGCGGTTGTTGTAGGAGTACAGGTAGTATTCGCCGCTGTTGAAATCGACCCGGGTCATCCGGCCGGCGGCGTTGTTAATGGCGAAGCCCACCCCGCTGCCCGCCCCGGCATCGTCCCAGGTGTAGCTGATCGCCTGCTGGGGAGTGGTGCACGCGGCGGCCGGGTCGGCTGGTATGGCCCCCAGGCAGGTCTGTTCGGTGATCAGCCGCCCCGCGAAATCGTAGCTGTAGGCCAGGTAGCGCCCGGCAGCCGCCAGGTTGGCATCGCGCACGTAGCGCAGGTTCCCGGCCGGATCGTAGGCATAGAGGAAGGGGGTGGCGGCGTCGGGGGTGGTCTTGCCGGCAAGCCGGCCGGTGCGGTCGTATTGGTAGGTGGTGATCCGGTTCAGATGGGTGCGAACCTGGAGCAGCCGGTCGAGGGCATCGTAGCTGAACCGGATAGTGGCCGAGTCGGCGTGCCCCCAGGCGGCGGTGCTGCGCAGGGTGCGCCCCCAGGCATCGCTCCAGGTGCGTGTTCGTTTCCCGCTCTCGTCGGTTGTCTCGGTGAAGGCCAGCGTAAGCCCGTCAACGGTCTGTACCCCGTAGCTGTAGCGCAGTGTTTGGCCCGCCTGGGAGACCCCCTCCGGGTGCACCCGCAGCGGGCGGGCCGCGGGTTCGGTGCTGTAGAGCTGTTCGATGTAGGCCCTGCCCGAGGCATTGGGTCCGGCGCCGCTGGCGCTGTAATACTGGTTGGCCCGGGTTGCGAAATCCGCTTTGTACACATGGCCTGATGCGGCGGCCGGCCAGGGCTTCCAGCTCCGCCACGGGCGCCCCCGGTTGTCGTATTGCACTGCGGTTACGATGTCGGCGGTACCATCGCGCTGCTGGGTCTGTATAATCCGGCCCAGCCCGTCGGCGTACTGCGTCAGGTAGCGGGCGGGCTCGGCCCCCTGGAGCTGCTGCAGGACCAAATCATCAATGCGAACCCATTTATCGCTGGTAGTGATCGAAATACGCAACACCGTTCTGTAATCCGGATTGGTCCAGGCCGAACCGGAATAGATACGGATGGTCCCGGTTACGTCAGCCCAGGTATCGAATTGCATGGTGGGAACGGTGAAGTTAAAATCCTGTGAACCGGCTTTAACGGATCCATCAGCCGGATCAATACGCAGCAGATTGATCTTCATCGATGCACTCTGCGACATCCCGCCATAGGGTACAAAAACCTTAAAGTGAACCTGTTGATCGACATAATAGTAGCCAATACTGAAGTCGAGAAAATGAGGTTCGGCGATCCGGGCCTGGACAAAGTTACTTAAACTGTTCGATTGAACTTCCAGCGCCGATCCGCTGCCATAGCCGGCGCCGCGGCGCGTCGACAGGCCCGAGCGGGTCCACCCGCCGGGCAACTCCTGGCCGGCCGCCTCCGACCAGTCGGCCTCAAAGCGGGGGTTTTGCACCGGCAGCACGATACCGGGGTAGGTGGCCAGGCGGGTAAAGCTGGGGTCGCCCGCCGAAAACAGCCCGCCATTGAACAGACCGGAGTGGTACATGTCGTAGGATTCAACAAGCTCGCCGAGCGGGCCGCGGCGGGCCGCAAGCCGGTGCAGCTTGTCGTACTCGAACCAGGCAGGGTGGCCGTCGGGACCGTTGAGCCGTACCAGCCGGCCCAGCGTGTCGTAGGCGGCCGAACTCGACAGGTCTGCCCCGGCCGGATTCACCTGCCGGATGCCGGTCAGATAGACCCCGGCGGCCCCGTTCAATGTGCCCTGCGTGAAGGCATGGGTGTTCGACCCGTAGAAGAAAAGCGTGGTATCGCCCCGGGCGTTGTGCATACCCAGGGGATTGCCCCAGAGGTCGTAGGCGAATATTTTTTGCACCAGGGTGCTGTTCGAGCCCCCCGGGGCGGATCCTGCCGGGTCGCCGGTGTGCCAGTCGCGGATTTCGCGCAGGTCGTGCCGGCCGCTGCCCAGGGTGTCAGACCACACTGCCCATCGTTTTTGCATAACACTGTCGGCATTGATAACGGCTACCGAGGTCAGCTGCGAGGGCCGGCCGGGCACCCCGTAGGTAAAATGGGTGGCCCGGTAGCCGCCCTGGGAGTTCACTTCGATAAGCGAATCGAGACGGGTAGTGGCCGGGTCGTAGCGGCTCAGGGTCGAGCTGCTGATGTACAGATTCTCGTCGCCGGGGTCGAACTCGCTCTCAATGGTCAGATCGGGGTGGTACCACACCGAGGCCACCCGGATCTTGCTCACATCGAATCGGGCGGGTCTGATGCTTATTGACGGTTCCCCGCTCGAGCGTAAATCCTCCTGCCCGCGCCGCAGCCGAATATCGATGGCGTAGATAAAGTGTTCATGGGCCTGTTCGGCAGGTTCATGAATGCTCTTGTCGCTGTAGTTCACCCGGAAGCGGTGGCTGCTTTGCCGCACCTTGTTGCCGGCGTGGTCGCGGTGGGTCTCTTCAATGGTTTCCCCGATTCCCCAGCGCATGCCAAAGGCGGTCTGGTTAAAATGTGTCTCGCTCAGATCGTTGATGGTTCGGGAAAACAGCACGTCGCTGCTGCCGTTGGACCCGCCGGTATTGTAGGACACCGTCACCTTTCCGAAACCGGGCTCGGGACCATCGAAGACCATGGCCGGTAGCACCGTCGATGCCGTGTGCACCTGGATCAGGCAAGAGGGCGATTCGTCAGGATCGTTTTCCATAAAATAAAATAAGTAATCCAGGTGATTATGTCCGCCCCAATCGATGTACTGGCCGTAGGTGAAACTGCGCAGACCGGTGGTGTCGCCCATGGCGTTGATATCGTAGAGCGACTCCACCCGCAGCCCGCCCGGGTAGCCCTGCATGTTCAGCACGGTTGCACCCCCGCCGGGATAAGTGATCTTTTGCAGTGACCATGCCCCAATTGCCTCCGGAACGGTGGAGCGGTCGCCGGTGCCTGATGATCCGGTGTAATGCGGCACGAGCGACTGGTTGTAAATTCCGTTATTAAATCCCCAGTGGTCCTGAGCGAAGTTATTGTCTTGTTGCAGGAAGTACGGAAAGCTCAGCGAGGGGTCCACATTCGGGCCACGGGGTGGCAGGGCAATCGATTCGTTGTAGTCGAAGTGGTAGGCAGGCATTCCCAGTGGTTCAACCGATACGAGCTTGAGCCGTTTGTTCCGCTTTGTATTGGGTACGTTCGAAAAATAATCGTGATGAAGGGTAAAGGAATTGACCAGATGGTTGTGCCGGAAGATGCGAACCTGGCTCAGCGTTTTGTAGGAACTGTTTCCGAAGTCTTCGCGGGCCTCGCCATACACGAATTCGACCTCTTCAACCACATGTCCCTGGCGGATGTGTTTAATGCGCTGCAATACCGAAGGCCTGATCGTCTTGGTATACAGGCAATCGAACCGCGGGATGACCGACGGGCAACCGGCTATGGCTGTTTCCCGGTGGTACTGCTGCTGCACCAGGTTGTCGTACCAGGTGTACTCGTCGAGCCGGTTGTATTCGAAAACCAGCGTATCCTTGTTGGTTGTGATCACCGAACCGAGTTTCCAGTCGTAGGTCGTGGTTGAGGTCAGCAGGGGATGGTTGCCCGACAAGCTGTTGTCGCCCGGCCCGCCTTTGCAATAATTGGTCACCTTGTTTACGGTTGTGGTGTCGATCTGATCGAAGATGAAAAGATTTCCGTGTTCGTCGGTAATGTGAAACACCCTGGTTTGGTTTAAGTAACTCACCGAGTGGTTACGATAGGGGATGGAGTGGAGCGGGTTGAGCCCGAGCTAGCTATCCCCTGGTCCTTCCGGAATAAAACGCCCAGTGATGCCCCCGTAATTGTAAAAGAAGATATCGGGTTTTAGGTTCTTGGGCTGACCGGCAAAGGCGGGGTTGAATATTTCCCAGGCGAATTCATAGTCACTGTCCATGGGTCCAATGCCATCCCAGAGGTTGGGATCGAAATCGTCAAAGGCAGACAGGCTGGTGGTTCGTGATTCACGCTGATGGTCCAGATCGTTTAGCCCCTGCACGAACTGATTGATCTGCCCGCCGGCAAACAGCGTCCAGCCCAGTCCGGCATCGCCGGCTATTTCATCTACTTTGATGCCGCCGGCGTTGTAACTCAGGTAAACCGGCAGGCTGAAACCGATCAGGGAGAATTCATGCAGGGGCAGGGTAACGGCAGGCACGCCCTTGTGCAGGCTCACATCCATATTGCCGTATTGCGCAAACTGGGCGGCTTCAGGCGAGCCAAAATGGACATATAGCTGACGAATGGCATCGGTAATGTACGATGATTGCCGGGCCCGGGCGTCCGGGCCTAAAATGCATGCGAACAGCAAAACCATAAGCGTTACAGGAACGGTTGTCAATCCGAATGTTCGTAAACGATTGCTTTTACCGCGAGCAGGGTCACTTTCCTGGTATCCGGTCATTGATGTGTTATACCCGGATTTGCACCCGGCATGGCAGCGGGTTAATCCGTCAGGGAATCGGCTATCCCTGATTCGGTTAAGTGCATTGGGGGGGGCAAATGAAGTCAAGCTGCTGTTAATAATGGCTTTTAACCCCGCAGGATGACCATGGATGGCCGAGTACCTGGAGGAAAGTGCAGAAATGCGTGCCATAACCCTGTAATTAATTTGGAATGATTTAACCCTTTAGTAAAGGCAATATAACCGATAAAAGGAAAAAGTAAAGTGTGAGATACATCCTTTTTCCTTGAACCTATGGCAGGTTATGGCTGTTTGGCCGCTTTACCCTTACCTGAACGTTGTTATAAAATAGAATTGCCGGGCTAGTTTCTGGTACACCGCGAACTAATACAAATCAAGTCTTATTAACTCACAGCAGGTATACCAATGATGAATTTATAATGGTGTACAACGTTTTTATAGCTTAAAATTCCGTAGTAAATCTGTAGCGGAATACATGTTGTAGATGCTCAAGGACAGGTGCATCAGTTTACGTCAGAAAAGCATATTTTTATAATCCAGACTGGTTTTGCATAACCCGTAAAAATTGCCGGAATCGATTGGAATACTGGTAGTTTTACGTGCTGATGCATTTGCAGCTTTACTCAACACATACAGGTAATTCACGCCATTATGCGCATCCGCGTTGAACAACTGAACCCCATTGTCGGTGACCTGTCGAGCAACCGGGGCAAAATTATCGCCTCACTTCGGAAAGCCGAAAAGGACGGCATCCGCCTGCTGATCCTGCCCGAGCTGGTCACCTGTGGCTACGGACCCATGGACCTGCTCGAGCGCCAGGCGTTCCTGGAGGCGGTCTATGCGTCGAACAAGGAGATTGTACATTCTACAGCCCCACAGCAGCAGACCGGAACGTCGACCGCGCTTCTGTTCGGCACGGTAACACCCAATACCGAACGCAACGGGTGGAAAATCTTCAACTCCGCCATCCTGGCCGACAGGGGCAGCATCGTTTCGATTACCCATAAAACCCTCTTGCCCACCTACGATATTTTTGACGAATTTCGCTATTTCGAGCCGAACAGGTCATTCAACGTGAGCCGGCTTGATGGCCTGGCCATCGGTATCACCATCTGCGAGGACATCTGGAACCATCAGAACGAAATCGTTTACCATACCTATGATGTGAGTCCGGCCCGCGAGCTGAAACTGCTGGGCGCGCAGATCCTGGTGAACGTGTCGGCCTCGCCGTTTTCGAAACAGAAGTACGAACTGCGCGAAACCATGCTGCGCAACCATGCCCGCCGCGAAGACATCCCCATCTTCTACGCCAACCAGACCGGGGCCAATACGGAGGTGATCTTCGACGGCGACAGTATGATCATGAATGCCGCGGGTGATGTGATCGGCCGTACTGCCAGCTTTACCGAAGATTTTGTGGATGCGGACCTGATCGACGGTCAGCCGGTGGCGGTCGCACGGAAGGAGGGTCGGGCCATGCCTCTCGAGGAGAAGCTTTTCAGGGCGCTGGTGCTGGGCGTGCGCGACTATGTGGAAAAAACGCAGATCAGCGAGAAGGTGCTGATCGGGTTGAGCGGGGGAATCGATTCGGCCCTCACGGCGGCGATCGCGGCAGAGGCCCTCGGCCCGCAGAACGTGATCGGGGTGACCATGCCGTCGGAGTTTTCGTCGGAGGGAAGTGTGAGTGATTCGCTGAAACTGGCCGAAAACATCGGGATGGAAGTGCATGAGATGCCCATCCGGTCGATTTACGATACCATCAACAACGTGCTGGAGCCGGTATTCAGCGGTACAGAGTTCGGTGTGGCGGAAGAGAACATCCAGAGCCGGGCACGCGGTATCCTGCTCATGGCCATGAGCAACAAGTTCGGGTACATGCTGCTCAATACGGGCAACAAATCGGAGATGGCCGTGGGCTACTGCACGCTGTACGGCGATATGGCCGGCGGGCTGTCGGTACTCTCCGATATCTACAAAACCGAAGTGTACGCGATCTGCAACTGGCTGAACGAGGTGTACTACAAAAAAGAGGTGATCCCAGTGAGCACCATCACCAAGCCGCCGAGTGCAGAGCTGCGACCGGATCAGAAGGATACCGATTCACTGCCGGAGTACGGCGTGCTTGACAACATCCTTAAAAGCTACATTGAGGAGCAGAAATCGGTGCGTGAAATTATTAGCGAAGGCTTCGATGCCGACACGGTGAAGCGGGTGATCCGCATGGTGGACCTGAACGAGTACAAACGCCGGCAGGCCGCGCCGGGCCTGCGCGTGAGCGCCAAAGCATTCGGAATTGGCCGCCGCCTGCCCATCGTGCAGCGCTGGACCGGCCACGAGCCGATCAGCTGAGCGCTGTCTCGGCCGGAGGTGCCGGTCTCTTTTAACATTGAAAAAACAGGATGGAATCACCACGGATTGACCTGCCGTTAGCTGTTACTATAAGCTGTTATTAAAACAGGCAAATAAGGACGTATTGACGCAATAAATCGTCCTGGTAATTAAATGAAAGAGAGGATCAGATCATGGAAATCGGAATCATATCGGATACACACGACAACCTGGAGCAGACCCGCAAGGCGGTGGCCCTGTTCCGTAAAAAAGGCATCCGGAAAATCATCCACGCCGGCGACTTCTGCAGCCCGTTTTCCGTACTTGAATTCGAAGGCTTCGAATTTCACGCTGTATTCGGCAACAACGACGGCGACCACTACCGCATACTGGCCAAAATGGAGGAGATCGGCGGACACCATCACTGCGAGTTCCTGGCCTTTGAGCAGGATGGGAAGCAGATCGCGGTGTACCACGGAACCCAGCCGGCCATCACCGAAGCCCTGGTTGGATGCGGAACGTACGATGTGGTAATTACCGGTCATACGCATGTGCCACAGATCAAAAAAAAAGGGAAAACCCTTCACATCAATCCGGGAAGCGCACACGGCTTTGGAAAAGCGAGTACGATTGCCATCCTGAATGTTGTTACCGCGGAAGCCTGTATAATTGATCTGTAATCCAATTCATATTTACGACTACACAGCCATGCAACCCGTAAAATGTCATAATGGGTGACGGATTGTTCAGGGCTTAAACCGGTATTGCTCATACCGGAACCGGTGATCAAATCCGTTCAGGGTAAAATTGAGGTCATAGAATTGCGCGGATTCCCTGAGAGGGAAAGCCACCATTCCCCGTACATACTCATCGGGCTGCAGGTCGGTTTTACGGAGCATATCAAGTTCCCAGATGTTTCTGGCTTCGGCCATATTGCCGAGACTGCGCCTGAAGCGCTCATCGCGGATCTCCATTTCGATGGCCATATTGGTACGGTCGTGCATGCGCCACGACATCTCTTCGCCGGAGGCTCCGGTTGATAGGGCTGCCATATCGCCGACAAGGCCAAGGGTGAGGAAAGCTGCGTCAAATCCGGCGGTGGTACGCCGGTCGGCATCCACCTTGCTGGCAGTCAGGTCAAGTTCAAGCAGTTTCTCTTCAGGATTGACCGCACTCCGGTTGTGGGCCAGGGTTCCCTCCAGCAGCGGGTCGCCGGTATAGGCGGTGTATTTAAATTGTTCAGGTGCAACATGAAGGGATTCGTCGCTGAAATTGACAATCTCGATATCAAAATAGAACAGATCACCCATGTGGCGGTAGTAGGCGAGTACCACCATCACACTGTCGTTGTCGGATACCACATACTCGCGCCCCGACAACCACGACGTTTCATCGGCAACCGGCGACATTCGGAATACCGGCTTCGGGCTGCAGGCCTGAAGTACAAGAACGATGGTGAGCAAGGGCAAAAGTAGGGCAGGATAGCGTTTGGAAGTGCTCATGACGAGAATCCTTAATCAGTAATAGTCGGTATATCAGTGATCTATGGATATACGGATAAAACGGCCTGTTGTTGCCTGAAAAGTGATTTTCAGATATCCAAAACAGCTATCTGGCTACTGATTGCCAGAAACCGACTACAGTTTGCATGATGCCCGCATCCCAATATTTGTATATACCTGTAATGCTACCGATGACATCTTTCAAATCACTTCGCCGTTCAAATGTTCAATTGTTCAACTGCTCCCTTGTTCAAAAGCATAATAACACCCACATCTTTGCCATCATCTATGATATCTATCATAGCGTTATTCTTCTGCATTTACCCCTCATTATCAATCTTCCCTGCTAATTTATATATTGGATTAACTCATCACTATTAAATCCGGATTGATGATTCAAATGTGCTGGTTCAGGAATGTCATCCGGCAATAATTGGAGGATCAGAACATGAAAAAGACAATCGGCATTATTTTGATCATCGCAGGTGTGGCAGCTTTTCTGATCGACACCGTCAGTTTTTCGCACGAAGAAACCGTAATTGACGCCGGGCCGATCGAGGTTACCCGCGACAAACAGGAAACATTCACGGTACCAAAAGTAGCCGGTATAGTTGCCGTTGGAGCAGGCGTCGTTCTCCTTGTCTGGGGCGGTAAAACCGGCAGTTAATCCACCTATATGACAAAATATCTTTTTTTTGCCACACTTCTGACGGTTTGTATGACCCTGCAGGCTCAGGGACAGGAACAATCGCAGGCCCGGAATTCCGGTGTGGCCGACGCCCCGCAGCGCAGCGAGGGCGAAGGTCCGTATAACCAGCTTATAATCCGTGGGGCCACCCTGATAAACGGTACCGGGGCACCACCAACCGGGCCGGTGGATGTAGTTATTGAAAACGATCGGATTGTTACCATACAGAACGTAGGTTATCCCGGTGTACCGGTTAATGAGAGCCGCCGTCCGGAACTGAAGGAGGGAGGCCATGAAATCGACGCGCATGGCATGTACCTGCTTCCCGGTTTCGTGGATGCCCACGCCCACATCGGGGGCCGGGCCCAGGGCACCCCATCCGAGTATGTGTTCAAGCTGTGGATGGCCCACGGCATCACAACCATCCGCGATCCCGGCAGTGGCAACGGCCTTGACTGGACCATTCTGCACCGGCTGAAAAGTGAACGGAACGATATCACTGCGCCTCGTATCAGGGCCTATCTGACATTTGGCAGTGGCAGCCGGGGTTCAATCAATACACCAGAAGAGGCCCGTGCCTGGGTTGCCCGCCTGGCAGCCGACGGCGGCGACGGTATCAAGTTTTTCGGCCTCAGGCCCGACATCATGGAGGCGGCGCTGGATGAAGCCCAACGCCGCGGCCTTCGTACTACGGCCCATCATGCCCAGATGAATGTGGCCTGGCAGAACGCGCTGCAGTCGGCCCGGATGGGACTCAATTCTATGGAACACTGGTATGGGCTGCCCGAGTCGATGCTGGAGGGCGGTACCGTTCAGGATTACCGCCTCGACTATAACTATATGAACGAGCAGCACCGTTTTGAGGAGGCCGGCAAGCTGTGGAAGCAGGCAGCCGCACCCTGGACCGAGCGCTGGAATGCCGTAGTGGATGACCTCATCACCCGCGATTTTACCCTTGTGCCCACCTTCAATATCTATGAAGCCAACCGTGATCTGATGCGTGCCCGCCGGGCCGAATGGCACGAGGAGTACACGCTGCCATCACTGTGGGAATTCTACCAGCCCAACAGGGTGGCGCACGGTTCCTACTGGTTCGACTGGGGCACCGAGCAGGAAGTGCAGTGGAAAGAAAACTTCAGGTTGTGGATGACCTTCGTCAACGAATACAAAAACCGCGGCGGCAGAGTGGCTGCAGGCTCTGATTCGGGCTTCATCTTTCAGCTGTATGGCTTTGGATTTATACGGGAACTCGAACTGTTACGGGAAGCAGGTTTCCATCCTTTAGAGGTGATCCGTGCCGCCACGCTGAAGGGGGCCGAAACCCTTGGCATGGAGAATGAGATCGGATCGGTTGAGCCGGGAAAGAAAGCCGACCTGGTTCTGGTTGCCGAAAATCCACTGCAGAACCTTAAGGTTCTATACGGAACGGGCGCCATTAGGGTGAACGACGAAAACCGGGCTGTACGGGTAGGTGGTGTAGTTTATACCATCAAAGATGGCATTGTCTACGACGCCCGCCAGCTGCTCGCAGATGTGAAGAAAATGGTCAGAAAAGCCAAAGAGGAAGCGGATTTTGAAATCTATCAGCCGGGGATGAAAGAATGACGTAAACGTCCGCGGCCGGATTCACGTTATGAAAGTGAGGCCGTTATGTGGAAATATCTTGCAATTGTATTGGTTCTGGTACTGATGCTGCCATATACAGCATCCATAAGCCAGAATACCTCACCCCAGATCACAGTGATCCGGGTGGAAGGACCGATTGGGCCAACCACGGCATCCTACATACAGAGGGCCATTGATGAATCGGCTGAAATAGGGGCCGAACTGCTCATCATCGAACTCGATACTCCCGGCGGCCTGCTCGAATCCACCAAACAGATCGTACAGTCGATGCTGGCAACCGAACTTCCGGTCGTTGTATATGTGAGTCCGATGGGAGCGAGTGCGGGCAGTGCGGGTACCTTCATTACCCTGGCCTCACACGTGGCAGCCATGGCACCTGGTACCAATATCGGGGCTGCCACACCGGTGCAGATGGGAGGGGGAGAGGCTCCCGACGACTCCTACCAGGAAAAAGTTGTGAACTATGCCGAGAGCTATATTGAGACCATCGCCGGGCAAAGGAACCGCAACGTGGAATGGGCAAAATCGGCCGTGAGAGACGGAGCGTCGATCACTGAAACCAGGGCTCTTGAGCTGGAAGTGATCGAAATAATCGCTGATAACCGTGACCACCTGATTGATCAGCTCAACGGATGGGAACTTGAAGACCGGTCGCTGAACACGGCAGGCTATACCGTGACCGAAATTGAAATGACGCTGGCCGAGCGTACCCTACGGTTTTTGTTCCGCCCCGAGGTGATGTTCATTCTCATGATCATCGCAATATATGGCATCATCGGGGAGCTGAGCAATCCCGGCGCGATTGTTCCCGGCGTTACCGGCTTTGTAGCACTCATATTGCTGCTTTATGCCTCGGCATCGATGCCCGTAAACACGGCAGGGTACATCCTGATTATACTCGCCATAATCCTGTTCGTATCGGAAGCGTTCACACCCACTTTCGGGCTGCTCACTGCAACGGGGGCGGTCTCGTTTGTGATCGGAGCGCTCATGGTGTTCGATGATTTTGCCCCGGGTTACGAACTGTCATGGGGATACATCATACCGGCCACAGTCCTTACGGTCGGGTTTTTTGTGTTTGTTGTGGGCGCTGGACTGCGGGCCCAGTTAAGCAAGACAAAGACAGGGCGTGAGGGTATGCCGGGTCAGATCGCCGAGGTGGTTAACCCCATCAACGGAGGCCATGGCTATGTGATGCTGCACGGGGAGCTGTGGGATGCCGTCAGCGAGGATACACTGAAAAAGGGGGATTTGTGTGAGATTGTTGATATGAAGGGATTGACCCTTACTGTGAAGAAAATTGATAAAGGAGGAACCAATGAATAGCGAACTGGAACTGAACAACCTGATACTCTGGATGATCACCATCGTGATACTGGCGGGCCTGCTGCTGCCGCAGATGTTCCGCATCATGCGTGAGTATGAAAGGGGAGTAATATTCCGCCTCGGAAAGCTGATCGGCGCCAAGGGGCCCGGACTGATCGTCCTCATTCCGTTTATCGACCGGCTGGTGAAGGTTGATCTGCGTGTGGTCACATCGAACGTGCCCAAACAGGAGATCATCACCATCGATAACGTGCCGGTTACCGTTGATGCCATTACCTTTTTCAAGGTGGTGGATCCGGTAGCCGCGATCGTAAACGTCGAAAACTACCTTGAGGCCACCTCCTATTTTGCCCAGACCACGCTGCGCAGCGTGCTGGGCCAGGTCGAACTCGATGAACTGCTCGCCCAGCGCGACAAGATCAACCAGTCAATTCAGACCATCGTCGACCGCCATACCGATCCCTGGGGTGTAAAGGTGACCTCGGTGGAGGTGAAGGATGTTCTGCTGCCCGACAGCATGAAGAGGGCCATGGCCAAGCAGGCCGAGACCGAACGTGAGCGCCGGGCCAAAATCATAAACGCCCAGGGCGAACAGCAGGCAGCCAAGAAACTGGTTGAGGCCGGTAATGCGATCCGCAAGGAGCCCATTGCCCTGCAGCTGCGCTATCTGCAGACCATGAACGAGCTGGCAGATACCAACAGCACAATCACCTTCCTGCCCATGCCTATGGAACTGTTTTCCGCATTCACCAACTACCTGAATCCGGACTCAGGCAAAAAGGGTGATAAGGGCAAATAAAGTGATTTACCCCTCTCCCGTCATTCTGAGCGCATTGGTGAGCGCAACGAAGCGAAGCGGAGTGTAGTCGAATCACGTAGTCGAAGAAGGTGTGACGCATGCATGCGGCTCACGGGTTATTTGCGGATTTTCGGAGAACGCGGCCGGTGCGTACACCGGTGGGCTGCCCGTCCGATTGTACCACTGTTCCGTTCACGATTATGGTATCGAAACCAGAGGCAAGGCGGTGCGGCTCTTCGAACCGGGCGTTGTCGCGTACTTCTGCCGGATCAAACACCAGGATATCGGCGGCATATCCTTCGCGAATGTAACCGCGCTTAAGACCCTCCGGCATATTGTGCAGACCGAGTATATCGGCCGGCAGCCCCGACATTTTGTGGATGGCCTCATTCAGGGTTAGCAGACCTTCCTCTCTGACAGACTGCCGGATTATTTTTGCGAAACTGCCGTAACCCCGCGGATGCAGCATGGTCGGGCTTCCGTCCGAGCTTATCGCTATATGGGGTGCACGGATGAACCGCTTCATCACATCCTCGTTCATCACGAAATAGGCCGCACTGGCCCCGTTCAGCCCTATATCATCGATAAGAACATCCTCGAAGGGCTTGCCGAGTTCTTCAGCCACTTCTGCAAGCGTACTGCCCGCCCAGGCTCCGGTACCGATGAGGGTTGCTTCGGGACCGTTCCGGTTGTTGACCCGGTTCCTGAGATAATTCGCCAGATCAGCACGCCGGTCTCGGACCACATCATCGTACACATTGGGTGGTTTGGACCAGTCGGGGAACAGCAGGCTGATGCCGGTAAAGCTGGCTGTGTACGGATACACATCGGCAGTTATGGTCACACCTTCGCTTCTGACAACATCCATAATCTGGATCAGGTTTGTGGCCGCGGCCGGATTGTTGCCCAGCACGATCTTGATGTGGGATACATGAACCGGCACACCGGCATCGCGGCCCATGGTTATCAGCTCAAGCAGGGCATCTTCTACGTTACCGTCGTCTTCGGTTCTCATGTGGCTCATTACGATGCCGCCGTATCGGGCAAGGGGTTCTGCAACAGCTTTGAGTTCATCACGGCCGGCAAAACGTCCCGGGTCATATTCCAGCCCTGTACTCAGACCAAATGCCCCGTCTTCCATGGCGGCGATGATACGGTCCTGCATACGTTCGGTTTCCCGGTCCGAAATGGATGTGCTGAGCGGTACCACTGCCTGCCGGCGTACCGTGTTGTGACCGACAAACATCACGATATTTGTGCCCGGCCCGATCTGGTCGACCTGGTCCATCCACTCGCCGAGGTAATTGGTGTCGGGGCTGGATCCGTCCTGCCCAAGAGTGATGGTGGTTACCCCCATGGCCAGGAAATTACCGAAACCCGGGGTTTCGAGCGGATCACCATGGGAATGCAGATCGATAAATCCGGGCGTAACAATTTTGCCGGAGGCGTCAATGACCGCAGCGGCATTTATTCTGCCCCCGTCCGTTTCGCCGGTGTACACAATCACCCCATCCCGTACGAGTACATCGGCCGGCAATCCTTCCGATCCGGATCCGTCGATAACCGTACCGTTTATTATGTGAATGTCGTATTCCAGTGAGTAATCGGGGCCGCCAGACAGCGAGCAGGCACTAAGCAGAAGAATGAATGCCAGGAAATAGGGTACGATCAGATGTGGTGAGGAGAACGTATTTCCGGAAGCGGATGCCAGGAAATTCCCGGCAGAACGGGTTGTAAAAGAGTTGTTCAAAATGGCTGTGAAATAGCGGATAATTGCGTGCATCTGTTCATCTTTTTAGTTGAGCAATGTAACGGTTCAAGGGAATGGCCTGATCCGTTATACGGAACGTTCAGTTCCGGCAGGACGAATTCCATAAAAGTGCGGCTACGGCATCTGAAAAGCAAACAGGTTATATCATTTTACAAAAGGGCGATTACATCATGCGGGTATCAGCCATCCGTAATATGAAACATTCCCGTGCCTGCGTATTTTACCTATCTCACTTAATTTTAGATTGTAATGATATCACTGGAAAAAATCAGGGATGTAGCTGTTGATGTGGCCCTGGCCGGCGGGGAAGAATCGCTGCGCCATTTCGGCAAACGGATCAGTGTGGAATTCAAAGAGGACCATTCGCCGGTCACCGAGGCCGATCGCCGGGCGGAAACGGCCATGCGGGAGGTGATCACATCTGCATTCCCGGAGCACGGCATCATTGGCGAGGAATACGGGGTATCGAACCCGGAAAGCGACGTACAGTGGATTCTCGACCCGATCGATGGCACGCAATCGTTCATTCACGACATCCCCCTGTACACCACACTTGTGGGAGTGCTCATCGATGGAAAACCCGTGGCGGGAGTGATCTATGCGCCGGTTCCCGATGAATTATGTGTGGGAGTAAAGGGAATGGGAACCACCCTGAACGGCAATAGATGCAGGGCCAGACCGTGCCCATCTCTCGATAAGGCCACCTTTCTCACATCCGATGTTCAGCATTTTGGTCTGTATGGTTATGACCGGGAGCTGGCCAGCCTGTTGAAAGAAGTGCGTGTTCACCGGACATGGGGTGATGCCTACGGGCACATGATGGTGGCCTGCGGGCGGGCCGATCTTATGGTTGATCCGGTGCTGAACGTATGGGATGCCGCCGCCCTTATCAATGTAGTACAGGAATCCGGCGGCATCTTTACCGACCTGAAAGGGAGGCCCGTTGTGGACGGCGGCAACGGATTCAGCTCCGCAAAAGAGATTCACGAACAGGTTCTGAACCTATTTAACCGATCCAAGACATGATCCAATTACGTTTTTCATCATTCCGTGTACGTTTTAACCATGCACGTTCAATCCAGGTACGTTTGGTCCTTGTAATCCTGACCGTATCGGCATGCCTGTTTCCCGCTTCAACACTTCAGGCCCGGCAGGCTGTTTACGAAGCCTGGCCACAGCAGCAGGTGCGTTTCCATCAGGCGGTACTGGATGTGACCATTAACAGGAATGCGACCCGGATCAGCGGCACGGTACGGTACGAGGTGTCGCCGTTTACCAGTAACACCCCCGAAATCGTGCTTCAGGGCAGATCAATGACGGTTACAGGTGCTGACCTCGACGGTTCTCCTCTGGATGTTGATCAGTCGGGCAGGATTATCCGCATTGATACAGATAGCAGGATGGATCCAGGCAGCAGATATCAGTTGACGATCGCCTACGAAGCAACACCGGGTTACGGCATTCATGTGAACCAACGAGGAACCGTGTGGACATCCAACATGCCCGAGACTACATCGGCCTGGGTACCCTCATTTGACAGCCCTTTTGTTGCCATGCCGGTCGATTTTTCGTTCACCATACCGGAAGGGCTCGAACTGGTGACAGTGGGCGAGTTTATCGGTTCAGAGCCTTCTGAGGAGGGCTCGACGCGTATCCGCTGGGCCAGTAATACCCCTGTTGCTGTATCCGGCTGGAATTTTGCCTTCGGAGACCTCCGGTACCAGGAGGCTATTGCGGGTATAAAACCAGTGCGAATCTACTCCGAACCCGGCACGTTAAATGCGAATGACACGAACGGGTTACTGCGCCATTTATCGGATGCGATGGGGCGCACACAGCGGTTGCTGAACATGGAATTTCCATTCGACGGAATGAGCCTTCTGGTGCTTGCTGATCATCGGTGGGAAGAAAAATCGTTCGCACCGGGTTACGGTTATGTCTATCAGAACATGGGCGATCTGATGGTGCAGGCCGACCGGGCAGTGATGCATCAGTGGTTCGGAGCAAGGCATAGGTCATACGATATGGAAACGGCAACCGTACATGAGGCCTATGCTGCCCGGCTTTTCGGTGAGCTGCGTTCCGGGGAGGCAATACTGAATTATGCGGATTTCCCCACTTACGAGGGTGATGAATACAGTTTTTACGGTCCGGCAGTCTGGAACCGCGTAACGAGGGCGGTTGAGATGGAAGCCGATGATCTCATGTTCGGCCTTTTCCGCCAGACGTACCGTGATGCGGCCCGTTTGCCGTCGGGTGTGTACGATCTGAATGCCTACAACCGGTTCTGGTACGACCAGATTGGCACAACCTTTAACGAAGTTAACCTGGGTATTGAAATGAAAACGGAAGCCGGACCGGTTTTCGAGATCGAGATAACCGAAACGGAGAGTGATGGTACTGTTACGTTTAAGGTGACCCCGATTCAGAATGTACCCGATTCGGTGATCACCATCACCGTGCACCTGACCAGGCCGGACAGTGTTGAGGATGCAGGATTTGAGCTGGATCCGGCGGGGTCCGTCATTACAAGGTCTGTTGATCCGTCGCTTCAGAACATTACCTTTAGTGCGGATGCATCCGTTGAACTCGCTGTTTACAAACCCTTTCGGTTCTGGCTGCATCAGTTGCGCCGCAGTGAGGATGCGGCCGAACGCGCGGCTGCGGCTGAGGTGATGGCCTTTTTCACCGACGATCCCGACCTGCAGCTGGCTCTGAGCGATATCATTCGAAATGAGCAGGATCCCGCAGTACGGGCGGGCCTTGTACGTGCCATGGCCGCACTTACCGGGGGAGCGTCCGGAACAGAGCAAATGTTCATGAACTTCCTGCGCGAGGATCCGGTCAGAATCAGGCTGGCCGCGCTTGAGGCCCTTGCCGGGTATCCCGGAAAGGAGGAGGTTCAGCGAATGACAGGACGTACTGTTCAGACCGCCCCCGAACCTGAAGTAGCCATAACGGCGCTGCGCAGCCTCCGGCTTATCAGCAGCGAGACCGATTTCCGCGATTTTGTACGAAGTCTGATGGTATCAGACCGTAAGCCGGCCGTTAAAGCTGCCGCGCTTGAAGAGCTGTTCATGGCCGTCGACCTGCAGGATGCGATTGCCCTGACCGATCCCTACCTGAGCGGCTCACAGCCCTATGCCGTTCGGGAAACCGCCTTCAGATTGATTGCAGCCAATGCGGCACCTGAAAAAACAGAAACGGTTATCCGCGCGTATACGTTAGACCGCGATCCCAGAATCCGCTATATCGCACTGAAAGCTGCATCCGAACTGTTCAGCGAAACCGCCTACCGCGAACTGCTCGAAACCCGTCGCTCCCCCGACCCCGATCCAAGGGTAGAGAACAGTAGAACAGGGGAACAGTAGAATGTGGAAGTAACCACCCGTCATACTGAGCACAGGCCCCGGTACGGGGCCGAAGTTGTAGTCGAAGTATGTGGAGGCTTTCTAAATCCTCCCGTAGCTTTGAGAGAATGTTCATAAATTTGGGCAAACAGCGCAATACTCAGGCACTGCCCTCCGGTTCCTTATTCCTTATTCTTTTTGTTCCCAATTCCCAATTCCCAATTCCCTATTCCCTATTCGCTATACCGAATCCATCGGGCGAGTTCGCGGAAACCGGCTTTTTTCCCGTACATCAGCATGCCTACACGATAAATTCGTGCGCTAAGCCACATCAGCAGCATAAAAGTGAGGGCCATCAGTACGATTGATCCAAGGATCTGCCACAGGGGTACATCCAGTACGGCCATTCTCACGGGCATCAGCATGGGCGTGAACAGGGGGAACATGGAACTGACCACCGACAGGGTGGAATCGGGATCGGATGCCACATGGTTGATCAGCAGCATGGCGATTATAATTGGGATGGAAATGGGCAGGGTGAGCTGCTGGCTGTCGGTTTCCGACTCCACGGCCGATCCGACTGCTGCGAACAGGGCGCTGTAGATGAGATAGCCGAGCAGGAAAAAGACGAGCAGGCCGATCCAGAGTTCAATACCGATTTCCGGGATGCTGAAGCTCATACCGCTTGCCGCAGCCTCTTCAAGCGCTTCGCCGGTGGCGGCATCCGGAGTAGTGCCCAGCATGAGCAGCCCGGCTACACTGCTGATGCCCGAGATGGCAACAATCCAGATCAGGAACTGGGTCATGCCAAGGGCACCCACACCGATCACCTTGCCAAGAAGAAGCTCGAGCGGTTTTACCGCCGACGTAATCACCTCTATAATACGGCTCGATTTTTCCTCGATCACACTGCGCATGATGATGGCTCCGTAAATAAACATGGCTGCATAGATCACTACGCCGAATACCAGGCCCACTATAAACAGGGCGGTTGTGTCGGTCTCCTCCTCACCGGTTTCGGTGAGCTTGCTGGTCTGAAGTCCAACCCGCTTCCCGAAAATTTCGCGGACCTCGGGCTCCACATCCGACCGGTCGAGCAGTTCATTTCTCACGGCAGACTGAATGTCGGAGCGTATCCCCTGAATGAACATAAGTCCGCCGGCCCCGCCGTACACCAGCTCAGGCGACCCTGTGTTGGTGATTACCGATTCGCTGATGTAGACATACGCATCCACTTTTCTCGCCATAACCTCTCCGCGGAGTTCATCCATATCGGTGGTATCGGGGATGCGGTACAAACCGGGATTGGCTTCAACCAGCCGGTGATCGATGGTTCCGGTCTCATCCACCACATAAACAATGCGCTCCCGCTCGGAGCTGAGCGATGAAACAGCAATGGGAATGAGGAACAGCATCAGAAAACCGACCGGGGCCAGGATGGTGGTTATGATGAAGGTTTTGCTCTTCAGCCGGCTGAAATACTCGCGCCTGAATACCAGGAAAAATTTGTTGAAGTTCATAAAAGTCAGCTTTTAGGTACGTTGTCGGTACCTACACTTGAGATGAATATTTCGTTGAGAGAGGGCTGAACGAATTCGTATTTCGTAACCCGTACGTGCTGCAATGCGGCTTTCAGTATCTCCTGTTCATCGATGCCGTTTAGCAGGCGGATTTCGGCGAAATTGACCGATTTATTGTTGATGCGAATGCCCTCGATCTCTTCCAGAAAGGAGCCGTCGCCCTCGAATGCCAGGTTCACGGTATTGCGGCCGAATGAGCGTTTTATTGAGCTCAGATTCCCCTCAAGGATCACTTTTCCCCGGTTGAACAGGCAGATGTCGTCGCACATCTGTTCGACCTGTTCCATCCGGTGGGTGGCGAACAGGATGGTTTTACCCTTGGCTTTCAGCTCGAGGATTACCTCCTTGAGCAGTTCGCTGTTGATCGGGTCGAGCCCGCTGAACGGCTCATCAAATATACATATTTGCGGATCGTGTGCGATGGTTGCGATGAACTGGATTTTCTGCTGCATCCCTTTCGACAGCTCACTCACTTCCTTGTCGATCCAACCGTATGCATCGAAGCGCTCCAGCCAGAATTTGAGTGATGCCCTGGCATCGTTCAGCTTCATCCCCTTGAGCCGGGCGAGGTAGATGAGCTGTTCGCCCACCTTCATTTTTTTATACAGCCCCCGTTCTTCGGGCAGGTAACCGATAATCTCCTGTGTCTCTCTCCCGGCTTTTTTTCCGTTAACGGTTATCATGCCCTGGTCGGGGATGGTAATATAATTGATCATCCGGATCGTGGTGGTTTTTCCGGCACCGTTAGGACCGAGTACCCCGTAGATACATCCCGGTCTCACATCAAAGCTCACATTATCGACCGCCTTGAACTCCCCGAAGACTTTACTTACGTTTTCAATATGTATTGCCTGCATGGTTCTTTAGATAAATGAAAAGAGAGCTAAATATAGGAATGAAAATGGCATTTTCTGCCTTTTGATTTTGCAATTAACTGTCTAAGAAGTATTATCAGTAGGTACTATTACGTATACATCAGACTACGTTTACATCAGAAAAGTTTTTAATAATCGATTTTCATCATGCTTGTAATTCACACAAGCCTGGAGTGTTATCCAGTGGCAAAAACCGGCGGGCTCGGAGATGTTGTGGGATCGCTGCCCAAATATCTGAACAGGAAAAATGTTAACGCCTGGGTTGTGATGCCAAAGTACGACAATGATTGGGCCAACAGCCGCTCTTACGACGTGGTTCATGAAGGGGCTACGTATCTCGGATCGCAGAAGTTTCACTACCGGATGCTGCGCGAAAAGAATGAAGAACTCGGCTTCCCGCTCTATATGGTCGATATACCCGGCCGCACCGACCGGCCCGGTATCTATGTGGATCCCGTGAGCGGATATCCGTACTGGGATGAATTTGAGAGGTATGTCAGTTTCCAGCTCGCCGTTCTCGACTGGTTTAAATCGTTTCCCAAAAAGCCGGATGTGATTCACTGCCACGATCACCATACAGCCCTCATCCCTTTTCTGATCAATTCCTGCTACATCTACTCCGATCTGATTTCCACACCAACTGTACTGACCATACACAACGGAGAGTACCACGGGTCGTATGATATGGGCAAGGCTGCCCTGTTGCCCAAGATCAAACCGGAGAAATTCGGATTTCTGGAGTGGGGACACCGGTTGAACTCGCTGGCAAGTGGAATACGTAACTGCTGGAAGCTGACCACCGTATCAACCGGCTATCTCGGAGAATTGCAGACCGACAGTTCAGGGCTTGAGACCCTGCTGCAGCATGAGGCCCCGAAATCGGTCGGGATCATTAACGGTATCGACGATCAGGTTTGGGATCCGGCAACAGATCCGCTCATAGCCCATAATTATAGTCCAAAATCCCTCGACAAGGGGAAAAAACTAAACAAGGAGGTACTCTGCAAAGAGTTCGGTCTGAACCCGAAACTGCCTGTATTCTCCTATATAGGCCGGCTGGTCAAAGAAAAGGGAGCTGACCTGCTTCCCGATCTGATAACGTCGTTTCTGGAAGCGGGAAATGAGGCCAATTTCATCGTTCTCGGTACCGGTGATCCCTACCTGCACCATGTGTTTAATCATCTGAAGGGCCGGTTTGTGGGGTATTTTAATACCTCGTTGCAATACAATGAAAAACTGGCCCACCAGATCTACGCGGGTTCCGATTTTCTGCTGATGCCCTCAAGGGTGGAGCCCTGCGGACTTAACCAGATGTACGCACTGAAATACGGTACCATACCGATTGTGCGACGAACGGGAGGTCTGAACGATACGGTTGTTGATGTGGGTGAACCGGAAGGGTACGGGGTCTGTTTCAACCAGTTCAGCCTCGAAGACGCCTATCATGCCGTAAGCCGGGCGCACGCCATGTTTAAAATTAAAGATCACATGAAAATATTCCGGGACAGGGCGGTTGCGCTCGATTTTTCATGGGATAAGTCAGCAGACAAATACATTGAACTGTATCAATCATTAAATATGTAACGATTATGACTCTGATGGACAAAACCGTAGCCGTAATCCTTGGCGGTGGCCAGGGTTCAAGATTATTTCCACTTACAAAAAGCAGGTCAAAGCCTGCGGTACCCATCGGCGGGAAATACCGGCTTGTAGATATACCCATATCGAACTGCCTGAACTCTGATGTAAGGAAAATATTCGTGCTTACCCAGTTCAACTCTGCATCACTTAACCGGCATATCAAAAATACCTACCACTTCGACGTGTTCAGCCCCGGTTTTGTCGACATTCTGGCCGCCGAGCAGACCCCCGGCAGTTCCAAGTGGTACCAGGGAACAGCCGATGCGGTACGGCAGTCGTTCCACCATCTCGACAATCATGAGTATGATCACCTGCTTGTGTTATCGGGTGACCAGTTATACCAGATGGATTATGAAGCAATGATGGAGAATCACCTGGAGCGAAGCGCCGATATCTCCATAGCAACCATTCCCGTAATTGCCGCGGATGCTACCAGTTTTGGAATCCTGAAGACCGACGAAAAGGGATTTATAAGCAGTTTTGTGGAAAAACCACCGATGGACGAGCTGAAAAACTGGTCATCGGAAGTACCGGATGAGCTGGAGAAAGCCGGCCGCAAATACCTGGCGTCGATGGGCATTTATATTTTCAGTAAAAAAGCCATCCATGATCTGTTTGATAGCCATCCCGAATCCACCGACTTCGGCAAGGAAATCATACCGGCTGCAATTGAGTCGAAATATACCATTGCCTCCTATCTGTACGACGGGTACTGGACCGATATCGGGACGATCAAATCCTTTTTTGAGGCAAACCTGGATCTGACCAAGCAGCTTCCCGATTTCAACCTCTATGATAACAAACGTGTGATCTATACGCGTGCCCGCCTGTTGCCGGCATCAAAGGTTACTGGAACAACACTCGAACGCAGCATCATCGCAGAGGGCTCTATTATAGAAGCCAGCCGGATTGAGCATACACTTGTGGGGATCCGCTCGAGGATTGGTGTCGGAACCACCATTGTGGATTCGATAATCATGGGTAACGATTATTTTGCCTCGATCGAAGACCTGAAACGTCCCGAGGGCCGCCCGGCAATGGGAATCGGTGAAAGGTGCTACATCCGCAATGCCATCATTGATAAAAATGTACGCATCGGCAACGATGTTCGTATTAACGGAGGAACCCACCTCGAAGAGGGTAATTATGAGAATCACTCGGTTGTTGACGGCATCGTGGTTGTGCCCAAGGGTGTAACACTCGAAGACGGGTTTGTGGTCTAGATTTTAGACATCAGACATCAGATTTGAGACCGGGTGTTGTATGGGGACGGGGGCTTTTTAAAAGCCCACACGTGCTTCGACTACGCCTTTCAACTTCAGCCGTCGCTTTGCGCCGGCAGAAGTTGAAAGGCTGCGCTCAGAATGTCGTTGTCTCAATACTCAATACACGCTCTTCACCCTTTATCCTGTATCTCCTTCAGTTTCAAAAGCGCCCGGTCCCTCAGGTTTTCGAACCGTTCCACTGTCAGGTCACCGACGGTGTACTTCAGGTAAAGCCAGACCAGGTAGGTGGCCATCACATCCTCGTAACAGTAGTGTTCAATCCTTTCCAGCTCGTTATTGCGGAACATTTCCAGAACCACATTGCCCTCGCCGATCTGCTTGAATGGGATGCCGATCAGCAACCCGATATGTTTCAGTTTGGGCCATGAACTGGCCCCGTAGTTGCTGAATTCGTCTACAAGATCGATATTCCGGTCGCTGTACCGGTATTTGATCTCCCGGTTGTTAAGCCGGAGCGGTAGCTGAAGCCCGTGTTTCATTGCCCGGTAGGTGATTACCGGCAGATCAAAACCACGCCCGTTGTGGTGAATCAGACCAAAATCCTTATAGGTGTTCAGGGCATCGATCAGTTTCAGCAGACCCTCTTTTTCGTCGGTGCCGTTCCATGACAGTTTCTGCCGCGGTTCGCCCAGGTTGTCGATCCAAAGGCCTACCCACGACACGATGCGGTGGTACATGGGTGGCAGAAAGCCCGATTTGTTGCGTGCCAGTTCTTCGCCGGCCTGTTCAAGAAGCAGGGTGTCATCCTCGTTCGGCTCGTTGATTACCCTTCTCACAAACTCGAAATCGGGTACAGTTTCCAGGTCAAATACAAAAAACATGTTCGTGTTTGGCTGATGTTATGGTTGTTAGAAACTTACACAAAATGTGAATCACCGGCACGCCACGATTAGGTGACCCGATCAGTCGATTATACCCATGAAACGGATCACAAACAGCAGAAAAAGGGCAGAGGTAATCGAAAGCAGGGGCCCGGGCGAAAACTGTATGTATTTGTAGCGGATCATGTGGGGGAAAAACCAGAACTCCAGGATCAGAACCAGGCCGAACAGGTACAGGCTTCGTGTCGAAAATATGAACGACCATGCCCATGAACCGAACTGGCCCAGGCTGATCAGAATTCCGTCGGGGCGCTGCCATATCTGAGTAATCAGCGCGATGGGGTCAACGTTCGATACGATCATGTGCATCATGATCAGCGCCATCAGCGAAAGGAAATAGACCACCCTGAACCGGGTCTGGTACTCATCCTGCTTTTCTATGGCCGGAGCCTGCTGTTTTGTTTTTTTTACCATGTGGTGTTGATATTCAGGGGAGGCAGAATATACTGAAATACAGGGTAATCAGCCTGCGTAACAAAACAACACCATCAGGCTCTGTATTTTAAATGAAAACAAGAACCGTTATACTTCGGCAACGGGTTTGTAACTGCCATATATTAGGGGAGAAAACATGCGTATTAATGGCCATACACACATTTTCAGTCTCAACGCGGTGCTTAGTACCTATGCAATTCGAATTGTTCTTAAACGGATTCGCGAAAAGGGGTTGCCGGCCTTTGTGACAGATGCCGTCGAAAAGCTTCTGAACGAGCAGATGAAACAGCCGGAGAACCTGACGGAGGATGAACTGCTCGACCGCTTTATCGGGCACATCGCCGGATCGCCCGCTGTGAAGAAAATCATCCCGAAAAAGTTCAATCTGCCGTTTGGCATCCAGATGTCGGGAAACCGGAAGCGGGCGTTGAAACGCTCGGCCCTGCAGGCCACCCTCGACCGGCTGTCGTCGGCATTCGACCGGGGCGCCGAGGCGGAGGCCACCATTAAGGATGTATTCCAGACCCTGCGCATCGCACTGCTGCCCTCCTCTGTGCGGGTAGCGGAGCGCCTTTTCGAGGAGGTAGGGCCCGGTGAGATTATGACCGCGCTTATGATGGACATCACATCGGAAGCTACGGCTGCCGACGACCATCCGCTTTTTGTGAGGCAGATGAGAGAGCTGGCGGATGCTGCGGTCGCGTTTCCGGGTCGCATCATCCCGTTTGTGGCAGTGAATACCCGCCGCGACGATTACTTTGAGCTTATGCGCCGGGGTATCGAGGAGTTCGG
>JBLRWO010000031.1:20762-46213 GCA_047921215.1 Cyclonatronaceae bacterium | reverse complement strand
AGAAGGACTCCGGTTCGCGATCCGCGAGGGCGGACGTACCGTCGGCGCCGGTGTTGTATCGAAAATCCTCGACTAATTCATAAAGAATCCTAATTTTAACATAGCGTACGGGTGTAGCTCAATTGGTAGAGTAGCGGTCTCCAAAACCGTTGGTTGGGGGTTCGAGTCCCTCCACCCGTGCTAGGCAATCGAAGATGGGAAAAATAACAAATACACTTGAAGGCGTTCGCAAGGAGATGGGCAAAGTCTCCTGGCCGTCGCAAAAAGAACTGCAGGACAACACCACCGTTGTGGTCCTGTTTTCGATAATACTGTCGCTTTTCATCTTCATAATAGATCAGGTTTACTCTACTGCGCTTGAGGCTCTGTTTCAATGATAACTGATCAGGAAAAAAACTGGTACGTAGTCCGCTGTTTCTCGGGTCATGAGAAAAAGGTGAGGGAGTATCTTCTCGAACAGATAGAAGAAGAGGGCCTCAACGATCGTATTACAGATATTCTAATCCCGACCGAAACCGTGATTGAAATCAGGGGCGGGAAAAAGCGCACCAAAGAGAAAAATTTCTTTCCCGGATATATTCTCCTGGAGGGCGTTTACGATGAAAGCGTAAACAATCTGGTATCCAATGCGCCTTCTGTTATCGGATTTTTAAAAGCCGATAAGAACAAAAAGGTGCCGACGCCGCTGAAACAGGATGAAGTTGACCGGATTCTTGGCAAGGTGACCCATAACAAGGAAGTGGTAGCCAGTGGTGGCCTCGTTGAGATACCGTTCAAGAAGGGAGACCTGGTCAGGGTTGTCGACGGGCCGTTTAAAGGCTTCGACGGCAATATTGAAGAGGTTTATCCGGAAAAGCTGAAGCTGATCGTGCTCGTCAGCATATTTGGCAGAAAAACCCCGGTTGAAGTAGACGTTAACCAGGTAGAGCCCGAAAGTTAAAAAGGCCGCTCCGTTCAGCTGCCAGACTCATTCATTATCAGTATTTACAGGATCCATGGCTAAAAAAGTTCAGAAAATTATCAAGCTGCAGATCATCGGCGGTCAGGCTAATCCGGCACCTCCGGTGGGCCCGGCTCTCGGTCAGGCCGGTGTAAACATTATGGAATTCTGCAAGGCATTCAATGCCAAAACGCAGGACAAAACCGGTACCGTTATTCCGGTGGTAATTACGGTTTACACCGATAAATCCTTCACATTTGTTACCAAAACCCCTCCGGCAGCTGTACTGCTGAAGCAGGCCCTGAAGATCAAGTCGGGCTCCGGTGAACCCAACCGCATCAAGGTCGGAACGGTAACACTCTCACAGTGCAGACAGATCGCCGAGCAGAAACTCGAGGATCTCAATGCCTATGATGTGGAAACCGCAGCGGAAATGATAGCCGGTACGGCCCGCAGTATGGGGCTCAGGGTTGATCGCAAGAAATAATAAAAGTCACGTTTTTTTCAGGAGTATTTCAATGGCCAAGAATGGTAAAAATTACAAAGAGGCAAAGCAGCTTATAGAGCCGGGCAAGGAGTACAGCCTGGAAGAAGCTGCGGAGCTGGTGGTCAAAACCGCTAAAACCAAATTTGACGCCTCCATCGACATCGATGTACGTCTGGGTGTAGATCCCCGCCAGGCCGATCAGATGGTACGCGGTAATGTATCACTGCCCCATGGTATCGGTAAAACGATCCGTGTACTAGCACTGGTGAATCCCGCCAAACAGGATGAAGCCAGAGAAGCCGGTGCAGACCATGTGGGCCTGGACGACTACATCGAAAAAATTGAGGGCGGCTGGACCGACATCGATGTGATCGTTGCCACGCCTGATGTTATGGGAAAACTTGGCAAACTTGGCCGTGTTCTCGGTCCCCGCGGGCTAATGCCGAACCCCAAAAGCGGCACCGTAACCATGGATGTTGCACAGGCAGTCAAGGATGTGAAAGCCGGTAAAATTGATTTCCGTGTCGACAAATACGGAATCCTGCATACATCTATCGGCAAAGCCAGTTTTGATCCCCAGAAATTACGTGAAAATGCGGAAGCATTTCTGCAAACCGTATTGAAGCTGAAGCCCTCTTCATCAAAAGGAACCTACATGAAGAGCATCTACATCAGCTCCACTATGGGTCCCAGCATTCAGGTGAGCAGAAGTACTGTTCAGCGTTAGAATTTTACCGACAAGCATACATTGAACAATGGCGACTTTAGAACAGAAAAAAGTAGTTACTGAGGAACTCGTAGAGCGCCTCAAAGCCTCGGATGCCGTATATCTGACCGATTATTCAGGCATGACCGTGGCTGAGATCAACGATCTGCGCAGGGAACTCCGCAAAGAGGGCATCAGCTACACGGTTTACAAGAACAAACTTGTAAAACGGGCTATGGATGAGATCGGTGGTTATGACAACATCTATCCCCTTTTGGTAGACCAGACCGCTTATGCCCTGGTAACGGGCGATCCGGCATTGCCTGCGAAGGTCCTGAAGAAGTACCTCAAAGACAAGAAAAAACCGGCTTTCAAGGCTGCACTGATTGAAGGTGCACTCTACGATGCCGACAAACTCGATGCTCTCTCGGCTATGAAGTCCAAAGAGGAAGTTATCGGTGATATCATAGGACTTCTGCTTTCACCCATCCACAATATTGTCGGTGGCCTGCAGGCTCAGGGCTCCAACATCGTAGGCGCTGTGAAAACCATTGCAGAAAAGGCCGAATAAAACCACGAAATTCAATTCAATACAACAACAATCGGAGAATCAAAAAAAATGGCTGACGTTAAAACCCTAGCTGAAGAACTGGTCAACCTGACCATCAAAGAAGCAAACGACCTTGCAAAAATTCTTGAAGAAGAGTACGGTATCAAACCTGCTGCTGCAGCTGTTGCTGTTGCCGGTCCTGCTGCCGGAGGCGATGCCGGTGCTGCTGCTGAAGAGCAAACTGAATTCACAGTTGTTCTGAAAGCTGCAGGTGGTAATAAAATTGCCGTTATCAAAGAAGTTCGCGCTCTTACCGGTCTTGGCCTGAAAGAAGCGAAAGACCTTGTAGACGGTGCCCCCAGCAATATCAAAGAAGATGTTTCCAAAGAGGAAGCAGAATCCGTTAAAGCCAAGCTTGAAGAAGCTGGTGCAGAAGTTGAGTTGAAGTAATCAACTCCTTTTTTCCTATTTCCAGCACAGTAGCCAATGCCGGTTCCGGTATTGGCTATCTGTGCCTTAATACTTTTGCGCTTTAGCGCAACTGCTTGAAGCGTAAAAATTCAGGTTTTTATACGCGTTGAGCAACCATCACAACAGAAAAAGTGAGGTATCCTTGAGTAAGCAATTCGAAACCCTTCCATTCTCGAACCGCATTTCCTTTGGCCGGATTAAAAATATCATCGATTATCCGGATTTTCTTGATATACAGATGGAGTCGTTCCGTCTGTTTACCCAGTGGAATATTGCGCCTGAAGACCGGGAAGAGAAGGGTCTCCAGAAAATTTTCCTGGAACATTTTCCCATAACCAATTCCAGGGAACAGAATATTCTTGAATTTTTATACTACGAGATCGATACGCCCAAGTATACGATAGAAGAATGTATCGACCGTGGTCTGAGCTATGCCGTACCCCTTAAGGCAAAACTCCGCCTGTCGGCCATCGACCAGTCCGATGAAGCCAGTGAAACCATAGAGCAGGAAGTGTTTCTTGGTGAGCTCCCGTGGATGACCAATCGGGGTACATTCATCATTAATGGGGCCGAACGGGTTATTGTCAGTCAGCTGCACCGTTCACCGGGCGTGTTCTTCGGGATGTCGATGCACCCCAACGGCACTCAGCTCTATTCGGCACGCATTATCCCGTTCAAGGGTTCGTGGATTGAGTTTACCACCGATATCCGCGACGTACTCTGGGCCTACATCGACAGGAAGAAAAAACTTCCCCTGACTACGCTGCTGCGTGCCCTTGGTTTCTCGACCGATTTCGAACTGCTGACCATGTTTGACCTGTCGGAGGAAGTTTCGGTTAAAACCAAAAAGGCATTCGACGAAGCAGTCGGAAAACGCCTGGCCACCGACATCGTCAAGATCGAAACCAAAGAGGTTGTTGACGACGAAACCGGTGAAATTACCGAAGCATCTGAACGGGTTGTGCTGCTGCCAAGAGAGCATGAGATAAAACCGGAAGACTATGGTGTCATTAAGGATGAGGGTATCAAATCGATACTGGTCCTTAAAATATCATCTGAAGATGCCGAACGTTCTGTCATTCTGAATACCCTGCGTAAGGATAGTACCTACGATCAGGAATCAGCTCTTGCCGAAGTCTACCGCCAGATCCGTTCCGGCGAAATGCCGGATATGGAGACCGCGAAACAGGTTCTCGACCGCCTGTTCTTCAGCGATAAGAAATATGATCTGGGTGAAGTTGGCCGCTACAGGCTTAACAAACGCCTGCATCTGGATGAGGACCTTGAAATCCGCGTTCTCACCATTAATGATATTGTCTCCATTATCAAGGAACTGATCCGCCTTCGGAACATGAAATCGACGGTGGACGATATCGATCACCTGAGTAACCGCCGTGTTCGCACGGTGGGTGAGCAGCTCGGGCAGCAATTCTCACTGGGTCTGGCCCGTATGGCCCGCACCATCCGTGAGCGGATGAACTCGAGGGATGCCGAGCAGTTTACGCCGCAGGATCTGGTGAATGCGCGTACCATATCAAGTGTTATCAACACATTTTTTGGTACAAACCAGCTGTCGCAGTTCATGGATCAGACCAACCCGCTGGCAGAACTGACCCACAAACGCCGTATGTCGGCCCTGGGCCCCGGAGGTCTTACCCGGGAGCGTGCAGGTTTCGAGGTCCGCGACGTTCACTACACCCACTATGGCCGCCTGTGCCCGATTGAAACACCGGAAGGTCCCAATATCGGCCTGATCTCATCGCTGTGTGTACATGCCAAGGTGAACGATTTTGGATTCATCGAAACACCATACCGCAGAGTTGAAAAAGGCAAAGTTACGGACAAAGTCGAATACCTGGCTGCCGAGCAGGAAGATGAAACCATTATCTCCCAGGCAAACGCCCCGATTAATGAGAAGGGTGAGTACCTGAATGATCTGATATTCTCCCGTTTCAGAGACAGCAACGTTGGTCTGGCCTCGCCCGACCAGATTGAATTTATGGACGTTGCTCCGAACCAGATCACATCAGTGGCAGCAAGTATGATCCCGTTCATTGAGCATGACGACGCCAACCGGGCACTCATGGGCTCAAACATGCAACGTCAGGGTGTGCCGCTGCTGCGCCCCGAGCGCCCGATTGTGGGTACAGGAATGGAGTATCGTGCCGCACGTGATTCCCGGTCAATCATTGTTGCAGAAGGCAGCGGTGAAGTCGCTTACGTAAGCTCTACCGAGATCCGGATTCGTTATGAACGGACCGAACAGGAGGCACAAGCCTATTTTGATGACGGCATTGTTACCTACAAGCTGCGCAAATTCGAAAGAACCAACCAGGATACCACAGCCAACCAGAAACCGATTGTAAAGGTGGGCGACAAGGTCGTAGAAGGTCAGCCCATCGCCGACGGCTGTGCCACAGACCGGGGTGAACTGGCTCTGGGCCGTAACCTTCTGGTTGCATTCATGCCATGGCGCGGTTACAACTTCGAGGATGCCATTGTTGTTAGTGAGCGGATTGTTTCTGAAGATATCTACACCTCCATTCACGTTACCGAGTTTGAACAGCAGGTTCGTGATACGAAGCGAGGTGAGGAAGAGCTGACCCGCGAAATTCCGAACGTGAGCGATGAAGCAACCATGAACCTCGACGAAAACGGTATTATCCGCGTTGGAGCCAAGGTTAAGCCGGGCGATATCATTGTTGGTAAGATCACCCCGAAAGGTGAAACCGATCCCACACCAGAAGAGAAACTTCTTCGTGCCATCTTCGGTGACAAAGCCGGTGATGTGAAGGATGCATCACTGAAAACCCCTCCGGGTGTATCAGGCGTTGTTATCGAAACCAAGATGTTCAGCCGCAAGCGCGATGAGCAGCTCAGCCGCAAGGAAGAAAAAGACCTCGTGGAACGTGAAAACGAGCGCTTTAATGAGCTGGTGACAACTCTGAATGCAGAGTGGGCGGCACGCATGTACAAACTGCTTAAAGACAAAACCTCGCCGGGTATCGTTGACCGTTACGGCAACGAGATCATTCCGAAAGGGGAAAAGTACCGCAAGCAGATGTTCGATGAAATGCCCAATCCCCTTGATACGAAAAGCCTTCAGCAGTGGTGCACCGACGATGAGATCAACAAGCTCGTTGATGTTCTCTATAATAATTACCGCACAATCCGTCGAAATTATGAGTCTGAAAACAAGCGTCTGAAATATCAGATTCAGGTAGGCGACGAACTGCCCCCGGGAATCGTGAAAAAGGCCAAAGTGTATATCGCCAAAAAGCGCAAGCTGCAGGTGGGCGACAAAATGGCCGGCCGCCACGGTAACAAGGGTGTAGTAGCCAAAGTGGTTCCCGCCGAGGATATGCCGTTCCTTGAGGACGGTACCCCCGTCGATATTGTTCTGAACCCGCTTGGCGTACCCTCACGTATGAACCTGGGCCAGATCTACGAAACCATTCTTGCATGGGCCGGAAAGAAACTGGGTGTCACGTTTGCCACTCCGATTTTTGATGGTGCCAAATACAGCGATGTGCAGCAATGGCTCGAGGATGCAGGCCTGCCGAAAGACGGCCGGACCTACCTGTACGATGGACGCAGCGGTGAACGCTTTGCGCAGAAAACCACCGTTGGTTATATCTACATGCTCAAACTCAACCACCTTGTTGAAGATAAAATGCATGCGCGCTCCATCGGCCCCTACTCGCTCATTACACAGCAGCCGCTCGGTGGTAAAGCACAGTTCGGTGGTCAGCGTCTTGGTGAGATGGAGGTATGGGCACTGTACGCTTACGGAGCAGCAAATATACTGAAGGAGATGCTCACTGTTAAAAGTGATGATGTCAAGGGCAGGTCGAAGGTCTATGAGGCCATCGTTAAAGGCGAAAACCTGCCTGACGGAAATACACCGGAGTCGTTCAACGTACTCCTTAAAGAACTTCAAGGTCTGGGTCTCGAAGTTCACATTGAACCCTAATGACGACCCATCAACCTGAATTGAAACCACTACGGAGGTAGAATTTGCCTTTTACGATAAACGAAACCGTATCAAAAGATTTTAACCATATCCGGATTTCCCTGGCTTCGGCGGAATCGATCCTGTCGCGTTCGCGTGGCGAAGTACTCACGCCCGAAACGATCAATTACCGTACGTTCAAGCCGGAAATGAACGGATTGTTCTGCGAAAAAATATTTGGTCCGGTAAAAGACTGGGAATGTCACTGCGGTAAATACAAGAGGATCAGGTACAAAGGTATCATCTGCGACCGCTGCGGTGTTGAAGTAACACGCAAGGCGGTACGCCGCGAGCGCATGGGCCACATCAGCCTGTGTGTGCCGGTTGTACACATCTGGTATTTCAAGTCATTGCCCAACAAGATTGCCTATCTGCTTGGCTTGTCGTCCAAAAACCTCGAAAAGATCGTCTATTACGAGAATTTCGTGGTTATAAATCCCGGTATGGCGCGCGACCTGGGCTACAAAATGGGCGATATGCTTACCGAAGAGGAATATCACGACATCATGGCCCAGCTTCCCGAAGAGCATTATGAACTGGATGACGACGACTCGGAAAAGTTTGTGGTTAAAATGGGAGCGGAAGCGGTAGAATCGCTGCTGGCTGCCATCAACATCGAAAAGGATGTCTACAAATACCGCGAGGCGGTAAAAAACGAAACCTCCATGCTCAGGAAGAAAAAACACCTGAAGCGCCTGCAGGTTCTCGAAGCATTCCGCTCGGCGAATAAAGCTGTCGAAAACCGTCCCGAATGGATGGTAATGCGGGTTGTACCGGTTATACCGCCTGAACTGCGGCCGCTGGTGCCCCTTGAAGGCGGTCGTTTTGCGACCTCCGATCTAAACGACCTGTACCGCCGGGTGATTATCCGCAACAACCGGCTCAAGCGCCTCATAGATATCAAGGCGCCTGATGTGATTCTGCGGAACGAAAAACGGATGCTTCAGGAAGCTGTTGACTCCCTGTTCGACAATTCCCGGAAAACCAACGCGGTTCGCAGTAACAACCGCCCGCTCAAGTCCCTCAGCGATATGCTGAAAGGCAAAAGCGGCCGTTTCCGTCAAAACCTTCTCGGAAAGCGCGTTGACTACTCCGGCCGTTCCGTAATTGTTGTTGGTCCGGAACTGAAAATGCACGAATGCGGTCTCCCGAAAGAGATGGCTGTTGAGCTTTACAAGCCGTTTGTGATCCGCAGGCTTATTGAGCGCGGTTACGTTAAAACGGTAAAAAGTGCCAAAAAAGTGGTTGACCGGAGGGATGAAATTGTATGGGACGTTCTTGAAAAAGTAATCGACGGACATCCCGTGCTCCTCAACCGGGCGCCCACACTTCACCGTCTTGGTATTCAGGCCTATCAGCCGGTACTTACCGAGCACAAGGCCATTCAGCTGCACCCCCTGTCGTGTACTGCTTTCAACGCCGACTTTGATGGTGACCAGATGGCGGTTCACCTGCCCCTTAGCAACGATGCCATACTTGAGGCATCGGTTCTTATGCTTGGTTCGCATAACATTCTGAACCCTGCCAACGGCGGTCCCATCACGGTTCCGTCGCAGGACATGGTTCTGGGTGTTTACTATCTCAGCAAAATGGGCGATGGTGAGATGGGCGAAGGCAAAACCTTCTCCGGGCCCGATGAGGTGATCATTGCCTACGATCAGGGCAAGATCGCCCTTCACGCGAAAATCAATGTGAGGGTACACATCAACGGAATACACCATCCCGAACGTGAAGTTGTAAAAACCACGACCGGACGGGTGATTTTCAATGAAATCATCCCTGATGAGATGCCTTACAAGAATGAAACCTTCGGGAAAAAAGAACTCCGAAAGGTAATCAGTGAGGTTTTTAAAGCGGTTGGTACAGCCCGAACTGCCCAGTTCCTTGACGATATGAAAAACATCGGTTACGAGATTGCTACAACCGGTGGTCTATCCTTCAGCCTTGAGGATATTGTGATACCGGGCGAAAAAGCCGAGCTCATCAATAAAGCTCAGGACGAGGTCAAACTCATCCAGGAGCGTTATGAGAACGGTTTCATCACCGATAATGAACGTTACAATCAGGTAGTCGATAAATGGACCAGTACCACGAACCGGGTATCTGAAACCCTGTTCCAGGCACTTACGCGCGATAAGAACGGTTTCAACCCGGTATTCATGATGGCCGATTCCGGTGCGCGGGGCTCCAAGGAGCAGATTCGTCAGCTCGGCGGTATGCGCGGTCTGATGGCCAAGCCACAGAAAAGTTCGCTTGATTCCGGCAGCGAGGTTATCGAAACACCGATTCTCTCCAGTTTCAAGGAGGGTCTTACCGTACTTGAATACTTCATTTCGACACACGGTGCCCGTAAAGGTCTTGCCGATACGGCGCTGAAAACAGCCGATGCCGGTTATCTTACCCGTCGTCTGGTGGATGTTGCCCAGGATCTGACCATTGCCGAACACGATTGCGGTACACTCCGCGGAATCAAAATCCGTGCCCTCAAAGATAATGAGGATATCGTGGAAAGCCTGGAAGACCGTATTCTTGGCAGGGTATCCATGCACGATGTGTATGACCCTCTTACCGATGAACTGATCGTAAGCTCCAACCAGCTGATCGATGAGGATATCTCCGGTAAAATTGCCGAAACCTCCATCGAAGAGGTCGAGATCCGTTCTGTACTAACCTGCGAAAGCCCCCGTGGTGTCTGCTCCATGTGTTATGGACGTGACCTTGCCCGCGGCAAGCTGGCTCAGGTCGGCGAAGCGGTGGGTGTAATTGCAGCTCAATCGATTGGTGAGCCGGGTACACAGCTTACACTGCGTACCTTCCACGTAGGTGGTACCGCTTCACGCCTTGAGTCGGAATCGCAGCACAAATCGAAATTTGCCGGGAAAATTGTATTCGAAAACCTGCGTTTTGTTGAATACAACGACGGTGAGGAAGATTATAAAGTAGTTCTCAGCCGGGCCGGTGAAATCCGCATCGTGGATGAAAGCGGTAAAATGCTTACCCACTACAATGTGCCTTACGGATCTGAACTACTGGTCGAAGAAGGTGATGTCGTACCTAAAGGCGTGCCGCTCTGCAAGTGGGATCCCTACAATGCCATCATCATATCAGAACTCAATGGTACGGTCGAACACAAGGATATCATCGACGGTGTTACCTGCACCGATGAAACCGACTCGCAAACAGGCTATAAGGAAAAGGTGATCGTCGACTCGAAAGACCGCTCCCTGGTACCGACCATCATTGTTAAAGGTGAAAATGACCGGATACGTGAGACCACCCTTCCGGTAGGTGCCCACGTAGTGGCTGAACATGCTGAAAATGTTCAGGCCGGACAGGTACTTGCCAAAATCCCGAGAACGGCCAGTAAATCGAAAGATATCACGGCCGGTCTGCCGCGTGTTACCGAGCTGTTCGAGGCTCGTCCGCCGCAGGATCCTGCCGTTGTTTCCGAGATTGACGGTATCGTGAAGATGGGCAACCGTAAGCGTGGTTCGCAGGAAATCATCGTAACCAGCAAAGATGGTACGGAATCGAAAACCTATCTGATCTCCCTCTCCAAGCATATTCTTGTGCAGGAGAACGATTATGTTCAGGCCGGTCAGTCCCTCTCAGAGGGAGCCATTCTGCCGCAGGATATCCTGAATATACTCGGACCGTTCGCAGTACAATCGTATCTGGTGAACGAAATCCAGGAGGTTTACCGGCTGCAGGGTGTGAAAATTAACGACAAACACATCGAAACCATCGTGCGGACGATGATGCAGAAGGTTGAGATCACCGATCCGGGCGATACCCAGTACCTGGAAGGCGACAAAGTCGACAGATTTGAAGTAAACCGTACCAACGATACGCTGATCGGCAAATTCGTTGTAACCGAACCAGGCGATAGTGAGCTGCCCATCGGAAGTACGCTCGACCGCCGCGAAGTTCGTGAAATCAACGCTAACCTGATCAAGGAAGGCAAGAAAGAGATTGAAACGCGCGAGGCCGAACCGGCCATATCGCGTCCGATCCTGCTCGGTATCACTAGAGCGGCACTGTCGACCAACAGCTGGCTGTCGGCCGCATCATTCCAGGAGACCACCAAGGTACTTACCTCTGCAGCCATCGAGGCAAAAGCGGATTACCTGCTGGGTCTCAAGGAAAATGTTGTGGTTGGTCACCGCGTACCGGCAGGTACCGGTATGCCGGCCTATCAGAACCTTATTGTTGGTGCAATGACAGACGAGAGGGAACGTGATCGCGAAAAAAGCATCGCGGAAATTCTCGGTGCAGACTCGAATGGTTCGGAGAGAGTGGATCACTGATCCCGGTACCTGACGAGATGAAAACTGATCAAAAAAACCCCGCCAATGAGCGGGGTTTTTTGTTTTACTTATGCCTGTACCAGTGCTGCAGCCTGTACCGGTATACTGGCAAATCAGGGGTCTGTTAGAATAGATTGATTCTACCAACAGAATCACATAACATACTGTGGAAACAGCCTTTGGAGCATTCATCCTGACTACAAATTTTTCAAGCTTCCATATCCGTTTTCAATGTACCGCAATTGTTAAAGCAATACCCTTATCTCTCAAAACCTGTCTATGAGTAACATCATCCGTGCCCTTTCCAGCCGCGACCTTCTGTTTTCCTTTTTATGCGGCCTGTTGCTTCTTGTAAACCGGGTGGTTACATGGACCGCCGGTCCGGTTCCCGGTATAGAGTTGCTGTTGGCCGGCGCCTATTTTTTCGGTGGATATTACACAGCCATCGAAGTGGTAAAAAGCCTGCGTGATGGTGAGTTCAATATCGATCTGCTCATGCTGATTGCGGCCATCGGAGCGGCGATTATCGGTGCCTATGCCGAGGGTGCACTGCTCCTTTTCCTGTTCAGCCTCGGCGGGGCACTGGAGCACCAGGCTATGGACCGTGCCAGAAGTGCGATCAGTTCATTGTCGGAACTGGCACCAGAAATTGCCCACCGGCTGGATCGTGAAAATGGTGACGTGACCGATGTACCTGTTGAGGAACTCGAAAAGGGTGACCGTGTACTGGTTAAGCCGGGCGAGCGGTTTCCCGCCGACGGGTATGTACTCAAAGGCCGGTCGGGTGTTAATCAGGCACCCATTACCGGTGAAAGTATACCGGTTGATAAATCGCCGGTTGATTCTGAAATAGTCGAAGATAACAGGGATGTGACCACACTGCCCGAGCATGTGATTTTTGCCGGTTCCATAAATGGTGACGGATCCATTGAAATGGTAGTAACAGGCGCGGCATCCGACAGCACACTGGCACGGGTTATCCGGCTTATACACGAGGCCGAAAAACAAAAATCCCCGACACAACGGTTCGCCACCTCCTTTGAGAAATGGTTTGTGCCGGTCGTGCTCATTTTTGTTACTATCATCAGCTTTGCTTTTCTGGTACTGGAAGAATCTTTCAGTACCTCCTTCTACAGGGCCATGACCGTATTGGTTGGTGCAAGCCCGTGTGCCCTTGCCATCTCCACGCCCAGTGCCATTCTGAGTGGTATAGCCCGTTCGGCAAAACTCGGTATCCTGGTAAAAGGGGGAGGGCCACTCGAAGAAATGGGCCTTGTTAAAGCCGTTGCATTCGACAAAACCGGAACCCTGACCGAAGGCCGGCCGCGAATAACCGATGTGATTTCACTGAACGGGTCGGGCGAAAATCACATGCTCAGAATTGCTGCAGCTGCCGAGAAGCTCAGTGACCATCCGATTGCCAATGCCATTGTGCGGGATGCGCTGGCCAGGCTGGGGTCCGAAAAACTGCCGGAGGGAACATCCGCTGAAAGTGTACAGGGTAAGGGCCTGAAAGCGGTCGTTGATGGCAAAGTTACCGAAATAGGGAAGGCCGGTTTATTTAACAATTCGATTCCTGAAAGTCTGATAAACTCCGACAGGGAGCTTATGGAAAAGGGTCGCACTACCGTGGTTGTCCGTTATGATGGCGAGTATCTTGGTTTGATCGGGCTGATGGATGTTTCAAGGCCGGGAAGTGAATCAGCCATTCAGAAACTACGCGATCTTGGCATATCCAGACTGGTGATGCTAACCGGAGACAACCAGACCGTGGCTGATGCCATAGCCCGTGATACGGGTCTGGATGAAGCTGTTGGGGATTTGCTGCCTGAAGAAAAACTGGAATATCTGAAGAAAATGGTGGAAGAATACACCCATGTTGCCATGATTGGTGACGGTGTGAATGACGCCCCGGCCCTTGCGGGAGCGTCTGTGGGAATCGCTATGGGTGCGGCAGGTTCTGACGTAGCCCTTGAAACTGCGGATGTGGCCCTGATGGCCGACGATATAAATAAACTCCCTACGGCCATCGCCCTGAGCCGGGCCACGCGGCGCATCATCAAACAGAATATCTTCATCAGCCTTGGTATGATTGCATTTCTGGTTCCTGCTGCGTTATTTGGATTTGCAACCATGGGCATCGCAGTTTTTCTGCATGAGGGCTCAACCCTGACTGTGGTATTAAATGCTTTGCGCCTGCTGGGCTGGAAAGAACAGGTTTAACTGTATAAATCCCTACCGGACAATGACAATGAAATTCATTGTGAGCACCCTTGCAACAGCTGCGGCCCTGCTGATAGCGCTTTTGCTGATCCCGAACATAGTTGCCGGTTCCGGTAATCCGCAGGTAAAGCCGGTCGCCGCAACATCCGGTATTGTGCTGGATGTTCCCGACTGTACCCCGATAGCCATCCGGAACGTGAATGTACTTACTATGGAGACGGACGAGATACTCGCCGGGCAAACTATCATCATCGCGGAAGGTAAAATTGTCTGGACCGGGCCTGATGCCGATGCCGAAATCCCGGATGATGCCATGGTGATTACCGGCGATTACTACGTAATTCCGGGTCTGGCCGAGATGCATGCGCACATCCCATCTGTACGGCAGAGCGAGCAGTACATGCACGATGTGCTGGTTATGTATCTTTCGCAGGGCATTACCACCATCCGCGGGATGCTTGGAGAGCAGGCCCACCTCGATCTGCGCGATAAAACCCGCGAAGGAGCTCTTCCGGGACCGCGCATATTCACATCGGGACCTTCTTTTAACGCAGGTTCGGCAACCGATCCCGAAACGGTACGGAACATGGTGAGAGAGCAGGCTGAGGCTGGTTACGATCTGCTTAAACTCCATCCCGGTATCACCCTTGAAAATTTCAATGCTCTGGTGGATGAGGCCCACAGCCATGGTCTCGAGTTTTCCGGTCACATCAGCTACGAGGTCGGGCTGATCCGCAGCCTGGAGGCAGGGCAGGGATCCATCGACCATCTCGACCGGTATATGGAATATCTCTCGGGTGATGCGGCGAATCGCCCCGATCCAAATATTATTTATTTCGGCTATGATCTGGCGTATGACACGGATGCCGGCCTGATTGATGAAGCTGCCCGGCTCACCGCCGAAGCCGGGGTCTGGAATGTGCCAACCAATACCCTGCTGGTTAATGTATTTGATCCACGTTATTCGCCCGGCGATATGCGGCAGTGGCCGGGCATGGAGTATATGCCGGCGCAGATGATCGACGGATGGGCCGGGTATGTAAGCCGGCTGCGCAGCCAGGATGATTACGATCCGGAGCAGGCACGCCGTTTCCTTGATCTGCGCAACCGTCTTACACTGGCCCTGCACCGGCACGATGCGGGGCTGCTGCTCGGCGCCGATGCCCCGCAGATCTTCAATCCGCCCGGATTCGCCGCACATCGGGAACTGGCACTGCTTATTGAAGCGGGTCTGACACCTTATGAAGCACTGCGTACCGCCACCGTAAATGTGGGACGCTATCTGGACGAGGAAAACGAAACGGGTATGATAAAACAGGGCTTCAGGGCCGACCTGCTGTTATTGAGGCAGAACCCCCTCGAGGTGATTCCCTTCGGGGATCAAATTGCCGGTGTAGTTGCAGCAGGAAGATATTACGACGAGCAACAGCTGCAGGAGATGTTGAACGCCGTAAGGGAAAGAGCCGGTAATTAGGTAACCGGTTCAATCCATCAAAGCATCTACTGTAACGCTTTCACGATTTTCACTCAGGTGGATATCCAGAAGATTGGGACGGCAGCAGACCTGGCAGTCTTCCACATACTGTTGATGTGCATCCTCAGTGGCATCCACTGTGGTGGTGTTCAGTTCCCCGCAGAAAGCGCAGATGAATTCGGCTTCGTATACCATCGCGTTCCATCCATTTGATCGGTTATGGGGTTCCGGCTGTCCGGCAAAGATGGATCACCGGTCCTGGAACCCGGTATCTGAATAGTCGTTTTTGGTTCGATATTCTGACTGTAAGTTACATCAGCCGGCAGAGAATTTCAGGATTTTTCGTAGATATTTTCAGGATCAGCTGCCGCCAGGTCAATGAAGAATTTTCCGGCTTTTTCGGCAACTGCCCTGGCAAACGCTCTACCCTTTTCAGGCGTGGCTTTAGCGGGATTTCCGACACCGGTATCATCAGATATTTTTGACCACTGCCGGGGTGCCCAGGCCCATCCATGGCGGAATGCTTCAATTCTTGATTTGTACTCACGGCCGTCGCCGGCTTCGGTCAAGGGTCGAACAAGTTCGGGCACATAATGCATCATCACACTCGTCTCAAGTTCGCCGGCGTGGTCGCCGGATTCATCGAAAAAAGGCCCGGGATCGACCATTTTGTACCAGTCGAGTGTGCAGATAAAAATGCGGACCTGCGGCTGCAGCTCCCTGATCATCTGCCGGAAGTTGTTACCGCCATGTCCGTTCAGTATCACCAGTTTTTTGATGCCGTGGGTGTCGAGACTCCGGGCAACATCAGCAAGAACCGCCGCCTGGGTGGAGGGATTCATATTTATGCAGAACGGGATACCGGCATGGGCGGTCTGCACGCCAAAAGGAACCGTGGGCAGAACGGCGACGGGTACACCCGCATCCCATGCAAATGCCGCGGCGTCGGCGGCTATATGGTCGCACTGAACGGTATCGGTGGCGTAGGGCAGATGGTAGTTATGCACTTCGGTGGCGCCCCAGGGCAGTACGGCCACTTCATATTTGGTGTTCTGTACGGTTTTCCAGGTGGTTTTGCTGATGATGCAGGGATTTTCGATCATATCGGTTCCGGAAAAATGTCGGTCAGGTGAATGTAAAGTCAGACGAATAATTGATAAGTCCGGTTGTTCATTAAGATCGATATAAAATTACAGGAATAAATGATAAGCTCGATCAATCAGTTTGGTGGATGTTAAACAGGTCAGTTTTTCAGAGTTTTCCCGTTTTATCAGATATCCAGCGAATACACCGGTGGAAAATGTCGACCGGTGGCACGAATTGCATGGGGCAGCTGCCGCTGATCACTTTTAAACCCGCATCGTGTCCTTTCTGAACCGCACCTGTATCCACACTGCTGGAATTACCAGGTTTTCCGTTTTTCACAATACCCATCATATTGTGGATCCAGACACGCGAAATGCCCAGTCGGATGCACTCGTCAATATGTTCTGCAGTGACCTCAGGCCGTGTAACAATGACCACGCCATCGGGTTTGGGATGGATGGTGCCCAGATTGCTGTAACATGTCTGATCTTCGTAAGTACCGCCTTTGGGGTTGACAGGGAATACCGTGTAACCCGCTTTCTTCATTTTTTTGAAGATCATATTGGCGGGGGTGTCACGGCTTAGTGAAATACCGGCTATGGCTATATTCGTTTGTGCCAGAAAATCGGCGATCAGTTCTTTGTTGTTTTCCATTGATTTGCCTTCTGATCGGTTGGTTACGGGTAATACACAAAATACCAGGTCATTGGCAGAGTTTGATTTGATTTCTATCGGATGAGTGCCATTTTTTTTGTGATGTGAACCGAACCCGAGGTAAGCGTGTATAGATAGATACCACTTGACAGGCCGGAGGCTGACAGAAATTCACGGTTAGCGATGTCGATAACGAAGATGCTGGTGTTATTGTGGCTCGCCGGGAAGGACTCAAAAGGCCTTCTGGCATGAAGCCCGTCGATCCGACCGCCGATTAAGAGCCACTTTCCGTTGTGCTGACCATAGGCATAGGAGTGTAAACCGGGCAATCCGGGTATATCCACAGGTTGCAGGGCTACACTGTAATTAAAAGGATGATCCTTACAGTTGCTTGCTTCCGGGATAGCAAACAGGGTAACGGCCAGAATGATCACCAAATATCGTATCGCAGCTGGGTTCATAGTCTGTAACACTAAAAAAATGTATTGTTTCAAGGTATCAAATTCAGACGTTTGAAATTCAGTTAAGATGCTTTCATCCTTCGGGAGTCCGGAGCAAAGCCTGAGCGCAGGCTGAGCGCAGCGAATGCCTAAGTCGAAGGTCGAAGCGGAGGTCCCCGAAGAGTTGACAGCATGGAGATACGGCAGTATCCCCGCAGGCTTCGCCTGTTCTGTTACTCCAACGAGGCTGCGACGATATTGGCAACGAGGCTGCGCAGGCGTACGACGTTGCCGCTGCCGTCGGGGTGTACACGGTTGGTGAGCAGAATTACGGCCGTTTCGGTGTCAGGATCGATGATCAGTGAGGTGCCGGTGAAGCCGGTATGGCCATAGGTTCGGGGGCCGAACAGATCGCCCTGGTTGGTGGCGAATGATGAGTTGAGATCCCAGCCAAGGCCACGTCCCTGCGTTTCAAGGCCGTGGGGTACACGGGTCATGGCTTCAACGGCGGCTTTGCTTAGAATGCGTTCGCCGAACCAGGTACCGTTGTTCATCATCATGGCCGCGAAAACGGCGAGGTCGTCGGCGGTGGAAAACAGCCCTGCGTTGCCCGAAATGCCGTCCATAAGTTCACGTGCGAACGGATCGTGAACAATGCAGATCATCTGCTCACCGTTGTCGCCGGGTTCGGTTGGCGCGGCATCAGCTTTCCAGTCGGCGGGGGGAGTGTATCCGGTCCGGTTCATCTGCAGCGGACGAAATATGTGTTTCCTGCTGTATTCGGCCAGCGTTTCTCCGGTAACAGATTCCACAATGCGCTGCAGGGTCACAAAATTCGGACAGCTGTAGAGAAACGATTCGCCGGCTGCAAATTGCCGTTCTGCTGTATCGAGCCAGTTGTAGAGTACCTGAAGCCGCGAGTCGCTGCCGGCTTCCGCAACAAGGTCGGCAACCGGCGGGTATGAGGGCAGCCCCGCGGAGTGTGTAAGAAGGTGCAGCACCCGGATGACCCGAACGCGGCCGTCATCTGAGGGAACCCGGTCGTTGAAATCCGGCAGGTAGTGCGATACCGGATCACTGAGCCGGATTTTACCCGCATCCACAAGCTGCATAACGGATGTGGCCGTGGCTACCGGCTTGGTGATGGAAGCCATGTCGAAAATGGTTTCCGCGGTCATGGGAACAGCCTCTGGCGTAATCTGCCGGTTGCCGTATGCTTTCCGCCATACAATCCTGTCTTTCCGCATAACCAGAAGTACAGCCCCGGGTGTCTCCCCGTCGGAAATCGATTTTTCGATTATCTGGTCGACACGCGAAAGTACAGCCTGATCCATTCCGGCTTCCTGCGGAGTGATAACGGGCAGAGGCTGTGACTGGATAACTCCAGGGTGAGATAACAGTATGAGTGTTACCAGTATTACAGGCATCCACGAAATGAACAGGATTTTAAAGGGAGCGGCAGGTATGTTCATGATCAGGGTTATTCAGGTTATTTGTCTGGTTTGTCAGGATTTTCCGAGAGCTTCATCCACAATGGCCACGGCTTCCTGCTGGATCTGCCTTAGATGGCTGCTTCCCAGAAAGCTTTCAGCATAGATTTTATAAATATCTTCAGTGCCTGATGGCCTCGCGGCAAACCATCCGTTTTCGGTCTCTACCTTGAGTCCGCCGATCGGGGCGTCGTTGCCGGGTGCGCGGGTTAGCTTGTGTGTAATGGGTTCGCCGGCCATTTCCTTCGCCTTCACCTGATCCGGCGAGAGTGCCGCCAGTACTTTCTTCTCGGCGGATGTAGCCGGGGCATCCATCCGCTCATAGACAGGGCTGCCGAACTCTTTCTCGAGCTCAGCATAATGCATGGAGGGATCCTTGCCGGTCCGGGCCGTAATCTCAGCGGCCAGCAGGTTCAGGATGATACCGTCTTTGTCGGTCGACCAGACGGTGCCGTTCATCCTCAGGAAGGACGCGCCGGCACTCTCCTCCCCTCCGAAACCGTACGATCCGTCGATCAGGCCATCTACAAACCACTTGAATCCGACCGGTACCTCGGCCAGCCTGCGCCCGAGCGATTTGGCCACACGGTCGATCATACTGCTGGAGACCAGGGTTTTGCCGATGGCAGCGGTTTCCGGCCATCCGGGACGGTTCCTGAAAAGATAATTCACGGCAACGGCGATGTAGTGGTTCGGATTCATCAGCCCGGCGGTTGGCGTCACAATGCCGTGACGGTCAAAATCGGGATCGTTGCCGAATGCGATATCGTAACGGTCTTTAAGCCCGATAAGGCTGGCCATGGCCCAGGGCGATGAGCAGTCCATGCGGATCTTGCCGTCACGGTCAACGGTCATGAAGCTGAAGGTGGGGTCCACGCGCGGGTTTACCACATCTATAGTGAGTCCGTACGTCTCGGCGATGGGTTCCCAGTAGGCGACGCCGGCACCGCCCATGGGATCGGCCCCGATACGAAGCCCCGCCTGCCTGATGGCATCCATATCAACCACATTTTTGAGGTCATCCACATACGGGCGGATAAAATCGAAAGCCTGTGTGGTCTCTTTTTTCAGGGCATCAGGCAAGGGAATACGTTTAACACCTCTCAGCCCGGTCTGCAGGTACCGGTTGGCAGCCGTCTGCATCTGGTTGGTGATGTCGGTTCCTGCCGGGCCACCGTTTATGGCATTATATTTGAACCCGCCGTCGGCAGGCGGATTGTGGGATGGCGTAATCACCACACCGTCGGCTTTGGTAGTGTGGCCGCTGCGGTTCCAGGCCAGAATGGCACACGATACGGCAGGTGTTGGGGTATAGCCCATTCCTTCCTGGTAGCGGATATTAACCCCATTGGCAGCCAGAACTTCAAGAGCTGTAATCAGTGCTGGCTCCGAAAGGGCGTGGGTATCCATGCCAATATAAAGTGGGCCGGTGATGCCGTTACTGTTACGGTAATCGGCAACGGCCTGGCTTATGGCCAGAATATGGTCTTCATTGAATGACTCGTTCAGGGAGGAGCCGCGGTGACCGGAGGTACCGAACTGTATGGCATGCTGCGGGTTCAACGGATCGGGCCTGCTGCTGTAATAGGCCGTTACAAGACGGGGGATATTCTCCAGAAGGGTGTAGGGTGCCGGCTTTCCGGCAAGTTCGTGGTTCGGCATGGCTGCTTATATGTCAATCGGTAAGAATGTTTTGTGGTTAAGTCAACAATGATGGAGCGGAAAGAGGGTGTCAAATTTCGGTGGCTAAACAATCCCGGGATAATTCAGCCGGCACCGAGTAACTATCAGTTAGAAAGTAAACATCATCCGGCACAGGTAAAAGAGCAAACGTTATCGGGAATATGCCCTTGACCGGCAGGATTTTATTATATTTGACCATCATTGCCCATTCAGCACGCAGATTTATGCCCTTACTTACGGTGTATCATGCTGAAATGCGCTAGTTGGTAGTATGAATCAAACAGTGAATGGGTATCACGGGTACGTGCCGGCTTTATGATGTAGTATATTCGTATATAATTACAATTTCGAATGAAAAAAACCGTACTTCTGCTGGTCACCATTTTCATGATTTCCTGTTCAGAGAAGGGGGAGGAGATGGTCCATGAACCGGCTGCCGTTAACATGGAAATTACCCTCCCTGCCGTACTCGGCGAAAACCGGGAGTTTGCCTTTACCGATAAAAAATCGGGTTATTACTATGGTCACACCCACAGCCCCGGCAGGGAATGGTACTCCGGCTGGAATATCAATACGCAGCGTATTTTCAGTGATTATGCCCTGTTTACAGATGATGTGGCCCTTGACAGGAGTACTGCCGATGTATCGCTGATGCCGCACAGGCTCCGGCGCGAGTATCCGACAGCAACCGAAGATTTGTACCTGTTTGATGATACAGAGGCTATCCGGATCAGTATGGAGACGGAATGGGCTGAAATTGGTATCAGGATGATTGGTGAGGGGATGATATCCCTGCCTGATATGCGCTATAATTATGCCGTTTACACCGCTTCAGAAGCCCCCGGTAAAACACTGCTTCTGGCCCCCATCCGCAATACGGAACTGACCCTGAAAGATCATGAGGAGATCAGGGCCGCGGCTGCCGCCGGAGGTTTTTATCTTATTCTGGCCGACAGTGAAGAACAGGCCCTTGGGATGGTTGAAAAACTTAGGGAAAACGGGGAGACCATGCTCGCCGACAGGCGCAAACGGCTGGAAAACCTGCACCACTCCAACCGGTTCGAAACGGGCGTGCCGGTGGTCGATCGGGCCCTGGCCTGGAACAGGGTTTCGCTGGATGCGCTCATTATGAAACAGACCGGATGGGGTATCTATGCGGGATTGCCCTGGTTTAATGATTACTGGGGTCGCGACATGTTTATCTCCCTGCCCGGAGCTGCGCTGGTTAACGGTCAGCTGGATGTGGCGGCCAATATACTCAGGTCGTTTGCAGGCTATCAGAATACAGATGAGGATCATCCCGATTATGGCCGCATCCCCAACCGGCTCCGCCCCGACGGGGTGATCTACAACACCACCGATGGCACGCCCCGTTTTGTGGCCCAGATCTGCGCCTACCTCGATTATGGAGGAGATGAATCGCTGGCCTCCGATCTGTTTGATGCCATGGTGAGAGCGACCGAAGGCCCGATCCGCCATCATGCTGATGAACACGGCTACCTGACCCACGGCGACGCGGAAACGTGGATGGATGCCCGTGAAGAGCCAACAAAACGGGCCTATTCGCCGCGTGGCAACAGGGCCAACGACATTCAGGCACTCTGGTACAATCAGTTGCGGTGCGCCGCGCGCCTGGCACGGATGAACGATGAGCCCATTTATGCCGAAAAATGGGATGCACTGGCAGGAAAAATGAAAGACCGGTTTGTGGTGGACTTTTTTGACGACCGGCACACCTATATGGCCGACCGGATAACGGCCCGCGGTGTACCCAGTTTCAGTGTTCGTCCTAACCAGCTGTTTGCACTTGATCTGATTGACGATCCCAACAGGCGCTGGTTTGTTACCAGGGAGGCATGGGAACGGCTTGTCTACCCCTGGGGCACCGCCTCGCTCGACCAGGACGACCTCAACTTCCACCCGTGGCATGAGGCCCCGGAGTATTACCATAAGGATGCGGCTTACCATAACGGAACGGTCTGGATCTGGAACAACGGTATTGCCATGCAGCGGATGATTGAAGTTTACCAGCCCGATGTTGCCTGGGAACTCTTCCTTAATATGTCGATGCAGACGATGGATGAGGGTGCACCGGGCATGCTCGCAGAAAATACAGATGCCCTTCCAAGGCCCGGTGAAGAATGGCCAAGGCTGTCGGGTACTTTTTCCCAGGCCTGGTCAGCTGCAGAATACCTGAGGGTATGGTATCAGTATTTTATCGGTGTCAGGCCACATCCTGCAAGTGGCATGGTTATGATCAACCCGAACATCCCGACCGCACTGGACAAGGTCGCGGCGTTAGTGCCGGTACCGGGCGGAACACTGGTGTTCAATTTTACCCGGCGTGGTGACGGGTTTGAATACATCTGGAAGTATGAGGGAAACGGTGACCTGGAAATAGTGCTGGAAATTCCCGGCTTTCAGACTACCCGGCTGGAACTGCCGCACGGATATACCCTGAGAGCAGAAGCCGGAAACAGGGAGATGCACCTGCAATTCTATGACGGCAGTGGCAGGCTTGCGAGAAAAGGGGAGGTCTGGATCGATCCCGGCAAGCGGCAGCTCAGGGAGGCATCGGAGATCTATTTCGGTAATACAACCTTTGCCGAACCAAACCTGAGGGATGATCTGCGGTCACTGGGCGGCTCAAGGAGAGACTGACGCGATTGTGCTAAACAGGTAAAATTATGCAACAAAACGGGGATACCGGGGTAAGAAACCGTGAAACAACCCGAATTCTGATGGACCGCATAAAATCGATGGTGATAAGCCGAACTGAAAAACGCATCCTGATCAGCCTGGTCATCCTGCTGCTGGCAGTACCGGTTACCCTGAATGAGCTTTATGCCCAATCGGGAAGTGAGAGCCTTCAGGTAGAGGTTAAACAGCCTGAACGAGGCCGGTATGTCTTCTATGCCACAAACACGAATGCATCCCCCTACCAGGTCGAACTGCGTTTTTTTGACCGCGATTCAGAGACCGAGATCCGTCCGGTAACCTACCGTATTGTTCCGGCGAATACATCCGGATTTGAATTGGGAACGTTCAGGAGAAATGACAACGATCCGCAGTTCCGCTACCGGTACCGCTATTTTTTCGGCGATCCTGCCAGCACCCGACACAGCGACAGTCATATTTACCTCCTTCCATACCGCCATGGAGAAACGTACACGGTGCTTCAGGGCTACAACGGGCGATTTTCACACCATAACGAATATTCCATCGATTTCAGGATGCCTGAGGGCACCCCGGTATATGCGGCCCGTAGCGGCATCGTCATCTTTGTGAAGGATGATTCGAACCGGGGCGGGCCCGATCCGGCATACCGGCCCGACGGTAATTATATCTCCATCCTGCACGATGACGGCACATTTGCCGAGTATGTTCACCTCCGTTTCCGGGGCAGCCGGGTGAAGACGGGCGATCGTGTGAGGGCTGGTGATCATATCGCCTACAGCGGAAATACGGGGTTCTCTACCACTCCTCATCTGCATTTTTCCGTAAAAGTACCGGCCTACATGCGCTATGATACTACGCCGACCCTGTTCCGGCTCGACAACAACGCCAGCGGCCGCCTGACGGAGGGCAACAGCTACCGTGCGGTTCATTATTGAATCTCGCTAAATCCCGCCTGCTGGCACAGTTCCACCAGTACGCCGGTGTTGTCTTTGGGATGAACGAATGCAATCAGCTTATTGTCGGCTCCGCGCTTTGGCTGTTCATTGAGAAGTGTATACCCCGCTTCTTTCAGGCGGCGGAGTTCAGCATGGATGTCGGTCACTTCAAAAGCCACATGGTGCAGTCCCTGTCCCCGTTTTTCAATGTGCCTGGAGATAACCGAATCGGGTGATGTCGCACCAAGCAGCTCCACTTTCGACTCCCCGGTCTGAAAAAAGGCAGTTTCAACCTGCTCGGAGGCGACGGTTTCACGTTTGAAACAGGTGGTTTGCAGAAGAGTCTCCCACGTTGTGATCGCGGATTCGAGGTCGGATACGGCTATGCCGATGTGATCGATATGCATGACGAAACGTTGATTTGTGGTAACTGATTAACAGGAACATCAGTATATGAAACCGGCGAAAAATTATCACAGATAATATATCCGGTTATACCTGTGCTCGATCCTGTTAAACCCTGTATTCATCTCTTTTGAAAAGTCTCGAAATATTCTTTACGCCCTGCCGGATCCGTTCGGAGTTTTCGACCAGGCTCATGCGCACATACCCCTCACCGGCCTTTCCGAAAGCCGATCCCGGCGATACCAGAACCTCTGCTTCCTGCAGTAAAAGTTCCGAGAAGTCCATGGAGTTCAGATGCCGGAAGGGTTCGGGGATTCGTGCCCACATAAACATGGCACCCCGGTTTTTCTCCACCGGCCACCCGGCGCGGTTGAGGCCTTCCACGAGTATGTCGCGCCGGTTCTGGTACTTCATGGCCACAGCTTCGACCGCGCTGGCAGGAAGTTTAAGCGCTTCGATGGCGGCAACCTGTATGGGTGTGAAAAGCCCGTAATCATAATACCCCTTTATCTGGCCCAGCAGGGCCACGGCCCGGGCATTTCCAACGCAGAATCCGATTCGCCATCCGGCCATGTTGTACGATTTGCTCATGGTCATGAATTCAACCGCAATATCGGCGGCCCCGTTTACCTGCAGAATGCTTGGGGCTTTGTAACCGTCGAAGGTGATATCCTTGTAGGCGAAGTCGGACACGATAAACAGTTTCTCTTCCCGGCAGAAATCAACCACTTTTTCGTAGAAGGGGAGGTCAACACAGAGCGCGGTCGGGTTGTGGGGGAAGTTGAGATAGACCATTTTGGGCCGGATAACAGCGTTGTTGATGGCCGTTTTCAGGCCCGATATAAAGGTATCGGCATCATTGGAAATCGGAAACGTGATGACCTGGGCCCCGGCAATGACCGCGCTCCA
>JBLRWO010000031.1:0-20662 GCA_047921215.1 Cyclonatronaceae bacterium | reverse complement strand
TTCAGGCGCCCGAACACATAATCGGGCAGAATCCTCATTCGTGCAGCCGGTTCTATGTTGAATTGACCGATCGGCATTGGCCTTTTTATGGTTTGATGACTGGGTCCGAAGCCCGTTCGTCCGGTAAGGGTTCGCTAATACGTGCTGATGCACGTTCAACAGTAAAACTGTTGCGCTCATACGATACGCAAGTAATCGGTTTTAAAACAGCCACCGTTCAACTTACGTGTTATGATGTTCTATCACAGGAAACCAGCTGCCTGCAACATGCCCGAACGAATGGCCAGGTTAGGAAACAGGTTACAATATGGGCAAAATCGGGGATGAAAAAACGGGAATCTGATGGTTTACCTGGTGAATTTCCGGAAGATAACAATGCCGTTATGTCCGCCGAATCCGAATGTATTGCTCATGGCCACATTTACCGGATGGTCGATTGACGAGCCGGTCACGATTTGCATATCTGCCGGAATCTGGTCATCCGGATTCCGGGTATTGATAGTGGCGGGGATCACCCCGTCGCGGATAGCCATGATACAGGCTATGGCTTCGGCTGCACCGGCTGCACCCATCAGGTGGCCGGTCATCGATTTGGTGGAACTTACCATAACCTTGTTCAACGCGGCACCGAACAGTTTCTGCATGGCTTTAATTTCGCTGATATCGCCCACAGGGGTTGATGTGGCGTGGGCATTCATATAATCGACATCACCAGCGTTCAGGCCGGCATCATCAAGGGCAATCTGCATACCCCGCAGTGCCCCGAGCCCCTCGGGATGGGTTGCCGTCATGTGGTAGGCATCGGCGGTGGATGCAGCGCCAACAACTTCGGCGTAAATTTTGGCACCCCGTTTTACAGCATGGTCGAGCTCCTCAAGCACCAGCGCTCCGGCCCCTTCACCCATCACAAATCCGTCGCGTTCCTTGTCGAACGGCCGGGAAGCCGTGGCGGGATCATCGTTCCGGGTCGACATCGCCTTTATTGCACTGAAACCACCGAAAGAAGCTTCGGTAATGGGGGCTTCGGAACCACCTGAGATGATCACTTTTGCCTTGCCCCAGCGGATGTAGTTAAACGCATCCATCAGGGCCGTGTTGGATGTGGAGCAGGCCGAAACAGTAGTGTAATTGATACCCATCAGTTTGTGGCGCATCGATATCATTCCCGATGCCATATTAGTGATGAGTTTGGGGATAAAAAACGGGCTGAAACGGGGATTGCGTCCCCCTTCGGCATACTCAATAACCTGTTCTTCGAATGTGAGCATGCCGCCCTGGCCGCTGCCCCAGATTACCCCGGTATCGAACGGATCCATGGTGCCGAAGTCGATACCCGAGTCGTGAATGGCTTCATCGGAGGTAATAAGGGCGTACTGGGTAAAGGGATCGGTACGCTTGATGTCGCCCCGGTCGAGATGTGCAGTTACATCAAAACCTTTCAGTTCACAGGCAAAATGGGTGCGGAAGGCTCCGGGATCGAATTTGGTGATACGGGCTGCACCACTCACACCCTTCTTCATATTGGACCAGAAGGCTTCAAGATTATTGCCGATGGGGGTGAGGGCACCAAGCCCTGTTATAACTACACGTTTCATAAAAAAAATAAACCGATTAATGATAAAAATAATACAGATACAGCACAGGCAATGGTACAGGTACAGGTACAGGTACAGGTGCAGGTACAGGTGCAGGTACAGGTGCAGGCACAGAAAACATGACCGCCATTCCGGCAGGCCGGCAGGTGGTATAGTGTATTGGCCGGTGAGGGTTGTACACCCGTACCCGGACATTGAATGGCGGATTGGAAAATGAGCGTTATTCCCCGGGTTTCTGGCTGATCGATTTGAGCAGGTCTTCCGCTTCGGTTATCAGGTCTTCAGCACGTTTCTGGGCATCCATCACTACTTTTTCGCCCTTCGATTTGGCATCCGATACGATATGTTTCTCATCCGATAATTCATCGAGCAGTTCGGTCAGCTCGTCCAGATATTTTTGCACTCTGTAGCTGATTTTGTCTCTTGTATTGCGACCTTTGTCGGGTGCGAGCAGCAGGGCTGTAACTGCACCCGTAAAGGCACCGGTAATGATACCGACGGCAAATCCTTTGGAAAAATTATTCATGATTCTGGTCTTGTTAACTGTTTCTTTACCCTAAATATAATGTACTATGATTAAATACCACATTAATCATGTGGATTATTCCCCTTTTTTTAAACTTTTCCAGGAATCTATAATTATGGAATGGTCCAGGGCCCTCCGTTTTCGGGATGAGAAAGAGATCGTGAGCACCGGAATGATGTAGAGGGTAAGCAAGGGCGACAGCAAAAGACCGCCGATTACCACCAGTGCAAGCGGACTCCAGATTTCTGCGCCGGTACCAAGCCCTATCGCGAGCGGGATCATTGAACAGATCGTGGTGAGCGATGTGAGCAGAATGGGACGCACCCTCCTTTTTGCTCCTCGGATGAACTGGTCCATGTACATTTCATCGGGGATTCCGGTGGTGTACTGTTTCACATAGTCGAGCAGAACAATTCCGTTATTTACCACAATCCCGACCAGTACAACCATTCCCAGTCCGGCAACAACGCTTAGTGCAGTGCCGAGCACATACAGCAATCCGAGTGCGCCGAGGAAACCGAGGGGCACGGTAAGCATGATCACAAACGGATCGGTTAAATTCTCAAACTTGGCCGCCATCACCATGTAGGTGAGCAGGAGGGCGAACAGCAGGGCATTCAGCAGGCTGCCCATGCTGCGTTGCTGATCACGGAACGACCCGGTGAATTCATAGCGGTAGCCATCGGGGAGTACAATCTCATTTTCAAACATTTCGGTGATGCGCTGCCGCTGCTCCTCGCCCCGGCCCGCTACCTGGATGCTAACATCAAGCAGGGTTTCACGGTCGCGGCGGGTAATGGTGTCGTACCCTTCAACCGCTTCAAAATAACCGAGTGAAGAAACCGGGACACGCTGATCACCGACCTGAAGAAGTTCCATACGATCAAGCTGTTCACGGTCGGTACGGAACATCTGGTCGGTACGTACTTCGATCGGGATTTCCCTTCCGTCTTCTCGGTAATAGCCGGTAAGGGTGCCGCGAGTCTGTGTTTTCAGTGCATTGCCCACTTCGCTCAGATTGCTGCCCATGCGACTAACCCGTTCGCGGTCGACCCGGTAGACGAGTTCAGGAGTGGCGTTCACTCGGGGATTATCGACAGAAATAACGAGAGTATCCTGCATCATTACCTCTTCGATCCGGTTTGAGATTGCTTTGAGGACCTCGATATCGGGTCCGATCAGGCTGACCCTTATGGCACCAAGACCACCGCCAAAGCCACCGCCACCTCCCCTGAAACCACCGCCACCCGATGATACCCGGATGGTTGCTCCCGGATAGTCGAATTGCCGGCGCAGCTGCAGGGCGAACTGATCTGTGGTAACCGTTCGTTCGTTGTCGGGCCTTAGAGTAAGACTGATACGACCCAGATTATAGTCTGATCTCCAGCCGCGGCTGCCTATATTGGTTACAACGGTCTCAACATTCTCGTTTACCACGAGCTGTTCACTCATTTCCCTGATCAGACCCGCTGTCTGTACCAGGTTGGTGCCAGTGGGCAACTCGATAGTAATGCTGACTTCACCCGAATCACCCTCGGGAAAGTTTTCGGTAGGTGTGATTTTAAAGAGATACCAGGTAGAAATAAGTACTCCCATGAAAAGCAGTATCCCGATACTTCGGTGTGTAAGAAGCCAGCGCAGACTTTGGGCGTAACGGTCTTCGAAACGGCTGAACAGGCGAAGTGCCAGGGTTTTCTTTTCGAATTCGGAGTTTCTCAGGAACAGTGTTGAGAAAACGGGTACCAGAACTACTGCAGTTATAAAGCTGAAGCTGATTGCCAGCGATATAGTCCAGGCAAGATCTTTCGCGATCATGCCGGTAAAACCTTCCACAAAAAGAATGGGGATGAAGACCGCAAGCGTGGTAAGTGTTGCCCCGATCAGTGCGCCTTTCACTTCGTTGGTCCCCTCAAGTGCGGCCTGAAATCTGGATTTGCCCTCCTCCAGTTTGGCCACGATGCCATCGAGCACTACAATGGAATTATCCACGAGCAGGCCCACGGCCAGCGCCAGTCCGAATATTGAGATAATGTTCAGTGTAATACCTGTGAAGTACATTGCGGCAAAGGTACCGGCAAGGCTGATCGGTATACTTAAAGCCACGGTTACAGAGGCGCGCCAGCCGCCCAGGAAAACAATCAGAATTACCAGAACCAGAAACAGGGCATAGGTGGCCGACTGTGCCAGGTTGAATATGGAATTTTCGATAAACTGACCGGAATTGGTCAGCACCTGTATGGTGGCTCCAACCGGCAGCTTGTCCTGAATCATCTCAATCTCGTCAAGCACGGCATAGGCCACATCAAGGGTGTTGGCATCCGACTGTTTCTGGATTTCGATAGTAACACTGTTTTTTCCGTTCACCTCTACCAGGGTTGTTACGTCGGCGAAACTGTCTTCAACAACGGCCAGATCGGAAATTCGTACAGGGTTGCCGTCCGGATTCCGGCGGACAATGGTATTGCCGATTTCATCGATGGATGTGTACATGGCCTCGGCACGTACACTGTAGCTCACACGATCGACCACCAGGTTGCCAACAGGTATCTGAACATTGTTCTGGCGCAGCGCATTTTCAATTTCGCTGGTCGAAACCCGGTATTGTGCAAGCCGCTGCGGATTGATGTGTACATAAACAGTACGCTCAAGTCCACCGCGGGTATCTGCGGCAGCTACGCCTGGAAGACGCTCCAGCATGGGTTCAACCATTTCAACACTCAGGTTCCTGAGTTCGTCGAGAGAGCGGTTTGATGCCTGAAGGCTCAGCTGCATGATCGGCGCACTCTCCGGATCAAACTGAAAGATGACGGGCTGGGAGGCCTCGCGGGGCAGCTGATTCCGGATCCGGTCGATCGCCTCGCGTACGTCGAGTTCCACACGGCGTGCATCCGTGCCCGGGAAAAGGCTCAGTCGGATGAACGCTGATCCGCGCCTGGAGTTAGAATCCATGGTTTCGATGCCCTCTACACTGGAGATGGCCGCCTCGATAGGCTCGATGAGTATCCGCTGGATATCTTCCGGTGCAACATTTCGGTAACTCGTAGAAACAGCCACAATGGGGATGTCGAAACTCGGCCACAATGTGATCTTGAGCTTGCTAAGCGAAAACAGACCGAATCCGACCATCAGAAGTGTGAGCATGATGATGGTAACCGGGCGCTTCAGCAGGTGTTCTACAATGCCTTGCTTTTTCATATCAGGCCTCCTGAGTTTCAGTCATTTCCTTCAGCGGATCAGTTTTGTGAATGGAATCGAATCCCAACTTTTCAACCATGGTATTTACGAGTTTGTACAGGCAGGGTACAACCAGCAGCATCAGCAGGGTCGACATGGTAAGGCCGCCGATAACCGTGCGGGCCATGGGGCTCCATGTTTCTGAACCGGATCCGATTTCAAGCGCCAGGGGTACCATGCACAATATGGTGGTGGCAGCGGTGATAAGGATGGGTCTGAGCCTGCGACCAGCACCGGTGGCTATCGCCTCAAGCCGTTCCAGACCGCGCGACTGAAGTATCTTGATGTAATCGATCATCACAATTCCGTTGTTTACGACGATACCCGACAACAGTATGAGCCCAACCATCGATGTTACACTGACCGGGGTGCTGGTCAGATAGAGCATGATGATCACACCCGAAAAAGCAAGGGGTATGGTCAGGATGATGATAAACGGTTCCAACAGGCTTTCAAACTGGGATGCCATCACCATGTAGGCGAGTATAGCTGCTATCATGAATGCGATCATGAGATAGAAAAAGGATGCCTGCTGCTCTTCGGCCGTGCCGCCGATTTCATACCGGTAGCCGTCGGGCCACTCCACCCGGTCGAGCCGTTCGCGGGCCAGTTCGGATGCGGTTCTCAGGTCGATTCCGGTAAGATCGGCTTCTACTTCTGTAACCCGGTCCTGGTTAATGCGGAGGATATTTGACGGTCCGGTCACCCTTTCGACCCGGGCCAGATTTTTGAGTGGCATCCAGTCGCCGGACGGGGTTTGAATGAGAATATCTTCAAGTGCCTGTGAACTGCTGCGCTCCTGGGCAGCAAGCTGCACGCGCACATCGAACTCCACACCGCGGTCAACAAAGGTCGTGGCTCTGTTTCCCCTTACCGCATTGCTTACGGCATTGGCTACCTGAGAGGTCGATAACCCCACCCGCGATATACGTTCACGGTCCATTATTACACGCAACTCCGGCCGGCCCTCCTCAGCTGATGAGGTGGCTGTGAGAACACCGGAAATCTGCAGCAGCTCATCTTTTACCCCCTGTGCAAGGTCCCGTTTGGTATCAAGATCGAACCCGTAAATGTTGATGATCAGGCCTTCCTGCCCGTCGGGGTTCAGAGGATTCAGCTTGAATTCACGTACATCGGCTCCCGGAAGGTCTTCCAGCCGGTCGAGAAGGTCGGCAACAATTTCAAACTGGCTGCGGTCACGCTCTGTGGTAGGCACCAGCTCAACACGGACCAAACCACGATACCCTCCCGGATTGTCGGCACCTTCAACACCGCGCTTGTCGCCATAGTCTGAAACAATAAGCCGGGCCTCGGGCACCGATTCGGTAACGATTGCTTCGGCCATGCGGATTGACCGCTGCAGTTCAAATAGGTTTACACCTGCCTCCCTGGTTACCTCAAGGGTAAACGAACTTTCGTCTACGGCAGGGAAAAATTCACCGCCCAGGCGAAAGAAAAACGGAGTGGTAACGACCATGAAAAGTACGGCTGCACCAACAACTATCCCGCTGCGATCAAGCAGCCTTCGAACAAGGGAGGTATATTTTTTGTCGAGCTGCTCAAAGAAACCGTTTTCGCGGGGTTTCACCGGTTCCTTGCGTCCGGAACTGAATATTTGTGAACTCATGAGCGGTATGAGCGACAGGGCAACAAGTGTGGAGATAACCAGTGCAAACGAAATCGTAAGGGCAAGGTCGCGGAAAAGGAAGCCTGCAATTCCGGGAACGAACAGTATCGGTAAAAACACAACCAGGGTGGTGAGTGTGGATACCACGACAGGAATACCAACCTCCTGGGCACCCAAAACTGCCGATTTTTTGTTATCATGGCCGTCTTCCCTGAACCGGTAGATGTTTTCGAGCACCACCACAGCGTTGTCGACCACGAGTCCGACAGCAAGGGTCAGCCCCGACAGGGATATCACATTCAGGGTTACATCCGCAAAATCCATGATGCTGAAGGTGGATATAATGGAGACGGGAATGGATATCGCGATGATCAGAGCAGACCGGGCGCTTCTTAGGAAGAACAGCAGGATGAGAACCACAAGTGCGATGGCCATCAGCCCGGTTATGTAGAGATTGTTGATCGACAGTTTTATGAAGTCCGCCTCATTGGCCAGTACCTCGAGGCGCATATCGGCGGGCAGTGTAGACCGTATCCGGTCCAGATTGTTGATCACATTGTCGGCGGTGGTAACCACATTCACATCGCTTTGCCTGTACAGGTTTATGATGACCCCTTCCTCGCCGCGGATGTGAACATTGCCGATCGGTTGTGCAACGCCATCTTCCACGTCGGCTATATCGGTAAGCCTTACCGGAACCCCGTTATTTATCCCGACGATGGTATTGCGGATTTGATCGATATCCTGGAACTCTCCGATGGTACGGAGGGAGTAGACACTGCGCCCTTCGATAAGCTCGCCCGCAGGAACCTGGATGTTCTCCTGGCGCAGGCGGTTGGCGAGGGTGCCGATATCGATGTTATAACTGAGCATGCTGGCATTATCGACCCATATATTGATCTGTCGTTCCAGGCCACCGGCCGTTTCAGCTGATGCGATACCTTCAATACGTTCAAAACGCTGTTCGATCTGCTCGGTCGCGATGGTACGCAGTTCAACAGGGCTGCGGGTTGCCGAGGTGAGCGTTAATACGATCACGGGCTCCTGGTTGGGATCGTATGTGAAAACAATGGGTGAATCGGCATCCAGGGGGATTGAGCGTCTTGCAAAATCGATCTGCTTGCGAACATCCGCCTGGGCAACGAACAGATCAGTACCCCAGTTGAAGTAGAGCTTGATCACAGAGGCACCCTGGCTGGAGAGAGATCGTACACGCTGAAGTCCGCTCACACTGCCCACCAGTTCTTCGATGGGACGTGTAACCAGGGTTTCCATGTCGCCGGGTGCAACGCCTTCATAGGTCGTGTACACCGAGATGGTTGGGAAAGAGACATCCGGGTACAGGTTCAGGCTTAGCCTGGAAAGACCGAACACACCGAACCCGATCACTATCAGAGTGATCATGACGAACGTTACGGGCCGCTGGACGGCAATTCTGGATAGATTTTTCATTCAGTATGCCTGTTACCGGTTGCCGGAGTTATTGTTTTCCGTTGCGGTACCGGTCCCGGATTGCCCACTCCGTTGTGATTCACCCTGCGGGCGGTTCTCACCTGTCTGCCGCTGGCCGCCCATCAGGCGCTGACGTTCTTCCGGAGTCATGTTCTGCATGGCTTCCCTGCGCTGTTCAGGAGTCATGTTGCGTAGTTCAGCGCGTCGGGCTTCATCATCGGGGCTCAGGGCAGATGTATCGGCTAATGAGCCGGGCCGGGTGCCGCGCTGCATTCCGCTAACCCGGATTCTGGACTCATTCTCAAGACCGGTCTGTCCGGTTATGATGAGCCTTTCACCATCGTTGAGGCCGGAAAGCACTTCTATGCGGTCTCCCTGTTCAATGCCAAGTTCAAGATCTCTGCGGATTGCGACCGAGTCGCCGCGGGTTACAAAAGCGGAAAAAGTACGTGCAAGGCGTATGGTATTCGATTCCGGGTCAATAAGGGTCTGAACATTTTCAACCAGGGCCACCCGTGGGATTACAACTGCAGCATTTCTGGTTTCAACAGTTGTGTGAACCTCGGTTAGTGCCCCGGGGAAGAGGGTGTTGTCATGATCCGTGATGGTAATAACAATTTCCGACAGACCTGTTACGGGATCCAGTTCGGGGCTGATCCGGGCCACGATACCTTTTGCCGAATATTCCTGCTCGCCCGATACCCTGATGTCGCTTGTCTGACCGACTTTCAGCCGGCGCCTGTCCTGAAGGGGGACAAACAACCGGATTTCATATCCCACCAGGTTGGCCAGCTCAAAGGCAGGCTGACCACCCGTGGCCAGATCGCCCTGGGAAATGTTGCGCCGGGTAACCACACCCCGCACCGGCGAACGTATCCCGGTATTGGCAAGGTTTTCACGGCTCTGAGTGAGTGAAGCCGAAACCGATTCATAGTTTGCCCTGCTGTTAAGCCACGTGGAACGGGCATTGTCAAATTCAGCTGAAGAAATCAGTTCGCGCAAATAGAGCTCCCTTGAGCGTGCAAAGCTGGTACTGTCGCGCTCAAGCGTGATACGGGCCTGTTCCAGCTGGGCCTGGTCCCGGCGCACCTGATCGGCAAACGTAACATCGCGCAGCCTGGCGAGCAGCTGACCGGCCTGCACCGTATCGCCGAGGTCGGCATGAATGGATGAAACCCGCTCCGATACCTGTGGCACAACGGTTACATTTTCCTGGGCCCTCACATTGCCGTACGAACGTATCTGCCTTTTAATGGACTCCCGGTTGATTTCAATCACCTCTACACTGGTTGCCCGCTGAGGCATGTTGCCGAATGGAGAGCTTCCGGTATTGGATTGATTTCCCGTACACCCTGCCATGATCAGGATGATGGTTAAAACCGCTGCTGCCGATGTTAATTTTCTCACAGTTTATTGCCTTTTGTGTTATTTTGGATGAGAAGGTATCGACGTTTGACGAACCTGCATTCATCAGGTTGTTATTACTGACTTCTTTTTATAAGTTTTTACAAGATATATCCGGGAAGTAACACGTTTCAGGAGCTGAAGATTACTATCTGATGTAACCCGGTTAATATGTTCTTGACAGCACCCTGAATTAAATATTCACTCTGAGGTATGAGCACGCCGGAATTTATGAATCATTTCATGATATTATCACATCCGGCATACTGAATCCCTTTTGGGTGAAAACAACTTAACCAATTACCAAGCAAAATCGTTTCTATGAAATTCTTTATTGATACCGCCGACCTGAAAGAGATTGAAGAGGCCAGTGCGATGGGCGTTCTCGACGGTGTTACTACTAACCCGTCGCTGTGCATGAAAGCCGGGGTAACCGATTTCGATGCCCACATAGCGCGTATCTGCAGTATTGTAGAAGGTGATGTGTCGGCTGAAGTGGTCTCCACAAAATACGATGGAATGCTGGATGAAGCCCATCGGCTTGCCAAAATTGCAGATAACGTAGTGGTAAAAATCCCCCTCATCGAAGATGGTATTAAAGCTATCCGGACACTGACTTCCGAGGGAATCCGTACCAACTGTACCCTTTGCTTCTCACCAACCCAGGCCCTTATCGCTGCCAAGGCCGGTGCAACCTACATTTCTCCCTTCATTGGCCGCCTCGACGATATTTCAACCGACGGGATGCAGCTGATCGGTGAGATCGTGGAGATTTACGGCAACTACGGTTACCAGACCGAAGTGCTGGCCGCCAGCATCCGGCACCCGATGCATGTGGTAATGGCAGCACGCCTCGGTGCAGACGTGTCGACCATGCCGCTGGGTGTAATCAAATCGCTCATCAAGCACCCGCTTACCGATATCGGCCTGGCCAAATTCCTTGAAGACTGGGAAAAACTTCAGAAGTCGCTCAAATAGAACAATCCTTCAAACAGGGATGTCGCTTATACAGAGCCAAATCCCATACAGAGATGTATCACAAACAGAGCGATCTCAAAAACAGGGTGATCCGCCACATCTGCACATATGCGCCGGGTAAATTCACGGTTTACAATCGGATTATATCCGGTTAACCCGGTCGCCCGCTCATGCGGATCAGACAGGCACATGTAATCGGTATTACCAGCGAATAACCGGTCCACCATGTGAGACAGTTCAGGAAATCCACCGCCAGATAGAACCTGATTACAGGGGGAAATCCTCCGAGATCAGGTTTTCTGCTATGATGGATGATGACAGTACCCCCGGCAGGCCAGCACCGGGATGGGTACCCGCTCCGACAAAGTATAGATTTGCAAAATCTTCGCTCCGGTTGTGCGGCCGGAACCACGCCGACTGCGTGAGAAGCGGCTGTACGGAGAATGCCGAGCCCATGTAACTGTTCAGCGTATCCTGGAAGTGCAGGGGATCGATGTAGTGCTCGGCAACAATGTTCGCCTGCAGATCGGGCAGATAGTTGTCTTCCAGGAACTGCATGATCCGGTCGCGGTAGGGTTTGGCCATCTTTGTCCAGTCGATGCCGGCACCAAGGTGAGGTACAGGGGAAAGCACGTAAAACGACTCATGACCCTCCGGTGCAATCGTCGGATCGGTGATAGTAGGCATGTGCAGGTAGAGCGAAAAATCTTCAGCCAGTACTTTTTTATCAAAAATATCGGTGAGCAGTCCTTTATAGCGTTCACCGAGAATAATATTATGGTGCTTCAGATCACTGTCGAGGTACCGCTTTTTGGTTCCGAAATAGATCACAAACAGCGACATGCTGTACTTCATCCGTTCGATCTTCCGGTCGGTATACTTTTTTCGGTACTTTTTATCGATAAGGCTGCGGTAGGTGTAGGCCACATCACTGTTGCTCAGCACGGCATCAGAAAAATGGAGGGAGCCGTCGGCCAGGCGGATTCCCTTTACGCGGCCCTTCTCCGCCAGGATCTCGTCAACCTCGGTATTAAGATGGATTTTGCCACCCATCTCTTCGATCAGATTTGTGAGGGCTTTCACGATGGCACCGGTTCCGCCCATGGCATAGTGCACACCCCACTCACGCTCCAGGTAGTGGATCATGGCGTAGATGGAGGTCGAATCGAACGGGTTGCCGCCCACCAGCAGGGGGTGGAACGAGAAACAGCGCCTCAGGAAATCGTCTTTCACATACTTTGAAACATACTGGTACACACTCAGGTAGGATTGCAGCCTGATCAGGTCGGGAGCCACTTTGAGCATGTCGGTAAATTTCAGAAATGGCTTGTCGGCCAGCTCGGTAAAACCCTTGTCGAAAATCGCTTTGGTTGTATTCAGGAATTTTACATAGCCCTCACGGTCGTCGGCGTTCCACTTTTCGATCTGCCCCAGCGTGAATTCCTCATTGTCGTTATAGTCGAAATAGCGGTTGTTGTGGTCAAAAATCCGGTAGAAGGGATGGCAGGGTACGAATTCTATATAGTCTTCCCGCTTTTTCCCAGCTGCTGCAAAAATCTCGTCAAACATAAACGGCGCGGTGATTACCGTTGGACCGCCGTCGAATTTAAATCCGTTCTGCTCGTAGACGTAAGCCCTGCCCCCTGGCTTGTCCCGCTTTTCGAACATTTCAACCTTGTAACCTTTTGCGAGCAGGCGAACCGCTGCACCAAGTGCACCGAATCCGGTTCCTATAACTATTATTTTTTTCGACATCGTATGTGTGGATGACTTGCAGTGTGGTGATCGTTATCGATCAGATGTTGTTTAAGTGGCTTCTTTAACACATAAGGAGGGTGCCAGCGTTCACCATCACACAATATAGCCACAGCATATAGCCACAGCAAGGGTAAAGCTATAACCTTGCCGGGCAAGCGGGTATAGTTATGTCTGTGATGTGCTGTAAAACGGGTATGGGACGGGATTAGCCGGTAACTACTGTCAGAATCTCAGCCCCAGTGTAATTGTAAGCCCCTTATTTTTAATGGAGCCGTTGGAGTCCCCATTGTCGATCTCATCAAATCCATCTTCAAAATCGTCCTCGATTGGAGACTTCAGTATGTTGCTCAAACCAAGCATATAGCGGATGTCGACCGCCAGCGTACTGAAACCGAGCCTGAAATCAAGTCCGCCACCAAAAATAAGGCTGATATCGGTCGACTTGAGACTGCTTTTGATGCTTGTGCTTTCCGACTCACCGTCTGCTTCAAGTTTGAATTTTGCCGCGGTCAGGAAACCGGCAGACGGACCGGCAAACAGGTTTGGCGCTGCCTTTCCCTGAACCACGGGAGCATACCTGATCAGAACCGGGATCTCAATGTATTCGAAAATGAGTGAACTTTTAAAGGAAAAATCTTCCCCCAGAAATGAAAATTCAAATTCGGTTTCTCCCCCTTTTTGCATGTACCACACTTCGGGCTGCACCGAGAATCGCTCATTGAGGGGAAAACTCATGAATGCACCAAAAGCCAGGCCGAAACGGTTGCCGTACGATTCAGAAAATTCATCATCTTCCATCTGAATATCAGCCATATTCGTGCCGATACGGAAGCCGTAACTGAAATCGTTCTGGGCAAGTGCGTTAACCTGGGGAAGAAGGAGTACAAAAATAAGTACCAGGCTCAGAAATCCGGATGTTTTCATGGTATAAATGATTGGGTGTACAGTGCTGGATTATAAAATTGCAAAGCCGGTCGTCAACTTTTCGGGCATGGATGCGGTGTTGTGTGTATTTTACGCAGATAATGTTCAGTGAAAATAGATTTTCCCGACAATTGCTACTTTGCTTACTTTCATGATACCAAAACGGAGGTATCAGGTTTCGTGAATGGCAAATCAGCAATACCCCGTGGCATTTTAGTGTTGTTCACCGAAAGTACAAAAAAACCGTTACTAATATGAATTTTTACAGAGCTGCAATACAGGTCCTTGCAGTAGGCTTGATCTTTTTTTCAGCCGCATCCTGCAACCGGGAAGAGACGCCAACGCTCCGTGATCAGATAATGGATGTGATAAACACTGTAGATGGAGACATGGCCGTCGTTTTTCTGGACCTCCAGAACGGCACCAGAGATGTGCTGATCAATGAAAATGAGCGGTTCCATGCGGCCAGTACCATGAAAACACCGGTAATGATCGAAGCCTACAAACAGGCTGAAGAGGGGAAATTCAGTCTCGAAGACTCCATCCTTGTTAAAAATGAATTCAGCAGTATTGTGGATGGCAGCCCCTTCAGCCTGAGCATCGACCGTGACTGGGGGGACGCCCTCTACGAGAAACTTGGCACAAAGGTACCGTTGCGGGAGGTGATGTACGACATGATTACCCGCAGCGGAAACCTGGCCACCAACCTGATGATTGACCTTGTGGGTGCGGAAAATGCCAACCGGACCGCGCATGAACTGGGGGCTGTCAACATTCAGGTACTGCGCGGTGTAGAGGATATGAAAGCATTCGATCAGGGACTGAACAACGAAACCACGGCGATGGATCTGGCCATCATTTACCGGGAAATTGCCCGGAAATCGGTGGTTTCGGAGCAGGCCTGCAACGAGATGATCGCTATTCTGAAAGATCAGTATTATAATGAAATGATCCCGGCCGGCCTGCCCGAAGAGGTAGAAGTGGCCCACAAAACGGGCAGCATAACGGGTGTGAACCACGATTCAGGAATTGTCTATCTGCCCGACGGTCGAAGTTACGTGCTGGTAATTCTGTCCAAAAACCTCGCAAATAACAGCGACGGTCGTGATGCCGGCGCAGAGATTTCACGAATTATCTATGAAAATTACAACACCCAAACGATGTAGGAAGAATCGATCCGGTGTCATTCATTATTGACGGACGAAATAATTGAAGAACGAACTGACGGAAAACCATCAACCTTCTACAGAATAACTGTTAACCATGAGCAAGCGAAAAGAGCGCATAGCTGAAAAGCAGAAACAGCAGAAAATGAGGACCATCTGGATCAGTTTCGGGCTGATCGTAGTGATTGTGGCGGCCGCGGCCTGGTGGTTCACTATCCCGGATGCTGTGGAACCTGCTGAGGAGACCACGGCCGAAATCAGGTTGGGAGATGATGAGTGGACCCTTGGTAATCCGGACGCCGATATCGTACTGGTTGAGTATGCCGACTTCCAGTGCGGGGCCTGTGCCTACTATCACCCTATTTTGAAGGAACTTATGGAAAAGTACGATGACAGGGTACTGTATGTGTTCAGGCATTTTCCGCTCACAAGTATTCACCAGTATGCCACACTCGCGGCCAGGGCGGCTGAAGCGGCAGGCAGACAGGAACAGTTTTGGGAAATGGCCGATCTGATTTACGAAAACCAGCCCCGGTGGTCACGCGGTAATGCTCCGTTTGAATTTACAGGTTATGCCAGGGAGCTGGGGCTTGACATGAACCGGTTTCAGAATGATCTGAACTCGGAAGAGGTTTTTCAGAGGGTTGAGCGCAGTTACAATTCGGGAACGAGACTGAACATCACCTCGGTACCATCCTTCTTCATAAATGGCGAGAAAATTATGAACCCGCGTACGCTGGATGAATTCAGGGCCGTTATCGACCGCAGGCTGGAGGGTAATTAAAGACTATGAAAAAATGGCATTTATGGTACGGTTTACTCGGGCTGGCAGGTTTTTCCGACACAGTATACCTCACATTTTCACACTTCCGCCAGCACACGCTCGGGTGTTCGATACTGACCGGTTGTGATGAAGTGCTTACCAGCGAATACTCGGAAATAGCGGGTATACCGCTGGCTCTGTTCGGTGCAGCCTATTATCTGATGCTTCTGGCAGGGACGATCGCCAGCTATCAGACCGGGGCGAAAAGCTGGTTTTCCGCTATTTTCCTGATCAACAGTTTAGGCTTCATAGTCTCTCTGGTACTGGTTTACGTTCAGTGGGCTGTGATTCAGGCATTTTGCCAGTACTGTGTACTGTCGGCTGCGATAACCACGGCAATGCTGGTAATACTGCTGTTTTCGCTCCGGATTAACAGAAAAAGTGATTGAACGGGTTTAAGGTCAGGATTCCGGAATTTTTGTGCATTGTATGTGTTAAATGACCTCTGGCAGACCGTCATTAAAAAAATCAACAGCATATCCATTTTAAATATAATGAAATGTATTTGTACAACTGTCTGATATTGTTTATAGTAGATCACGGTTAATATAATAATCGGGTGGAGTTGCTTTTATAAAGCAATTTTTCGTTTCTTAAAATTGCTTAAGAAGTGTCTGCTAGTACATGCGGATTGCGTGATATTCAACAACCTGCCGGGGTGCATGTATTGTGTGATCATTTCTTGGGCTTTTTGATTGCGTTTCGGGCGGAGTGAATGGCTGGTATTTTCCGGTTTGTCTTAACGTGATCAGTATAAAAACAACCCATACTAAAACAAAGGTGTAGCGTATGACTAATAGATTACGGCTTATAGCTGCGGGAATCATGGTTCTGGCCATGATTGGGTTACCCGCAATTACGATGGCACAGGGAAGTATAGAAGGTACGGTTACGGAAGAACGTAACCGGCAGCCACTTCCGGGTGTCAACGTAATAATCACAGACATTACCCGGGGTGCTGCCTCGGATATTGATGGTAATTTCCGCATTGACAATGTTCCTGCCGGTACCTATACCGTCGAAGCGCGGTTTCTGGGTTATAGAACCGAGCGGGTTGAGGTTACGGTTACATCGGGCCAGGCTTCTACTGTTAATTTCAGAATGCGCGAGTCCATGATTGAGATGGACCAGGTCGTAGTTACCGGGCCGGCCGGTGGTGTACAGCGCCGTGCGATCGGGAACACCATAACGTCAATCAATGCTTCCGAGACCGTCGATTTTACCCCGGTTCCAAGCATGCAGGCTCTCATAAATGGTCGTGCCCCGGGTGTGGTCATCATGCCGGGTACAGGTATGGTAGGCGGTGGTTCAAAAATCCGAATACGGGGCTCGTCCAGTATAAATCTGAGTAACGATCCACTTATATACGTAGACGGTATTCGTGTGGACAATGCCCAATCTACAGGTCCGGCTGTTCAGGCGTTTGGTTCGAATGTCATCAACCGCCTGAATGACTTTAATCCGGACGATATTGAAAGTATTGAAATTCTGAAGGGAGCAGCAGCTGCCACACTCTATGGTACAGATGCGTCGAATGGTGTGATCCAGATAACAACCAAGCGCGGTCAGACCGGCGCCCCGCAGTTCAGCTTTACCAGCCGCCTGGGTGTGAACTATTTTGGCAATAAGGAAGACCGTATGTATACCAACTACTGGACCTTCCCCGATGGCAGGGTTGAATCACTAAATCTGGTGAAAGCAGAGGACGATCGAGGTACTCCCATTTTTGAACCGGGTATGCTGCAGGGTTATAACCTGAACGTGTCAGGTGGCAATGAGCTGGTCAGGTATTATGTATCGGCCGATTTTGAAAATGAAGAAGGTGTTGAGCCCACTAACAGCATGGATCGTTTTGGAACAAGGGCAAACCTGACTATCTATCCGGCAAGCGGGGTGGATGTAACGGCAAATGTGGGCTTTATCTCTGCCAGGTACAACCTGGGTCGTGAAGCAGGAACCGGTGGTGTAACCTGGGGCTCTTTCTTCTCCACGCCAAACCATGCCCAGGAAGGGGATGTTCGCCGTGGTTACAGAAGTTTTACCTCAGAGAGATATTATGAGTTTGATGATTTCCAGGATCTGAACCGGTTCACATCCAGTATTCAGGCCAATTACAATCCGACCGACTACTTCTCAAACCGGATTACCATTGGTCTTGATGTTGTAAATGAAGACAACAGGACCATTCTTGAGAACAGCCCTGTATATCAGATCCAGTCTCCAACATCACTCGGTTTTATTGCCGTTGATACCCGGGATGTTACCAGTACCACTTTCGATTACAGCGGTACACTCAGATTCAATCTGAAGGATAATTTAACTTCCCGCACCTCTTTTGGTGTTCAGTATTACAAGCGCCATTCAGCATTCGTATCGGCACTGGGTGAGGACTTTGCACTTCCCGGGCTGCGCTCGGTGAATGCAGCTGCCAGAACAACTGCCGGTGAAACCTATAATGAAATCGTTTCATTGGGTATGTTCGTGGAAGAACAGGTCGGTCTGAACGACCGGATGTACTTTACACTGGGTATTCGTGCGGATGACAACAGTGCATTCGGCGAAAACTTTGATGTGGTGGTATATCCAAAAGCGGCATACACCTGGCTGATAAGTGAAGAGGATTTCTTCGATATTCCATACGTGAGTTCGCTGAGATTGCGTGCTGCGTACGGTGAGTCGGGTCAGGCCCCCGGTCCTTTCGCAAAATTCCGTACCTACAATCCGGTAACCGGAATCAATGACAGTCCTGCCCTTTCACCAGGGCTGTTGGGCAACGATGATCTTGGACCAGAGCGCACGTCGGAAATCGATCTGGGTTTCGAAGGGGCTTTTCTGGATGAACGCCTCTCCTTTGAGCTGAGCTACTATAATGCCACTACACGAGAAGCGATCCTTTTCCGGGATGTTGCACCATCGACCGGTTTTGCGGGTACACAGCCTATCAACATCGGAGAGGTGAATAACTGGGGCTGGGAAGCTGTACTTGGTGTAGTTCCTGTAAGGAATGAAGACTTCCTCTGGGATATGAATTTCACATTCGCAACAAATGACAGCAAGGTGAAGGAACTCGATGGAGAAGACCGGATTATTGCGGATGCTACCTTTGGTGTTGAACACCGGGTCGGCGGCCCGCTTGGTGGTTTTTACCACGTAAAACTGGTATCGGCCGAATTAAATGCTGACGGATCCACCAATAATGCCAGCCTGATTTGTGCAGTACCAGGTGGGGGTTCAGCACCCTGTTTCGATGGTAACACGTTCGTTGCAGAGCGTGTGTATATTGGCCCGGGTATCCCGAAATATGAAGGGGCATTTTCCACCTCATTCACCTACAAAAGTATGTTCCGCTTCGGTGCAACCCTCGACTATAAACTTGGCCACTACAAGTTTGACAACACCAATCGCGTTCGAGGTGTGTTCGGGATTGCCCGTGAGGTAAACCTGCCGCTTGAATCGGATCCGGTTGATGTAGTTGGCCTTCGCGGCAACTATACCTACGCAGGCTCGGCACATATCAACGACGCCAGTTTTGCAAGGCTTCGTGAGGTTTCGCTGACATACTTCTTCCCGTCTTCGATCACTTCTCCTCTGGGTATCCGCAGGGCCACCTTTACGCTGTCGGCCAGGAATCTTTACACCTGGACAAAATACAGTGGCCTGGACCCGGAGAACATGTTCCTTGGTGGCGGTCGTGGCGGTTTCGTTCAGCTTGACCAGAACGCACTTCCCCAGCTGAACCAGATAGTCGGAACGGTAAACATCAGATTCTAACGGTAGACACCTATTAAAAAAGGAAATTCATTATGTATAATAAAATCATGAAAAATGGATTTGCCAGAGTGATCACGGTGCTTTCCGTTGTATTTCTTCTGGCCTCATGCGATTCGTTAATTGACGTCGATACACCATCGTTCGTATCGGCCGATGACCTGGAAAATCCCGAACTGGCTGCCCTGATTGTAAACGGGGCTGCATCGGATTTTGAGTTCGCTTTCCAGGGTTATGTACTTACCAGTGCGATCTTTGGAAACGAACTCGGAGATGCCACTTTTACGGCCGCACGATGGGAAGTAGATCAGCGCAAAATTGAACCCTCAAGCTCCAGGTATGTCAATGCTGCCGATTTCGGTGTCTATACACCGCTGTCAACGGCACGTTTTGCTGCAGATGATGCACTGCGCCGCCTGGATGCCTGGACAGATGCCCAGGTGGAAAACCGGGCCGCTCTGATTGCTACAGCATCCGGTTATGCCGGATACAGCTATCTGCTGTTGGGAGAGGCTTTCTGCAGTATGTCCATAGATCTGAGCGGTGAGCTTTCCCGCGAGGAGATATTCAACCGTGCTGCATCCCGATTCGAAAGGGCAATTGCCTCAGCCCAGCAGGTTGGCGACAACAATGTGCTGAATATGGCCCGTATAGGTTATGGCCGTACATTGCTCAATCTCGGCCGTACTGCTGATGCTGCGAATGCGGTGCAGAATGTACCGGACGGTTTTGTCTTCAATGTTTCGGCATCGGCCGAAGGAAACCGGAGAAACAACCGCATCTTCCAGCAGTTCAACAGCCTGAGTGTAACGGTTAACCCCGGCTACCATGACCTGCAGATCGGCGGTGTTGACGATCCGCGCGTACCGGTTGAATTTGCGGCCCAGAACAGTTCGGGTGTGGATGTATACCGTACAACCAAGTATACCGCATTCGGTTCACCCATCGCGCTTGCACGCTCGGCTGAAGCGAAACTCATAAGGGCGGAAGCTGCAGGTGGTCAGACCGCGGTAAACCTGATCAATGAGCTCCGTGCCGTGCATGGTCTTCCTGATTTCAGCAGCAATAACGAAACGGAAATCAGGAACCAGGTTATCGAAGAGCGCCGCCGGGAATTCTTCCTGGAGTCGCAAACACTGTATGATCTGACCAGATACAACCTCCCGCTGAATCCTGCACCGGGAAGTCAGTACCGCGATCAGAACGATACCTACGGCGACCAGCGATGTATGCCGTTGCCTGATGTTGAGCGCAACAACAATCCGAACCTGTAACCGGATATCCGGTCAGTTTCACTGATGAAGCGGCACTGTTTACACGGTGCCGCTTTTTTTTTTTGGTGCGCCCGGCAGGGCGCATTCACTTGGGAGTGCAAGTCTCCTATGCACCCGACAGGGGGAAGCATTA
>JBLRWO010000030.1:0-46771 GCA_047921215.1 Cyclonatronaceae bacterium | reverse complement strand
ATTGCTCAAGGCAGGCGTGAGGCGGCTGGTGGCATGGGCAGAAGGCAGGGCGAGATAGATAGTGAATGGAGAAACAAAAAGACGCAAAACTCACTTCAGGAGTTAAGAGTCGGACGGGATGTGCCCAGGTGTATAAAAATGGATTGGGTCATGCAGTATAATGCTAACCGGACAGCTAACCGGATTAATTCTGGAACCCGATCAGTTATAGGTGGCTGACAGGGTAACAATGCCGGAGTAGGTGCCATCGGGGATATTGCCGACGTCGATACTGCCAGACACAGATATATAAAAACTACCTCCAGACAAATCGCAGTCATTTTTAACCAGCCGGAGAGGTGGTGGTGAAAACGGATCTATCGGGGTAAACCCGGCCGGGGATTCCGGATGGGCATAGGCGAGTGCAGGCGTGAACGGAATGCTATGATCCCGACCATCTGTTAAAGTGGCCGGTGCGTTCAATGCGATGGTTACCCCGGCGTTTTCAGCCCCGGTTATGAGAAAACGACCAGCCGCTTCATCTGAAACAGCAAGGGTATTGATACCGGAATTAACGTCAACATTGCCGAAATCGAGGTCGGAGATCGTATTTACCTCAGTACCGGGAATGATGTTGACGGTAATCCGTGCCGTTGCTGATCCTGTTCCCTGAGCATGAATCCCAACGAAACTGCACGCAAGGAACAGAATGATGATGCTTGTGAATAGTTTTCTCATACGGTTATTGTGCACCCGTTGTAACGGTACACCTTAAGAAACAAAATATTTCTCTAAGATTTGTGATGTTCTATCGTTAGAATTGGATAATTGTTCCGATAAAACATTAAAAAACATAAATTTAGGTATTTTAACCTAAGCCGGGAAATGACCGTAGGTAATTATACGATTTTACGTTTGTAACGCTGAGTGCATCCTGAGCGCAGTGCTTAGCGTGGCCTGAGCGCAATCCTGAGCGCAGGCCGGCGCAGCCGGCTGAAATCGATGGGTGTAGTCGAAGCATGTCGTTAATGGTTTTACGGCCACATATTCTTTAACCTGTTTTTAATAAGCTTTTACAGAATTCAGTAAACGAATTTTGAATATTTGACATTATAAGTGTGTTCTTAAGTCACAATTCACAGATTTTTTATATTCATGCCGGACAATACGTTAAAATTACTATCACTATTCCTGTTTGCATTGGTGCTGACCTCATGCAGCGGCGACAGCAACGGGCAAAAAAATGATTCCCGGGGAGAGGGCATACGCATTCCAACTGTTGAGGCTGTAGCATCTATGTACGGTTCTTTGCCGCTGGAGGAAAGGCTCACAGGCTCGGTAAGGGCGCGGAATCAGATCGAAATTTTTCCGGAGATCACTGCACAGATTACACAAGTGCTGGTTAACGACGGCGAACGGGTTGAGCAGGGCCAGGTTCTGGTCCGCCTTCGCGACACCGAAATCCGTGAGCGTCTGAACCAGGCCGCCTCCGGTTTTCAGATAGCTGTTGCCCAGGTGAGGCAGGCCGAGAACAATGTGAGCCAGGCCGAATCCAATCTGAGAAGGGTTCGTCAGCTGGCTGAGCGTGACCTCGGCAGTGCCGCCGAGCTTGAGCGGCTCGAAGCCGGGGTGGAATCGGCCCGGGCCTCACTTCAGCTTGCCATCGCACAGCGCGAGCAGGCATCGTCAATTGTTTCCGAGCGAAGAACGGCACTTGAAAACACCGAAATCAAAGCCCCCATTTCGGGTATTGTAGGCCAGCGGAATGCGGAAGTTGGTCAGCAGGTTAGTCCCGGTACGCGTCTTTTTGAAATCGGTGATACAGATTTGATGCGCGTGAGGGTGGTGCTTACGGAACAGATGCTGGGCTATATTGAAACCGATCAGAATGTTCTTATCACGACCCCGTCGCTGCCCGACACACTGCTCAGAGCCCGTGTGAGCCGTATATCACCGTTCCTGAACCCGGTTTCACATACCACCCACGCAGAGATTGATGTGGATAACAGGGACGGACTGCTGTTGCCCGGAATGTTCGTTACGGTCGACATCCTCTATGGCGACAGCGAAAAGGCCACCCTGATTCCCAACAGCGCTATTTACCGGCATCCCCGCGACGGCACGATCGGAGTATACGTAGCGGGCTCCATTGGTACCGAGCTGGATTTTGATGATGATGAGCGTCCGGAAGTATACGGCCCCACTCCGGTCGAGTTCCGCCAGATCAATGTGGTTGCACGCGGCCGCATGATGTCGGGTGTGCATGGCATTGATGAAGACCAGTGGGTGATAACTCTGGGGCACAACCTGATTACCAGCCGTAATGCCACCCAGGCGGTAATCCGTGCCACAGAGTGGGAACACATTATTGATTTGCAGCAGATGCAGAGCCGCGATCTGCTGAACATGATCCGCGAAAAAATTGCCCGCCGCAACGGCAGCGGCGGATCCGGTGCCTGAAACCGAAATAAGGGATACATCCAATTCAATTTTACACTATGTCGATTTCAGCCAAATCCGTTAAACGTCCGATAGCCACCACGATGGTGTTTCTCATCATCATCACCCTGGGTATGATCGGTTTCCGCTTTTTGCCGGTTGACCTTTTGCCACCCATTGAATACCCGCAGCTGACCGTCAACGTCGACTACAGCAATGTTGGGCCGGCCGAGATGGAGCAGATAATTACCGACCGGGTCGAAAATGCAATCGCCGGCATACCGAATATTGAGCGGGTCACCTCCCGGTCGGGTGAGGGAAACAGCCGAGTTAGCCTTCACTTCGCGCAGGGTACAAACCTTGACGAGGCTGCAAACGACCTGAGAGCGGCCCTCGACCGGGTTCGCCGCAATCTGCCCGAAGAGGCCGAAGCACCAAGAATCTGGAAATTTGACCCTAACGACGCTCCTATTGTTATTGTCGGTGCCAAATCGGAAAGGGAGATGGCCGAACTTACCCGCATCCTTGAGCGGGAAATCAACAAGCGGTTCGAGCAGCTTAAAGGCGTTGGAGCAATCGATATCTGGGGTGGTGTGTACAGCGAAATCCACATCGATCTGATGAGAGACCGGCTGCTGTCGTCGAACCTGACAGCCAATGATGTGATCCAGGCGCTGAACCGCGAAAATGTGAACCTCCCTGGCGGGAATGTTAAGGAGGGTCTCAGCGATCTGTATGTGAGGACACTCGGAGAGTTTACCTCTGTAGATCAGGTAGCCAACACAATCGTAAATGTGGTTGATGGCAACCCTATCAGGGTGAAGGATGTGGCTAAAGTGGAACTGGGTTACCAGGATATCGGCCGTTATGTGGAAATTGACGAGCAGCCTACCATCCGCATCGGTATACGAAAAACCACGGGTGCAAACACGGTTGAAGTGGCACGGCTTGTACGTGAAGAGGTGGCCCGGGTGAATGCGGAAAGAGACGACCTTCAGCTGCAGGTGATCACCGACCAGAGCGACTTCATACAAAGCTCGATCGATAATGTCCGGAACGCTGCTGTCTGGGGTGGAATACTGGCGGTCATCGTTTTGTTTGCCTTTCTCAGGAACGGGTCAACCACACTGATTATCGGGATATCGATTCCCATCTCCATCATAGCCACTTTCGCACTGCTCTACTTCAACGGGCTGACCCTGAATCAGATGAGTTTCGGAGGACTTGCCCTGGGGGTCGGTCTGATCGTGGACAACGCGATAGTAGTACTGGAAAACATTGTCCGTCAGCGTCAGCGGGGCAAAAATCTGGAAGAAAGTGCCCTGGTGGGTACCAAACAGGTAGCGGGGGCCATCATTGCCTCGACGCTTACCACTTCCGTTATTTTTCTGCCGGTACTGTTCATGCAGACCATTACAGGGCTGTTGTTCCAGGAGCTCGCACTGGTGGTCGTATTTTCACTGCTGTGTTCCCTGCTTGTGGCACTTACCCTGGTGCCCATGCTTTCGAGCAAATTCCTGACCTTCAAACCCGACAATCCGGATGTAACCAAACGGTCAAGGCATCAGCGATTTTTTGAGAGGATGGAAAACGGGTATGGAAAAATTCTGGAGTCATCGCTCCGCAGAAAAGGGGTCGTTGCCGGTATTACGGTTGCGTTGCTTGCAGTCTCTGTGTTGCTGTTCCCCCTCATTCCGTTTGAGCTGGCACCACAAACCGACAGCGACGAGGTTCAGGTGAGTATGCGCCTTGACGAAGGCACCAACATTGCCGTCATGTACAATTATTTGCTCAGGCTGGATGACGCCGTTCAGGTGCTGGTTCCGCAGGGTGATGTACTCTATTTCACCAGGGAGGTACGCAATAACCGCGCAAGCGTGGAACTCACGCTGAAGGACCAGGGTGAGCGACGTACCACGGCTGTTGAGATTGCAGATCACCTGAGAAGCAACCTGCAGGATGCCATTCCGGGAGCCGATATCCGGGTTTCTGCCCGTTCGGGCCTGTGGATACTGCGCAGGGTATTCAGTTCCGGCGGCGACGGTGAATCGGTTCAGATGCAGCTGCGCGGGTACGACCTGGAACTGGCCGAACAGATTGCGATGGAGATGTCGACGCGTATCGAATTGCTGGATGGAATTGCCGATGTGAGGGCCAGCGAGCAGGAGGGGCGTCCGGAGCAGAACATCCGTTTCGACCGCGAGAGGATTGCCCAGCTCGGTATAGGTGTGCAGGATATCGCTGCAGCACTTCAGACCAACATTGGCGGGCGCCGTGCCGGATATTACCGCGTGGATGGCGAGGAGATACCCATCACGGTTCGTCTGCGCCCGGAAGACAGGCTGAGCCTTCAGGATCTTGACAATATAACTGTCAGGTCGTCGGCCGGAGAGATTCTTCCCCTCTCGGCACTGGTGAATCAGGATATGGGCCGGGGCCCGACGAACATCAACCGGGTTGATGGTCAGCGGGTTACCTACATTTCCGCCAACCTGGAAAGCGGGGTTCCACTTGGTGATGCTGTATCACGCATCCAGGCCGAACTGGCCGATTATCCGCTGCCCGAGGGTTTTACGCTCTATTTCGGCGGGGAGTATGAAGAACAGCAGAAAGCACGCCGCGACTTCATCCTGGCCATCATCATGGCCCTGGTGCTCATCTATATGGTGATGGCGGCACAGTTTGAGCGTTTCATCGATCCGCTGATCGTAATGTTTTCGGTACCGCTGGCCATAATCGGCGTTGTACCGACCATGATGCTGACCGGTACCACCCTGAACCTTCAGAGTTTCATGGGAATAATCATGCTGATCGGTATAGTGGTTAACAACGCCATCGTACTGGTCGACTACATCAACCTGTTGCGCCGTGAGGAGAAGCTGCCCATCCACAAAGCGGTTGTTGAGGCCGGAAAACTGCGTCTGCGCCCGATTCTGCTCACCACGGTTACGACTGTTCTGGGCCTTCTTCCGCTTTCATTCGGATTCGGAGCCGGCGGAGAAATCCAGGCAGCGCTCGCGCGCGTGGTAATCGGCGGACTGACAGCATCCACACTCATCACCCTGGTACTCATTCCTGTGGTCTATGTAACCATCACCACGGCCACTGAGAGAGTTAAAGAGTGGGCGGCATCGTTTAAGGGCGAGGCCGAGCCGGTGGTCGCTGTGAGTGCGCGAGAGGCGTAAAAATTATTTTCAAGAGGCATATGGGTAGCTCAGAGGCTCATTTGCACTGAGACACGTGCTTCGTGCTTCGACTTCGCCCTTCGACTACAGCCTGCTGCGCAGGCCGGAGGCCGAAGTAGAAGGACGTCGTGGGATGAAATCCAGCGAAAATATTGGAATACCTGTATAAATCGTGCCTTTAGGCACCCAAGGGGCTGTCTCAAAAGGTCACATTTCAAAATTTGGGGCTACCAGTTACAAGTTGCTTGTCACAACCAAAACAGTGTTGTCCCGAAGGGGCAAAATTACCGGCTCACCACGACGTCTGATGTCTCAGTACTCAGTACTCATTACTCAAAACCTGTCTGTGACCGCGCCTTCTGATGCCGATCGAACGGTGTGGGCGTATTTTGCCAGAACACCCCGGGTATAGCGAGGGGGCGGGGGTGTCCAGTTAGCCATCCGGCGGTTAATTTCGGCATTATCTACGGCCAGTGTCAGTTCGCGTGATTCGGCATCGATGGTGATGGAATCGCCGTTTTCGATAATGGCAAGCAATCCGCCATCAACGGCCTCGGGGGTGATATGACCCACCACAAAACCGTGACTGCCACCTGAAAATCGCCCGTCGGTGATCAGGGCCACATCCTTGCCGAGCCCTTTGCCCATGATGGCCGAGGTCGGGCTGAGCATCTCTCGCATTCCCGGTCCGCCTTTGGGGCCTTCGTACCGGATCACGATCACATCACCTGCAACAACGGTACCATCGAGGATGCTGGCCAGGCATTCCTCTTCGGAGTGAAACACGCGCGCCTTTCCGGTGAAACGCATCCCCTCTTTTCCGGTGATCTTGGCCACAGCGCCCTCAGGCGCCAGATTGCCACGCAGAATAACGAGGTGGCTGTCTTTTTTTATAGGTTTGTCGAGCGGCATGATGATCTGCTGCCCTTCAGGATAGGGCTTTACGTGCGCCAGGTTCTCGCCCAGGGTTTTACCGGTAACGGTGATGCAGTCGCCATGCAGAAGGCCGGCGTCGAGAAGCATCTTCATAAGGGGCTGAATTCCGCCGATGGCCACCAGCTCCGACATCATAAACCTGCCGCTGGGCCGCAGATCGGCCAGTACGGGCACACGTGCACCGATTTTTGTGAAATCGTCGATGGAAAGCTCAACACCTACCGTATTAGCCATAGCCAGCAGGTGCAGTACGGCATTGGTAGATCCGCCGAGGGCGATCGAGACCGTGATGGCGTTCTCGAACGCTTTGCGGGTCATGATGTCGCGGGGTTTGATGTCTAGTTCGAGTAGTTTCAGCACAGCAGCGCCGGCATTACGGCAATCCTGCACTTTAGTGTTTGAAATTGCATTTTGGGCAGAACTGTCGGGCAGGCTCATGCCGAGTGCTTCTATGGCGGAGGCCATCGTGTTCGCGGTGTACATCCCCCCGCAGGATCCCGGTCCGGGAATGGCCGTCTTTTCGACCTCGATCAGTTCATCATCGGTGATGTCGCCACGCGAGTGCCGCCCCACGGCTTCGAATACGGATACAATATCGGTGTGGTTTTTTCCGGGCATGATGGTGCCGCCGTACACGAATACGGCAGGACGGTTCAGCCGGCCCATGGCAATCAGGCAGCCGGGCATGTTTTTATCGCATCCGCCAACCGCCACCAGCCCGTCGAAACCCTCGCATCCGGCCACCGACTCGATCGAATCGGCGATCACTTCGCGGGTAACGAGCGAGTATTTCATCCCCTCGGTACCGTTGGCGATCCCGTCCGATATGGTAATGGTATTGAAGATTACACTTTTGCCACCGGCCTCATCGGCTCCTTTTGCGACCTCATCGGCCAGGATGTTGATGTGCATATTACACGGAGTGACCATGCTCCAGGTAGACGCCACGCCAATCTGCGGTTTTTTGAAATCCTCGTCGGTAAAGCCTACGGCACGAAGCATGGAACGGCCGGGTGCTTTATAGGCTCCGTCCACTACAGTACTGGAATATTTACGACGCGGATCGCTGCTCATGGGGCTTCCTTTCAGGTCTGTTTTTTTCGGTGCTGATTGCATCAATTATTCGCAGACGAAGATGCGGAAAAATCGGGTGCTTTTCCACCCAGTAATGGTGAGCACGTAATTTTGCCCCTTCGGGCAACACTATTGGGAATGACGGAAGGGGGGATCAGCCGATTATGCGGCTGTAGTGGCCGTAGAGGTACATGATGTTATCGACGTAGTTTACGGGTTCTGTTCCGCGGCAGTATCCGTGCCTGACCACTTCGTCGTTGTAGTACTCTTCGTCCTCTTTTTTGATCAGGTACTCTGCGACCACTCCCCAGGAATCAGGGTCATCACCAAATTTTTCGGCGAGGCGGCGGGCATCCTGGACGTGACCCTGGCCTACATTGTAGGAGGCAAGTACGAATTTTTTTCTCTCTTCATCGTCAGTGATGATGTCGATCCAGTAACCATCGAGCCACTGCATAAAGGCTATGCCGGCACGGATGTTCTGTTCGGGATCGTTCGGATTTTCGGCTCCGTATGCCCGGGCGGTTCGAGGCATAAGCTGCATCAGCCCAGTAGCACCGCTCCATGAGCGGGCGTCGGGGTTGAACTGCGATTCCTGGTAAATAAGCGATGCGATCAGCCTCCAGTCCCAGTTCAGCGATGCGGCTTCCTTTTGAATGATCTCGTCGTAGGGCGACAACTTGCCGCTGATGGTGGCCAGGTAGTCGCTGCTGATCCTGGTGCGGAAAGCGCCCCTGTTTTCGAAGTATTTATTGTAGATCACGTAAAAATCGACGCCCTCCTGCATGGTTACCAGCCACTCCTCAATGGCATAGTAGAGATCATCGGAGCCGTGCCGTACAGCCCAGGCGGTCTGCTGGGGCATGCTCAGCGGCGTATCCACATCCAGTACGGGGTAGTACGACTGGTTGAGGCGGGCTATGTTTTCGTCGGCCACAGTGAGGTCGAGCTCACCCTCGGCTACCTGGCGGATCAGCTCCTCGGTGGTCACTTCCCCGTCTGCTTCGGTCACTTCTATCGTGCCGCCGATCTCTTCAGCAAGGTTGTTGAGCCGCGGCACATAGGATGATCCTTTGCGGACTACAATGGTGGTTTCGTCGAGCTCAAGCGGGTTCCGGATGAGAGTGGCCTCAATCTCGTGCAGCCTCATCTGGCGCCAGTTTTCCGGTTTGCGCTGCACCAGTACCTGGCGGGTTATGTTCAGCGGCGAAGTAAAACGGACATGCTCATGCCGGTCGCTGGTAACTGTCAGATTATAGGCAATCAGGTCGCCCTCACCCCGGTTCAGCATATCCATCATCTCATCCAGGTCGCGGGCAACAATAATCTCAAGGTCGAGGTTCAGATGTGTGGTGAGCCTCTTCAACAGTTCATATTCATAGCCCATCGGTTCGCCGCGGTAGATGAAATAGCTGGTGGGGCTGTAGCTGGTGATGGCCGTGAGGGTGCCTTTTTCCATGATCTGTTCCAGGTCGTGATGCACCCGGTCGGCGGTAACCTGTTCACGGCTGCATCCCGCAAGCAGAACGCCAATAAGTAAGATGATGGCAGTGTATTTCATAAATCCCGGTTTGGTTGATTGCAGATATCCGTCTGAAAAGGGAAGATCGCGGTTTTCTGCAGGTCTGACTTGTACCTGAAGCATCATTCCGGCAGATACCTGTCCGTGAAATAAACCTCATGTCATGTAATCAGACCGGCTTTTGTGAGTTAGCTCTTAAATTGATATTGGCCGGATGATGTTGATTTTGATATGCCTTAAGTAACTAAATATCGGCCAGAATAACAAAAACAGGCTAAAGCGGGCCCCTGGTACACTAATTTTTGGAACTATTCTGTAACTTGTCCGTGTCTGCTTAATTATATTTTGGAACCCGCCGGAATTTGCCGGGTCTTAACCGGTAACCATTCAGCGGATGGAGTATATTAAACCCAGGGAAGAACATATGATTGCAACGGTACCTGATCAGACGATGTAGTTGCATCAGTACCGGTTTAACCATTTATCCGGCTCTACCGGGTTGGGAATATGACGTATGAATTTTCAAAAGACAGCGGCACAACTCTATGATCTGATCGGCGATCGTGCCATTGCCGATCGTCACAGGATTCTGGCCGGAAGGTACTTCCGGGACTGGTTCGGGTGCTATATGGCCGGCGGTGCCACCATAACCGGTAAAAAAATCCGCGATTTTGCTGGCAAAAAGCCGGATACAGAGATGGCCCTGTTCAGTACATCCGCCTTATCGAAACAAACCGGGTCCGACGATATCCATCACCAGTCCATGACCCATCCGGGCTGTGTTGTGATTCCGGCTGCCATGATTATTGGCCGTAATTCGGGTAAAAGCTGCAACGATGTGCTCGATTCGGTAATCGCAGGGTATGAGGTGATGATCAGAATGGGTGAGGGCATCGGTAACAGGCCTCGTCCGGCCAGCGACAATACAGCTATAGCCGGCGTATTTGCATCGGCCATGGTGGCATCACGCCTGATGAATGCCGGCAGGGATGAATTTGTACGGGCGATGGAGATTGCAAGCTGTTTCGTGCCGGGTGAAGTGCCCGCGGGAATGAACACGATGCCCGGCAAAAATCTACAGGCAGCGCAGGCCGCGCAAAGCGGTTACAGAGCCGCCAGGCTCGCCGCAATTGGATTGATCGTGCAACCGGCCGCGAACGGCCGGGCCGGCGACCTGCAGCAACGGTTCCCGGATGCTTCCCCGGGAAAGATACTGGCGGATGCATCCTCGTGGAGGATCGGAGAAACATCGATAAAACCCTATCCGGCGTACCGCTACACCCAAACGGCCATTGATGCCGTGCTTGGCATCAGGCATCATCTTACAGACAACCCGTTTGAGGTCATTAAAACGGTTAACATTGTCACATCCGATGCCATTGCCCGGGTGGGCGATATTAAAAGTCCGGCAGACAGTTATTCCGCCCCGTTCAGCCTGCAATACAGTGTGTGTGCAGCCCTGTTGAGAGGGGTACCCGGACCCCATCATTTTGAAAATACCGGAATGAACGAAATTCTGAAGCATCCGCTGATGAAAAGGATACGGATTGAGACGGACAGTACATTCGAAACAAAATTCAAAGGCAAGTGGGTCTGCCGGCTCGAAATTGAGATGGAAAGCGGGAAAACATACACTGAACTGGTTGATACTCCAACAGGTGACCCCGACAGGCCGTTGTCTGAACAGGAACTGGATGAAAAGGTGACAGCCCATCTGCTCTGTGCCGGCTTTACCCGCGAGGGTGCCGATGTGCTCATGAAGCCGTACAAGGAGTTGTCGGTATCAGACGGAGTTCCCGATTGCTGGTGGCTTCGGGAGGATGATCATCAGGTGTTTATGAACTGAGACGGAAGGGTCAGCCGCGCATTCTGATGCGCCAGTTCCGGGGGTAGTAATTATTCATCCGGTTGCCGGCATATTTCAGCCAGCCAAGGCCGAGGCTGTTCCAGCGGGCCAGCACCCAGCTTTTTGTTTTCCCGTCAGGTACCGGTATCGCTGAAACACCTTCTGTTGGCTGCGCAGTTGTCAGAGGCATTGGTTCAGATCGCAGATAGGCGAGTGCCTCGTCGGGGCTTAGATCTCTGTGCTGAAAGTGATCCGGATTCAGGAACGGGCAGAGAGCTGCGGCATGGGCCGGTTTGAGCTTGTCGCGGATCTCCTCTGCAGTTTCAATACCGGCATATCGTACTGGAACGGATGCATGCAGAAGGTTCAGGCGGGACAGATGATGGTCACTGATCCGGTGAATCATTCTGCCGTAGCGGATGTAGTGATGGTCACTGCCGGTAAACCAGTTGTTCAGCAGGGCAGCTGTCTTTTTGGGGACCGGTTCATGAGGCACCCCGAACCTGGATGTGCCGGGCTTTTGCGATAAAGAATCCTTGCCGGTACCGTTCTTGCGCAGGACCGCGATAAAAAATCCTTCCCCGCGCACCCTGTGCGGATAGCAGGCATACCCGGCAGCCTTCCCGGTCACAACCTTATCGACTCCCCAATGCCCGGGTATATCAGTTTCCACCGTTTCTGCGCCGGTTTCGTTGATGAGCCATTCGAGATTCTGCTCGTTTTCAGCCGGGTTATAGGTGCAGGTGGAATAGATGAGATATCCACCCGGCCGCAGCGAAGGCCACACATCCATCAGTATGCGGCGCTGCCTCAGGGAACAGTGACGGGCGTTTTCGGGGCTCCATTCACTGCGCGCATCGGGCTGTTTGCGGAAAAGCCCTTCGCCCGAGCAGGGCGCATCGGCCACGATCAGGTCGAAAAACCCGGGCATGGCAGCAAATTTGTCAACTTCTGATGTGGTAACGGCGATATTCCCTGTTCCCCATTTTATAACATTCTCAACAAGTGCAGGTACACGGCTTCGGATCACCTCATTGGCCACGATAAAGCTGTCCGGCAGGGCGGATGCCAGCAGTGTGGTTTTCCCTCCCGGTGCGGCACAGGCGTCGAGAACAGTCTGTACGGGATCGCCGGTGCCAGTGCCGTTGCTGTTCAGGCTGCGCACCACGTGATCGAGCAGCATTGATGATGCCTCCTGAACATAATAGGCTCCGCCATGGAAAGCAGGGTCAAGGGTGAAAACCGGGCGCTCCTCAAGGTAACAGCCGCCTTCGGCCCAGGGTACCGGCTGGCAACCGGGGTACACTCCGGCTGTTTTCATCGGATGGCGCCGGATGGAGACAGGGGCCGCGGTTTCCAGGCTTTGCAGAAATGCTCCGGCCTCATCAACCAGCTGCCCGCCGATGCGTTCGGTAAAATCAGGATGGAGCGATGTCATAATCCGGTAGGTGACAAATCGGTGCTGTTAATATGTTCCGAATAAGTGAACAATGGAACAGGGGAACAATAGAATAGGGAATGTGGAAGTAATTGGCTACGTCAGCCTGAGCGGCTAATTTTGCCCCTAAAGCCGGCAACACTGTTTGGAAGGTGACAAGCAACTTGTCACCGGTAGCCGGTAATTTTGCCCCTTCGGGCACCACCATTTGGAAGGTGACAAGCAACATGTCACCGGTAGCGCAACGCAGCGGAGCCGAACCAGGCCATGCTCTTTGTTACACCCGGGATGACGGGATCACAGGCGTTTTGACGTTTAACAGTTCATCAGTGGATCTCATCCGGAGTGATATCGTAGTGCGGCATAACACCGTCGCCTTTCAGGAAGGTGTCGAACCAGCGCAGGGTACGGATGTTGTAATCCAGCCGGGATGTGGCCCGGGTATTGCCGTGCCCCTCGCCGGGGTAGAACACCAGTCGGACCGGCAGATCCGGCTTGCGGACCACCAGGTGGCGGTGGAGCTCCATCGACTGGCCCGGGTGTACGCGGGTGTCATTTTTACCGTGCGCGATGAGCAGCGGGGTCTGCGAACGCTCCACGTAGTAAATCGGGCTGCGCTTCAGGTTGTCCTCCCAGTAGTCCCAGATGCGCTTGCGGCTGTGTACCAGGTAGAGTTCCTCGGGGATGTCGCTGGTGCCCCATTTCGATATGTTGTTGCTGATGCCCACAAACATGACGCCTGCAGCGAAGCGGTCGCTGTAGTACGTGCTCATCCAGGCTGTGGCGTAGCCCCCGTAAGAGCCGCCGTTTACGCCTACACGGTCGCCGTCGACCAGCCCGCGTTCGATCAGGTAGTCGATACCGTCAACGATGTCGTCGAATTCCTTGCCGGCCAGGTCGCCCTGACTGCTTTTGGCGAAAGTGAGTCCGCGGCCGGTGCTGCCCCGGTAGTTCGGGTAGAATACGAAGTAGCCGCGGGCGGTGCCCATCTGTCCGGTCGAATTGTAACCGGTAAGCCATCCGTTGCCATAATGGGCTTCCGGTCCGCCATGTACAATGGTGATGAGCGGGTAGCGCTGACCTTCCTGGTAATCCAGCGGGTACATCAGCATACCCTCGATCTCGAATTCACCGTCGCGGGTGGTGTAGCGGACCACCTCCTGCCGGCCCAGTTTAACGTTATCGAGCCAGGGGTTGTGGTTGGTAAGCCGTACCGGTGTGGTTTCGCCCGGTTTCAGCACATACACCTCGTTGGGATGCGCCGGTGTGTGTGCCCTGAAGGCGACCGTATTATTGTCTGACCGGTCAAAGGAGGTCAGGATCGGCCCGCCGGCCTGTGCAATGCGGGTCATACCGGAACCGTCGGGACGGATGGTACCGAAGAAAGAATTGACGCCCTCGCTGGCGATGAAATGGATGGTATTGGCACCGGTCCAGGCGATCTGCTCAAACTTGCCTTCGAACGCCGGCGCAATATTCACAGGTGTACCGCCTTCGGCCGATACCACCATGATGCGCCCGTCGATCGGGTCATTGATGCTGTTGCCGGCCACCAGGGCGAGCTGCATTCCGTCGGGGCTCCAGTGGATGCTGCCTGTTTTACCGGCATTGTCGATTTTATGGATGACCTCCTTGCTGCTGTAATCAACCACCATCACCTGCTGGAACATGTAGAAATCGTCGATGTGCGGGGTCGGGGCGACTGAAATAGCAATTTTAGAGCGGTCAGGGCTCCACACGGCCATGTAAACCGATCCGTCGACGGCGATGTGATGCGCGTTGTGGTCTTCAACGGCTACGTTCTGAATATAGACCTGACGGTTGGGCAGGTTTTCCTCAAATATTTCAGGCTTGTAGGGCAGCGGATTGACCATTTCAGGCATTTTTTCATTCGCCATATAGACGATATGGTTTCCATCCAAGGCCCAGCTGTAACCGAGGATGGAGGTTTCATGGCCGTGCAGCCTCACGGGTTCGCCACCGGTAACAGGTATTTCGTACAGGGCATTACCCGTGTCGTCGCCGCGCCTCGACAGAAACGCAATGGTTCCCTGCATGGGCCGGAAGGTGACGGAGCTGATGTTGCCGTCTGTTACAAGCGGGGTCATTTCACCGGTCCCGACATGTACCAGGTGGAGCTCGGTGGAGTTACGCGCGTTTTCGGCGAGCGGATCGGCCGGGATCGAGCGGGTGAAGGCAATATACTGCCCGTCGGCTGAGACGACCGCACTGGTTGCAGTCTGGATTTTGGCGACCTGAAGGGGTGTTAGTCCTTCATTCTGGGCCAGGGTTGTAGTTGGCGTCAGATGCAGCATCAACAGCGCGATCAGCGCCAGTGTGGCCGTGCTGTGCATTTTGTATAATAACTTCATGGCTGTAGATTCTGGTTATAAATAACTTGAATTGATTTTTAATCACGGGCGAAATATACGTGTGCCGGATTGATTGTGCCACACAAATTGTAGTGAAGTCGTTGCTAAAGGAGTCTGATTGAGGTGTCAGAATGCTTTTGAACAAACAATAGAACAATAGAGTAGGGAATAGGGAAGTGATTGGCTTCCATCATCCTGAGCGCAAGCTTTTGCGAAGCAAAAGCTGAAGTCGAAGTATGCGAGCAGTGCCGCGCACTGCTCAGGCCCATCAACGGAAATGGCATCCGGAAATCCAATCCGATCATCCCGATCATCCCGATCATCCCGTTTCATCCTGTTTCATCCTGTTTCATCGTACTACCGAACGGGGGATCGCTGCAGGCAGCCGGCTCACAAGTTCGTTGTTGATCAGGTTGGTAAACTCGGAAAATGACCGGATTGTGATGGTATTTTTTTTCTGACGCCCGATCAAAACCACCTCGTCGCCGGGGGCATAACTGCTCCACAGGCTGATGCCCCGGGCCGACTGGCATGTCGGGTTCCAGCCCTGACCGACTCCGAGCGGCTGACCCAGAATACCGAGACACTCGGCCAGCAGGATGGATTTTTCATCGAGAACCGAACCTGGACGGCTTTTCCTGATGGCTGTGGCGATTTCGGGGTGCAGGGTTACAGCCATTATCCTCTGCAGTCCGCTCAGTACGGGCTGGCGCGAGAACAATCCCCTTTCCAGAACTCGTGCCAGACCGTAACACGACCTCGCAGTGTCTTCATGGATGGTCTGGGAAATAAGTGTGCCCACAAAATCCTGGTGTTTGTCGAGTTCTGCCCGGCCGGTTCCGTCGAGTACAAGTGCCTTTTTGAGCAAGGCCGGTTCACCGGCAAGCCGGCGGAGCAAAATGGCATGGTAGGGCGAAGAAAGGCCGGTATCGCGCAATGTAAAACCCAATTCCTCACATTCCCGTATCAGCTGAGGCTTATCTGCCTTTTCCAGGAAATTCCTGTATTCGCCGGGCCCCAGTTCCCGGGTCTTAACGGATGGATAATATACCGAGTAGACATAGTGCTGAAGGCGGCGGTCGATTTCACTTGCGGGATCCAGTGTCATCTTTTCTTTCACTGTCCGGATAATCTCCAGTACCCGATCGGTTACCACCGGCCGCGGCAAACGGTTTCAGGTGTACCCAGGAATCCTGTTCACCGGGAAGCTGCAGGTTGGCTTCATTCAACAGGTCCATAAAATGGTGCACCTGTTCGCGCGTGTGCACCTCTTCGAACAGGCCAACACGCAGACCGGCAAGAAGTGCCTTTCGCTTCATTATTCCTTTGTGGCGGAAAAGCCAGGCGCGGTTCAGTACCCGTTGGTCATCTCTGTAGAGGGAATTCAGGGCTCCGGCCCAGCAGCGCTGTGCAATTCTTCATAAATACCTTCATTTTACGTTATTATTACTGCCCAGGCCCGGTTCAACATTAATACGGGCAGGTCATCAGTACATTCAGATCGTATCAGTTCAGTTCATTGCTGACCGAGCCAACATCCGATGCAGTGTATCCGCCTGAGGCGTATACGGGGGGCGCATGTGGTTCAAATGGCGCATCTACACCCGTTTTGTGTTAATACTCTCTATTAACCTGATGCAAACAGGGCCTGTTTCATTTTTATACCGGTTTACTCTCCTGTTGCGGCTACCGGTTCTGCCTGTAAGATAAGAAATGTATGTTTAAACGCTAATTCCTGATGAGTCCAGGGCCCGGATAACAACAGGTGCGCCAGCTGTTGTGGTATTTCGCCCGGGATGTGCATGTGAAAGTATTCGGGGATGCGTATGGGGATGCGTATTGGTGCGTGAAGGATGTGCGGGATGTGAGTTGGTTTGATCAGAATCCGTGCGGGATTTGTGCAGGACGGGTGCGTGATACGTGTGTGGCAGATTTTCAGGAGACCTTCGAAACGATCTCCCCGAACAGGTCGAAGGCTTCGGCGTCGGTTACCTCCGCCATGTAAAATTCACCTTCTTTAAGGCCAGCCAGGTCGAAGCCCGGGCGGGCGCCCTGTACGATGAACTCGTTGTCCACTTCGGGTGTGTCGAATTCGGTGCGGCCGTAAGCGGTACCGTTTTCGATGCGGTCGAGCATGATTTTGAGGGTTGATCCGGTGAGCTCACGGTTTTTTTCCATGGAGATGCGTTCCTGCAGACTCATTACTTCTTTCACCCGGTTCAGCTTCTCTTTTTTGCTGATTTTGTCGCCGAGCGGGAAGGCGAATGTATCATCCTCCTGCGAATAGGGGAATACACCAAGGCGGTCGAATTTCAGGTCATCCAGACATTCGAGCATGGAATCGAAATGGCTGCGGGTCTCTTCGGGGTAGCCCACAATCACGGTGGTGCGGAGGCGTATTCCGGGCACCTCATCGCGGATCTGGCCGATCAGTTCGCGCAGTCGCTTTTCGGTAACGCCCCGCCGCATCGATTTAAGCACGTCGGTATGGGTGTGCTGGATGGGCATGTCGAGGTAATTGCAGATATTTTCGCGCTCGCGGATCACGGGCAGTATCTGTACCGGGAATTTGGCCGGGTAGGCGTAGAGCAGGCGGATCCAGTCGAAGCCCATGTCGGAGAGCCGCAGCAGCAGCTCGTCGAGTTTGCGCTCGTTGTACAGATCGAGACCGTAATAGGTGAGGTCCTGGGCAATCAGAATCAGTTCACGCACACCGTGCGCCTGCAGCCGGGCAGCCTCGGTCAGGATGTGATCCATGCTTTTCGATTTGTGCCCGCCCCGCATGAGCGGGATGGCGCAAAAGGAGCAGGGGTTGTCGCATCCCTCCGATATCTTCAGGTAGGCGTAGTGCCGGGGCGTGGTCACCTCACGCTCGCCCAGAAGCTCGTGCTTGTACTCGCCGCCCAGCTCCCTGAGAATTTCATCGAGGTGATGCGCACCGAAATAGCGGTCCACTTCGGGGATTTCGTTCTGCAGATCATCGGAATAGCGTTGCGACAGACAACCCATAACCAGCAGTTTTTTGATGTCGCCCCGCTTTTTCAGGTCAACACCCTGCAGGATCGAGTTGATCGACTCCTGTTTGGCCTCCTCAATGAACCCGCAGGTGTTCACCACCATCACATCGGCGTTGTTGGGGGTATCCGATATCAGGAATGCGTTGGCTTTGGCCTGGGCGATGAACACTTCGGAGTCGACAAGATTTTTGGAGCAGCCGAGGGTATGTACGTAGATGCGGGGAACGCGGGTCTTCATAGGGGATGGGTGGGAAGGTTTGCTTTTTTCGAAAGAGAGTTAAGATAGGCAAATGATGGGTGATTCGGAAGGAATCGGAGGGGAGCGGGTTTTGAACAGAGGAACATTTGAACGGCGAAGTGTCTGACAGGGTGCATTCAGGGTCAACTTCCAAATTCAATTGTTCGATTGTTCCGTACTTCCCCAGTTCACAAACCTGTATATAATCTAAAGGCCGGATTCCATTTGCAAATGGTAAAAAAATTGCGTCCTTTTGTGGTTAAATTAAATCCACCAATCCGCACCCCACCAGTAAAGTTATGACCATTAATTTCAAAACCATCGCTCTTGTGGCCGCATCAGCCATTCTGTTCATTGCCTGTGCATCGGAAGAGCCGGAAACCGACATTATCGACCTCAACGATGTGGTTGCCGCGGAAACGGCCCGGGACCAGTTCCTGACAAACCTGGCCGCCCATTGCGGTAACGCCTATGCCGGCAGCCTCACCCTGGCGCCCCCGGGCGACACCATGCTTGAGGGCGACGAGCTGCTGGTTGTTCATTTCAGGGAGTGCAGCGACAGCGAGCTACGTCTGCCGTTCCACATCCGGAATATGGATGGCACCTGGAACCGGTCGCGAACATGGATATTTACGCGCCACGACGGGCGGATTGAGTTGCGACACGACCACCGTAAACCGGATGGGAGCGAGGATGAGGTGACCATGTATGGCGGGTCTGCCATCGATGAGGGAACACCCAACCTGCAGGTATTTCAGTCGGTGCCCAGAACCGGGGAGACCGGAATATTCCGTGGATGGAGACTCGAGATCGAACCGCATGTTCGCTATACCTACGGCACCGTTCGCGGCGATGAGTGGAGCTGGCGTATCGATTTTGACCTGAGCAACCCGATCGAAGCCCCGCCCGCACCCTGGGGACATGATTAAATGACTCTGAAATGCAACAGACCGCCTGAACCACGGCTCATTCAGCAATAGACAAATAGATATGCTGATCAGAAACAGATTACTGTTGTCGAGTGTTATCGGAATCGGTAGTGTGATTGCCCTGATCATACTCGCTTTTTTCCATAACAGAACAGAAAAACAGCGGGCATCGCACCTGATCTACCTGTCGGAGATGTCACAGTTATATACGGACATTGATAATGAGCTTCTCGAATTTGTGGTGATTGCCGACAGCAGCCAGGCTCGGGAAGTCAGATCCGTGCTCAGTGATCTGGAAACCCGGCTGAACGACCATCCTCCCGGTACTGATGTTACGGGTCTGGGTATTCTTACCGACAGTGTAACAGCAGAATACCGGGATTTTGAAGACATGGTGCTTCAGGGCGACTATGCAAGGCAGTGGCCCGATTCCAGGGAAAAACTTGTATCACTCAGGCTGCAGCTTGTAGAGTCGAGGTATGTGCTGCAAAAGCACAGTCTGGATTTGGTTGAAGATCTGTTATCGGATGAACTGAATCAGTCGCAGCTTATTCTTCTGTTCATCATGCCGGCGCTGATGATTGCCGTTATCCTGATATTTCTGACCAGCCGCGACCTGATCCGAAATATCAACCGTCTGCTTGAAGATACGGCCAGAATCGAAAAAGGGGATTTCGGGCACAGGGTGGCGGTTACATCCCGTGACGAACTGGGTCGTATATCGGAAGCGGTTAACCGGGTAACCGATTCGCTGAATGAAGCCAGGGTTAAAGAGCACGACTACCGGAAAAATCTGCTCCGGCGAACCGACCAGGTTAATCTGCTCAGCGAACTGGCCATCATTGCGAACCGCATACATAACGTAAACGAGCTCTACCGGATCGTGCTCGACCGCATTCGCAGCTATACGGGGTGGATGTCGGCCCACGTGTTTATACTTTCGAAAGATGGCAGCAGGATGGTTCCAACGGGTATCTGGAGCTGCCGCGACACCGGCAAATCATCTGCTCTTATTCAGGCTACGGCAGGCATGGAATTCATGAAAGATGAAGGGTTGATCGGGCGTGTGTTTGAAACAGGAAAGCCGCTCTGGCTGGAAGATGCCGCAGGCAGCGATCTGTTCAAACGTGCAGGAAACCTTGAACAACCCGTATTGGTATCGCTGGCCGCTTTTCCGGTAAACATTGAAAACACGACCCATGCCGTGATTGAGCTGCACAGCGACAGGCAGAAAACATCCGACAGTGATCTTATCGACCTGTTCAAGGGTGTAAGTGCCCTCATCAGTCATGTAATAGCAAGAGAACAATATGTAACGAGACTGAATCTGCAGACCGAGCAGCTCAATTATGCAATGGACTCGGCAGGCATGTATTCATGGAGTATCGACCTGGAGAGCGGTGAACCACAGCTAACGCGCAATTATAAAAAGATTCTGGGCTTCAGGGATGACAGGACCGGCGATATGAGAGAGTTTCAGGAGCACATCCATCCCGAAGACCGGGAGGAGGCCGCCGAAACATTCGAAGAGCTGTTCACTTCGCATAAAAGTTACTCGCACGAGTTCCGGTTTATCGGGGATGACGGCAAAGAGCGATATCTCTGGTCGAAGGGCGATGTGGTGTACAATTTGGACGGTAAACCGGACAAAATTGCCGGAATCGTGCTGGATATATCGGAAAGGAAGAAGATCGAGACGCTGCTCGAAGCCAGCGAGAAAAATTACAGGCTCCTTTTTGAGAACAGTCCGTTACCGTTGTGGATCTTCACAAAAAGTACACTGAATATTGTGGATGCCAACGCCATGATGGAAAAAATGTTCGGATTCGATAAGAACGGGCTGAAGCGAATGGGAACGAAAGCGCTCATTCACGAAGACGATATCGAAAACGTTGAGGAGGCGTTCCGGAATGTTGACCGGCATCCTTTCAGAGAGATGGAGGCCCGGTTAAAAACGGCAGACGGGTCATGGCTCGACATCCAGATCTATTCGTCAGGGATCACCTATAGGGGGGAAGACTGCCTGATCGCAACCTGTACCGACATCACAGAGCTCAAGCTGACCCGGAAACGGCTGCTGAGTTCCATCATCGAGGGTGAAGACCGGGAGCGGCAGCGTGTGGCGGTGGAATTGCATGATGGCATCGGCCAATACCTTACGGCCACCAATCTTAACCTGGAGTCGCTCAAAAAAGATGTCGAAAAACTGCCGCCCCAAAAGTATCAGCAGTTTATGAACGGGCTGGTACTGCTGAGTATGGCCATTGATGAAACCCGGAACCTTGCACACACCCTCATGCCCAAGGCGCTGAGCGATTACGGCCTGGAGGTCTCCCTTAAATCACTGATCGAAAAGCTCAGAAAATCGTCCATTCCCGATATATTTTTCTACTCGAGCATCAATGAAGATCGGTTGATTGAGCAGGCCAGAATAAATATTTACAGGATCATACAGGAAGCGGTAGGCAACGCGCTCAGGCATTCAAAAGGCACCAGAATCGATGTGCAGGCCGTTATGAACCATAACACTCTTGTTATTCTCATCGAGGATAACGGGGTGGGTTTCGACTATGGAAATATCCTGAAAAAAACCGGTGGAATCGGTTTGCAAAGTATCAAAAACAGAGTAGTTTCTATGAACGGAAATATTGAGATTGACAGCGTGCAGGGGCGTGGTACCAGTATCTCGATCGAAATACCATTAGCAAACTAACGTATTATGCAACAGATCAATATTATCATTGCCGATGATCACCAGATCGTTCGGGATGGAGTGAGATCACTGCTTGACGATGAACCGGGATTCACCGTTGTCGGAGAAGCAGAAGATGGAGAGGATGTGCTGGAGATCCTGAAAAACAGGCACGCCGATCTGATTGTTATGGATATCAATATGCCCAGAATGGATGGTATTACCTGTACAAGGCATATATCGAAAGACTATCCGGCCACCAGGGTGCTTGCGCTGACCATGCTCATGGAAGATCAGCACGTTAAATCGATGATACAGGCAGGCGCTTCGGGGTACATCATGAAAAATTCGGGCCGCGACGAGCTGGTGAACGCGATCAGGCGCATCATGGAGGGCAAACACTATTTCAGTGATGAGGCCACCAGTGCCATCATGATGGATCTCGTTAAACCGGGGGGGAAAGAGAAGCAGGAAGCCGATGACAAGGTGCCCCTAACCGAGCGCGAAATCGAGATTCTCAGGCTGATCGCCCAGGAGCTTACCAACGAGGAAATCGGAAAGAAACTGTTCATCAGCCGCCGAACCGTAGATGCCCACCGGCGCAACCTGCTGGAAAAGACGGGATCCAGAAATACGGCAGGGCTGATAAAATTTGCCGTGAAACACGGGATAATTTAGGGAGAAAGAGCCCGGAATTTACCGGGATTTGTGAACAGGCAGGGTTGGGAACAGTAGAACAAGCGAACAATAGAATAGAGAATGTGGAAGTGGAGTGGGGTGATGGCCTGAGTATGGGGGCACGCGGCACTGCCCGCATTCTTCGACTACGACCTGATCGCAGCGCAGCGGAGTCGAAGGGCGTCGTGGAATGAAATCCCGCGAAATTATTGGAGTTTTTCTGGATAAATCGTACCCCTATGCACCCACGGCCCCGTTGCCACGGAGCCATCTGGTTCGACTACACTCCGCTTCGCTGCGCTACCGATGACAAGTTGCTTGTCACATCCCCAATAGTGTTGCCCGATTGGGGCAAAATTACCGGCTCACCATGACGGTGTCACTTTTCAATCAGTGTTGCCCGCAACCGGGCAAAATTACCAGCTCATCATGACGGGAGGGTACGTTCCGGGGCCACTTCCCCATTCCCTATTCCCTATTCTATTGTTCCACTGTTCTATTGTCCACCATTCCCATAGGTCTTAATGCCCATTAGAATTTTACGCTTTTCAGCGGATTATTTGATGCAGGGTTTTATCGTAATATCGGGTTCGATAGAATTTTTTCTGACGTGATTCTAATTAAACAAATGGAGTGCCTGATTATATCAGGATCGGGCAGCATTTTATCTGCCCTGCAGGATCTGGTCCGCGAAGATCCGAATATTCGTGCCGGTTTACACAACCTGGACGAGACCGGGTACTATGTACAGGGCGATCGATACCGCTACGATTGTATTGTCGTGGATCTGTCTGCACTGCGTGTGCGTAAGCCGGCTTACATCAGCACCCTGAAAAAAAGAGAGATCGCACGGTATATCATAGCCATCGATACCGACATTGACTCTGTGCATCAGCAGATACTGCGCGAGGCTGGCGCCGATGCCTGCCTTATGATGCACCAGATCGGAGAATGGCTGCTGCCAGTGATCATTGAACTCTGCGACCCGATTGGCTGAAAATACCGATAGCTGCCTGCTGTTTTCTGCCACGTGATATAGGTGTAAACACCCGATTTTAAAATTAGGTCTTTTAACTCTTATATAACCCTGATTTTAGCCTGATATTGGGATGCTGGAAATTTTATTTAAAGACAGCAGCATTCAATGCGTTCATCAGAGATCAACGGAAAGCGTATTACAGGCAGATGAAAAAAATTCGGAAATCATTTTTAACGGGTTTTCAGGTGGGGATAGAGGCCATCAATGCGAATGTGGCGGTAATAGACCGCAACTGGGATATTGTGATCACCAATACACCATGGAAGAGATTTGGTGAGGAAAACGGATACATCCCCGGGCAGTCGGCTTCCGGTAATGAAGAGGTATACGAGAATTATCTTGAGGTTCTCAGGAATGCCATCCGGGATGGCGAAGATACGGCACTGAAAGCGTTTATCGGTATCAACGCCGTAATGAACGCCGAAACGGAGCATTTTGCCCTTGATTATCCCTGCCATGAACCGAACGGCCGGAAAAGATGGTTCAGGATGCAGGTGATGAAGACTGAGGAATTCGACCTCGTATTACTGCGACATCAGAGCATAACGCAGTTGCACAACGCTGAACAGGCCCTGCTGGAAACAGAGAACCGGCTCAGTCAGTTCTTTCAGAGTACAACCGACGGAATCATAACCCTGGGTGCCGACGGGCGGGTACTTGATGCAAATCCCGGGGCGATGCTAATGCTCCGCTATGATCCGGAGGAGATTCTGAGTGAACACAGGGAAGGATTGTTCGACCTGCTTGATGTGGCTACCCGGAACCTGATGGATCATATTCATACGAACGGGCTGCAGAGGGGAGAAGCCCGCATGAAAAAAAAGTCGGGGCAGTCCATTGATGTTGAGCTCACTGCTACCGGCTATACTGATGTGCAGGGAGAGTACAACACCCACATCATTTTCAGGGACATTTCAAACCGGAAGAAGGAAGAAGGCGCCCTGGTTAGTGAAAAAAAGATCAGTGAATCGATCATAAACAGCCTTCCCGGGGTAGTATATATGGTTAATCAGGACCTGAAATTTGTTCGCTGGAACAGAAACCTGGTCAGGGTAACCGGCTACAGCGACGATGAACTGCGGGAAATGCTCGTAACCGACCTTTTCGCGGACGATACCCGTGAAATGGTTGAAATGAAGGTAAAATCGGTTTTTGATGATGACGAAGCCGAAATCGAAGCGGAGATACTGAACCGCGATGGAGAGGCCGTTCCCTACCGTCTAACCGGTGTACGGTTTGACAGCAACGACTCCGTCTATCTTATTGGTACCGGTCTGGACATGATGGAAAACAGGAGGCTCCAGCAGAAGAACAGTGAACTGCTCCGCATGGAACGGGAAGCACGGAGAGCGGCTGTTATTTCACGGAACGAGATGGAGAAGATGATTCAGTATGCCCCATCGCCCGTTTGCTTCCTTGAGGGTGCAGATCTGCGGATAACCATCATAAACGACGCGTTCAAAAAAATTATCGGCATCGATAAGCTTACGGGCCGACCCGTAATGGATATCACTGGCAACATACGTGGTGAAGCAGGTATTGAGCAGGTCCGGCATGTCTTCGAATCGGCTGAAACGTTTTCCGGGGAGGAGATGCTAATGGAGATTTTCGATCCTGCAAGCGAAGTTTTCCGGGAGTACTACCTCAATATTATTCTTCAGCCGGTCAAAGATTCGGCCGGGGAAATTAACGGAGTGTTCATACAGGCCATGGATGTGACCGAGCTGGTCAGATCCCGCATCGGCCTGCAAGAGTCGCTCCGAGAAAAGCAGGTGCTGATCGAGGAGGTGCATCACCGGGTGAAGAACAACCTGGCCATCATCACCGGCCTGCTGGAACTGCAGATCGACCAGGAAGAGGATGAACGCACGATCTATAAGCTTCGTGACAATCAGCTGAGAATCTACTCGATGGCGGCCATTCACGAGATGCTGTACCACAACGAACGGTTGTCGGAGATTAACTTCGCTGAATACATCCGGGTTATTGTGGATAAAATTCTGCTGTCGGTCGATAAGCCGGAAGTTTCCATCAGCTGGGATGCCGACATTGAACCTGTAATTCTGAGTGTGAACCAGGCCATACCCCTGGCCATGATCCTGAATGAGCTGGTTTCAAATGCCTGTAAACACGCATTTTCTGATCGGAAGAAGGGACATCTGCACATTGGTCTCAGCGAAGAAGATGGCAGCGTAAACCTGTCGGTTAAAGACAATGGCAGAGGATTCGACTATCTGGAGAATCAAACCGAGGTAAAAAAGCTGGGGGCTACCCTTATTGAACTGCTGGGTGCACAGCTTGGCGCCGATCTGAGCCTGAATGTGAACGGTGGTACCCGGGTTGATGTCCGTTTTGATAAAGAGCATAAAAAACATAAAGAGCATAAAGAGGTGCAGGCAGTGTAACTGCAGTGAAGAAGGGCTGCTGATCTCCGGTTATCCATAGCCCTGCATCTCTTTTTAAAATTGAAGATATATGAAACCCCAAATGACAGGAGCCCCGGCCTGACCGCCGGGGCTCTTCTTATTTATGAAGATCAAAAACCTGAAAAAAGGGGTAAAAATGCGCCGGTTTTCCGGCTGATATCCGTTACAATCCTTATATTAAAGGTTAAGAAATTCTCACATTAAGTACTTGCGTTGGTTACAGATTGGCATGAACATCACGATTTTATATAGATTGAAATCGATTCGTAAAGCACTGATTATGGGGTTCCTCGTGGTATTGCTGAACGGTATGGCCTACGGAACTCAGCCTGCCGGGCAGGTATCAGGTGTGCCTGCCGTTCATGCAGCCGATACCAGCGCTACCATACCGCCGCCGCAGCTCATATTTCCTTCTGATGAGGCCCTGGATATACCTGTAAAAACTTTTCTGAGATGGCAGACGGTTGATGAAGCGGAGGCCTACCGTGTGCAGCTGAGCCTTGATGAACACTTCAGGGATCAGATTGCAGATTCGTTGTATCTGACTGCTGCCATTGTAGAGCCCGACAGCCTGCTCTTCGACAGGGTCTATTACTGGAGGGTGCAGTCGGTAAGGGATGGTGCCGGCGGACGCTGGTCGCAGGTACGGTCGTTTACTACGGTAGTGCAGCCTCCGCCGGTAACGGTGCCAAAAGAACCCGAACCGGATGCGGTGCATGTGCCGGTTACCCCGAAGCTGACCTGGGAGTCTGCCGCAAGGGCCGCCTCCTACCGGCTGCAGTTGTCCCGAACGCCCGGTTTTGAAACCATCGAATACGAGGCGGAACCGGATTTTAATGAACACATCCCCGAGCGGCTTGACCACCTCACGCGCTATTACTGGAGGGTGCGTGGCGAGAATGCCGGTGGTGCCGGCAGCTGGAGCGAAGTGCGGAGCTTTGAAACCATCATTGCGATCCCATCCGTGCCGGCGCTGTCCATCCCGCATAATGCTGCCAGGCATGTTACTGTGCGGCCTGAGCTGATATGGAATGAGACGGATCGGGCTGAAATCTACCGGGTACAGGTGTCGGCATCCGAACATTTTGATTCCCTGCTGGTCGACTTTCCCGCGGTGACCGGCACGGCGCTGTATCTCGACAGCCTGAGGTATAACACATCCTGGTACTGGCGGGTGAGGGCCGTGAATATCGGCGGAAACAGTGCTTGGTCGCGCACATACCGGTTCACCACCATCATGGAGCGGCCTGAACGCCCCGAACTCGCCACTCCCGTACCAGATACCCTTCACCAGCCTGTGAGCCCCGAACTGGTATGGCACCGGGCCGGCCGTGCAGCTACCTACCGGTTCCAGCTCTCCCGTACCCCCGATTTCAGAAATCTGGTGTATGATGAGACCGGTATCAGCGATACAACCTACGCCGTTTTCTTTCTCGATCACCTCACTCCCTATTACTGGCGTGTGCGGGCATCGAATACCGGCGGGTACAGCGACTGGTCAGAACCCCGAAAGTTCACCACCATTATCAATGTACCCGGTAAACCGGCAATTCTCACACCCCGGCAGGACGACATCCACATACCGGTGCGGCTCACTGCCAACTGGACGAAGCCTGAACGGGCCTCATCGTACCGGATACAGGTATCGCGGACCGGCGATTTCAGGTTCCCTGTTGTTGGCAGGAATGCCATAACGGATACCATCACCTCTGTAAACGGCCTTGATCATAACGAAACATTCTATCTCCGTGTGCGTGCCGTCAATATTGGCGGCGAAGGAGAATGGTCCGATCCGGTGAGTTTCCGCACGATGGTAAAGGAACCAACCCAACCTGTTGTTGTGGCGCCGGAGCATCTCGCGCGGCATGTGCCGGTAAACGCGGTACTGCGCTGGCAGCGAACCGACCGTGCCGCCGCCTACAATCTTCAGGTTTCGGTGCATCCCGACTTCCGGTTTCTGATCGCCAATGTTCAGGATATAACCGAACCCGCATACACAATCAGTGGCCTTAGTCATGCAACCTTGTACTACTGGCGGGTTCGGGCGTTGAATACCGGGGGATTGAGTGCGTGGTCCGATATCCGGCAGTTTACCACCATCGTCGCTGCTCCGGATGTTGCGGAAGCAGTGCAGCCACAGAAATTTGCCGACGACCAGCCTGTACGGACCCGCCTGGTGTGGAAATCGGGTGCGCGGGCTGCACATTATACAGTACAGCTGTCGGTGAATGCCGAATTTTCAGACATCCTTCACGAAAAAAAGGAGATCCGCGATACAACATACACCACACCGTCCCTGCAGCACGAAAGAAGCTATTTCTGGCGGGTTAAATCGGTGAACAGGGGAGGTGAAAGCGGCTGGTCTGAAATATCCCATTATACCACCATCATCCAGGCGCCACCGGTGCCGGAGCTGGTATCGCCTGACCATTATATGTTTGATGTACCCACATCCCCGGTACTGGCCTGGAACAGCGTGACCCGTGCCCGGAATTATGATGTGCAGATAAGCAGGGATTCCGACTTTTCAAGTATGGAGATCGACACATCGGGCGTTGAAATCCTCTACCTTGATTACAGCGGTCTGGAGGGTAACCGCGATTATTACTGGCGGGTGAGAGCGGCCAACGAGGGTGGAAAAAGCGGATGGTCTGAGGTCTGGATGTTTACCACGGCCAGGCCGAGCTTCAGGTCGAATCTGCCCACGGAACTGACGTTGCAGCAGAATCATCCGAACCCGTTCAATCCGGCCACACAGATCCGTTATGGCCTGCCCGAAATGGCCGAAGTACGGCTGGAGGTGTATAACATGCTCGGACAGCTGGTATCGGTACTGGTTAGCGGTCAGCAGCCGGCAGGTTACCATACCGCCACATTCGATGCCTCCGGCCTGTCGAACGGGATTTACGTGTACCGCCTGTTCGCAGGCAATGAGGTAATTACCCGCAAGATGACGCTGGTTAAGTAGTTGCCGGTATTGAGTAGTGAGTAGTGAGTAGTGAGATATTTTTCGTCATGCCGGGCGCAGACCGCGGTAAACCGCGGTCGCTGCAAGCCAGGCTTTTTTCTGCCTAAATGAGCAGTGCACGGCACTGCTCACATGCTTCGCTCCACTCCGCTGCGCCCTTCGACTTCACTATGTTGTGCTCTGGCCATACTACCGGTGACAAGTCTGTCACATCCCCAATAGTGTTGCCCGTTTTGGGCAAAATTTGGGGCTACCAGTGACAAGTTGCTTGTCATATCCAAAATAGTGTTGCACGAAGGGGCAAAATTACATGCTACCGATGACAAGTTGCTTGTCACCTCCAGAATAGTGTTGCCCGTTCGGGGCAAAATTAGGGGCTACCAGTGACAAGTTGCTTGTCACATCCAGAATAGTGTTGCCCGATTGGGGCAAAATTACGTGCTACCAGTGACATCTTCCCAAATCACCTGGCTGTTCAAATGTTCGCTTGTTCCGTACTTCCCTGATTCGAAGCATACTAACAGCTCTATCGGTGTCATCTTCATATTTGTGTAGCCCCGGGGCGATATTACCAGCTCGGCATGACGAAAAAGTCTCAATACTCCCTATATTCATCCTGATCAAAAACACACCTCCAAAATGACCATACTCGGAATCGAATCTTCCTGCGACGAAACGGCGGCGGCTGTGTACGGCCCTGACGGGCTGCGGTCAAATATCATCGCCTCGCAGACCATCCATGAGCGCTTTGGCGGTGTGGTTCCGGAACTGGCGTCAAGGGCCCATCAGCGGACCATTTGGGCAACCGTAGCTCAGGCGCTGGCCGAAGCCGGCTGCACCACGGGCGATATTGACGCCGTAGCCGTGACCAACGGGCCCGGACTGATGGGGGCGCTGCTTGTGGGGCTCTGTTTTGCCAAAGGTTTTGCGCTGAGGCAGAATATACCCCTGATCGGTATAAATCACATGGATGCTCATATTTATGCCAACTTTATTGAGGAAACGCCTGAATACCCGTTCCTCGGGCTGGTAGTATCGGGCGGTCACACCCAGATCGTACTTGTGGAAGCGCCCCTGCAGCACACCATTCTCGGGCGTACCCGCGATGATGCAGCCGGTGAGGCGTTCGACAAAATCGGAAAGATTTTTGGCCTTCCCTATCCGGCCGGACCGGTAATGGACCGGCTGGCGCAGCAGGGTGATCCCCATTTCCACCGGTTTCCTCAGGCACTGATGAATGCAGGGCTTGATTTCAGTTACTCGGGCCTTAAAACATCGGCCCTTTACCATCTGCAGCGGATTCCCGATGATGAAAAGGAGGCATATCTGAAAGACCATCTGAATGACCTGTGTGCCAGTGTGAGTCATGCCATCACGGAAGTGCTGATAAAAAAGCTGAAACGGGCACTCAACCAATACCCGGTAAAAACCATTGTCCTGGCCGGTGGTGTATCGGCCAACAGTATGCTGCGTAAGAAAGCCGTCGGGCTGGCGAAGCGCCATGATCTATACCTGCACATACCCAAAATTGAATACTGTACCGATAATGCTGCCATGATCGCCGTAACGGGTTCCATCAAAGCCGGTCTGGGTCTTTTCGATGACATGAGCCTCAAGCCATTTGCTAGCCAGGGAGGGTAAACGGGTTTTAATCGGCCGGTTCGCCGGCACCGGTTCAGCGTTTTTTTTTTGACGGGAATAGAGTGTAACTTTGATGCTTAACGATTACGATGGATGTACCATTTCAGAAAGCCTGCATTTTGTCTTATCTCGATTATCTGAGAGAGCACTACAAACGTTTTTTCAGCTTCCAGGTGGTTGCATGGTCGGGAACGGTAGTTAATCTGCTGTTTCTGTGGCTGCTTCACGGAGTATTGGGTCTGCACCTGATACTGTCGGGTGCAATTGCCATAGAAATTGCGATTATTTACAATTTCACGCTGTACTATTATGTGACCTGGGGTGAGCGAAGGACCAAAGGGGTGCAACATTTTTTCAGGCAGCTGATCCGGTTTAACGCAATCACCGTGTTCATCGATTTCGCAGTACGGCTCACGCTGTTATGGCTGCTCACAGAAATGCTGTTAATACATTATCTTCTGGCTGATATGATCGGAATGACCATCGCTCCCCTGTTTAAATACTACGCCAACGAACACATCATATTTCAGAAGCAAAAAGAACAAATTGCTGACTAATTCCACGATTCATGGATAAAAACCGACAAGCAGTACGTATTAACGACTCATTTACAAGGGGCCTTGAGCAAAAATGGCTGCCCCGGATGGCGAATGCGACCCCGATGTGGATTACCCCCGACCACATGACTTTTCTGGCGTTATTTGCGGCAGTCGTGATCGGCGCGGGTTATCTGCTCACCGTGTACTCGCCCTGGTGGCTGCTTCTCAGCAATGCCGGCCTGATCATGCACTGGTACGGCGACAGCCTTGATGGTACCCTTGCCCGCGTCCGGAAATGTGAACGGGAGCGTTACGGATATTTTGTGGATCACATCTGTGATATCGGTTCCGTGGTATTTATCGCCATAGCGATAGGTGCATCCCCGCTTATGCAGATGGACATCGCTCTGTTTGTTGCTGTCGGTTACAGTATGATGAACGTGTATGTACACATCGTGGCCTATACGCGCCAGAAATTTCTGCTTTCGCACGGTAAAATCGGTCCGACCGAGTTCCGAATTGTGCTGATGATAATCAACTTTGTGATCATTTTCTGGAACCCGGTCCTGTATACCTGGAATGATCAGATATTTACGGTTCTCGATATGGCAGGCATCGGTATAGCCGTGGTGTTGTTCAGTGCCTTTATCTATAAAAGTATTATCGGGGCAATACAGTTGAACGACCTGGATACCGGGAAAAACGACTGACCGGCCACATCCGCTTTTACAAATCGCACAGATGTGTAAAAAGTTTTCATTAGCGAAAACTTCGGGGGATGGTATACGTCACAGGTCTGATAGTATCATGTGCGCCATAGTTCGTATGACCGGAAATCTGCCGGTTGTGTACAGTGCTTAAGCATCCCCGTTAATCCGTAAACCCATAATCCTTGAAACTGCGAATACAAATCCGTCCGGCAATCATCATGGTTGCATTATTGCTCACATCTGTCTTTTCCGCCGCTGAAGCCCGGCAGCAGCGTCAGCAGCAGGAAGGGCGGCAGGGCATGGGTGCCATCATCAGCGGTACGGTGACCGCCGCAACCGAATCCGGCACGGAGCCTCTTCCCGGAGCGAATGTGACCCTGTTCACCATCCCCGACAGTACCCTGCTCCGGGGTGTAACCACCGGCGACGACGGCTCCTATACACTCACACGTGTGCGTCCGGGCGAATACCATCTGGTGGTTTCGTTTCTGGGTTATCAGCGGCAGTCGAGGCGGATTATGGCCGGCCGGGGAGAGCTTTCCGGGCAGGACTTTACCCTTGCCGAAGGCGGTACCGACCTCGAAGAGGTAAGCGTTACCGGCCTGGCACCCAGGATGGAGATCCGCGGCGATACCACAGCCTTCAATGCCGATGCCTACCGTGTGAACCGCGATGCCTCGGCCGAAGACCTGGTGCGCAGGATGCCCGGTTTTACTGTTGAGGGCGGACGGGTGCAGGCCCAGGGCGAGGAGCTCAGACGCGTGCTGGTTGATGGCGAGGAGTTTTTCGGAGATGATGCCACCCTTGCCCTCAGAAACCTGCCTGCAGAGATCATCCAGCAGATCGAGGTGTTCGACCAGCTTAGCGACCAGGCTCAGTTTACGGGTTTTAATGACGGCAACACCACGCGCACCCTGAATGTGGTTACACGGATCGGCATGAACAACGGCAGTTTCGGCCGCGTGAATGCCAGTTATGGCACGGATGAGCGCTATATGGGATCCGGCAATGTAAACCTGTTCAACGGAGCAAGGCGGATTTCGATACTGGGGATGTCGAACAATATGAACCAGCAGAATTTCTCGAGCGAAGACCTGCTCGGAGTGGCCCAGGGGGCGGCCACGGGCGGCCGCGGCGGTGGTATGCGGGGCGGCGGGCCTGGCAGTGGCGGCCCCGGTGGTCCGGGCGGCGGACGTGGTGGCGGCAACAACACTCGCGATTTCCTGATCGGCCAGCAGGGCGGCATCAGCACCGTCCACTCGGCGGGCCTGAACTATATCGACCGCCGGGGCGACAAATGGCGGGTGAGCAGCAGCTATTTCTTCAATGCCACCGGCAATACCAACAACCAGACGCTCGAACGGCGCTTCTTTTCGGAGTTCGACAGCGACCAGCTTTATGATGAATCCTCCCTCGCCGATACCGATAACTTCAACCACCGGCTCAACGGGCGGATCGAATATACCATGGATCAAAGGAACTCGCTGATTATCACACCGCGCATCAGTTTCCAGCAAAATTCGGCCGTTCAGGTACTTGAGGGTTTCACCCTGGCCGGCCAGGAACTGCTGAACCGCACATCCAACTTCAACGAATCGGACAACACCGGGTACAATATTGCCGGAAATATGCTCTACCGGCACCGGTTTGAAAAACGGGGACGTACCTTTTCAGCAAATCTGCGCAGCGATTTCAACAGCCGGACCGGCGATCAGCTGCAGATCGGCGAAAGCTTTTTCTTTGATGAGGAAAACCTGAACCTGATCAGCAACCGGAATACCGACATTCTGAGCCGTGGCCAGTCGGTATCCACCAGCTTTCAATACACCGAGCCCGTAAGTGAGCGCGGCCAGATTGTTGCGGGCTATACACCGGGCATCAACCTGAGCGTATCGGAGCGCGATGCCTGGCAGTTCGACGAGCAGAGCAGTACCTACTCCATCCTGGACCCCGACCTGACCAGCCGCTACGATAACAGGGTATATACCCACAACGGGAGCGGCGGATACCGGTTTTCGACGCAGACCTGGAATTACAATGTGAACCTGGCCTGGCAGTACACCCTGCTGAGGGGCGAGCAGACATTTCCGGTCGAAGTGGACACCCGCAAAACCTACCGGAACGTGTTGCCGTCGGCATCCATGATGTTCCGGTTTACAAGGGCATCCAACCTGATGTTGCGTTACAATACGCGCACAAGCACGCCCTCGGCCACCCAGCTGCAGGATGTGATCGACACTTCGAACCCGCTGCAGCTCACCGGTGGGAATCCCGACCTGAACCAGCAGTACACCCACAGCCTGATGGCGCGCTACCGTACCGCGAATGTTGAAAAGGGTACATCCTTCATCAGCTTCATCAATGTGGGCTATACGCTCGATTATATCGGCAACCTGACCTTTACAGCCGTGCGCGATACCCTGATCAGAGAGGGCATTGTGCTGGGGCGCGGTTCACGGCTGGTAACGCCGGGCAATACCGGCAACGCCTGGAACGCGCGGTCGTTCTTCAGCTACGGGCTGCCGGCCGGCTTCATCAAAAGCAATGTGAACCTGTTCAGCGGCGTGAGCTACAGCCTTACCCCGACGGCTATCAACAGTACCACCGGCAATATGCGGAATATAGGGCTGAACGGGGGGATGTCGGTGAACAGCAACATCAGCCCCGAAGTCGATTTCACGCTCTCCTACAATGCGGGTTACAATTTCGTGGACAGCCCCGGGAATGCGCTCATCGACAACAACTACTACATGGGCCGTGCCGGTGCCAGGGTGAATGTGCAGATGTTCGGCCGCCTGGTGCTGGCCTCGGAGTTCAGCATGACCCACTACGAGGGCCTGGATCTCGATTTTGATCCCAACACCTACTACTGGAACGGTTCGGTGGGCTACAAATTCCTGCCCGACAGGGCCGGTGAACTGCGCCTGACCGTGATCGACATCCTCGGCCAGAACAACAGCGTGAACCGGATCGTGCAGGAAAACTACGTGGAAGATGTGCGCTCGGACGTGCTCTCGTCGTATGTGATGCTAACGTTCGCGTATAATTTCAGGGCATACAGGAGGTAGGTAGTGAGTAGTAATGAGTTGTGAGTAGTGAGACCGTAGATTGTGGTTAAACAGCCAATCTCACAAAAACAACATATGAGGCGAGTGAGGCGAGGCGTAAGCCTCGCCTCACATATTACCAATATAATCTTATACTTAAAGTTTAATCATTACCCGTCTCAATACTCATTACTCACTACGATCCTTCAGCCGGTCGCGGAAAATCTCTTTGAACTTCTTTACCTTCGGCAGGATCACGAACTGGCAGTAGGCCTGTTCGGTGTTGTTTTCGAAGTAGTCCTGATGGTATTCCTCGGCCTCCCAGAAGCCGTTCATGGGCACGATTTCGGTAACGATGGGGCGGTCGTAGATGGCCTCATCCTCTATTTTCTTCTTGTAGTACTCCGCTTTTTCCTTCTGCTCCTGGTCGTGGTAGAGCACGATCGACCGGTACATCGGGCCCACATCGTTCCCCTGGCGGTTCAGCGTGGTGGGGTCGTGGGTCATCCAGAAAATCTCGAGCAGCTCGTCGTAGGTGATCACGGCGGGATCGTAGGTTATCTGCACCACTTCGGCATGGCCGGTACGTCCGCCGGTAACCTCACGGTAGCTGGGATTGGGCACATCGCCGCCCGAAAAACCGGATACTACGTGGCTCACGCCTTCAACCCGTTCAAAAATGGCTTCCACACACCAGAAGCATCCGCCTCCAAAAGTCGCTTTTCTCATGTCGTTATCCTCTTTCCCGGTGCTGAGACCGGATGTTATTAGTATCAGCAGTGAAATGATCAGTGTATTCATAGGGTTCATAAATCGTTGGTGATTATACATCAGCGATGACGGAGTTGCAATATGGCGTCGTTATACTGCATTACATTGCGTTTTAACCACATATCAATTACCAATGATTTTAAAGCATCACAATGACCGTAGCACAATATCATCACTGGCATCAGGTGTGCATAACGCAAAAAAAGCCTGAGAAGTGCCGGAGGCCAACCGGAATCTTTTTCAGGCATTCATAGTGTTTTGCCGGTAATTGCCTGTGTAAAAGTGAAAAACAGCAAAAATGTTCATGATAACAGGCCAAACCTGCTGTGAACCAGATTTGTTTTTATTAGTCCTGTCAATTTATCTATATTGTGCGATTATGGCAGCATTGCGTTGCCGGGTATATGACGGTGCTGACCGGACACCGGCCACAATGCGGCAAATAATGGTAAACAATAGAAAATCCAACCCAACAATAAGGTACGTATTATGAAAAAAATCATACTGGCAGCCGTTGCTGCTTTTGTTCTGATTAGTGTTCAAAACAGTCAGGCGCAAATTGGACTCGGTGCCGGACTTGCGTATGGAACGGAGATTGAATCCATTGGCCTTCAGATTGGCGGAACCTACCTGATCAATGAAAATTTCCGGGCAGCGGCCGACATTATCTACTTTTTCCCAAAAACGGAGGGTGATGGCGATTTTGAGGTTGAAACCAAGTGGTTTGAATTCAACGCCAACGTTCACTACATCTTCTTCGAGGATGAATCAATGAATGCGTATGGACTTGCGGGGTTAAACTACTTGAGATGGACAGTCGAAACCCCAACTGTGTCAGTACCTGGTTTCGGAACATTCGGAGGATCGGCTTCAGGTAGTGAAATTGGCCTGAACCTGGGTATTGGTGGTATGATTGATCTCGATTTTGCATGGCTTTACGGAGAGGTCAAGTATACCCTCAGCGAATTCGATCAGCTCGGTATAGCCGTAGGTCTGCGTTTCGCGATCTGACCAAAACTGAATTGCAAAACCCTGAAGGCCGGATGTGAACCACCCGGCCTTTTTTGTTACGTCGGTTAAAGGGATCAGGCCATCACTTTCAATGCCCGTTCTCAGGGATGGCTGCCCGATAGAGAGATGCCTCTGGGCAGTGCGAAGCACTGCTCGCATGCTTCGACTACAGCTTCATCGCTACGCTCTTCAGCCTGCGCTCAGCACGACGTTTGGGGCCACTTCCCCATTCCCCATTCCCCATTCCCCATTCCCTGTTCTACTGTTCCCTATTCTACTGTTCCCTGTTCTACTGTTCAACTGTTCTACTGTTCAACTGTTCTACTGTTCAATTATTCTACTGTTCAATTATTCCTTCAACTCCTTCGGTATCCTTATCCGCTGCACCAGTGCCCTGATTTCTTCGGGCGGAGGGGGTGTGAAGCGGGATACCGTAAGTGCCACGGCCGTATTCAGAAGCATCCCCACGGTACCGATGCCTTCTGGCGAGATGCCGAACAGCCAGTATTCACTGTTGTTGATCTCCGGGTTCAGGATGGCGAAATAAATGATATAGCCCGCCGTAAACACGATGCCGGCCACCATGCCGCTTACCGCGCCCTGCACGTTCATCCGCGTATAGAAGATGCCCATCAGGATGGCCGGGAAGAAGGAGGCCGCCGCCAGGCCGAAGGCAAAAGCGACCGTCTGGGCCACAAATCCGGGCGGATTTACCCCGAAATAGCCTGCCAGGAATACGGCGCAGCCGGCCGCAACACGGGCGGTCATCAGTTCGTGCTTTTCCTTGATGTTTGGCACGAACGTTCTGCGCACCAGGTCGCGGGAGATCGCCGTGGAAATTACCAGCAGCAGGCCCGCGGCGGTGGAAAGTGCCGCGGCAAGACCGCCGGCCGCCACCAGCCCCACCACCCAGTTCGGCAGTCCGCCAATCTCCGGGTTGGCCAGCACGATGATATCGCGGTCAACCTGCATCTCGTTGATGGCCGGATCGGCATTCAGCTGTATGAGGCCATCCGCGTTTTTATCCTCGTACTGGATGAGCCCGGTCTGCTCCCAGTTGGTCACCCACTCGGGTACCTCATCGTAGGGCACGTTGTGCACTGTCTGAATCAGGTTCACCTTGGCGAAAGCGGCCACGGCCGGGGCGGTGGTGTACAGGATGGCAATGAACAGCAGGGCGTAACCGGCCGACATCCGCGCGTCGCGCACCTTGGGCACCGTGAAAAACCGGATGATCACATGCGGCAACCCGGCGGTGCCCACCATCAGGGCCATCGTTATGAAAAAGACGTCGATCGTGGGCCTCATCCCCGACGTATAGGCCGCGAAACCCAGCTCGGTATGCAGCTGGTCGAGCTTGTCGAGCAGGTAGACGCCTGAATCGTCGCCGAGGGTGCCCCCGAAGCCGATCTGCGGTATCACATTGTTGGTCATGATGATGGAGATGTAGATCACCGGCACCATGTAGGCGAAAATGAGGATGCAGTACTGGGCCACCTGGGTATAGGTGATGCCGCGCATGCCGCCCATCACCGCGTAGATGAACACGATCACCATTCCGATGCCCACACCTACGTAGATGTCCACATTCAGGAAGCGGGAGAAGACGATGCCCACGCCGCGCATCTGCCCCGCAACGTAGGTGAAGGAGATGAAGATGGCGCAGGCCACGGCTACCAGGCGGGCGGTGTTCGAGTAGTAGCGGTCGCCCACGAAATCAGGCACGGTGAATTTGCCGAATTTGCGCAGATAGGGCGCGAGCAGCAGGGCGAGCAGCACATAACCGCCGGTCCAGCCCATCAGGTACACCGCCCCGTCGCGGCCCATAAAGGCGATGATGCCGGCCATGGAGATGAAGGATGCAGCTGACATCCAGTCGGCGGCGGTGGCCATGCCGTTGGCCAGCGGCGAAACACTCGACCCTGCAATGTAAAATTCGCTGGTGGTGAGGGCCCTCGACCACAACGCGATCCCGATATACACGAGAAAGGTGAGGCCGACAATGATAAACGTCCAGGTTTGAATATCCATAATCGTCTCCTAATCCTCGCTAACGCCAAATTCCCGGTCAAGCCTGCCCATCATCCACACATACAGAAAGATGAGGCCAACGAATACGTACATCGAACCCTGCTGGGCGAACCAGAATCCCAGGCCGAAACCGCCGATGCGGACGGCATCAAGCTCATCGACCAGCAGAATGCCGAAAAGGAAGGAGACGGTGAACCAGATCGCCAGCAGCACAGCGATGATGGTGAGATGGCGGCGCCAGTATACTTTATAGATTTCTTTCATCAGACAACAGGATTTAGGAGGCTAGTGAGCTGTTGAGCAGTTTTGATAACACACACACATATCCGGCGGAGGCGCGGGGCGTTGCACCATATCGCTGAACGGGGAGAGGTTAAAGTAAAATATTCAGAATTCAAAATCCCCGATGGCGATGGACAATTTCGAATGTGGCGAAGGCAGGGGTGTTGGTGAGCTTCGAATTAGGGAAGTAAGGAACAAGTGAACAATTGAACTGCGAAGTAATTTGGGAGGATGTCGAAGGTAGGCCTGCGCTCAGCCTGACGTGGGGTGCTTTGTCTCCGCTCAGGCCTGCGCTCAGCCTGACGGGGGGGGCGTTCAGGCTGTCAGGGCATGCTCAGCCTGATGCGGGGCGTTTGCCGGCTTCGACGGCCAGGCGGTCTACGCGGTTGTTGCGCTCGTTGGTGGAGTGGCCTTTTACCTTGATCCACTCCACGTGGTGGGAACGTACGGCCTCGAGCATCTCCTTCCAGAGATCGATGTTTTCGACCGGCTTTTTGTCGCTCTTGGTCCAGCCCTTACGCTGCCAGTTGTCGATCCAGCCTTTGGTGAAGGCGTTGATGATGAGGGCGCTGTCGCTATGCACTTTCACGTGGCAGGGTTTGTTCAGCGCTTTAAAAGCCTCGACCACGGCGCGCATCTCCATGCGGTTGTTCGTGGTATCCGACTCGCCGCCCTGCAGTATCTTCTCCTTGCCGTTCCACTCCAGAACCGCCGCCCAGCCGCCCGGGCCGGGATTTCCGCTGCAGGCGCCATCGGTATAAACCGTAATTACCGGTAAAGACAAAATAAAAAGACTGGTGATCATTGAATAGTTACCCCCCAATATCGGGCTTTCCCAACAAACATATCAACCTGCAATGAACACCCGGTGATGAACAACCTGCGATGAACAACCTGCGATGAACAACCTGCGAGAGTCCGGAGGACCTCGCAGAGTCGTTCATGGGGGTACCCCGGTACCCCCCCCAATCGCCCAGATCCCGGTAAAAACCCCCCTGATCCTCGCCTACTTAATCAGAGTCAGCTTTCTGGTGATCGTTCCTGCCTGAGTCTGCAGCCGGTAGAAATAGACACCGCTCGAAAGCGCCGAAGCATCAAAAACCACCTGGTGCCATCCCCCCGTATGGTTCCCTTCGGCCAGACGTGCAACACGCTGTCCGGTCAGGGAAAAGACCTCGAGGTGTACATCCCCCTGTTCCGGCAGGCCGAAGCGGATTACCGTGGCCGGGTTGAACGGGTTCGGGTAGTTCTGATCAAGGGTGAGCTGCCGGGGTAGTTCCGAACGGCCGGCGATGCTGGTGGATGTGGACGTGGTGAACGTCCAGGTATCACTCCACTCGCCGGCAGTACCCCCGGCAACGGCGCGTACCCGCCACCAGAGCTGGGTGAGTTCCGGCAGCGGTTCATCGGTGTATGTGACCGAAGTGCCGGTGATGCCGGTTACCGGGTTGATGATGGTGGTGAATGCTGCATCGGTGGCAATCTGCAATTCGTAGGATGTGGCGCCGGGAATGGAATTCCATGTGAGGGTTGCCCGCGGGTTCACATCACCGGAAAGATCAGGCGGCGACACGAGAACCATCGCAGCGGGTTGAATGGGCCCGCCCTCGCTCCAGGCGCCGATGAAATTGGACGGTAAACCTCCCACCGTTGTAAAACTGCCGCCCGTATAGAGCAAACCGCCGAACGATGCAAATGTGCTCACACGGCCACCGGGGCCGGATCCCAGACCGGACCAGCCTGTTCCATCCCATTTGGCTGCGTTGGGAATTTGCACGCCGCCGATCGTGAAAAAGATACCGCCCGCGTAGAGAACATCACCGGCCGGATAGAGCGCGAAAACCTGGTTGCTCATGCCAGGCCCCGGCTGGTCCCAGGTATCACCGTCCCAGCGGGTAATATAGGCGCCCGGGGTGGTGAACTGTCCGCCCACATACAGGTGACCTTCCCACTCGGCCAGGGCGAATACCGTCTGGTTGATCTCGGATGGTATTTCCTCCCAGGTCTCGCCGTCCCAGCGGGCCAGGCGGTTTGCCGGTGCGCCGCCGGCCGTAGTGAAAGAACCGCCTACATAGAGATAATCATCGGTTGCGAGCAGGGCGTGTACCGCACCGAAGTCGAACTGACCGGGATCCACGCCGCCGTTCAGGTCGTGCCATTCGGTTCCGTCGAACCGGGCGATTTTGTTATAGGTCTTCCCGCCGAAATTGCGGAAGCTCCCCCCGATGTACAGATCCCCTTTCCAGGATGCGATAGAAAAAACTCCGCCCACAGGTGAACTGACGCCCACCCGGTGCCACTCCCCACCATCCCAGCGGGCCACCCCGGGCATCGACTCGCCATTGGCCATCCTGAATTCGCCGCCGGCATGGAGTTCTCCGTTATGAATTACAAGTCCGGAGACCTCCAGGTTCATCCCGAGCCCCAGGGCATGCCATTGCTGCCCGTCCCAGCGGGCGATGTGATTCGTCATCCTGGCGTCGGCACCGGTCAGGCGGCCGGCCACATAGAGGCTTCCCTCGTGCTCGACCATGTCGGCGATGTATCCGTTCAGGCCGGTCAGGCCCGAAGCCTGGCCTGACGTAACAGGCTGCCACTCAGACCCGTCGAACCGTGCCACATAATGGCTGCCGTTGGTGAACCATCCGCCGGCCATTATACCGTTGTCCGTTACGGCCATGGCCAGTATCCTTCTGTTCATTCCGGTGCCAAGCGGTTCCCATGCCCCAGCGCTCCAGCGGGCAAAATGGCTGACCCGCACACCCCCGGCGTTCGTAAAATCGCCACCGATATAGAGATCGCCATTGTACATGGCAAAGGATGAGACAAAATCGGAGGTCCCCATCACCGGTGCGAACTGGTGCCAGGCAGCCCCGTCCCAGCGGGCAACCTTGAACGAGTTCACATTGTTGGCACGGCTGAATCGTCCGCCAACATACAGGTCGGATCCGTCAGCATACAGAGCATAGACCTCGTCGTTCACTCCTCCTTCGAGGCCTGTCCATGCATCGTCGACCAGCCGGGCGATTCTGGAGATCTCCTCAGTTCCGGCGAACGTAAATGTGCCGCCTGCGTACAGATCGCCGTTCATAACGGCCAGGGCCCGGATTACGCCGATTCCGTTGCCAACCGTGTTCCATGCCTCACCGTCCCAGAAGGCGATTTTATCTGCCGGCTGACCGCCCGCGGGAAAAAACGACCCTGCCGCGTAAATCCCGTCGGCGGTAAGGGCCAGAGCGTGTATGGTTCCGTTAAAACCCGGTCCTACCGGGTGCCACTGTTCGCCGTCCCACCGGGCGATGCGGTTTGCCGGCTGCCCGCCCGCCTGTGTGAAATCTCCGGCCACATACACATCGCTTCCATCCACGGCGATGGCAAGAACAGTACCGTTAACGCCGCTGCCCAGCGGGTGCCACACGTTACCATCCCAGCGGGCAATACGGTTCGCAGGGTTCGTACCCGCCTGTGTGAATTCCCCGCCCGCGTATACATCACTGCCAGATACGGCAACCGCATGTACGTGGTTGTTCACGCTTGATGAGATATACGGGAATGACAGCCACTGGTCGTCGGTTGATGCGGCTGCTTCGGAAGAGGTGGCCGCCGGACCGGACAGCCGGGGAAATGCCTGCTGAATTCCTGTAAAAAGGGTAAAAATGATAAATAGTAGTAGAGTTTTCATGCGATAATCCGTGAGGTTTCTGTTCAATTTGAGGTTAAAGCAATACAGAACCCTGCTAAGGTGCATAAACCGGCCTCGCCACATACCTGTTGGCTGCTATCTGTTTACAAAACGGCCCTGATCGAATCCGACAGGGGACCATGTTTACTCCTGTACGCCTGCTATGAGGGAATTTAATGCAAAATGTGCTAAAAACTCAAAAAATTGACATACGCCCGTGATGTAATTTAACCGTTTACAGAAAAAAGGCTGCTTGCTTCTGCCCACCGGTTACTTCCCTGACCCGGAATCCGCTTCCCTTTATGGTTCTGAAAAGAACTCTTTGTAACTTCCCGCGCACCAACAATGGATTTTACCGATTTGACTTTCAACGAAAAACTGCACAGTTCCCTCCGCGATGCCGGCTCCCCGCTGGTCGTGGGCCTCGACCCAGATCCGGCCAGGATGCCCCTGCACCTGATCGACCGCCATCCCGACGTGAACGACCTGGTTACCGCCTTCTGCCATGAGGTGATCGATGCCACACGCGACCATGCCTGCGGCTACAAGCTGAACCTGGCCTTCTTTGAGGCGCTGGGGCGGCAGGCGTTCAGCGTGTTTGCGGACGTGGTGAACGCCATCCCCAAAAACCGGCTGGTGGTGGCCGACGCCAAGCGGGGCGATATCGGCAATACCGCCGGAAAATACCGGGATGCCTTCTTTGGTCAGTTCGGTGTGGATGCCGTTACCCTGTCGCCCTTCATGGGGCTCGAGACCATGGCCTCCTTCCTCGAAGACGACCGTTACGGTGTATTCGCCCTCACGCTCACATCCAACCCCGGCTCGGCCGACCTGATGGAGCAGAAACTTGAGGGTGGCAAAACCGTGAGCGTTCACCTGGCCGAATCGTTCAGGCGCATGCAGAAAACCGTTCCCGGTACCCTTGGCATGGTTGTCGGTGCCACAAAGGCGGGAAAACTCCGCTCCGTGCTCGAGGCCAACCCTGAGGCCCCGCTCCTCATTCCGGGCATCGGCGCCCAGGGCGGATCGATCGATGAGCTCGCCCGCGCCCTGCAAACCCACCACGGACCGGCCCTCATCCCCATCAGCCGCGACATCATCTACGCAAGTATCGGCCTGTCGTGGAAAGAGGATGTGGCCGGAAGGGCTGCGTGGTACAAAAAGCAATTGAGCGGGTTAATCGTTTAGTTCAATACCGGCCCGGGCGGATTTATTTTCAGGGGTTGATGATAGAAAGGTATAGCAAACTGCGCATATCTGTATACAGTGATGATAACCTATACATTAATGCACCTTTCAAATAGCCCATTAAGCTATTCCAGATCAAATTTGGGGATCATCGGTCAGAAAAGTAACCATCAACTTAGTTATATAAGAGGCGTTATCATGGCAGCAAAAAGAATAGCAGGATCAATAATCAAAGGTCTGTCCGGGATTTCAGCGGTAAAATTTATATTGTTATTTCTGCTCGCATCCATCATTCAGCCGCATAGCACAAAGGCTCAGTGGACATGGCAAAACCCGACGCCACAGGGTAACGATTTGCACGATGTGACGTTCATGGATACCGATAAAGGGTGGGCAGTTGGCGACCACGGGGTGATTCTGCACACCGTTGATGGTGGTATCAGTTGGAAAGCCAGTATTAGTGAGACAACGCAGGACCTCACCAGCATTGTATTTTCTGATGCCAACAATGGTGTTGCCGTCGGCCCGTTCGCACTATCGCGAACAACCGATGGCGGGAATACATGGCAGTCAAAAACCAGTACCGCTTTTCCATATGTCGACGTCTTCTTTGTGAATGCCACCACGGGATGGGCAACCGGGTTCAGCGGCATCATAGAAAAAACCAGTGACGGCGGCGACCAGTGGGAACCACAGGTTAGCGGGACAGAGAATCCGCTTAGGAGTATTTTCTTTATTGATCCGGATAGGGGATGGGCGGTCGGGGATATGGGGACCGTGGTTCATACAACCGATGGTGGTGAGATCTGGACGCAACAGGAAACCGGATTAACCCGGCAGCTTCACAGTGTTGTTTTCACTGACGAGGATACCGGAATAGCTGTGGGGCAGCAAGGTACAATCGTTAAAACGGCCGACGGGGGCGAAACGTGGCTTGTGGTAGAAAATGCCATTCCCAATAACACCGGAATGTTCGGGCGTGCCGATCTTATGAGTGTCTTCTTCGATGATCAGGGTACGGGAACAGCTGTGGGGGAATCGGGTATGATCGTGCGTACAACCGATGGTGGTGAAACCTGGGTGGTTCAGCAGAGTGGTACATCGGATGATCTTAACGCCATCTTTTTTACGGATGCAAATTCAGGTACGGCAGTAGGAGTAGCCGGTACAATAGTGCGAACAACCGATGGCGGAGAAAACTGGGCAGCTGTTTCGGGCGGGAGTACAAAGTGGCTTTTTGATGTGGCATTCGCCGGTGTGAGTATAGGGGTGGCCGTAGGGCGGGATGGCACTATTCTGCAATCGGTTGATGGTGGTACCAATTGGGCCGAACGGGAGAGTGGTACGAACCAATGGCTCTATGGTGTTGATTTCATCAATGAGGATATTGGGTTAGCAGTAGGTGGCAGCGGCACGATACTGCGAACGACAGACGCCGGAGAAACATGGGCCGAAATAGAAAGTGGTACAACCCGTCATCTGGAATCGGTTGGTTTTGCCGATGCTCAAACCGCAGTGATAGTAGGGAGCCAGGGAACCATTATGCGGAGTACCGACGGGGGCGATTCATGGACATTGCTGGATGAAGTGACAACCAGTCAGCTAAATGCTGTTTTCTTCGCTGACGCCGAAAACGGATATGCAGTCGGGTGGAGCGGAACAATTATCCATACCGCCGATGCGGGTGCCACCTGGTCAACTCAGGAAAGCGGATCTTCCCGTGTTCTGAGGGGGGTGCATTTCACTGATGCTAACATTGGTACCGTAGTGGGAGAGTCCCGAACGGTTCTGCATACTACCGACGGTGGTCTGAACTGGACAGCCCGACAACCCGGTGGATCGCTCCGCGACTACTTTGGGGTATACTTCACGAATGCGAACACAGGCATAATTGCAGGTGAGTTGGGTGAGATCCGCCAGACAAATGACGGGGGTGAGACGTGGAGCCCTGACAAGCGTGTGACGAGGAACCGTTTCGAGGCGGTTGCCTTCTCGGGAACGAATAAGGCCGTTGCCGTCGGGGAGAGGGGCATGATTCTGAGTTCGTTTGTAACAACCACGAATCTGGAACAGATAGCGGGTGACAGGTTTCCGTCAAACTACATCCTGCAGCAAAACTATCCCAACCCGTTCAATCCATCCACTACGATCCCCTTTGAACTGCCTCAATCCGGCCACGTGGTCATTTCGGTCCATAATATGCTGGGCCAGCACGTGGCTACACTGCTGAACGAGGTGGTGCCACGCGGTAATCACACGGTAAACTGGGATGCATCCGGATTTTCGGGTGGCGTCTATTTGTATCAACTTCGGGTGGGGACAGCAACGGAAGTACGAAAGCTGTTGCTGCTCAAATAGTGGGCAGCGGCCTTTATACCCGGGTAGAATCATCAAATAGAAGCAGAATCACCCATGTATAAAATTACCCGTGTTTAAGCAGTATCACCATATAGATCAACGACAGACTTTTGCCTGATAAAATGACCAAAGACCGATGGGAGCAAATCATAGCGGTAGTAGACAGGGCTATAGATCTCGATAGTACTGAGCAGTTGCCATTTGTTGAGGCAGAATGCAAGCATGACCGGGCGCTCAGGGAAGAGGTTTTTAATTTTCTGAACACAATCGGGCCCTCGCAATTTTTTTGGGAGGACATGCTTGAATCAAGTCAGGCCCTTGTTAATGAGCTGACCTCATCCGGAACAGGCATTGACGAATTGTTGCCTCTCACTCATCTGAAACAGGCCGGACCCTATAAAGTGGTCGAGCTGATTGCCCGGGGCGGTATGGGTAATGTGTATCTTGCTGAACGCAGCGACGGACAGTTTGAGCGGAAAGTGGCGATCAAAATCCTTCGCCAGGAACTGAGCTCAAAAAGCCATATCAAACGTTTCGCTACTGAACGAAATATTCTCTCCGGGCTTGAGCACCCCAACATAGCCCGTATGTATGATGGCGGTGTTACTGAAGACAGCCGTTCCTATCTGGTAATGGAATATGTAGATGGGGTGCCGATAACGTCTTATTGCAAGGATAATAAATGTACGCTCACCGAAAAACTTGACCTTTTCAAACAGGTTTGCATGGCTGT